>NZ_CP136709.1:37500-637500 GCF_032926325.1 Aestuariibaculum lutulentum
GAAGAATTTTTATTAAAACCAATGAACTGTCCTCACCACTGTGAGATTTACAACAACAGCCAGTGGTCTTATAAAGATTTACCGAAACGTTATGCAGAATTCGGTACAGTATATCGTTACGAACAAAGTGGAGAATTACATGGTTTAACACGTGTTCGTGGATTTACTCAGGATGATGCTCACTTATTCTGTACGCCAGACCAGTTAGACGCCGAGTTTAAAAATGTTATCGACTTAGTACTTTATGTATTCGGATCGTTAGGTTTTGAAAACTTTACTGCACAAGTATCTGTAAGGGATCCTGAAAATCCCGACAAATACATAGGTAGTGTTGAAAACTGGGAAAAAGCAGAACAAGCTATTATTAACGCTGCCCAAGACAAAAGTCTTAACTACGTTATCGAAACCGGTGAAGCTGCCTTCTACGGACCTAAGCTTGACTTTATGGTAAAAGATGCCCTTGGTCGCCAATGGCAGTTAGGAACAATTCAGGTAGATTACAACTTACCTGAGCGTTTCAACTTAACCTATAAAGGCAGTGATAATGAATTACACCGTCCGGTCATGATTCACCGTGCCCCTTTTGGTAGTATGGAGCGTTTTATCGCGATTTTACTAGAACATACGGCTGGAAATTTCCCGCTATGGTTAATGCCAACTCAGGCTATTATCCTGTCAATTAGCGAGAAATATGAAAAATACGCCGAAAAAGTTTTAAATTTGCTAGAAAATAACGAAATTCGCGCCCTTGTAGACCACAGGAATGAAACTATCGGGAAAAAGATTCGGGAAGCCGAAATGCAAAAACACCCGTATATGATTATTATTGGGGAGCAAGAAGAGAAAGAAAACAAAATCACTGTGCGTCAGCATGGTGGATCAGATTTAGGGATGATTTCAGTAGAAGACTTCTCTAAAATAATAAATGATGAGATTAGCAAAACGCTAAAACCATTTTAAAACAAAGTTTAACTAAAAATTTAAGAGCCATAGCAATTAGAAAAAAATCACAGCCCAAGCCAAGGGTTGCTCAAGAGGAAAAACACAGAATTAACTCTAGAATTACCGTGCCTAACGTTCGCCTTGTTGGTGAAAACGTTGAAGTTGGAATTTACTCTACCAGAGACGCTTTAAAAATAGCGGAAGAACAAGAGTTCGATTTAGTAGAGATTTCTCCAAATGCAGACCCTCCTGTTTGTAAAGTCATGGACTATAAAAAGTTCCTTTACGAGCAAAAAAAACGTGATAAAGCTATTAAAGCTAAGGCTACTAAGGTAGTTATCAAAGAAATTCGTTTTGGTCCGCAAACAGACGATCATGATTACGAGTTTAAAAGAAAGCATGCGGAAAAGTTCTTAAAAGAAGGCGCTAAGTTAAAAGCTTTTGTATTCTTTAAAGGACGTTCTATCATCTTCAAAGAGCAAGGTCAAATTTTATTGCTTCGTTTAGCGCAAGACCTTGAAGAATTTGGTAAGGTAGAACAAATGCCTAAATTAGAAGGTAAACGTATGACCATGTTTATTGCTCCTAAAAAATAATTAGGACAATAACATTGATATAAAAAGACACTAAAAGCAATTTTAGTTCTAAAATAATTAAGCGAAATAATTAAAACCTAGGAAAAGAAGATGCCTAAAATGAAAACTAAATCTAGTGCCAAAAAACGTTTCAAGTTAACTGGTACTGGTAAGATTAAAAGAAAACACGCTTTTAAAAGTCACATCTTAACTAAGAAGTCTAAAAAGCGTAAGTTAGCTTTAACTCATGACACTTTAGTAGATAAAGCGGATGAGAACAATGTTAAAACAATGTTACGTTTAAAGTAATACGGTTTTAACCGGTTATTAAATAAATTATAAACCCTGGAGTTAGGCAAAAATAAAAGAGTAGAGTATTTCTGCCGCCTACTACAAAAAAACATTTAAAATTATGCCAAGATCAGTAAATTCTGTAGCAAAAAGAGCCAGAAGAAAAAAGGTTCTAAAACAAGCTAAAGGTTACTTCGGACGTCGTAAAAACGTTTGGACAGTAGCTAAAAACGCGGTTGATAAAGCGATGCAATACTCGTACAGAGACCGTAGAAATAAAAAGAGAACATTCCGTGCATTATGGATTACGCGTATTAACGCTGGAGCCCGTTTACATGGTTTATCTTATTCTCAATTTATGGGGAAATTAAAAGCTAATGAAATCGAATTAAACCGTAAGGTTTTAGCAGATTTAGCTATGAATAACCCAGAGGCTTTTAAAGCTGTAATAGAGAAAGTAAAATAAGGCGTTCCGCCTATTGTAAAACATATTAATTCGCTTAATAAAAATCCGATTCTTACGAATCGGATTTTTTTATATCCCAAAGGCTGTAATTACCAATCGGCGCTCACCACCATAATCTCTGTGTTCACATAAATAAATTCCCTGCCATATACCTAAATTTAATTTCCCATTAGTTAACGGTATTTGTACAGACGCTCCTAACAGGGATGCTTTAATATGGGCAGGCATATCATCAGCCCCTTCGTAGGTATGTTTATAGTAAGGTGCATTTTCCGGAACCATGACATTAAAATGTCTTTCAAAATCACCTCTTACCGTATAATCGGCATTTTCATTAATCGTTAAACTGGCAGACGTATGTTTTATAAAAACCTGAAGCTGCCCTCCCTTAATCTCATTTATTTCTGGAATTGCATCTAAAACAGTATCTGTTATTAAATGAAATCCACGAGGATAAGATTTTAAACGTATTTCCTTTTGAAAAACTTTCATCTGCTAATCATTAAATAAAGCTCTAAATTAAAGTTTAATTTCAAAAAAAAGGCACTTTTTAATCATAAAGACGCAACCAAATACGTTAAACAACATCTAGTATATAAAATGAAAAAGAAACATGAAACATTACATTTACACCTTCCTATTAGCAATCTTAACACTATCTAGTTGTAGTTTAAACAGTGACTCAAATTCAGATTCGAATTTGCCTGAAATTATAGCAGTCGAATGGCATTTAACGAACGTATTTGGCGGACTTTCTGGAGTAGATAATAATTTTGAATTAAATGAGATTGTTTGGGAATTCGACGAAGAATATGGCTCACTAACCATTACCAATTCCAACGAAAACGATACAATTGAAGATGGTTTTGATAGTGGTATTTACAGTTTTAGTGTCACTAATCAGGATTTAAATCAATTTCTTTTTATAAATGACACCGAATTTGGAAACCTCATTATTGACAATAGCGAAAACGAAATGGTTATCGATCAGAATATAACAATGAATGGCGAAGCTGCCGATGGTTACATCTACACTTTTGAGCGTGTCATTATTTATGAAGAATAGGGTTTCGCTTAAAAAACCTGAATTCCCTAAAAATAAAATATTGAAAAAGGATATAGAATAAGGAATTAAAAATCCAGATATCTATAAATGGCTTTTCTAATAAAACCAAATCTAAATTGTCTGACAAAAATATGGTAATACTGCAACATAAATAAAGTATTAATCCAATGGAGAAATTAAAATAATGATGCTCTATTTCAAAATTACTGAATATAAAATATAAGGCATAGACCATTAAAATAGTAGAAGTAGAAACAATTTCATAAGTGTTGAAATTCCAAAAAAGCTTAATATCTCCCATATATATACTCGTAATATAAAGCATTTGAATTATACCTATTATTAGGATTAGTATCTTGATAAATCTATGTTGAAGTAATTTATAATACAACAACGACAAAAAGATGAATTGAAATCCAAAATAAAAATGGGACACAAAAAAATTAGCATTTGGTTTTATAACACCAATTAAATTACAACTAATTTCAACTAAAGAAAGCACAACCAAATACCAAACAAATAGCTTAGATATATCGGGTATATTATTTCTATTAATAAAAAATGTCAAAGTATTAAATATTAGAAAGCAAAGTCCAACCAGGCTAACCAAAATAACCAACCAGAAATCCATATAATTAGGTTTTTTGCTTTTTCTTACGGGCTGCAGGAAATAAAATATTATTTAAGATTAATCTGTAGCCTGGCGAATTAGGATGTAAATCCAGTTCAGTCTTTGCATCACCTACCCGGTGCTGATAATCTTCCGGATCGTGCCCTCCATAGAAGGTAAAAAACCCTTTTCCTTTTATTCCGTGAATGTATTTGGCTTCTCCATTGCTCTTCGTTTCACCCATAACCAAAACATTAGATTTTATTTCATCTCGAGTAAATGAAGTGGTTTGTCCCATAAAACCTTTAACCAATACTGTATGATTTTGACATAACATGGTTGGAATGGGGTCCCATTTTGCTGAAAATTCCATTAAAGAAAAGTAATCGGTAGATTTATGAATCACACGTTTTCTAGTCATATCAATTGACGAGAACTCATACACATTCGGATTACGCTCTAAAGTAAAATCTGTAAAGGCAAAGGTTCTAGAATAATCTATTTTATTCTGATAAGCCGGATCGCTGGCATCGCCATCGAACATTGGCTCACAAATATCAATACCTTCCGCCGCTAAAGCAATATCAAAACTATCTGTTGCGCTGCACATGGCAAACATAAATCCTCCGCCAATAACATAATCTCTAATCTTTAAAGCTACGGCAAGTTTTTCATCTGAAACTTTATTAAATCCCAATTTTTCAGCTAAAGCTTCTGCTTCCTTCTTTTCTTCAATATACCACGAAGCCGCTTTATAAGCGCCATAGAATTTCCCATATTGACCCGTAAAATCTTCATGATGCAAGTGTAGCCAATCAAACATTAAAAGTCCATCATTCAATACTTCTTCATCATAAATGGTTTCATAGGGAATCTCGGCATATTGCAATACCATGGTTACCGCATCATCCCAAGGTAATTTACCCTTTGGTGTGTAAACCGCTACTTTGGGAGCTTTTTCTAAAACCACCGCTTCCATATTCTGACTAGGGCTACTAATTTCCTCCAGAATACTTTCAGTTTTAGCGTCGGATAAAATTTCAAAAGAAATCCCTCGAATCTGGCATTCACGTTGAATAGCTTCTGTATCGGGCAATAAAAAAGAACCACCACGATAATTAAGTAACCATTTTACTTTTTGTTCTTTAGAAAGAATCCAATAGGTTAATCCGTAAGCCTTTAAATGATTTTTCTGGCCTTCAGAATCCATTGGAATAAGAATATAGGATGCATAGGTTTTTAAACCCATACAAATAAAAAGGAGTGCAAATAGTATCTTCTTCAAAAGTCAGTTAAAATTTAAATTCGAAGATAAATACACACAGTCAATGTTGCGCATTTATCTTCGATTTATTCAAACTTAAAGATACTTAAAATATTATTGGAACACTTGTTTTAACTAAAAGATTAGATGTTAAAACGGTACTTCGTCGTCGTTATCATCGTTAAATGAACTACCAAAAGCCTGATCTGGACTTGCTGTAAAGTTATTAGAGCTAAAAGGATCTTCTCCTCCTCCATCATTCATTTTTGAATGGAACTCGAACGGTGAATCAAAATCATCTAAGTTGTCGAACTTACCTAAGTGTCCTAAGAATTTCAATCGGATGTTTTCCAACCCACCATTACGGTGTTTTGCGATAATAAACTCGGCCTGACCTTCGGTTGGAGAGCGCTCTTCATCATCCCACTCATCAATTTTATAATATTCCGGACGATAAATGAAACTTACAATATCGGCATCCTGCTCAATCGCTCCAGATTCACGTAAATCTGAAAGTAACGGTCGTTTACTGCCTCCACGTGTTTCAACCGCACGCGATAACTGCGACAGTGCAATTACCGGTACCATTAATTCCTTTGCCAAAGCTTTTAAGTTTCGGGAAATCATGGAAATCTCCTGCTCACGGTTACCAGCATGGGCGCTTCCTCCCGTCATTAACTGCAAGTAATCAATCATAATCAACTTAATACCATGTTGTGATGATAAACGACGCGCCTTAGCTCTTAAATCGAAAATCGATAAGGATGGTGTATCATCAATATAAAGCGGTGCTTTTTCTAGGTCTTTTACTTTTACGTTTAATTGCTCCCACTCGTGCTTTTCTAACTTACCGGTTCTTAATTTTTCAGAAGATAATCCTGTTTCACTAGAAATAAGACGGGTGATTAACTGTACCGATGCCATCTCTAATGAGAAAAAGGCTACAGGAATATTCTGGTCGACAGCAATATTTCGAGCCATAGATAGGGTTAACGCTGTTTTACCCATACCCGGACGTGCCGCAA
Organism: Aestuariibaculum lutulentum; assembly: GCF_032926325.1. Taxonomy (NCBI): domain Bacteria; kingdom Pseudomonadati; phylum Bacteroidota; class Flavobacteriia; order Flavobacteriales; family Flavobacteriaceae; genus Aestuariibaculum; species Aestuariibaculum lutulentum. Next base: position 43,740 of record NZ_CP136709.1, read on the forward strand.
CGATAATTAAATCGGATGGTTGCCAACCTGAAGTTAATTTATCAAGTTTGGTAAATCCTGTAGGAATACCACTCAAACCTTCCTTATTAGAAATCTCTTCGATTTTCTTCTTCGCCTGAATTACTAAATCCTGAGCAGATTCACTCGATTTTTTAATATTTCCTTGAGTAACCTCGTATAATTTAGCCTCAGCATTATCTAACAAATCGAAAACGTCCTTCGTTTCATCGTAAGAGTCTTCAATAATTTCGTTTGAAATTTTAATTAGACTACGCTGAATAAATTTCTGTAAAATAATACGTGCGTGAAACTCAATATGCGCCGAAGAAGACACTTTTTGAGTTAAAGAAATTAAATAGAAATCTCCACCGGCCTGTTCTAACTTTCCGTTTTTCTTTAACTGCGTCGAAACGGTTAATAAGTCGATAGGTTCACTATTTTCAAATAGCTGAAAGATAGCCGAAAAGATATGTTGATGCGATTCTTTGTAGAAAGCTTCAGAACTCAAAATATCAATTACTTCATCAACCCCTTTTTTATCAATCATCATTGCACCTAACACAACTTCCTCTAAATCAATAGCTTGAGGAGGTATCTTTCCTTTTTCAAGGTTGATTAGGGTGCTCTTGTCTACTCTATATCCTTTAATTTGGTCGGGTTGTTTCATGTCTACGAATGTAACTAAAATGAATCTTTTATCGGACAGAAAATCGATTCTGATTATTAACCAATAGTTAACAATCTAACTGTTAATAACTTACAAAAATTGTCAATAACCACAAAAAAAATCTGAAGTTTAACACTTCAGATTTTTATTTATGTAGGCTCTACAAGGTTTAATCTTTGAATACACCCATGTTAGAATATTTATCCATACGCTTAGAAACTAATTCATCTGGTGATAAGTTTTTAAGCTCTTCATAAAACTTAACGATAGTATTACTAACAGTTGTAAAAGTCTTTTCTCTATCTCTGTGAGCACCTCCTAGAGGTTCCTTGATAATTTCATCAACCAGCTTTAATTTTTTCATATCGCTAGCTGTTAATTTTAAAGCTTCAGCTGCTTGTTCTTTATATTCCCAGCTATGCCATAAGATTGATGAACAAGACTCAGGAGAAATTACAGAATACCAAGTGTTCTCTAACATTAAAACAACGTCTCCAACACCAATACCTAATGCTCCACCTGAAGCACCTTCACCAATTACAATAGTAATTACTGGCACTTTTAAGCGAGTCATTTCTAAAATGTTTCTGGCAATCGCTTCTCCTTGCCCACGCTCTTCTGCTTCTAAACCAGGATAAGCACCAGGTGTATCTAATAACGTAACAACAGGAATTCCGAATTTTTCAGCAGACTTCATTAAACGAAGTGCTTTACGGTAACCCTCAGGATTAGCCATACCGAAATTTCTATATTGACGGGTTTTGGTATTATAACCTTTTTGCTGACCAATGAACATAAAACTTTGATCACCAATTTTACCTAAACCACCAATCATCGCTTTATCATCTTTAAAGCTTCTGTCTCCATGAAGTTCTAAAAATGTATCTCCACAAATAGCTCTAATATAATCTAAAGTATATGGTCTGTTTGGGTGACGTGATAACTGAACACGCTGCCATGGTGTTAAGTTTTTATAGATGTCTTTTTGAGTTTCCTTTAATTTACTTTCGATGTTCTTACAGGTTTCTGTAACATCTACTTCGCTTTCTTCTCCAATGATTCTACATTTTTGAAGTTGCTCTTCTAATTCTTTTATAGGGAGTTCAAATTCTAAATATTCCATAAGAATTTTTTATTATGGCTGTTTATTTATTTTAGCCTACAAACCTACATATTTTTTCATTTTAAACTAAGAAAAAACATGAATTATTGGTTCTTGTTAATTACACTGCAAAATTAATGATTATCTAAGAAACTACGAAAGTTTTAGTACTTAAGCATGAATTATTATGTTCAAATAACTAAAAGTCTTTAACGTTTTGCCTTTTGCAAAAGGAAAATAGACAACACGCCAAACACCACATTAGGAAACCACGCCGCGACTATTGGTGAGAAATCGGACTGCTCTGCCATAACTCCGAAAATCTTATCGAAAAAGACAAAAACCATAGCAATACAAATACCAATTGCCAGATTAACTCCCATTCCTCCTCGGCGTTTCATAGAAGACACAGCCACTGCTATAATAGTTAATATAAACACAGATACTGGTAAACTCCATTTTTTATACAATACAAGTTTAAAACGCCCGACATTAGAAGACCCTCTGGCCTCTTCTTTTGCTATAAATCGTTTTAATTCGCCATAGGGCTTTACCTCGGCTGCATAAATTTCAGGTGTTAAATCATCTACTTTAAATGGAAATAAGGTATCCTTTTTTCTTTCTATTTCTTCAAGAATATCGTTGTTTTCACCAATAGTACGTTTAACGTAATTCACTAATCTGTAAGTGGTATCCTCTTCAATATATCGAATACTATTAGCACTAATTTTATAGGTCAACTTATTGTTTTCAAAATGCTCTAAGGTGAAATTGCTTCCATTTTTGTTTTTAACATCGAAACTACTAACGTAGATAATTTCGTTATCGTTGATTTGTCTAAACAAATCTACATTAGCTCCTTCATAGGCACTCTTACCTTTCTTAAAGTATTTATATGAAAAGTCATTAAATCCTTGACTAGCCTTAGGTGCTAAATACAAACCTAATACTATAGACAGAATACCAACTATAGTTGCCCCAATCATATACGGGCGTAAAAACCTGTAAAAAGACACTCCGGAACTTAAAAAAGCAATCACCTCGGTGTTATTCGCCAACTTGGAAGTAAACCAAATTACAGACAAGAATAAAAACAAAGGAAAAAGTAAGTGGGCAAAATAGATGGTAAAATCTAAAAAGTATAAAAGCACTTCTCCGATAGGCACTTCATTTTCTAAAATTTTTCCAATTTTTTCAGCTAAATGCACCGTTATACCAATAGGTATAAACAGCAAAAGCATCATAAAAAATGTAAACAAATAACGTTTTAAAATGTACCAATCTAATATTTTCACACGCTTAACTTATTAAGTCTTTATTTGGGGCTTTAGTATGTTTAGAATTCCTTTTTAATTACAAACGTTTATCCATTTGTTTTACCATTTGGTCTTTCCAAGTTCTAAAATCTCCTGCTAATATATGTTTTCTTGCCTCGCGAACCAACCATAAATAAAATCCTAAATTATGGATTGTTGCAATTTGTTTTCCCAAATATTCGTTAACCGAAAACAAATGACGTAAATACGCTTTAGAATATTCGGTATCAACAAAAGTGATGCCCATCTCATCGATTGGTGAAAAATCGGCTTCCCACTTTTTATTTTTAATATTTATGGTTCCATGTGCCGTAAATAACATACCATTTCTTGCATTACGTGTTGGCATCACGCAGTCGAACATATCTATACCTAACGCAATATTTTCCAAAATATTGATTGGCGTACCAACTCCCATTAAATAACGTGGTTTGTCTTCCGGAAGAATTTCGGTAACCACTTCGGTCATGGCATACATTTCTTCTGCTGGCTCTCCTACCGAAAGTCCTCCAATAGCATTACCCACAGCTCCTGCATTGGCAATGTATTCAGCCGACTGGCGTCTTAAATCTTTATAAGTACTTCCTTGAACAATTGGAAAAAAGGCCTGATCGTAACCATATTTTAATGGCGTTTTTTCTAAATGATTAATGCAACGATCCAGCCAACGGTGTGTCATATGCATAGAGCGTTTTGCATAGTTATAATCACAAGGATACGGCGTACATTCATCGAAAGCCATGATAATATCGGCACCAATGGTACGTTGAATTTCCATAACATTTTCTGGAGTGAATGTATGATAACTACCGTCTATATGCGATTTAAACTTAACTCCTTCTTCCTTAATTTTTCGGTTAGAAGATAATGAGTACACCTGGTATCCGCCAGAGTCGGTTAAAATATTACGATCCCAGTTCATGAACTTATGCAATCCGCCTGCTTTTTCTAAAATAGGCGTTTGCGGACGCAAATATAAATGATACGTATTCCCCAAAATAATATCCGGGTTGATATCATTTTTTAACTCTCGCTGATGCACCCCTTTTACTGATGCTACCGTACCTACAGGCATAAAAATAGGAGTTTCAATTACCCCGTGATCGGTTGTTATTTTTCCCGCTCTTGCCTGACTTTGCGGATCTTTTGCTTTTAATTCAAATTGCATATACCTAATTATTCTTCCAACGGCAAACCTACATATTTTTTTAGTTTTACATTGTACTTTTCACTTGCTTTTATGATTTTCTGTTCTCTGTTAATTTTAAAGATTTTGAACTTTTAAGCACTTTTGGCTCGTATATTGATAGAGAATGATACTATAAAACATATAATATCGTTTTTAATTAAATTACGAATCCCTAAAAAAACTATTTATGAAAAAGAGCCTGTTTTTTTTATTACTGTTAACTTCAATGTCCATTACTGCCTTTGCGCAATCTATTCCCGGATTTGGTATTAAAGGTGGATTAAACTACAACGCTAACGGTGATTATTTTGAATCGATTAGCAACAACTATGAACATCCTGATAGAAATGTAGGACTCCATATTGGTTTATTTGGTAAAGTTGGAAATCAAATTTTCTTTAAACCTGAAGTTGTTTATACCAGCACTAAAAGTGATTATAATGACGATAGTTTTAAAATGCAGAAACTAGATGTGCCTTTATTGGTTGGTGTAAAAGTTATTGGCCCTTTAAACGTATTTGCCGGACCAGCATTTCAGTATATTTTAGACACTGAATTTGAAAACATTACCATTAACGATGTAGACAACGATTTAACGGTTGGATTGAACTTTGGTATTGGAGTTAACTTCAAAAAAGTTGGGCTTGACTTACGTTATGAAAGAGGATTTAGCGAAAACGAAGCCACTTTCTTAGACAATAATGGCATTAGCACCAATAGAATTGACACCAGACCAGACCAGTTAATTTTAAGTTTATCTTTATTAATATAATCTGTTTGACAGCAACAAAAAAGCCCCGCAAATGCGAGGCTTTTTTTTATTTTATCTACTACAATTATAGGCTATAATTTATTTTAATATCCGATTCTAAATAATCAGGAATCTCATTAGCGTTTGTATCGTAAAGTTTAATTACGGTTCCTACAAATTCCCCTTCACTATTTTTTGCTATGTAATTTAGTAACACTTCATCAGCATCTAATGGTTCAGATTTAACGACTTCAACAGAAGCTCCTTTAACTGTTCTTACTGTAATTTCGTTTTTCGTTAGCACACCGTCTCCATCATCATCAGTATCTATATAATCATAACGCGGATATAAATACCCATAGGCATCGGCATAGGTATCTTCATCTGTATTCACAGTAAGACCTTCTAAATATGTTGGCACACCATCTCCATCATGGTCATTTTGTCCCATTTGTAACAACTCAAATTTAAACACTAAAGGCGAATAAGCTGCTATACTACCAGTAGCGCTTGAGAAATAGGCTAATCCTGATGGTAAAAACATAACACCTACTCCAGAATTACTAAAACTTACAGTACCGTCACCATTATCGGCAAAACTTTCTGAAACGTTGTACTTAGGAATCACAAAACGCCATCCCGGAATTAAACTTGTTAAATCCAGAGGATTACTATCCGGATAATATTTACTATCAAAAACAACATCTCCTAAAGTAAACCCTTCATATAAAATTTGAATATCATCAGCCACAGTTGGAGAATTATACCCTCCACCTTGATTTATTTTAAGTACGTAATACTGGTATTCTGTATCGGCGTAAGTAGTATCTATTGGAGCTCCAACAGCAGTTTCTAATAACTCGTAACCATCAGGCACCGTCTCATCTCCTGTTAGCTCTAAAATTTTAATATCATTAATACCTATATTTGGTAGAGCAGCCTCAATTTCGGCTTTGTTATAATAATGACTTTGTAAATACTTCTGTAAAGAATCCATGTCTGCTGCCTGTTGTTCTGTGCGATCTCTAGGAGGTACTACGGTAACTTCAGATTCATCATCTTTTTTACAAGACACAAAACCAATAGCCAAACACAAGGCCAGCAAACTTAAATTTTTAAATTTCATGCAACGATATTTTTTATTTCTTTGGGTATCTTAAGCATCGGCTTATTATAAATTAAAAGCATTGCTTTTTATTATACCAATGTCTTAATATTCTTTATTTTTGAGCACGCAAGATACAATTTTAATATAATCTTGTGTACATGGTTAACGTAGTTTTTAGAATTAATATATGCGAATTGATAAGTACTTATGGTGTGTGAGATATTACAAAACACGAAGCATTGCCACAACGGCTTGTAAAAAAGGCCAGGTTAAGGTAAATGGCGATGTTGTAAAACCCAGCAGGGAGGTTTATGCAACAGATGTTATTGAATTAAGAAAAGACCAGATAAACTATAAATTAAAAGTCAACGACATTCCTGAAAGTCGGGTTGGTGCTAAACTGGTGGACATTTACAGAACAGATATTACACCTAAAGAGCAATTTGAAGCTCAGGAATTATTAAAATTCGCCAAAGACTATTACAGAAAAAAAGGTGTTGGACGACCTACAAAAAAAGATAGACGCGATATTGATGATTTTACAAACGAAAATGAGTAATTTTACCCTCTCATTTAATCCCAATTGATTATGGACGTTACAAACAACGTGATATTAAACCACGACGAAATCAATCATAAAATAAGACGTATTGCATTTCAAATTTATGAAAGCAACGTTTATGAAACCGAAGTTATTTTAGCCGGAATCGATCGTAATGGGTATATTTTTGCAGAAAAGTTAAAAGCCATCTTAGAGGATATTTCAGATATTAATGTGATTTTATGCAAAGTTAGTATCGATAAAAAACAACCTCAAAATAATATAAAAACATCTTTAAGTACTGAAGAATATGAAAACAAATCTTTAGTACTTGTTGATGATGTTTTAAACTCAGGCACCACTTTAATTTATGGTGTAAAACACTTTTTAGATGTTCCGCTTAAGCGTTTTAAAACCGCTGTTTTAATAAATAGAAACCATAAAAAATATCCTGTAAAAGCAGATTTTAAAGGTATTTCTTTGTCTACTTCATTACACGAGCATGTTAATGTGGTATTGGAAGGCAATCAATTTGAAGCTACTTTAGAGTAGCTTCAAATTTAGTTCTTCTATTATTTCAGAAGTCGTTTTATTATCGGTTGGCAACACAATATTCGCCTGACTGTAAAATGGTGAACGCTCGAACAAATGTTTTCCAATAAATTCAGTTAACTCCTCATCAGTTTCTATATGAGCCACTAAAGGGCGTTTTCCCTTTTCTCCTTTTAAACGGTTTACCAAGGTTGGAATGGAAGCTTTTAAATAAACACTTTTCACATTATCGGCTTTTAAAATAAGATCCATATTATTACTATAACACGGAGTACCACCCCCAAGGGATAAAATCAAATTGGATTCACTATCTAAAAGTTCCCTTAAATATTTAGTTTCAACCTTTCTAAAATAGATTTCTCCCTTAATTTGAAATATAGTTTTTATTGAATTTTGTTCCTGTTCTTCAATGTAATCGTCTAAATCTAAAAAGTCGTAGTTTAATTTTTCGGCTAAAATCCTACCTATAGTGGACTTTCCAGAAGCCATATATCCAACTAAAATTAAAATCATTGATTAGGTTATAAATTGATTATTAAAAACTTAAGTTTTCGATGTGCAAAAAAACAAAAATTTCTTCTAAAATCTCCTTGTTTTTTTAAAAATAGGTTTTATATTTGCACCCGCAAACACTAACTTTCAGTGTTTAAGCAAGACTAGATAGCTCAGTTGGTAGAGCATAACACTTTTAATGTTAGGGTCCTGGGTTCGAGCCCCAGTCTGGTCACAAAAAAAGTTAAGCATATGCTTAACTTTTTTTATTTTTAGTCACTTTGTGAGTAAAAATAAACAGAAAAAACTAATACTCATCTTAGTTTTTCTCACAGACACATCGAGTTCTATATTCGGTTTTGTTTATACATTTAGCGCACGTGGCGGAATTGGTAGACGCGCCAGCTTGAGGGGCTGGTATTCGCTTAGAATGTGGAAGTTCGAGTCTTCTCGTGCGCACACAAGCCAAAAAAACTCGAAAATTGTTTCGAGTTTTTTTGGCACTTATTTTATTCTACCACGTTAAACTTAACCTTTAAAACATCTTTTGAATTTCCTCCAACCATAACTTCAAATGCTCCCGGCTCGACAACACGTTTCATATCTCGATTCCAAATAGCCAATTCATCTGAAGTTAATTCAAATTCCAAATGTTTGGTTTCTCCTTGCTTTATAAAAACTCTTTTAAACCCTTTTAATGTCTTATGAGGTGTGGTCACACTACTGTAAACATCATTAATATATAGCTGTACAACTTCATCACCGTCATAATCTCCTGTATTTTTAACATCTACCGATACAGTTATGTTACCATCAACATCTATTTTATCTGAACTCAACTTTAAGTTTGAATACTCAAAAGTTGTATAACTCAACCCATAACCAAAAGTGTATAACGGATTTTCACTTTCGCTAACATATCTATGAATCGCTGAAGGTTTTTGATTGTAATATATTGGCAACTGACCTACAGATTTAGGAAATGAAATCGGCAACCTTCCTCCCGGATTGTAATCACCAAATAATACATCAGCCACAGCTCTACCTCCTGCTTCTCCAGGAAACCAAGCTTCTAAAATAGCTGGCACATTTTCATTAATCCAATTTATTGAAAGCGGGCGTCCATTTAAAAGAACACAAACTACAGGCGTTCCTGTTTTTTGAATCGCTTCAATTAATTCTTGCTGCATACCGTGTAAATCTAAAGTAGCAACATCGCGATTTTCTTCAACCAATTCTCTTGATTCACCTAAAACAACAATAGCTACATCGGCTTGTTTGGCGATATCAACGGCTGGCTGCAGATTTATTTTTTCCAAATTCCAGCGTAAATGAGCTCTGGCTCCCCAGCCACCTTCCCACATTTCTATACGAACCTTGTACTTTTTACCGGCTTCAATATTTTTAGGTGTTGTTACAATGCTTGTAGCTCCCTTGGTCCAGTTATCAATGACTAACTGATCATCAATCCACATGCGAATACCATCGTCTGAACTTAAACCAATCCAACCATCAAAAGAAGTATCGGATTGAATGTACCCTGTCCAACGAATTGAAAAATCATCATCATTAACCCCTTCTCCCGGATTCCATGGCCAATCGAATTGTAATTCATTATCAATGCGAGTCAATACCGGCTCTCCTTCTGCTTTTCTGTTATTAAAATACTCTCCTTTTAATCCATTTTGTTTACCATCAGGAGTGAATAAATATTTTGATGGAATGATTTGTCCTTTAACGATAAGCGGCACCCCTTCTTCATAAAGTACTTCGGTGTTTTTTCCAATTACAGATTTAATACCTTCCAATACCGTAGTCGCCACTTTATTCTTTACTGAATACCCTCCCAATCTCGATGCATCAGCATTAGGACCAATAACCGCAATCGTTTTTAAATCCTTACTCAATGGCAATAAGTTGCCTTGATTTTTTAATAAACTAATAGATTTTCTTCCTGCTTCCAAAGCAACTTCCTGATTTTCCTTTGAATGGAAGCGTGCTTCAATTAACCCTTTTTCAGTATAAGGGTTATCAAATAATCCTAATAAAAATTTAAGCCTTAACACACCACCTGCTGCACGATCTATATCTTCCATCGATAATGCGCCTTCCTTAACAAGTTCTGCAATAGTTTCCTGCCAGAACTCATTTGAAAAATCGTAGAAATGCATATCTACACCTGCAGAAACTGCCTGACGGATACTTTCTTTGGGAGAATCTGCAACATAATGTGTGGTTTGAATATATTTAATTGCTCCTAAGTCTGAAACTACAATACCTTTAAAATTCCACTCTTTCCTCAACACTTCAGTCAATAACCAATGATTAGCTGCACAAGGTATTCCATCTAATTCTGAATAAGCACACATAGCTCCAAGAGCACCTCCTTGCTTATAAACCTTTTCAAACGTTGGCAAAAAATCTTCCCGCGCTGTGCGCTCACCTACAATTACAGGTGATGAATTACCTCCTGCCTGCGGATAACTATGCACAGCAAAATGCTTAGGTTCTGCAATAATAGAACGATCTGAAGCTAATGTATCGCCTTGAATTCCTTTTACCATGGCTAATCCCAGTTCTCCTGCCAAATAAGTATCCTCTCCAAACGTTTCTGCCACGCGTCCCCATCTTGGCTCTCTGCCAATACCTAAAACTGGACCTAAACCAAAATGCACTCCGTGAGCACGAGCTTCACTTCCAATAACCTCACCAACCTTTTCCATTAGTTCTGTATCCCAGGTAGCACCAAGACCAATATTCATTGGAAACGCCGTACTGCCTTCATCTAAATACCCGTGCAACATTTCACACATAATTAGTGCCGGAATACCCCAGCGGTTATTTTTAATAACATTCTTCTGAAGATCATTAATCATTTTAGCCGACCTCGGATAAATATCATGAATAGCACCAACTCCCAAATCTCCAATTTTTTCATTAGTTTTGGATTTTGAAAAATCTTCTCCATCTTTAAAAAATTCGCCTTTGTACATATCCATTTGGCGAACTTTTTCCTCCAGACTCATGCGACTTAACAAATCTGTTAAGCGTTCTTCAACAGGTATATTTGAATTCTGGTAGGGATATTTTTGAGCAAACGCTAAATGGAATACACTTAAAATAACTACTGATGCTATTACTATCTTTTTCATTTTGGGATGATTATTTACCTATTTTGGTTGGGTCTTTGTATATTAAATTTAATTTGCGAAAGCTGAATAAATTCACTTTATCTTTTATTCATTTACAATATTAAAATTAAGATGCCATTTAAAACTGTTTTTTCGACGAGCGTTTATTTCTATGCACTTAAAAACATTTTTTCATGATTTTAAAGAAATAGGTTCACTATTAATTAGTTATTCATTATTTTTGTTTAGCTAAATTCAATAAAAAATGAACAAAATTCGCGTCAATTTCAGTATTAAAGATCTTGAAAACCTCTCAGGGATTAAAGCACATACCATTAGAATTTGGGAAAAACGCTATAATTTATTGGAACCCAACCGTACCGATACCAACATAAGAACTTATAATACGGCCAGCCTTCAAAAACTATTAAACATAGCTTACTTAAACAATAATGGTTTTAAAGTTTCAAAAATAGCAGACCTGGCTGAAGATGAGATCTCCATAAAAGTTAAAGAAATAATAGCCGAAAGCAACAAAGATAGTTTTGCCATAAATGCGTTTAAGATGGCTATGATTAACTTCGATCAGTCTTTATTTGACAAAACGTATAACGACCTATTAGAAGAACTTACTTTTGAAGACATATTTTACTCTGTATTTCTTCCTCTACTAAATGAAATTGGGTTACTATGGCAAACCAATACCATAACCCCGGTACACGAACATTTTATTTCGGTTCTTATTAAGCAGAAGTTATTACTTAGTACAGAGAAGTTGGTAAACCTTGAAAACACTTCCGACTCCAGAACATTTGTTCTCTTCCTTCCCGATAATGAAATTCATGATATTGGACTCCTTTTTGTTAATTACTTACTAAAAAGTAAAGGTTATCATACCATTTTTCTAGGGCCAAGCGTACCAACTGCTAACCTTTACGAACTATATGAATTTTTCGACAATATTACATTTATATCGTATTTTACTATCTTCCCGGAAGAAGATACAATTGAAACTTATATTAAAGATTTCAATGAATTATTATTAAATGAAAACAAATCTTATCTTTATTTACTTGGAAATAAAACCATTAACCTTAACCCTTCTCAATTACCCGAAAAGGTTAAAGTTTTTAAAAGCATAAAAAATTTAGTTAAAGAAATGTAATATAAATTCATTTTGTTTAACTTTTTATTATATTTGTTAAACAAAAATGAAAAAAACAATTATAATTTTAGGTTCCGGATTCTCCTCTTTAGCTGCATCATGTTATCTAGCTAAAGCCGGATATAGCGCTACAATATTTGAAAAAAACACTACTATTGGAGGTCGCGCAAGACAATTAAAAAAAGATGGGTTTACATTCGATATTGGTCCCACCTGGTATTGGATGCCAGATGTGTTTGAACGATTTTTTAGTGATTTCGGTAAAAAACCATCAGACTATTACACCTTAGAAAAACTTAACCCTGCCTACAGTGTTTATTTTGGAAAAAACGATTTTATAACCATTGAAGACACTTTAGATAAAATATCGAAGGCTTTTGAAAAAGAAGAACCTGGAAGTTCGGTTAAACTCAAATCTTTTATTGCGAATGCTAAAAGTAACTATGACATTGCTATAAAAGATTTGGTTTACAATCCGGGGGTTTCTCCTTTAGAATTGGTTACGCCGGAAACAATCAAAAAACTTAACCAATTTTTTAGCAACATTAAAAAAGACGTAAACAAGGCTTTTAAAAACAAACGACTGGCTCAAATTCTAGAATTTCCAGTGTTATTCCTTGGTGCCAAACCAAGCGACACACCATCTTTCTACAATTTCATGAATTACGCCGATTTCGGACTTGGGACCTTTCATCCGCAAAAAGGTATGTATCAGGTTATTCTGGCTTTAAAAAGTTTAGCCGAAGAACTAGGCGTAACCATTCAAACAGAAAACCCTGTTGATGAAATCATCGTAAGTAACGGAAAAGCTTCAGGTATTATTTCAAAAGGAAAAACATATACGGCCGATATTATTGTGAGTGGCGCTGATTACCATCACACAGAAACGTTATTGGACGAACCTTACAGGCAATATTCTGAAAATTACTGGAACAAAAAAACCTTTGCACCGTCTTCACTGTTATTTTATGTAGGATTTAATAAAAAAATTGAAAATGTAGATCACCACACTTTATTTTTTGATGTCGATTTCGATGTTCACGCTAAAGCTATTTACGACAATCCAGAATGGCCTGAAAAACCACTGTTTTACGCTAGTTTTCCAAGCAAAACAGACACAAGCACAGCTCCTGAAGGCAAGGAAGCCGGTATATTTTTAATTCCATTAGCGCCCAGTTTGCATGATACTCCGGAATTGAGAGAAACCTATTTCAATAAAATCATAAACCGACTAGAAGACTTAACCTCTCAAAGCGTAAAAGACCATATTATTTTTAAAGAAAGTTTCTGTATAAACGATTTTATAAATGATTATAACTCATATAAAGGTAATGCTTACGGCATGGCAAATACCCTATTACAAACAGCCTTTTTAAGACCTAAACTGAAAAGTAAAAAAGTAAACAATTTGTATTTCACCGGACAATTAACGGTACCTGGACCAGGCGTTCCTCCCTCGTTAATTTCAGGAAAATTAGTAGCCGATTTAGTAATTAAACACCATTAACCCATGAAAGCATTATTCGACACGGTATCCTACAGCTGCAGCAAACTAGTTACTGGAACTTACAGCACATCGTTTTCGCTTGCCACAAAAATGTTATACAAATCGATTCGAGCTGATATTTACAATATTTACGGTTTTGTAAGATTTGCTGATGAAATTGTCGATTCGTTTCACGATTATGACAAAGAAGCTTTATTCAACAAGTTTTACGACGATTTAAATGAAGCTATTGAAAATAAAATCAGTCTTAACCCGATTCTAAATGCATTTCAGCATACCTACCATAAATACAATCTGGAAAAAGATATGGTTGATGCTTTTATGAAAAGTATGCGTTTAGATTTAAACAAAAGCAATTATAATACGGTTGAAGAATATCAAAATTACATTTATGGTTCTGCCGATGTGGTTGGCTTAATGTGCTTAAAGGTATTTGTTAAAGGCGACCAGGAAAAGTTCGATGAGCTTAAATCATCTGCAATGGCTTTGGGTTCCGCGTTTCAAAAAGTAAATTTTTTAAGAGATTTAAAAGCCGATATGGAAGGTTTAAACCGAAGCTATTTCCCTAATATAAATCTAGATGAGCTTGATGAAGCTTCAAAGCAACACATCATTGAAGACATTGAATACGATTTTGAACGTGGTTTACAAGGGATAAAAAAGCTACCTAATGAAGCTAAATTCGGAGTGTTTATGGCGTATCGTTATTACAGACAATTACTTAAAAAACTACAAAACACACCGGCTTTACACATTAAAAACTCAAGGATACGCGTTTCAAACCCTAAAAAAATAGAATTGCTCATGCGCAGCTATGTTAAATATCAACTAAATTTAATGTAACTTTAAGTCATGCAAATATTATATTGGATACTTATTTTTTTGGCAACGTTTTGCTTTATGGAATTTATGGCGTGGTTTACCCATAAATATATTATGCATGGCTTTTTATGGCGTTTACATCAAGACCACCACAAAAAAGATCACGATAGCTGGTTTGAGCGTAACGATGCCTTTTTCATTTTCTATGCAGTTATTAGTATTGGCTTCTTTTTACTTTGGAAATACACCAGCTTCTGGCCTGGTTTACCCATTGGTTTAGGTATTTTTGCTTACGGATTCTGCTATTTTATGGTTCATGATATTTTTATTCATCAGCGTTTTAAAATCTTTAGAAATGCGAATAACTGGTACGCTAAAGGAATTCGAAGAGCTCATAAAATGCATCATAAACACATTGGAAAAGAAGACGGGGAATGCTTCGGAATGCTGTTTGTTCCGTTTAAATATTTCAAACAATAAACCGAATGACCTACCTCTATTTACTGCTAAACTTAGGCTCACTCTCGGTTCCGTTTTTGTTTAGTTTTCATCCCAAATTAAAATTCTACAAGCACTGGAAAGGCTTGCTTTTAGGTATTCTTGCCGGTATGCTTTTGTTCATTCCGTGGGATGTTTTTTTTACCATTAACCAATACTGGGGATTTAACCCAACGTATTATTTAGGGAAAACCATTTTCGGACTTCCAATTGAAGAATGGCTGTTTTTTATATGTATTCCATACGCCTGCGTGTTTACGCACTACGCTTTATTATACTATTTTCCGAATTTAAAACTGAAGAAAAGAACAACCAAACTCATTAGTTACCTGTTGATTTTCCTGTTTTTTGCAGTTACTATTTATAACACAGACAAATGGTACACACTCATTAATTTTGGTGTCGCCACCATATTAACAACTGTGATTATAACTAAATCTCCGGATATTTTACAAAGCTACCTTTTAACGTTTTTAGTAATGCTCATTCCTTTTTTTATTGTGAACGGTATTTTAACAGGAAGCTTTATCCATAATGAAGTGGTTTGGTATAATGACCATGAGAATTTGGGCATAAGAATGTTTACTATTCCTGTTGAAGATAGCGTTTATGCATTTTCTTTAATTCTACTGAATTTATACATCATTAAACTTTTTGAAAACCGAAAAGTTAATTAACCACATTAACGGGATTTCCGTTTAGAAAAGACTCCAAATTATCAATGGCAGTTGTCATTAATCGGTTTCTTGCGGCTTTTGTTGCCCAGGCAATATGAGGTGTTATAATACAGTTTTTAGCTTTTAGCAAGGGGTTATCAGCAGCAATAGGCTCCTTTGAAACTACATCGATAGCTGCGCCAGCCATTTTCCCTGAATTTAAAGCTTCAGCTAAATCTGCTTCAACTACCAAACCGCCTCTTGAGGTATTGATTACCATTACACCGTCTTTCATTTTATTAATGTTGGTTTTATTAATAATACCCTCTGTTTCTTCAAACAACGGACAATGCAAACTTATAATATCAGACTTCGCCAACAATTCATCTAACTCCACAAATTTTAAGGTTTCAGACTCAAACTCTGGTTTTGGTGTTCGACTATAAGCCAGAATATTCAATCCGAATGCCTGCGCCATTTTAGCTGTCGCCTGCCCTATTCTACCAAAACCAATAATTCCCAAGGTTTTCCCTTCCAATTCAATTAAGGGTGAATTCCAAAAACAAAAATCAACCGATTTTGTCCATTCTCCAGACTGAACCGCATGATTATGATCACCCACATGATGACATAACTCTAAAAGTAACGCCATGGTAAACTGCGCCACAGCTGTTGTTCCGTAAGATGGAATATTGGTTACTGTAATCCCTAATTCATTGGCTTTAATCACATCTACAACATTATATCCAGTAGCTAAAACACCTATATATTTTACATTTGGCACTTGTTTTAACACATCGACTGGTAGCGGCGTTTTATTGGTAAAAACAATTTCAGCATCACCAATAGTTTCAATGATTATTTTTGAATCGAAAGCAGTTCGGTTATGTACTTCAAGGTCTCCAAACTGAGAAATTCCTTCCCAATTTAAATCCCCGGGATTTAAGGTATATCCATCTAAAACAACTATCTTTTTATTCATTTTCTGATGCTTTTAATAAATTATCTATTGTTCCTCTAACCTTATCACTATTCCAGTTGGCACTTCGACTTTCATCAATAATAATTTGTCCCGACTGATCTATTAAAAAAGTTCGAGGAATAGTCGTTACATCAAAATATTCAGGGTATTGACTTGCGGGTTGATATACTTTAAACGTATAGTTGTTATCTTTTAAAAACGTATTGATTTCAGTGAAATCGTCGCTGGTAACAAATAAAAATTCCACTTTATCTTTATAATCATCATACAATTTTTGCATGCTTGGCATTTCGGCAATACATGGCGGACACCAGGTTGCCCAAAAATTAATCAGAACAACTTTTCCTTTCGCAGATTGAAAATGATAAGTTTCCTGATTTTCATCTTTTAACAACCAATTATAATCTGAAATAGTTTTTAAATCACCGGTCGATTCTAACGACGGACCGAACATAGCAATACCTTTTTGTAGAAACACTTGAATAGGTTTACGCGTTTGCGGAATAATTAAAAGTCCGATTACTATAAAAAATACTATATTTTTAAGTTTTGATTTAGAAATAGCCATGAATGCTGAAATAATTTAGAACTGTAAAGCTAAAAAATAAGAAATGGAAGCTATTCACTTTTACTTAAAATTTAACGTTTCAGCATTAAATTTTAAGCATAAAAAAACCTCCATTGTTGGAGGTTTTCAATATCGTAAATTCGATTTCTATTTTTCTTCCGTAGAAACTGTTTCTTCTTCAGCTTCAGCAGTTAAATTTTCTAAAAGACCGTGCTTTTGTAATAAGTTATACCACTGAATTACTTTTTTAATATCACTTGCATACACGCGATCTTCATCATAATTTGGTAAAACTTCAAAGAAATACTCTTCTAATTTATCTTTACTATCCTTTGGAGAAACCGATGTTTGTCCTCCGTTTTCTTTAGCTTTAATATTTTCAAAAACCTGTCTTAAAGGCACTTCTTCCTCTAATGTATAAATAGCGATTTCACTTAATACACTAACGTTTTGCTGAATACCTACAGATATACGCTTGTTATCTACTAATGATTCTGCAACAAAACCAGCACGCGTTTGAGCTACTAAATTGTATAACCCCGGTTTTCCTGCTATTGAAAGTACTTTATCTAAACTCATAACTTATTTTTTGAAAGTCGCAAATATCAACTGTTTATTGATGTCTTGCAAATATTATCGTTTCTTTTTTTGGGCTGGAAAACGCATTCTGTAATCCACATTTATTTTCCCCTTAGAGATGTTTGCCAAACGGCCTTTTATTAAACGCTTTTTTAAAACCGATAATTTATCGGTAAACAATACGCCTTCAATATGATCGTATTCGTGCTGAATAACACGCGCTATCAATCCGTCAAAAACTTCAGTTTTTTCCTGAAAATTTTCATCTAAATATTCGATGGTTACTTTTGGTTTTCTATAAACATCTTCACGCACATCTGGAATACTTAAACACCCTTCGTTAAATGCCCACTCTTCACCTTCTTCCTTTACAATTGTGGCATTAATAAATACGCGCTTAAAGCCTTTTAAAACCTCTTGTTCTTCAGCTGTTAAATCTTCATCTTCAGAAAAAGGTGTAGCATCGATAACAAATAAACGAATTGGTAAGCCTATTTGTGGCGCTGCTAAACCTACACCATAGGCATTATACATGGTTTCAAACATATTATCGATTAATACATTTAAATCCGGGTAATTCTGATCTATATCTTCTCCTACTTTTTTCAAAACAGGATCGCCATAAGCTACAATAGGTAATATCATTTGTTGTTATCTGTTATATTTTGTGCAAAAATACGATTCTAAAAAATAAAACCTGTTAAAGAAAAGCATAAAAAAACTCCCTAAATAATAGAGAGTTTAAATTATATGGGGATTTATATTTATTTTGAAATCACAATTTTTCGACTAATTGAAGTATAATCTGTTCCAATTTTCACTAAATACAATCCGTTAGACAACCCTGAAATATTAATAATTTTAGAAGTTTTGCCTTCAATGCTATCAGTTAACACTAATTTACCTGTAATATTGAAAACTTCTATTTTCGCTGTAGTACTGAAACCAAAAGCAAGCTCAATTTCATTTCCTTTAAATACAGGACTTGGATAAACTTTTAAATCTTTACCCATTGCTTCAAAGGCTTCTACAGGCAACGTTCCTCCTGAATAAGAACAAGTGTTAGTAAAACCTGACTCGACAACAAAACCCTGACCTGAAAGTGCACCTCCAGATCTTAAAGTATACGTTGCAACAGTGTTTGAACAAGCTCCGTCCTCTTTTGAAAATGTAGAGGTATTAGAAGTAATATTGTCTCTAACAGTAAGTGTAGCTGGCATAGAAGCACAATCAATTGGGTTGTTAGGATAATAAAATACAATTGTATTTCCGTCCTGAATGGCCCCTCCTGCTTCAGGACAGGGTTGAGCATACATTTGATTAGCGCCAAATAAGGCGATTAAGAATAAAAAGTAAATTTGTTTCATAAATAAATGGTTTAGTGTTAGTATATTAAATTTAAACATTTTTCATTAAACCATAACTCCTTCATCATTTTGAATACAAATAGCTCTGTAGGATTAGTGTCGCGCTTATCTCATCAATAAGTGCTTTATTTTTTCGCTGATTTTTTTTAAGTCCACTATCTATCATGGTTTGAAAAGCCATTTTGGATGTGAAACGTTCATCAACTCTATAAACTGGTATATTTGGGAATTGTTTATTTAATTTTTCTAAAAAGGGAGCAATTAGTACTTCACTTTCTGAGGCCGTGTTATCCATTTGTTTGGGTTCTCCAACAACAAATAACTCTACATTTTCTTTACTGGTATAATCTTTTAAAAATGACAGCAGTTCGCTGGTATTAACGGTAGTTAATCCTGAAGCAATGATTTGTAACTCATCGGTAACTGCAATTCCGGTGCGTTTAATTCCATAATCGATTGCTAAAATTCGGGCCATAATTCAGGGTTTAAACAAAAATAGTATTTTATAAATACATACTGTAAGAAATATGTGTTATTTCAATAAAAAAAAGAGCCTCTTTATTAAAGTGGCTCTTTTTAACTTAATCTTAAAATATCAACACTCAAAAAACTGAGCCCTATCTTTATGCTTTTTCAGCTTTATTCATTTTAGGAAATAATAAACTTAAATTATCTACATTTCTCGTTTTATTGAAATACTTTCTAATATCACTTGTCGATTTAGCAACCGCCTCTCTAATCTCTGAAGCATCAATAAATAACACTTCACTCTCGTTGGTATTATCAACTGAAGGAGTAACAACTTCTTTATTACCATTCGAAACATTTGAAGTTTCATTAGTGTTTTGAGCACCAACAAAAGAAACTGAAAATAAAAAAACGATTAGTATGTAGATATTTGTTTTCATCTTGATTTGGGTTGAATTACACTTCAAAGATATATTGACACTAAAGGCTTTACACAAAAAAATAGTTGTATAACGTCGTATTTTCGATTATTAGAAGAGCCACATATTTTCATCGACAAACAGATAAAAAGACTGATTTATCAGACTAAAAACACGCAAAATGCATTTAATCGGTAATTATTTTTTATTCAACAGACAAAACGGCAAAAATCCGAATGAAAAACCTCCGATAAACGGCATCAATTTTCTCTTGTCATGAATCGATTTTAATTATCATTCATCCCTCTTTTTTAAGCATTACATATTATATTTGTGCAAAATTTTATTACTGATGACAGAATTAAGAGAAATTATTGAACAAGCTTGGGACAACAGAGACCTATTAAAAGATGAAAACACAACATCTGCAATTAGAAAAGTTGTTGACTTAGTAGATAAAGGAGAATTAAGAGTAGCAGAACCTATTGAAAACGGTTGGCAAGTAAACGAATGGGTAAAGAAAGCCGTAGTGTTATACTTCCCTATTCAAAAAATGGAAACTATTGAATGTGGCCCATTAGAATTCCACGATAAAATTCCTTTAAAAACTGGTTATGCAGAAAAAGGTATTCGTGTAGTACCTCACGCTGTTGCAAGACACGGTGCATACATTTCTCCGGGTACTATTTTAATGCCAAGTTACGTTAATATTGGTGCTTATGTAGACGAAGGTACTATGGTTGATACATGGGCAACTGTTGGTAGCTGTGCGCAAATTGGTAAAAACGTTCACCTGTCTGGTGGTGTTGGTATTGGTGGTGTATTAGAACCTTTACAAGCTGCCCCGGTAATTATCGAAGATAACGTATTCGTTGGTTCTCGTTGTATTGTTGTTGAAGGTGTACGCGTTGAGAAAGAAGCTGTATTAGGTGCTAATGTGGTATTAACTATGAGTACTAAAATTATTGACGTTACTGGTGACGAACCTGTTGAAATGAAAGGTCGCGTTCCTGCTCGTTCTGTGGTTATTCCTGGAAGCTACACGAAAAAATTCGCTGCTGGCGAGTACCAAGTACCATGTGCTTTAATCATTGGAAAACGTAAAGAAAGTACAGACAAGAAAACATCTTTAAACGATGCACTTCGTGATAACGATGTAGCAGTATAAAACTATTTTAAGTTAAAATGCTTCTCTAAGGCTTGCCATTGAGAAGTATTTTTATCTTCAGATACATTTTCTTTCTTTAAAGAAACTTTTTGAGTCCCCATAATAGGTATTGTATCCTTTACTGGGGACTCTACTTTTTTACAGCCTACCCCCTCTACTAAAGCTACAGCCTTAAACCATAAATCATCAGCCTTTGGTGCCAACTCCAAAAATAATTTGTCATTTCTAATTAAGTCTGAAAATTGTCCAGCTGGATATAATATCCCTTCCGATCCGATTGGTAAATATGATTTTTCATCTTTAGTATCACCACACACCCATTGTTTGTAAGGTAAAAGTATACCTTCATCATCATATTTTATACAACGTACACGATGCGCAACGACACAATCAGGATATTTTTGATGAGTTTCTACAAGTGATTTTAACCAGTTATTATCATAAATAACATCATCATCACAAGTAACAACAGGTAAATTTTCAAATAACTCTAACGAATGAATAAGTTTTTTATGTGAGCAATGAAGTTTCGTTAATCTAATTTGAAAAATATCTCCTTCAAGTTTTTTTAAGGATTGTGGTATTTGAGACCGCATGTCTTCATTAATCCATAAAACAATATGGCGGGGACGAACACTTTGCGATAAAACACTTCTTATAACCAAGTGTACTTTAGATAATCGATACGGAATAGTTGTTAATGATACTACAACAGGAAATTCATTTCCTTGTTTCGTTTTTATCTTTTCAGCAGAAAGTAAACTTAGTTTACAGGTCTCTATTAAAGACACTGGAATTTCTTTTAATTTCATTAACCCTATTTTTTAATTCTTTAAATTGCCCAAGCTAGTTTCCGGAATTTCGGTTTAGCTCCAATTGTCTATTTTTTATTAATCAATTCCTAATTATTATCCCTCTGAAAATAATCTACATATAATTAATTGGAAAATCTTATCGGATGTTTCAAACTTACCTTATAAACTAAGTTAATTAATACTGAAATCTAGTCCTCTTGATTTGCTTTTCATTAATCCAGTTTTCAAAATCAAAGTACAAATCTGAAATTTTAAATAATTTAGTTCCTCCAAGAGCCTGAGTTTGTTTCTTTTTAAAAGTCTCAAAAAGAGCAACATGCTCGAAAGCCCCAAGGCTATCAATAGCTTTTGCTCCAAAGGAAAGTTTATTCTTGAACGGTAATTTATGAAAATCTTTAATTATTTTATCATCAACACGTTCCCTATCACTAATAATAAAATAAAAATTATCTAAATCGAAATTTTTCATCATTCTGTTTTTCCTACGGCACCATTTTTCTGAAGCTTCATCTTCTGAGGTATAATGTGAAAAATGTAATTCAATATCTCCCAATTTTGCAACAGGATACGTTTTTTCTCGATCCTTGTAAACCGACTCTTCTACAAAAACCAATTCTTCATTCATATACCTTTTAAAATCCTGAAGCAGTTTTAAATAACAGGGACCATATAAAAACATCCCTACAAAAGGTGTGTTATAAGGGAGTCCAAAACTCTTATAAACCTGACCTCCAAAACAATTATTGGCAATTATTACAAAATCTGTATTTTTCAATAAAGAAACATCTTTATTTTTAAACTGTTTGTTAATTTTCCTCCTGATAAAAAATTCAAAATGCAAAAAAAGCGCTTTTACTTTTACCCAGGAAAAACGAATAACTGCAAGTTTTAATAATACCATTCCTCAATTTGTTTTAATTATTATGAACCTCCATTGAAGTTCGATAATACTTCCCTTTTGAAGCTTAATACAGAGCTAAAACTAAAGCCATATCTCAATATTTACGGCATAGCTTTTAGTAAGCACTACTTTACTTCATCGAACATATTATTATGTACGTTAAAAAAGACAAGTTAGTCTTTCTTAATTCCGTAATTAGTCCAGCTAAGTTTTTGCTCCTTTGTGGTAGCTCGAATGGCTAAATTTTTATTAATGGATTCCTGATTTTTGTATCCTCGTGGATGATCTAAATGCAAACAAATAGCACTATATCGAATTTGCTTCGATTTTATACCTAAATTAAACAAACGTTCACCCAACTCACGATCTTGTCCTCCGTACTGCATACGTTCATCAAAACCATTAACAGCTAAGATATCCGATTTCCAACCTGAAGCGTTATGACCATTCCAACTTGCATTGGTTGGTGTTAATTTGTTTAGTAACCTTTCTTTTATCCCTGAAGCGGTTAACTTATTATTCTTAAATGAAGATTTTAACCCGTTAGATTTTAACCAGGATATTTTAAAACAATCCTGAGATAAAATATCTACTTTAGTTATGCTTTCTGAAATAGACATTGGCAACATAAAATACCCGCCTGACAGGAAGTAACCCTTTTCTTTATTTTTAATATGTACCTGAACATAATCTTTTCTAGCAAGGCAATCGCCATCACTCATTAAAATATAATCGGCATTACATTTTACAATGGCTTTGTTTAATATTTGTGATTTTTGAAATCCGTTATCCTCATGCCACACATGAATAATAGGATAATGCACTTGTTTTTGCATACGCTCAATTAAATCAAACGTCGGTTGTTTTGAACCATCATCAGCAATTACAATTTCAAAATCTTTAAAAGTCTGTGCTTCATAACTCCATAGCACTTTTTCAAGCCATGCTTCAGAATTATAAGTACTAATGATTATTGATATTTCCGGTGTTTTATTCATGCTTTGTAATTCCAAACTTTGTTGTCTTATGTTTTTTAGTTTTTGTCTCTTTTCGAATTGCTTTATTTCGGTTTATCGCCTCCTCATTTTTATAAGGTCTATCATGATGCAAATGTACACAAATAGCACTATATCTTATTTGCCTGAATTTAATTCCACAATTCACTAAACGCTCACCAATCTCTCTGTCTTCGCCTCCATACTGCATACGTTCGTCAAAACCATTAACATTGAGTACATCCTGTTTCCAACCTGAAACATTCATTCCATCGAAGGTCGCTTTTGTTGGTGTAAATGTATTTAGAAACCAGGCTTTTCGTCCAGAAGCTGTTAACTTGTTCGTTTTAAATGTTTTTTTCAATCCGTGTTCCAAAAGCCAATTTAAATGGAAACAATTTTGATTTTCTATATCTTCTTTTGAAATCGCTTCTGAAATGTCCTGTGGAAGTTTAAAATATCCGCCTGATAAAAACGTATTTGGTTTGCGTAATGCTAAATGAGTTTCTACAAAATCGTTTCGCGGAATACAATCACCATCAGTAAAAATAAGGTAATCTGAAGACGTTTTTAAAATGGCTTTATTCAGAATTTTAGTCTTCTGAAAACCCTCATCCTCCTGCCAAACATGTGTTATTTTAAGATTTGAATCCTGAATAAAACGCTGGATAAGATTCTTTGTAGATTCCCCTGAACCATCATCGGCTATTACGATTTCAAAATTCTTTTCAGTCTGAATTTCATAACCCCAAAGCACTTTTTCTAACCAATCGGGCTGGTTATAAGTACTTGTGATTACTGATGCTTTTAGTATGCTCATTGCCGCAAAAATAACTATTTTTGACGAACCTTAAATAAAGAATATGATTAAACTATCTGGCGTTATTATTACATTTAACGAAGAGCGAAACATTGAAAAATGCTTACAATCGTTAGTTAATGTGGTTGATGAAATAGTTGTTGTAGATTCCTTCTCTACCGATAACACTAAGGCCATTTGCTTGAAATATAATGTGAAGTTTGTTGAACAAAAATTCTTAGGTTATATAGAGCAGAAAAACTTTGCACTTACCCAAGCCAGTAGCGATTATATTGTTTCTTTAGATGGTGATGAAGCTTTATCGGAAACACTTCAAAAATCTATTCTGGAATTAAAAAACAACTGGATATTAAACGGATATTACAGTAACCGCTTTAATAATTTCTGTGGACAATGGATAAAGCATTCCGACTGGTATCCTAATAAAAAGTTACGCGTTTTCGACAGACGAAAAGCAGAATGGAAAGGTATTAATCCGCATGACAATGTTGTGATGCATAATGCAAACGAAAAAACTGGCTATTTAAAAGGTGATATTTTGCACTGGACGTACCAAACATATTCAGAATTCAATTTAAAAACCGAACATTTCTCAAGTATATCCGCGAAAGCTTATTTCGATTTAGGTAAAAAGTCGTCAATTTTGAAAATACTATTCAATCCTACCTGGGCCTTTTTTAAAGCTTATTTTTTAAGATTAGGATTTCTAGATGGTTTAAATGGCTTTGTAATTTGTATACAAACGGCCAACATTACATTCTTAAAGTACACCAAACTAAGAGAGTTAGAAAAACAAAAGCGTTAATTTTTCTTCCAGAACTTAAGTTTCTTCATTAAGCGTTTTTTCTTGTGAAAACGCTCCTGAAAATCTTCGGTTTCTTTCCACATAAGCAGGAATACTTTGTCGTAATCATAACCCGAACATTTGGCATATTCGTCACTCATGACTTCCACCATCGCTTTATGAATGGTCAAACGTGAAAAATTCTTAATTCGGGTTTCAAAATCTAAAACCCCGAAATTCATTCTATTTAAATCCACCAAATAAAATCCGTACGCATCTCCTTCTTTTCTAATTAGTGTATTTCCAGGAGAATGATCTAAAAAGTGAATTCCCTTTTCATGTAAACCAAAAGTAAATCTCGTAAATGCTCTTAAAATTGTATCGTAATCAGGATAATCAAACTGCGTGGTTAGTTCCCTATATGTTAAATCGCAATCTAAATGCTCGCTAACATAATAGCTTCGTTTGAATAAAAGTGACGAAGTTTGTTCTAAATAAGCAATCGGTTTTGGTGTACCAACCTCTAAATTAATTAGCTTATTTGCGTACTCAAAAGAACGTTGCGCTTTACTTTTTCTGAAAAATTTATATGCTATCTGATTAAAAATATTTGGAATTTTAAATGCCTTAATATTTAAAACTTCACCTTGAAACGGGAATATTTTAATCGTATTCCTATCCTGATTCCCTATCACTTCACCATCATTTCCAAATCTTTCAATAAGATTTTTAATCTCGTTCTTCGGGTATTGAACATCGTTTACAGTGATAAATTTCTCTGGCATTTTAACTAAATTTATATCGTTTGCAAATGTAAGGTTTTAAAGGTTTAGTCAAAGTAATTTAACGGATTTGAATTAATTCTATATTTTTGCCAAACTTAATAAACCCGCAATGTTTAAGCATTACCTTATAACAAGATTCAATCTAAGACATCCTAATTGGAAATCAACCAAAAATAACGAATCCTTATTGAATGATGCCTGGATGACGCACAGAATGGAATTATTTTCAAATTTCTGTTTACCAAGTGTCGCCGCGCAGACAAACAAAAACTTTAAATGGATTATTTTTTTTGATATTACTACCACACCTGCATTTAAAGAACAGATTTTAAATTTACTTAAGCCTTATAAACACTTCATTCCTCTTTTTATTGACGGCATGGATCAATTTTCTCCTGAAATCATAAATTACATTGATGAGGATGCCAAAAATGTAGATTATATTATTTCTTCGAGAATTGATAACGACGACTGTATTCATAAAAATTACATAAATGAAATTCAGTTAAAATTTAATTATCAAGACTTTTTAGCGATTGATGTTATAAAAGGATATTCATTACAAATTTCTCCTAACTTTTATCTAGGAGAAAAAATGCATCTTTTCAATCCTTTCATCAGTTTGATTGAATCTAAAAAAAATTACAAAACGGTATTTCAAGGCACACATGCCAATTGGAAAACAGAACGACGTATGATGCGAATTTCTGACAAACCTCTTTGGTTATCTATCATACATGATAAAAATAAAGTAAATGAATTTGACGGATATAACCACGTAGAATGGAAGGATATTAAATCAGACTTTGTGCTTAGCGAAACCATGGATACCAAAATTGAAAACAACATTACCCCTTTTAAAGAGTGGAGATTTCTGAGTTTTAAAAACAAAATACACGGGAATTTTGTTTTATTAAGTAAATTAATGAAAATAAAAATTGGCCTTTATAATCTAAAAAAATAATAAGATGCAAGCTGAAATAAATAAAGCCCTTGAAGTTCTTAAAAACGGAGGTTTAATTCTTTACCCTACCGATACCGTTTGGGGAATTGGCTGCGATGCCACTAACCCTGAAGCGGTTAAAAAAGTTTACGAACTTAAAAAACGTGAAGACAGCAAAGCCCTTATTTGCTTAGTTGCCGATGATCGCATGCTAAAAAAACACGTAAAACAAGTGCCTTTAGTTGCCTTAAATATTATTGAAGTTACCGATAAACCAACGACAATTATATACGACGAAGCTCAAAATTTAGCTGAGAATCTTATAGCCGAAGACGGCACGATTGCCATTCGCATCCCTGATGATGAATTCTGTTATCAATTAACCAGAAGATTAAACGGTGCTATCGTTTCTACCTCGGCAAATATTAGCGGGGAACCTACACCAAAATCATTTAAAGAAATAAGCCAAGAGGTTTTAAAAGGTGTAGACTATGTTGTAAATTTGCACCACGAAAAAAAATGCGACAAGCCTTCATCAATTATTAAATTGAGTAACAATGGTGTCGTAAAAATTATTAGACCTTAAAACACCTATTTTCATATTCTAGATTTCAAGTGGAATACTTGAGAATTAGCATTTTGAAATTTGATGATTATGAATCATAAGCAAGCTTTAGAGCACAACATATTTAAAGTAATTTCTCAATCTGCCAAAGAATTAAATCTCGACAGCTACGTAATAGGTGGTTTTGTCCGTGATTTTATTTTACAAAGGGGGAGCGCAAAAGACATTGATGTCGTTACTGTTGGCGATGGTATTAAATTAGCTAAACAAGTTGCAAAAAATTTACCTAACAAACCTAAAGTACAGGTTTTTAAAACCTACGGCACCGCCATGTTGCGCTACGACGATATTGAAATTGAGTTTGTTGGTGCCCGAAAAGAATCTTACGACGAAAACAGTAGAAATCCGGCCGTAGAAAACGGCAGTCTTGAAGACGATCAGAATCGTCGTGATTTCACAATCAATGCTTTAGCTCTAAATTTAAATGAAGACGAATTCGGAAATCTTTTAGATCCGTTTGGTGGCATTCAAGATTTAGAAAACAAAATCATTCGCACACCTTTAGATCCTGATATTACGTACAGCGACGATCCATTACGTATGATGCGTGCCATCAGGTTTGCAACACAATTAGGGTTTAGAATTGAAGATGAATCTTTAAACGCGATTACCAGAAATAGCCATCGTATTGAAATAATCACCAAAGAGCGTATAATAGTAGAACTGAATAAAATTCTTGAAAGTGATAAACCTTCAATAGGTTTTCTCCTTCTTGAAAAAACAGGATTACTACCTTACATCCTTCCTGAACTTATGGCTTTAAAAGGCATTGATGAAGTTGAAGGACAACGTCATAAAGATAATTTCTATCATACTTTAGAAGTGGTTGATAATATTGCTGAAAACACAGATAATCTTTGGTTACGTTGGGCAGCCTTATTACACGATATCGGAAAAGCACCAACGAAAAAATTCAGTAAAAAAGTAGGCTGGACGTTCCATGGTCATGAATTCGAAGGGTCTAAAATGGTTTACCGCTTATTTAAAAGACTTAAAATGCCTTTGAATGATAAAATGAAATTCGTTCAGAAAATGGTGTTTATGAGTTCACGTCCTATTGTATTGGCTCAGGATATTGTTACCGATTCTGCTGTGCGTCGTTTAATCTTTGATGCCGGCGATTTTGTTGAAGATTTAATGACGCTTTGTGAAGCTGACATTACAACTAAAAACCCGAAAAAATTTCAGAAGTATCACAACAACTTCAAAATTGTTCGTCAGAAAATTGTTGAAGTTGAAGAGCGCGACCATGTTCGAAATTTCCAACCACCAATTTCAGGTGAAGAAATTATGGAAACTTTCAACTTAAAACCTTCAAAAGAAATAGGAATCATAAAAGAGACTATTAAAGAGGCCATTTTAGAGGGAGAAATTCCTAACGAATATGAAGCAGCTTACAATTTGATGCTTCAAAAAGGAGAAAAATTAGGTCTTATTGCTATAAACAAATAGGCCTTTCAGCATCAAAAAGCTATGAAAACAAAAGACAATAAAAGTGTAATTTACTGGTTACTATCGGGATGTTTACTTATTTTCATTATGGTTATTGTGGGAGGCATTACCCGATTAACCGATTCCGGATTGTCAATCTCTAACTATAAGTTAATTACCGGAACCATTCCTCCTATTGGAGATCAGGAATGGCATGAAGCTTTTGAATTATACAAACAATACCCAGAGTACCAGAAATTAAATAGCCATTTCACTATAGACGATTTTAAATCCATTTACTTCTGGGAGTGGTTTCACCGTCTTATTGGTCGAATTATAGGTTTGGTTTTCATTTTTCCATTCATCTATTTTCTAATCAGAAAACAGTTAACAAAAGCGACCATTAAAAAGTGCATTGTCCTTCTTGGTCTAGGTGGTTTTCAAGGTTTTTTAGGCTGGTATATGGTTAAAAGCGGACTAGTGGATATGCCTGACGTGAGTCACTTTAGATTAGCAGCTCATTTAATTACAGCTTTCATCACGTTTGCGGCAACGCTTTGGGTGGCCTTAGATTTAATTTATCCAGATAGAAAACCTACGAATAAACCTATGCGAAATATAATCGGTATTGGGTATTTGGTATTGGTTCTTCAAATAATTTACGGAGCCTTTGTTGCTGGATTAAAAGCGGGATTGTTACACAATCACTGGCCTTTAATGAATGAGGGGCAATTTATTCACTTTAGTGCTTACGTTTTAGAGCCGTTTTATAAAAACCTTA
The DNA here is from genome assembly GCF_032926325.1 of Aestuariibaculum lutulentum. Taxonomy (NCBI): domain Bacteria; kingdom Pseudomonadati; phylum Bacteroidota; class Flavobacteriia; order Flavobacteriales; family Flavobacteriaceae; genus Aestuariibaculum; species Aestuariibaculum lutulentum. The sequence continues at coordinate 73,668 of NZ_CP136709.1, forward strand.
TTGAAAACCCGAGTGGTATTCAATTTGTGCACAGAACAATCGCTTACCTGGTTGTATTTGCAATTGGTCTTATTTGGTGGAAATCTAAAAAGTTCAATTTAACAGCATTACAACAAAAAGGTATAAACAGTTTAATTCTTTTAGTTTTCGTGCAATTTGCTTTAGGTGTGTTTACTATACTTTTACAAGTACCTTTGTGGTTAGGAATTGCACATCAAATTGGTGCATTTTTCCTGCTAAGCGCGATGACATTTACCTTGCATAGGTTCACTAAATAATTGAAAAAAAACATACCTTTGCACTTTAATTTTTTACAATGATTTACAGATTTAGAGTTATACTTGATAACGATCTTGAAGAGGATGTATTCCGCGATTTAGAAATTCGTGAAGACGACACACTTGAAGATTTACACAATACCATTACACAATCTTTCGGGTTTGATGGCAATGAAATGGCTTCATTTTATTTAAGTGATGACGAATGGAACCAAGGTGAAGAAATTTCGTTATTCGATTTAAGCGACGACAATTCGGCTCGCCTAATGAATGAAACTTCTATTAATGATACTGTAGATCAATCTCGTACTAAACTTATTTATGTGTACGACTTTTTAAGTATGTGGACATTCTTTGTGGAGTTAGCCGAAATTGTTGAAGAATCTGAAGGTGTAGACTACCCTAACCTAATGTTTGTTCACGGACAAATTCCAGATACAGCTCCGGAAAAAAGCTTTGAAGCTGATGATGATTTTGACGATTTTAACGACGAGTTCGAAGACGGATTTGACTTCGACGATTACGACGGCTTAGACTTCGACGAAAACTGGAACTAATATAATAATCCGTTAAAATTATTTAAATTTTAACGGATTTACATTTTCATAATTATGGGTTAAATATTCTAGAGACTTCTTTAGAATATTCCCCATAGATTTACACTTTTTAAAGCCCACATCTAAAGTATAATCGTATATTTTAGACTTTAGCAACTTTATATTTTCTTCTTTAGAAATAACATCATCTTCCATACACTCCAAAAGTGAACCTATGCGATTATGATAACTTTTTAATCGTTTTACCAATATAGAGCGCTCTTCAATCTTGTATTGATCGATTGATAATTTCTGAAACGTCTCAGAAACCAGCTCAACCATTTTTAAATTCTCTTTAAAAAACTGCGGACGGTAAATATTAAACTTGCCTTCGTAAGATTGCTGATCGAAATCTATCGCTCTAATCTTATACACAACATGATCAAAATCGTGCGTTGGCACAATAACATAGTTATACGAACGCATATCACCTAAAAGTCTAATCATACAGCGCTCGTTAAATTTAACAAATTCCTTAGCTATCTGCGACTTTTCAGATTTATCACATTTGGGTAAAAAGTTTTTAATGAATTCATCACCAGGAATTCCGGCTATATGTTCTTCAATCAACGTGTCTTTATACACCAGAAAATTTAAATTATATGGCGATAACATATGCTCTAACTCCAAACCATAAATACGTGAGGCATCAGCCTTTTTAATATAGAAATACGTAAAATTATCATTCAGGATATTTCTAACCTTAATTCTAAAAGGCTTTGAATTTCCAAACGTACAGTAGTCAATCGCATCAACACTTAAAAACGGAAAGGTGTTTTCATTACCATCAGAATGCAAAATGGTGTAAACTTTTTTCAAAGCATTTTCAATCTCCTCGCGTTCATAATCATTGTAATAAACCCGAATCCAAAGGGTATCATTATCGTCTTTGTCATATACCACAATAGATCCCTGAAAACGCAACAAATCGTCATAAAATATAGGTAACTTTATGTTTCGGTTATATTCTGCTAAATACGCATCAAGCTTTTCGGTAATAGGGTAAGAAGGTTTCTTTTTTGAAATAATTAAATCGTTCATATGCATTTCGTTCCTGTCAAATCACGGTATTAATTTACTTATTTTATTTTAAACCTGTAACAAAATATGGGCTGTATCGTCATACTTTTAAACTAACCCATGCTGCGGCATAAAACTAAAACATTTGGAACCAATACTTACCATTAATAATCTCACCAAAAATTTTGGTCATTTAACGGCAGTAAAAGACCTCTCATTTACCATAAATAAAGGCAATGTATACGGCATTTTAGGCCCTAACGGCAGTGGAAAATCTACAACCCTTGGTATTGTTTTAAATGTCGTTAACAAAACCAGTGGGGATTTTAAATGGTTCGACGGAAACACCTCAACTCATGACGCCTTGAAGAAAGTTGGCGCTATTATAGAACGCCCAAACTTCTACCCTTATATGACAGCGACTCAAAATCTGAGTCTGGTATGCAAAATTAAAGGAGTCAACTTTGATAAAATTGATGAAAAACTGGAAATCGTAGGGCTTTTAGAGCGTAAACACAGCAAATTCAGCACCTATTCTTTAGGTATGAAACAACGTTTGGCCATTGCTTCTGCTCTACTTAACGATCCTGAAATTTTAATTCTAGACGAACCAACAAACGGGTTAGATCCTCAAGGTATTCACCAAATACGCGAAATTATTAAGCAAATTGCCGAAAAAGGCACAACCATTCTTCTCGCATCGCATTTATTAGATGAAGTAGAAAAAGTGTGTTCACACGTGGTGGTGCTTAGAAAAGGCGTGAAATTATATTCTGGCCGTGTAGATGAAATGATTTCTAGTCATGGCTTTTTTGAGTTGAAATGTGACAATCAGGAGGCTTTAGTTTCTCTTTTAGAGAATCATAAATCCTTTTCAAACATCAAGATTAAAGATAATTTAGTTACAGCATTTTTAAATGAACCTATGGATAGCGGTACGTTTAACCAACACCTTTTTAATAACGGTATTGTGCTTACCCATTTAGTACAACGTAAAGAAAGCCTGGAAGAGCAATTTTTACAATTAACCGATAAAAACTAACCGCCAAAACCTGTATTATGCTTCGTTTATTAAATTTAGAATTACAAAAACTATTACTGAATCGCACCAGCAAAGTTTTAATATTTATTTCCTTCATTCTACCATTTTTTGTTATCCTGTTGTCCTCTTTAAAAATTAATGTTTTCGGTTTTTTCACTTTAGAGCTAGGTGAATTAGGAATTTTTAATTTTCCAATAATCTGGCACTTAACCACATTTTTCGCCTCGCAATTTAAATTCTTCTTTGCTATTGTAGTAGTAAGTATGATTGGCAACGAATACAGTAATAAAACCATAAAGCAAAACCTGATAGACGGACTTAGTAAAAAGGAATTTATACTTTCTAAATTTTACGCCATTGTTTTCTTTTCAGCGGTTTCAACAATTTTAATCGCATTAATTTCAATATGTATTGGTCTATATTATTCTAGCTATAACGAATTTAATATCATCATTAGAGAAACCAGTTTTCTGCTAGCGTATTTAGTAAAACTTATCGGTTTCTTCAGTTTATGTTTATTCTTCGGCATGTTAGCCAAACGTTCGGCATTTGCATTAGCCTTTCTATTTATACTTTTTATTTTAGAATGGTTAGGATTTGGTTTATTAACCTGGCAATTCAATATGGACATTGCCGAAAGTATTCAGAACTTTTTCCCTTTAAAATCGATGTACAAATTAATAGACCAACCGTTCCAACGCATTGCCATAACTAAGTTTCCTGATAAAGGTGAACTTATGTATGATTACGCTGTGCATTGGCATGAAATAGCTATAGTTTTGGGTTGGACAGCACTTTTCATCTTTTTATCGTACAGACTGTTAAAAAAGAGAGACTTATAACATTCTTTTAATAGATTTGTTATGATATGGTGAAGAAAATAGCAACTCTATTAATATTTTTAAATACCTGTTTTAGTTTTAGTCAAAGTGAAGCCTCGAACTGGTTTTTTGGTGATAATGCAGGTATTCGGTTTAACCGTGACGGAACAATCTCAGAACTAACTAACGGACGTCTTAGCACCACGGAAGGTTGCGCGACTATTTCTGATGCTAACGGCAACCTGCTATTCTATACAGATGGTGTTACAGTCTGGAATAAAAACCATACTGCTATGCCAAATGGTTATGGACTTTATGGAGATTCATCGAGTACACAATCGGCTATTGTAGTACCTCAACCAGAGAACCCGGACATTTATTATATTTTCACGGTAGACACCTCGGTTGGCAGAAATGATCCCGACTACGGATTTAACTATTCTATTGTTGATATGACTTTAGATTCTGGACTAGGAAACGTTACCATTAAAAATTCCAGATTACTATCTAACTGTTCTGAAAAAGTCACAGCGGTGGTTAAAGATTGTGTAAGCCAATCCATTTGGGTTATTACTTTTGCCCCAGACAGAACAGAATTTATTGACACCTTTTATGCTTATGAAGTGAGTACTACAGGGTTAAATACAACACCTGTTAAGTCCGCTTTCGCAACAGATATTCAAGATAAAAGAGGGTATTTGAAATTATCGCCTGAAGGAACAAAACTAGTTTGCGCCAATGGACAATACGGCCTTTTTTTATATGATTTTGATAAAACAACAGGAATCGTTAGTAACGAAATTCCAATTAACATTAATTTTTCTTTAAACAGTCAAAAGCCTCAAGTGTCTTACGGTGCAGAGTTTTCTCCGAGTAGTGAATTACTTTATATTACCTCGTATTACGAAACTACCGAAGAAGAAGGCTTCAACCCTATATACCAATATGGTGCTTTATTGCAATACGATTTAACGGCTCCAAACATTAGTGCTTCAGAAGTGGTTTTAGACCACAGCCAAACCTATAGAGGCGCCTTACAGTTGGGGCCGAACGGTAAAATTTACAGAACTATGAATAGAAGTTACAATATCGGTCTTCCGTATCTTTCTGTAATTAACACTCCTAACAATAAAGGCACAGCCTGCAATTATACGCATAGTGCTCTGCAAATCAGCCGAAATGGGCGCCAAGGCTTACCACCTTTCATCACCTCGTTCTTTTCTCAAAAGATTGATATTATTGGCTATTCAGATACATTCTCTATTGAACTTGAACTATGTGAAAATGACACATATACTTTAAAAGCGCCCGAAATTCCTGGAGCCACCTATATCTGGTCGTTTAACGGTCAAGAAATTTCAAATACCGATTATTTTTTAGATGTAAATGAAGGAGGCGTTTATAATGTGTTTATTGATCCAAATACAGGCGAATGTGACAAAACTTTGGAGGGTGTTGCTAACGTTATTTATAATGAAAATCCCGTTGCTTACGATTATAAACTAACCCAGTGCGATGAAGACGGTATTCAGGGTGGTTTTACCAGATTTAATTTAAACGAAGCCACTTCTTACCTTACCGGAAACAATGAAAATCTAGCGGTTGAATTCTATTTGGATGCATCTCTTACTCTCCCAGTTACAACACCTGAAGACTTCAATTTTGATGCTGAAACCCCACAACCTGTATATACCAAAGTCTATAATAAAAACACAAATTGTTTCGATATTTCAACGCTAACACTAGAGGTAAGCTTAACTCAAATTCCAGACTTTACGGCAACACCTCAATGTGATGAACTCTATTCGGAGGACGGTTTGAATACTTTTTATCTAAATGATATCACAACTGAATTACAAACAACAAATAATATTTTATCCTCGAGTATAACCTTTTACGAAACTTACGAGGATGCCCTATTGGAACAAAACCGTTTAAATTCAATTTATAACAATACAACACCATATAATCAAACTATTTACTCGAGAATTGAAAACGACAACAGTTGCTTCGGTATTAATAAAATCTTCCTTTCAGTCAATAAAATTCCGGAAGTTGAAGCTGAAGACTACAGACTGTATTGTTTAAATAGTTACCCGCAAACCATAATAATTGATGCAGGTATGGTTAACGACAATCCCGATAATTACACATATTTATGGTCAACAGGGGAAACCACTCATGACATTGCTATTAATCAACCTGGCATTTATACGGTTGTTATTAGCAATGCTGCTGATTGTAGCAAGGAAAGAACTGTGACTGTAGAAGCATCTAATATCGCAACAATAGACAATATTTTAGTTAAAGACGCTTCAGAGAATAACACAATAACAACTGTTGTTTCGGGAGAAGGACTTTATGAATTTGCTTTATATGATGACAATAACATACTTGTAACCGACTATCAGGAAAGCAATGTATTTACAAACATTAGAGCAGGTATTTATAAAGTTTATATCAAGGATGTAAAAAATGATTGTGGCATGGTTTATCAAAGTGTTTCTGTTATTGGTTTCCCTAAAGTATTTACACCCAACAACGACGGATTTAATGACACCTGGCAGGTTTACGGGACATCAGACATGTTTCAGCCTAATTCAAAAATTCAGATTTTTGATCGCTATGGAAAATTATTAAAAGAATTAACGCCTTTAAATGGTGGCTGGGATGGCAGTTTTAATGGCAAACAACTTCCTAACGATGACTACTGGTTTTTTGTAACGCTTCAGGATGGTAGGATTTTCAAAGATCACTTCACCTTAAAACGCTAATATTTAACCTAATAATAATGCATTTCATCGTATTTTCTTTGCGTTTCATCTGAATTTTAGCTACTTTTCACAGGTTTAAAACCAAGTTTTAATTAAACCCACACCCAAACGAAATCAAGTGACTAAAAGCCTTAATACCTGCCTTAGCTTATTCCTGATATTTTTCGGATATAATCTTATTTTTTCACAGCAAATAACTGTGAATAATTCTATTTCAGTTCAGGATTTAATAGAAAATAATTTAGCCAGTAATTGTGTTGAAATATCAAATGTTACCACATCACTTAATGGCATTGCCACAGGCTTTCCTAGCTTTGGTAGTTTCCAGAGTAATAACACCAACTTTCCGTTAAGCCAGGGTATTATTTTATCAACAGGTAATGCGGCTTCTGCGGGAAACACGGTTATTTCTGACGATTTAAGTGAAGGTGATTTAACCTGGGGCACCGATCCGGATATTGAAACTGCTTTAGGAACAAGTAACACAGTGAATGCTACGGTTATCGAATTTGACTTTATTGCCCTTTCTGATGTGATTCAGTTCAATTACATTTTTGCTTCCGAAGAATACTATGCCAATTATCCTTGTAATTCATCAGATGGTTTTGCTTTTTTAATACGAGAAAGTGGTAGTACAGCTCCATATGAAAACATTGCTGTTGTTCCAGGAACCAGCACTCCTGTAACCGTAAACAATATCCATAGTGAAATATTAGGGATTTGTGATGCCGCTAACGAACAATACTTCGCAGGATACAATTTAGCGAACACAAACTTTAACGGAAGCACAACGGTTTTAACTGCCGCTAGTAATGTGACTCCCAACGTACAATATCATGTAAAGTTAATTGTCGCCGATCAGGCTGGAGATCCTGGCTACGATTCTGCTGTATTTATCGAATCAACCACGTTTAGCGACTTGGAACTTGGAGATGATATTAATACCTGTTCAAGCAGTGTTACCCTTAATGGAGAAATACAAAATCCCTTAACTACCTATGCCTGGTACAGAGATAACGCCGTTATACCCGGAGAAACTAATCCTACTTTAACCACATCTTTAACCGGATTATATAGAGTTGAAATTACCATAAGTGGCGTAAGTTGTGTTATTACTGATGAAGTTTATGTAACGATTGACAATGAGTTAACCATGAACCCCATATCTCCATACACTTTATGTGACGCTAATGGTGACGGACAAGAAACTTTTGATTTAACGACTAAAAATTCAGATGTTGAGAATACCCTATCAACTCTTCCCACAAACTATACTATTGCGTATTATTATTCTGATGATGATGCGAGAAACAATCCTTCCAGCAACATTACAAATCCTATAACTACTAATTCGACATCAATTTACGTACGCGTAGAGGATACTGACAATGGTTGTTTGTTCTTCGGAACATTTGATTTAATTGTTAATGCACTACCAAATGTTAATCAACCAGATGTTTGGGACATTTGTGATAATGATAACGTGCCAGACAGTCGTACCGAAATAGATTTAAGAGAACAAGATATTATTATAACGGGTGGTGCATCAAACCTATCGGTAAGCTATCACTATTCACAAGATGGAGCAATTAATGACTATGATATTGTTGTTACACCTTATACCAATACTAACCCAAACGAAACACTTTATGTTCGAGTTGAAGATACGCAAACTGGATGTACAAACACCTCAGCAACTCTAACCCTAAATGTTACTAATGGAAATACACAAATTTTAAGGAACCGACAGTATCTTGATGCCTGCGATCCAGATCATGATGGCTTTGCTAATTTTGATTTAACTGAAGTTATAAGCCGAATTTTAAATGGAGCAAACGGATTCAATAATCCAACATACCATACCTCTCAGGAAGATGCCGAATCGGGAACGAATCCAATTCCAGATCCAACCAATTTCCAGAACACGATTGCTAACGAACAAACCATTTTCATTCGTTTGGAGGACAGTACAACAGGGTGTTATGCCATTATTCTTTTAGAAATTCATACCAATTTACTTCTTACCGGAACAGACACCAATGAGTTCGCCTTATGTGATGAAGCAGGTAGTAACGGTACTATTGGTTTTGATTTATATGCGGTAGAAAATTATATTATTGGAGAAATTCCAACTCTTTATTTCCCTATTGAAGTTTCATTTTTCGAAACCCAAAACGATTTAAACAACAATAATGCTATAAACAAAGATGTTTTATACGATGTTAGTGCTACCCAACCCTCAACCCTATTAATTAGAATTGTAAATACAGATACAGGTTGCACTGAAGAGGAAGATATTATTTTGCGTGTCAATCCTATTCTATTGTTCAATCCACCAGCTCCGGTTCCTTATTGTGATAATGATAACGATGGTATGGCAGATGTATATCTTCATGATTTCGATGCTCAAATTCTAAACGGTAATACAGATTTTACAGTTTCTTATTTTGCTTCGGAAGATGATGCCATACAAAATCTAACTCAACTTCCAGACCCTTATTTTGTAGACCAGCAAACTACAGTGTGGGCACGTATTACCAATACCAACACAGGCTGTCATACCGAAAATTCATTCGATATTGCCGTGGTTGTTGCCCCAGCAACCTCTCAACCTGGAAATATCATTATTTGTGATAACGATCAAGATGGATTCTCAATAGTGAATTTAGATCAAACTATAGACGAATTAGTTACGGACCCAACAGGCTTAAACATTAGTTTTCACACATCGCTTGCCAATGCTGAAGCAAACATAGCACCTATAACCAATTCTTCGAGTTACGATGCTAATTCTCAAACAATATATGTTCGTGTTACCGATGCTTCAGCAACCACGACTTGTCCTTCAATTCAATCATTCAATATCATAATCAACACTCTTCCGGTCATCCCAACCATTTCTCCGTACCAGATATGTGTTGACCAAAGTATTACTTCTGCCGATTTTATCTTCGCAAATAAAGATGCTGAGATATTAAACGGTCAAACCGGCAAAGAAGTCTATTATTTTGAAGACAGTAACTATACAACCCTAATCAATAAGAACAATCCGTATCCAAGTAATGGTGCTCAAACCATTTACATACGTGTTGAAAACATCTCAGATCCGAGTTGTAATGCCACCTCATCATTTACTTTAGAATTGTCACACTACCCAACCTATAATACAGATTTTACCGATTTCCCTCCTGTATGTCAAAGTACTGCTAACGATTATACTTTTAATTTTGAAGAAAAACGTCAGGAGATAGCGCAAGGCAGTACCGATAATTTAAACATTCAGTTTTTCTTAGATGAAAACGATGCCATAAACAATACAGGCACACCTCTTCCAGACCAATTCACCTATGCTTTTAACGCACAAAATAGACAAGGTCAGTTTTATGTACGTATTGAAAACACAGGAAACTCTTGTGCTTTACTCGAAGTGGTTAGATACATTACCTTCCCTACACCACATATTATTTCAGCAACTATCGCCCCTGTTTGTGATGTTGATTACGATGGCAGTACAACCATAGACTTGACAACTACAAATTATAATATTGAGAATGTCAGATTCAGTGATGTTTCAATTTCGTATTACGAAACTTTTGATGAAACATCGATGACGTTAACCAACGAAATTCCTAGTTCAATTATTACAAACTACCCACTAACTACTAGTCAGACCATTTATATAAAGGCTGAAATTGAAGACACTGGATGCTATGATTATATTGCTATGGAATTACAAGTAAACTTGCCTCCGGCAGTAAACACTATCGACCCGATTGTATTTTGTGATAACGACACAAGCAGTTACGATTTATCACAAGTAAATACCATGTTAGTCGATAACACCAATAACATTACAATTACCTACCACAACACCCAAACTGATGCAGAAAGCGGTACTTCCCCAATCAGCACCAATTACTCTTACACCTCTAGCAATCCTAACATATATGCCAGAGTAGCCAATAGCATTACAGGATGTTTTGTCACACAGGCCTTCGAACTGCAAATTAACCCGAATCCTGTTGCCAATACGCCACAGGATTTTGAAGATTGTGACGACGATTTTGATGGCTTTTTAGAATTCAATTTAACAGATAACAATGCAAACATTTTAGGAAGCCAGAGTGCTTCAGAATTTACCATTACCTATTATAACGATATTAACGATGCTATAGCTAAAGAAAACCCATTAGGAGATTTACACGCTGCCGTTAACGGAGAGATTGTATTTGCTCGCATTGAAAATAATTTAACAGCTTGTTACGATATTACTCAGTTTAACATTTTTGTCAATCCGTTACCTACAATTCCTGTTGAAGATGTAGAGCCACTTTGTCTTAATGATTTACCTCAATCCGTAAGTGCCGAAACCGGAAATGCAGGAGACACTTACCTTTGGGATACTGGGGAAACTACTCCTGAAATTGAATTAGACATTGCCGACATTGGAGCACATTGGGTAGAAGTTACCACTCTTAACGGATGTTCTTTTAGAAAAGATTTCAGCCTTATTGAATCTGAAGAAGCAGAAATTAACTTCACGACTAAAGTCGATTTCGCCGACCCAAACAGTATTACCGTTGATGTAAGCGGTATTGGTAATTATGTGTATATTTTAGATAACGGTGAGCCTCAAACCTCAAACGTATTTAACAATGTCACCTTCGGACTTCATCAAGTTACTATACGCGATTTAAACGGCTGTGAAGATGTCATTACCGAAGTATTTGTATTCGATATTCCTAAATTCTTTACACCAAATAATGATGGTACTTTCGACACCTGGCATGTTATAGGTATCGATCAACTTCCGGGAACTTTAGTTTACATCTATGATCGCTACGGAAAACTATTAAAAACCCTTACACATAATTCAATTGGCTGGGATGGTACTTTTAATGGACAAAATATGCCTTCAAACGATTATTGGTTTGTTGCTAAAATTGTTCAAAACGGGAATCCTTTTGAAGTGAAAGGACATTTTGCACTAAAACGTTAAAAGCCTTATAGATTAATAATGAAGTTTTTATATTTACAGGTATAGTTCATTTATAATGAAATACCTGATTTTTCTAAGCTTTCTTATAATTTGCAATCTCTGTTTTAGTCAAAATGTACAGGTAGACAGCCAGACCTATACGGCGCAACAACTTATTGAAGATATTTTAATAGGCAGCAACTGTATCTCTAACGTGATGGTGACCAATGTTAGCGGAGGCAACTTTAATAATACAGACCAAAGCTACGGGTATTTTAACGCTTCAGGAACCTCCTTTCCTTTTCAAAGTGGTATTGTTTTAAGTACAGGAAAACTTTCCAATGTTCCGGGGCCAAACACCTCTTTAAGTGATGATAATGCCAATAACTGGAATGGCGATAACGATTTGGAAAACATTTTAAATGAAAGCAACACTATCAATGCCACTATCATAGAATTTGAATTCACCTCTATTGCTTCACAAATAAGTTTCCGTTATTTATTTGCCTCCGAAGAATATCAGGAAAACAATGCAAACACATGTCAGTATTCAGATTTATTTGGCTTTTTAATTCGGAATGTGAACGACTCACAATACACGAATATTGCACTTATTCCCAACACACAGACTCCCGTAAAAGTGACTACAGTCCATCCCGAAATACCTAACGGATGTTCCGCTCAAAACGAAGCATATTTTGGCAGTTGGAATGATGCCTCTGCTCCTATTAATTTTAACGGTCAAACAACAGTATTAACAGCTACTGCAAATACAATACCTAATGAAACCTATCATGTTAAGCTCGTTATTGCAGACGAACAAAATTACCGCTACGATTCAGCTGTATTTCTTGAAGCTGGTAGTTTTATACTCAATACCGATTTAGGAGAAGACCAGTTGATTGCAACTAGTAATCCACTTTGCGAAAATGAGACAATAGTTTTAGATGCCAGTTCATCAAATGGCATTGCCTATAAATGGTTTAAAGATAACATCGAACTAAATAATGAAACCAACAGCTCTTATACCGTAACTGAAGCAGGAACTTACAATATTGAAATAGATTTAGGTAATAATTGCACATCCTACGGAGAAATCATTATTGAATACATAGACAACCCTATAGTTGCAAATACGACATTAATTGCCTGTGACGAAGATTTAGATCAATTAACAACCTATAATCTGTTTGATGCTGAACAGATGATAACCAACAACGACAATACATTACAAATATCTAATTTCTTCACAACCTCTTCCGATGCCGAAAATCAACAAAACAAAATACAAAATCCTACTACATTTAAAAGTACGATACCTCAACAAACTATTTATGCTCGCGTAGAAAATCAAAATCAATGTTTTTCAATAGCAGAAATAACTTTAGACATTTCAACTAACAACATTATTATTACTCCTTTTGAGACCTGTGACGATGACACCCCTGACGGATTCACAACCTTTAATCTTGATGATTTAAGAACTAACATTAAACCTAATGTTCCTGTGAACTCCTTAATCAGTTTTTATAAAACGACAGACGATTTATTTTCCGAAACCAACTCACTACCCGATTCATATAAAAACACCAACGCCTATTCGGAAACCATTTGGGTGAAAATAGAAAACGGCAGTGATTGTTACGCCGCCTCTACTGTAGATCTGCTGGTTTTAGAATCTCCACAATTTCTGCCTTCAGAAAATATCGGGTATTGCCTGAACAATTACCCTGAAACTATAACTATAGATTCCGGAATTGTCAATCTAGTAAACCATTCACCAACTTATACTTGGTATCTAAATAATACTCTTATTCCTGAAAACACCTCTTCTATTAATATTAATGAAACCGGAACTTATACTGTTACTGTAACTTTCAACAATACTTGTTCAGAAAGCAATACTATTGACGTAGTACCTTCAAACATAGCGACTATTGAAAATATTGATATTAAACAAGCCTCAGAAAACAATACTGTAACCATTACCGTTTCTGGTGAAGGTATTTACGAATTTGCTTTAGATAACAATTCTTTTCAAAACAGTAATACTTTTACAAATGTTAAAGCAGGTATTCACACTGTGTATGTAAATGACATTAATGGTTGTGGAATGATACAAAAACGTGTTTCTGTTTTAGGTTTTCCTAAATACTTTACTCCCAACAATGATGGAGTTAATGATTATTGGAAACCTTTTGGTGTAACCTCTGAATTTTATAACGATATAGATATTAAAATCTTTGACCGTTACGGCAAACTCATTAAACAAATTAACCCGTCTCAATCTGGATGGAACGGTACACTTCAAGGACAACCTTTACCAACCGATGATTACTGGTATCGTGTAGTTTTAAAAGACGGCTCAAAATATACCGGACACTTTTCTTTAAAGCGTTAAAAATCAATTCTAAATATTTATATATTTGTTAGTTATGACAAAAACTCCAACTAACCAAACTAAATTATTCACCCTTTTTCTATTCTGCTTTTTAAGTTTTTTTATAAAAGGTATATCTCAAACCTGCTCATTAGGTAATCCGGTGTTTATCGAAGATTTCGGGTCTGGAACAGCTCGACTAGGACCATCTTTAAATCAAGACCCAAATACAGATGTACATCCTGATTTCAGACCTGCTCAATTATACACCTATGTGGGAGGAAATGGCACCGTTGGGTACGACCAATATGGCTTAATGAAGAATCCTGTTGATGCAGCTCCCGGTGGTGCATGGTGGAATAATAGTTTTACAGACCACACTGGTAACACAAACGGTTATCTTTATTATTGCGATGCGGGAACAGATTTAAACGTATTTTATGCCCAAAAAATAGATGGTCTTTGTAATGATATTGAATACGAACTATCGGCCTGGTTCGCAAAATCTAACGAACCTGGTTACTTTATAGATCCTAACATTAAGTTAATTGTTGGTTTTACTGATGCTAATGATATCCCGTTAGGTAATATAGTTGACACTGACACTGGTTCAATTACAGGAATAGGTGCCAACCGATGGCACCAAAAAACATTAGTTTTTACCGTTCCTTCTGGCACAGAGAACATCTATTTTATGCTTAAAAATAATGTATCTGGACAACAAGGAAACGATTTAGTTATAGATGATATTGAAGTGCGCCCTTGTGGACCTCAAATTGAAATTAGCGATGCCACAAATAATGTTATAAATAATGATGCATATTGTCTTAGCGGAACAACAGATACGACCATAAATTTATCTGCTAATATACCTAGTAACTTTGTTATGATATGGCAGGAATCGACCTCACCTGATGTTTGGACTGATCTGACTTACGAAACAGCCACTGATTTAAATTATACCATTCCAGCAAATTCAAATAGCTTTCACCATTTCAGGTTAAAATTTGCACATAATGCTGATAATCTATTAAACAGTAGTTGTAATTTCTTTACCGACCCTGTATATTATTACTTTACTGATGCTCAAACCGCTCCAAATTTAAAATTATGTGATGACGATAATAATGGAACCGCAACTTTCGATTTGACTCAACAAAACAACCTTATCAACGACTCACCTGAGTTTACCATTACTTATCATGAAAGTTTAACCGATGCTCAAACAGGTACCCCTTTAATTACAACACCTGAAAACTACGGAAGTGGCTACAGAACAGTTTATGCCAGAGTAGAAAACAACTACAACCCCGATTGCTTTGCCATTTCAAACTTTAATTTAGAAGTCTATAATTCTGCTTTCCCTTTAGATGCCTTAAGCATTACCCCTATTCAGGAATGTGATGACTCCTCTGTTGGGACAGATATTGATGGTTTTAAAATTATAGATATAACGCAAAGAGATACCGAAATTCTCAATGGTCAGTCTGCTTTGGAGTTTACTCTTACTTATTTTACCGATGCTTTATATGTGAATAAAATTTTGAATCCAACAACGTTTATAAATACAATTTCTAGCGGACAAACTATATATGTTAGAATGACCAACAATAATTTTATTGACTGTTTTTCAGACACCAGTTTTCAAATAGAAATTAATGCATTGCCCGAAGTTAATATGCCGGATAAATACTCACAATGTGACGATGCTTCTAACGACGGTATAGCTCCATTTAATTTAACTTTAAACCATATTAAAGAAGAAATAAACCCTGATTATCTAGCTGAAGGTTTAATATTCCTCTATTACAACGATCAAAATGAAGCTGAAAACAGAGGC
Source organism: Aestuariibaculum lutulentum (assembly GCF_032926325.1). Classification (NCBI taxonomy): domain Bacteria; kingdom Pseudomonadati; phylum Bacteroidota; class Flavobacteriia; order Flavobacteriales; family Flavobacteriaceae; genus Aestuariibaculum; species Aestuariibaculum lutulentum. Next base: position 89,397 of record NZ_CP136709.1, read on the forward strand.
ATTAATATCACTACACCGGAGAATTTTCAAAACAAAGTCCCTTTCACGAACGAAATTGTTTATATCCGCGTTGAAAACCCTAGTGGATGCCACAGAATAGTTTCGATAGAATTACAAGTAAACCCTTCCGGTAGTGCTTTAGACACATATAACCCTCTACCTTTACATCAATGCGATGACGGTTTAGATGATAGGGATGGCATTTCAACTTTCGATATGTCGAGCATAAAAACCCATATAGAAAACACTTTATTTTCTTCCATCTCTGTGACTGCACATTTTTACGAAAGCCAGATCAATGCCGAATTAGAGATCAATGAAGTTTTAAATATTGATACACATCAAAATACCAATTCGCCAAACAGTCAAAATATCTGGGTGCGTATAAAAAGCAACTTAGGTAATGATTGTTTAGGATTAAAAGAATTTCAAAACCTACTGATTGTTGAAAGCCTACCGATAGCAAATCCTGCTAGTCTGAATGCAGAATGTGACTACGATTCGACTGACACTATTTTAAGTTTTCCTTTTGACACCTCACAAATTGAAACCACTGTTTTAGGAAATCAAAATCCTGCCGAAGTAACTATCACATATTTTGACGAACAAGGAAATACTTTACCTAGTCCGTTACCTAATCCGTTTTTAACCGAAAACCAGACGATAACCATAAGAGTTACCAATAACATTACTCAAGATCCTGACGGGGCTTGCTTTGATGAAACCACTCTTGAATTTATTATTGACGAGCAACCCATAGCAAATTCAGTTTCGTCTCAAATATTTTGCGATGATGGTTTAGATAGCACAGATATAAATGATGGTCTACATAGTTTTAATACTTCCTCTTTTTCAGATACCGTACTTGGCAATCAAACAAATATGGACATCTATTTTTCATATATAAACGAAAATGGAGTAACCATAACCGATGCAACAGAATTACCAAACCCTTTAGTTTCTGGAACCCAAACCATAACTGCAAATGTTATAAATCCTGAAAACTCAAATTGTATAGCCTCAACAACTATCGACTTAATTGTAAACCCGATTCCTGATTTTACCATAAATGAAGAAGAAATTGTTTGCACATCAGACCCTACATTTATAGTAACTTTAACTCCGGTTCAAAGTAACCCTTCCGAAGTTTTCGACTATTCCTGGACATTTGAAGGTTCTGAAATATCTAACAATACCACCTTAGATGTTTCTAATCCAGGAAATTACTCGGTGGCTTTAACGAATCCAACAACACTTTGTTCAACAACCAAAACCGTCTCTGTAAAAGCCTCAGAACTGGCAACCATTACTCAAGACAATATTACAGTAATAGATATCTCAGAAAACAATAGTGTTACCATAAATAATCCTGAAAGTTTAGGTTCTGGCACCTATCAATTTGCATTGGAATCAAAAGATAGCTCTGTTATTTTTCCTTATCAGGACAGTCCGGTGTTTAACAATGTTCGCGCCGGAGATTATAAACTTTATGTAAAAGATGATATTTGCGGAACAGCCGAAATAGATGTCTTCGTTATTGGCTATAGAAAATTTTTCACCCCAAATGGGGATGGTCAAAATGATTTATGGAAAATTCAAGGATTAAACAGTTCGCAAGCTTCAAGTTTGGTCTACATATATAACCGTTATGGAAAATTAATTAAGCAACTTAATCCGTTAGGTAATGGTTGGGATGGCACATTTAATGGGGAATTACTTGCTACTGATGATTATTGGTTTACAGTAGAACTTACCGACGGAAGATCTTTTACAGGGCACTTTACTTTAAAGCGATAAGAGTTATATTTTACGTAATTTTGTAGCATGCGTTTTAAAATTGAATCTGAATTCGGACCTACAGGCGATCAGCCACAAGCTATTAAACAATTAGTAGCCGGAATTAATGCTGATGAAAAATATCAAACACTACTTGGTGTTACAGGCTCGGGTAAAACCTTTACTGTTGCCAACGTTATTCAGGAAGTACAGCGCCCTACACTGGTTTTGGCTCACAACAAAACTTTAGCCGCTCAGCTCTATTCTGAGTTTAAGCAGTTTTTCCCCAATAATGCCGTAGAGTATTTTGTTTCGTATTACGACTACTATCAGCCTGAGGCTTATATTCCAGTTTCCGGGGTTTATATAGAAAAGGATTTATCGATTAACGATGAAATCGAGAAGATGCGTTTAAGTGCGACTTCTTCCCTCCTTTCAGGACGACGAGATGTGCTTGTTGTGGCTTCTGTTTCCTGTTTGTATGGTATTGGAAACCCTGTGGAATTTCAAAAGAATGTGATTTCATTAGAACGTGATCAGGAAATTTCCAGAACTAAATTGCTTCATAGATTAGTACAGAGTTTATATTCCAGAACCGAAGCCGAATTTAACCATGGAAACTTCAGAATAAAAGGCGATACGGTAGATGTGTTTCCTAGTTATGCTGATTATGCCTTTAGAATTCACTTTTTTGGTGATGAAATTGAAGACATTGAGGCGTTTGATATTCAAACCAATCAGGTGATTGAAAAATACGACCGACTGAATATTTATCCGGCAAATATGTTCGTAACCTCACCAGACGTCCTTCAAAATGCTATTAAAGACATTCAGGACGATTTGGTAAAACAACATGATTATTTTAAGGACATCGGAAAACATTTAGAAGCCAAACGACTTAAAGAACGAACCGAATTCGATTTAGAAATGATTCGCGAATTAGGTTACTGCTCAGGCATTGAGAATTACTCACGTTATCTGGATGGCAGACAACCGGGCACGAGACCTTTCTGTTTACTGGATTATTTCCCGGATGATTATTTAATGGTTGTTGATGAAAGTCACGTGACCATTTCGCAGGTGCATGCCATGTATGGTGGCGACCGTAGTAGGAAAGAAAACTTAGTCGAATACGGTTTCCGTTTGCCAGCAGCTATGGATAACCGTCCTTTAAAATTTGAAGAATTCGAGGCGATACAAAATCAGGTAATCTATGTCAGTGCAACACCTGCCGATTACGAATTAAAAAAATCGGACGGGATTTACGTGGAGCAAATCATCAGACCTACGGGATTATTAGATCCGATTATTGAAGTGCGCCCGAGTTTAAATCAGATTGATGATTTAATTGAAGAAATTCAGCAGCGTGTTGAAAAAGATGAACGTACTTTGGTAACGACTTTAACCAAACGTATGGCCGAAGAGTTAACTAAATACCTTGATCGTATTCAAATTCGTTGTCGTTATATTCATAGTGATGTAGACACGTTAGAACGCGTGGAAATCATGCAGGATTTACGTAAAGGTTTATTTGATGTACTTGTTGGGGTAAATTTACTTCGTGAAGGATTAGATTTACCTGAAGTATCGCTAGTAGCCATTTTAGATGCAGATAAGGAAGGTTTTTTACGTTCGGCACGTTCACTAACTCAAACGGTTGGTAGAGCCGCCAGAAATCTTAATGGTAAAGCCATCATGTATGCTGATAAGATTACGAATAGCATGCAGCAGACTATTGATGAAACGAACTACCGACGAGAGAAACAAATCAATTACAATACTAAATTCAATATCACGCCTAAAGCATTAAATAAAAACTTAAATAATGCGCTGGCTAAAAATTCGGTGAGCACCTATAGCTACGAATTAGAAGCTGCCAAGGCTGCTGAACCGGAAAGTCTGTACCTAACCAAACCGGAATTAGAAAAGAAAATTAAAGATAAGCGTAAACTCATGGAAGAAGCTGCTAAGGCTTTGGACTTTATTGTGGCCGCCAAACTTCGTGATGAAATAAAAGGGTATCAAGAAAAATTAGAAAAGCTAAAAGTATAATACCTTTAGCTTTTCCATCCCAAAAATATCTAGTTTGTTTTCTAGTTATATTGCGTTTTAAAAATATCAATAAGTACATCGGGTGGTACAATTTTATTTGGAAAACTTTCCATTAAATAAAGTACCTTAGAAATGGATTCATGACTCAAGCCCATGCGTAATCCAAAGTTATGTAGCTTTACAATTTTCTTAGAATCATTTTGATCATTATCAATATTCATTAATAATACTAAACGATGAAATTGTACAATGCGCTCGCTATGCGATTTTAAATGAATATAATTAATAGGGTGTTCTATGAGATAGTCGAAATCCTCTCGAGAAATTTCAAGCTGTTTTGCAACACCTAGCAAAAAATTATATTCAATGGCTTTAATATCTTTATCATGCTTAGCAAAAGCAATCATTTCAGATAAGAGACTTAATTTTTCGACTCTATTAATCATATAGTTAAGGGATTAATTAATTACCCTATAAAGATACGAACTACCTTAATTTTATAATCCTGTATAATTTGTCGCTTATCGAAAACAGGCGTGCATTTGGTCGTTAATTTTAATTATTTCATCTCAAACACATTAAAAACAACATCATTACCTAGTTGATTTTCAATAAATTAAAACAACTAAGCACAATAAAAACCAAAAAACAACCCATTGATTAACAATAACTTAGACACATATTAAAATCAAATAATGGTAAAAATTTTATAACCTTTTTTTGAAGTATCTTTACAAAAATTACAAAAACGCTAGAAAACACATCTTAACACTGCCTGATTCACAAAAAGGAATAGTACTTTTGACACTCAAATAACAGATATGACAAACAACGATATTTTAAAAAAACTGAGAGTTGCCTTAAAACTTAGAGACGACGATATTGTAAAGATTTTAGGTCTGGTAGACTTTAGAATTTCTAAAAGTGAACTTGGTGCTTTTTTTAGAAAAGAAGACCATCCTAAATATATGGAATGTGGTGACCAGATATTAAGAAACTTTTTAAATGGTCTGGTAATTCATATGCGAGGCCCCATGCCCCCCAAAAAACAAGACAACAAAAAAAGCTCTTAATTTTCATTAAGAGCTTTTTTTATGTGTTTCAAAATTGAATTAAATAGAGGCAACCAACTTAACCGGTATTAAATATTTTCTACCCGGCGCCATGCCTTCAGCCTGAATTTTGCAATAATTAAGCTTGTACTTCAAAAATTGTTCTAATTCATCCGAATCAGAATCAATAGACAATACGACAATTTCGCTTTTATTGTTAATAGTAAAATAAACATTAGCAGAAACCTCTTCATTAAATTCTAAATTAGAGTTCTTAAGGATCTTCTGTATTTCTACAGTGATGGTTTCCGTTTTAGGAAGGTCATTCATTTTGCTATCATTAGCAAAAATGGTTTTTGAACATAATAAAATTGCTAATACTAATAATACTTTAATTGTTTTCATAGTTTTAGTTTTTACAGCTTTTAATATTGACTGTTTTTGTTTTACGAGTCAAAATTAGACATAAAAAAAGAGTAGTGATTTACACTACTCTTATTAAAACTATACGGTAATATTAACAAATACTATGGCTATGTTAAGCCTATGCTAATACTTCCTGTACTTTATCTGCAGCTTCCTGGAATTCAGTTGCACTTAATACTGCTAAACCAGAGTTGTCGATTAATTCTTTAGCGATGTCTGCATTGGTACCTTGTAAACGCACAATAATTGGCACGTTGATGTTACCCATGTTTTTGTAAGCGTCGATTACCCCTTGAGCAACACGGTCACAACGAACAATACCTCCAAAGATGTTAATTAAAATTGCTTTTACGTTAGGATCTTTTAAGATGATTTTAAAAGCAGCCTCTACACGCGCAGCATCAGCAGTACCACCAACGTCTAAGAAGTTAGCTGGCTCACCACCTGCTTGCTTAATTAAATCCATAGTAGCCATTGCTAAACCAGCTCCGTTTACCATACATCCTACGTTACCATCAAGGTCAACATAGTTTAATCCTACTTCTTTAGCTTCTACTTCAATTGGGTTTTCTTCACGTAAATCACGTAGGTTTACGTAATCTTTATGTCTGTAAAGTGCGTTATCATCGATAGTTACTTTAGCATCAACAGCTAAAATTTTATCGTCACTTGTTTTTAATACAGGGTTGATTTCAAATAAAGAAGAATCAGACTTTACGTAAGCTGTATATAAATTAGTAACGAACTTAGTCATTTCTTTAAATGCGTTACCAGATAATCCTAAGTTAAAAGCAATACGTCTTGCCTGGAATGGTGTTAAACCAACAGCCGGATCGATTTCTTCTGTAAAAATTAAATGAGGAGTTTCTTCAGCAACAGTTTCGATATCCATACCTCCTTCGGTAGAATACATAACCATGTTACGACCAGTACCTCTGTTTAATAAAACAGACATATAGAACTCTTCAGTTTCACTATCACCTGGATAGTAAACATCTTCTGCAACTAATACTTGGTGTACTTTTTTACCTTCAGCCGATGTTTGAGGTGTTACTAAGTTCATGCCGATGATTTGTCCAGCAATCTCTTCAACCTGCTCTAAGTTTTTAGCAAGTTTTACTCCACCACCTTTACCACGACCACCTGCATGTACTTGTGCTTTAATAACATGCCAACCGGTTCCTGTTTCTTCAGTTAATTGTTTTGCTGCTGCAACAGCTTCCTTTGCATTTTGCGCTACAATACCACGTTGGATACGTACACCAAAACTGCTTAATATTTCTTTACCTTGATATTCGTGTAAATTCATAATTCGCTAAATAGTTTAAGAGGCACAAATGTAAATAATCGCAATTACTTACCCTAATATTTCAATGTGAAAACTTTATAAATAATAAACTAATAACCTTGTGTTAAATAATTAACATTCTGTTTAACTTGTATAATTTTTTATTTATTTATTTTTTATTGTGCCTAAAGAAATATCTTTGCCAAAAATTTACAAATTATGTTGGAGAATCAATTGCTTAAAATTGCAGAAGATTTTGGAAGCCCTGTTTATGTTTACGATGCTGAAAGAATTGAGGCACAGTACAACAGACTGACTAACGCCTTTAGCGGTGTAAAAAAATTAAAACTTAATTATGCTGTAAAAGCCTTATCAAATATATCAATACTAAAATTATTCAACAAACTTGGTTCTGGTATTGACACCGTGTCTTTACAAGAAATTGAATTAGGATTAAGAGCAGGCTTTAAACCTCAGCAAATTATATTTACGCCTAACGGTGTATCTTTAGCTGAAATTGAAGAGGCTGCTAAACTTGGTGTTGAAATTAACATCGACAACCTGTCTATTTTAGAGCAATTTGGAACAAAACATCCAAACATTCCAGTATGTATTCGTATTAATCCGCACATTATGGCCGGAGGAAATGCCAATATTTCTGTAGGACACATCGATTCTAAATTCGGAATTTCTATTCACCAGATTCCTCATATTTTACGTATTGTTGAAAATACCAAAATGACTATCAACGGTATTCACATGCATACTGGTAGTGATATTTTAGATATTGAAGTATTCTTATACGCCAGCGAAATTTTATTCGATACTGCTAAGCAATTCAAAAACTTAGAATTCATCGATTTTGGTTCAGGATTTAAAGTACCATATAAAGAAGGTGATATTGAAACTAACATTGAAGAATTAGGTAAAAAATTAACGGCTAAGTTTAACGCTTTCTGTAAAGAATATGGTAAAGACTTAACCTTAGCTTTCGAGCCTGGTAAGTTTTTAGTAAGTGAGTCTGGATATTTCTTAACTAAAGTAAATGCTGTTAAGCAAACCACTTCAACTGTTTTTGCTCAGGTAGATTCTGGTTTCAACCACTTAATCCGTCCTATGTTCTACGGTTCGCACCATGATATCATCAACATTTCTAACCCTAACGGTAACGAACGTTTCTACACTGTTGTTGGTTACATATGTGAAACCGATACTTTTGGTAGCAACAGACGAATTAAAGAAATTTCTGAAGGTGATGTGTTATGCTTTAAAAATGCAGGAGCTTACTGTTTCTCTATGGCGAGTAACTACAACTCTAGATTCAAACCTGCAGAAGTTTTATGGTACAACAACGAAGCACACTTAATCAGAAAAAGAGAAACGTTTGATGACATCATTAAAAATCAAATTGAAGTCGATTTTTCAGAGAAAAAAGAAAAAGAGTTGGCCAAATAACCAATTCCAATAATTATACATCTTAGTTATAAAAGCTCAACCTTTTGGTTGGGCTTTTTTATTTTAGAAACTAAAAATCCTACCTATAATTAAAACACAAGGTTGTTACCTCAACAAAATTTTCTATCTTTAAGTACGCTATTGTCAATAAAACAAACAAATTACCTACCCATATCTCTCATAATTAACCTCTGATTTTAGAGTCCCAAGTTGATTTTATTTAGAATACCTATTGTGTTAAAGTAACATTTAACGCTACCAACTATATAACCATTAATAATTCTAACCAAAATCAAAATTATGAGAACATTACTGTATCTATTACTTGTTCTTCCATTATTGGGAGTAGCTCAGGAAAACGACAATTACTTATTAAACATGTCTGAAATCACGGTGAAACCCGGACAAAATTCACAATTTATAGAGGGTGTCATGTCATGGAAAAAATGCTATAAAGATAACGAAGGGGAATTTAAATGGAGTATGTGGAAACGCGTTCAGGGTAAAGGAACGGTATACACCATGACCAGCCGAATGGCTAATTGGGCTGAAATGGATGAAAGCAATGATGAAGCCGGGAAAAAATGCAGAATGAAAGTGGTCGATTTAATTATACCACACGTTGAAAGTGTAGAATACAATATTGCACGACGCATGCCAGATGTAAGCAAATCCAATTCAAACCTTTCTAATGATACCAAACTGGTATGGGTTTATAACGTAAAAGTTGACAATTATGATAGCTTTATGGAAACCGTTAAAGAAGTAGAGTCTACCATTAAAAAAGCTGAGGGCGATACTAGAGGAACCTGGTGTAGCGTAATAGGTGGCGGCCCACATGTATCTGATTACTTTGTGACCGTTCCTTTTAAAAATTTTGCAGCTTTAGATGAAGACCGCGACGGTGTTTGGAAGGTTTATGAAAAAGAAAAAGGAAAATCTAAAGCCGACGCTATTAAAGAAAAATTTAGAAGTGCCGTTTCTAAAGATTGGTCGTATATGTACAGTTTAATGGATGATTTATCGTATTAGATAATTCTAAATATTAATTTAATAAACAATAGCATCCAGGATAAGCACAATGAAAATTGTGTTTATCCTTCTATCTCCCTTTGCATAAGAGTATTGCCCTATTTAACTAATAGCATTTAGTTTTAATCTTAAACCAACCAAAAATGAATCAAAAAGCATTACTCTATGAATTGGCCGATTTAAAGCAAAAAATCTATCTATCTGAAAATGCAACCTTACGCTATCTTGTCTTTGCTGCTTTATATGTCTGCGAAGGTATTCCTATTGGCATAACCTTTTACGCCATCCCTGCTTGGTTAGCAATGAATGAAATCTCTGCGACTACAATTGCAGCTTATGTTTCGGTCATTTCTATTCCATGGAGTTTTAAATTCTTTATTGCTCCAATTATTGACCGCTATACTCCTATAGCTATGGGTAGAAAACGACCCTGGATTATTTTTGCCCAAGTTGGATTAATTATAAGCTTTCTCTCTTTCGGCTTTGTAAACGAACCTTTAACTAATATTAAAGGACTAATGATTTGCGGTTTTTTAATTAGCTTGTTTGGATCTACACAAGATATCGCCATTGATGGTATGGCAGTAGATCTTATTCCAGAACACCAACAAGCACGAGCCAATGGTATTATGTGGGGTTCCAGAATTATCGGTCAATCGTTATCCCTACTTTTAGGAACTACCCTTATTAATATTGTAGGCTTTACCAATGCTATTGGTTCCTTATCACTTGTGGTTGCTATACTAATCCTTGTTCCAATTTTCTTCAGAGAACATCGTGGAGAAAAACTAATGCCCTGGACAAAAGGTAAAGCCTCTGAAGTTTCAAAAAAGGCACAGCTTACAGACTGGAAAAGCTTGTTTAAAAACCTTGGAAAAGTCCTCATACTGCCAACCAGTCTTATTCTGAGTCTGGGCATGATTTTTACTGGTGCTTCAACTGGATTTATTGAAGTCTTATTTCCCATTTTTACGGTTCAGGAATTAAACTGGACCAATACGGATTATTCTCAAGTTTACTCCATAGCTTCCGTTGTTGGTGGAGGCTTTAGTATGGTTGCCGGTGGGGTTATTATAGATTTTATTGGCACAAAGAAAATGGCACTTATTCTTATATCTTTATTAGCTCTTGTTATTTTCTCATTCGGCATGATTTCAAACAGTTGGCAAAACATCTCTGCTGTTTATGGATTTATCATACTTTTTAATTTATTAAACACACTACTTACCGTAGCACTTTTAGCCATGGCGATGAAAATCTCATGGCACAAAATATCAGCTTCTCAATTCACTCTATATATGACCTGTAATAATCTGGGAATTATAATAGGCCCATGGCTGTTTGGTTTGATTCAAGAAAAATTACAATGGAATCAAGTCTTTTTTTGCGGTGCAGCCATTCCGTTTTTCGCTTTTTTCATTTATAAAACCATTAACATAAAAAAACACTTAACCACATTAGAAAATTTAACTAACTAATAACCAACTAAACATAAAACCTATGAAAACTTCAACAACATTATTTCTTTTATTAACAGCTATAAGTTTGGTTTCCTGTAACGATGCAAAACTCGAAAAAAACATAACCATGTACGCCGACACCTGGGACCATATCGTTAATGATGGAAATATAGATCTCATCAATAACTCTAATTTCACTGAAGACATTACTTTAGTCATGAGTCCTCAAAACATTGTAGGCATCGATGGTTTTAAAGACTATTACCAAAATTTTCTAACCGGATTTTCAGATATAAAATTTACCGTCGTTCAAGTTTTCGGTCAGGGAGACAATATAGTAAAGCATTGGAATTTCAAAGGAAACCATACTGGTGATTTTTTTGGTATACCTGCTACTGGAAATTCAGTAGATATTGATGGCGTTACCTTAGTTAAAATGAAAGACGGTAAAATTGCCCAGGAAGAAGACTTCATGGACAACATGGTTTTTATGCAACAATTAGGACTCTTACCTAACCTGGAAAACACAACTCTGATAAACAGCATATACGAAGCTTTTGGTAAAGGCGATATTCCAGCAGTTTTAGAAATGATGGATAAAAATATTGTTTGGAATGAATCTACTTCCAGTTCTTATTCAGATGGTAATCCCTATAAAGGACCAGACGCCGTGTTGAATGGTGTTTTCAAACGCCTGGGAGAAGACAACGAATATTTCAAATTAGAAAATATTAAGCTATCCCCTTTAGGAAACGATCAAGTATTAGCGATACTCAATTACGATGGAAAATTTAAAAAAACGGGGGAAGCTTATAAAACCACTGTAGTCCATTTGTGGACATTAAAAAATGAAAAAATAACGACATTCCAACAATACATAGGTTTAGGCAAACAATAATTAACTATAAAAAACACATAATTAACAACATACAGATATTATTACTAAATTAAGACCATATAACTTAGACATAGCCTATGATAAAATCCAATCGAATTGAATCTATAGATATCTTAAGAGGGTTCGTCATGATTATTATGGCTTTAGATCACACCAGAGATTATTTCCATTACGGAGCTTTTTTCAGCGACCCTACCAATTTAGAAACCACAACACCAATATTATTTTTCACTCGGTTTATAACACACTATTGTGCTCCGGTTTTTATTTTATTGGCGGGAACTTCAGCCTTTCTATATGGCAGTAAAAAAACAAAGCCAGAACTCTTTAAATTTCTATTTACACGAGGCATCTGGCTTATTTTTCTGGAAATCTTTTTAAACAATCTCCTCTGGAAATTCGATGTCACTTATTCGGTTGTCATCCTTCAGGTTATTTGGGCCATTGGTTTAACAATGCTCATATTATCATTCTTAATATTTCTGAACACTAAACTATTATTACTTATTGGAAGTCTTATCATTGCCGGACATAATGCGTTAGACAACATCGTTATGCAAGGCAATAGTTTTTCATCTATACTTTGGTACGCTTTACATCAACAGAATGGTACTGCCATTGGAGGGCAAGTAGTTGTTTTTGCCTATCCCATTTTACCTTGGCTTGGTGTTATGATTCTTGGTTATTGCTTAGGACAACTATACCTTCCTGATTTCGATACTGAAAAAAGAAAACAATGGTTATTGAAAATAGGATTAGCTTCTACCGTTCTATTTTTTATCATTCGAGGAATAAATATTTATGGCGATTTAGTGCCGTGGTCCATTCAAGACACAACAACTAAAACCATTTTATCTTTCTTTAAAGTCACCAAATATCCACCTTCCTTATCGTATCTTTTAATCACCTTAGGGCCTGCATTATTATTTTTATATGCTATTGAATCAGTTAAAAACAAACTCACCGATTTTATGATTGTTTTTGGTCGGGTACCTCTCTTCTATTATTTTCTTCACATTTTTGTTATCCATGTTTTAGCAATAGTCGGTATACTAATTTTCGGTGGTGACTGGAAAAACATGATTATAACTCAGGCCGGATTTAATAACCCCACATTAAAAGATTATGGATATTCTTTATTAACGGTTTATCTCGTTTGGATAAGCATAATCATCCTTCTCTATTTCCCCTGTAAAACTTATATGATTTACAAAGTAAAAAACAAAGAGAAATGGTGGCTAAGCTATCTGTAAAACCTTAAAGCTTATGGAAAAAAATAATGAACATTTAAAACGTGAAGTTGGTGTTTTAGGGCTTTCTGCCAATATAATAAACATTATAATTGGTTCCGGTATATTTGTCTTACCTGCAACAATTGCCGCTCTAATGGGACCAGCAAGCATCATTGCTTATTTATTTTGCGGACTATTGATGGCGTTAGTGATGCTATGTTTTGCCGAAGCAGGCAGTAAAGTCAATAATACAGGAGGTCCATATACATATATTGAAACTGCCTTTGGTGATTATGCCGGGTTTATTGCCGGATGTTTTGCCGTAAGCAGCAACCTTTTTGCTGATGCCGCTGTTTCTAATGCTTTGGTTAATATCATTATGGCAGCTTACCCTGTTTTAGAAGGCACATGGTTTAGATTGATTTTTTTAACTGTATTGTTCTGGGGACTGGCTTTCATTAACGTTATAGGTCTGAAACAAGGTATTGGTCTTGTAAAACTAAACACGGTTTTAAAACTTTTACCGCTATCAATTCTAATCATTTTTGGGTTACCGAATATCAATTTCAGCAATTTAGCCATTGAGACTTTAACTGACTTAGATACTTTAGGACAAGCCTCATTAATTCTATTTTTTGCATTTCAAGGGTGTGAAACCGGAATTATTGTTGGTGGTGAAGTTCTAAATCCTAAACGCACTATACCTAAAGCTGTTTTAGTAAGTATTAGTACAGTTCTTGTTGTTTATGTTTTGCTACAAACTGTGGGGCAAGGCATTCTTGGAGACACATTTCAAAATTATGAAAGAGCACCTTTGGCTGAAACTGCTAAAGTTGTTTTAGGTTCATTCGGATTCCTGCTCTTAACTGTTGGAGCTGTAATTTCCATGTTCGGAAATATGACTGGTTCTATCCTTAATAGTCCACGAATATTCTATGCCCTTTCAAGAGACAACGTATTTCCGATTAAAGGACTTTCAAAAATTCATAAAACCTATGCAACGCCTTATATAGCCATTTTAATTTACGTATCTATTGGTTATACATTAACTGTTTTTGGCAGCTTTAAGCAGGCTGTTATTATTGCTACAAGCTCGATGCTTTTACTTTATTTAGGGGTTGCTCTGTCTGTTATTAAACTAAGACAAACGCGAAAACCCCAAACCGAAGAGTTTAAAATCCCTGGAGGTTTAACGGTTCCTATTTTATCGATACTTATTATCTTTTATTTTCTGTCCAATCTGGCATCAAATGAAATTATTGGAACCATTGCTGTGATAATTTTTCTGAGTATCCTGTACGTAATTATTAAATATTTTAAGAATAAAAAGTCAAGACACTAATAGTCTTTTGCTCTAAAAACTTTTAATCCGTTACTTTAATACTTGCCATTGCCAGTCGTCCGATAGATGGTGCTCCTACAAATTCAAGTTGTTTAGTATTGAATAAATTTGAGATATTAAAGTTAAAGGAAACTTTCTTATTTATTTGATAAGTAGCATTTAAATCGAAAGTTGTAAACCCACCAAGCGCACCATAATTAAAATTTTTCGGTGGTACCCGGGTTCCCTCTCCAGCCTCTGTACCTATCTGATTCCCGCTAAAAAAATCATATTTCTGAACCATTCTGGCTCCCAAATATAAATTAAGACGCTGTTTCCAGAGGTCTTTAATCGTCAGCTGTGCCATTCCTCTGTGATTTGGCGCATTGAGACTTTTTTCGTCAGGACTAATAACCCCATCTTTATTTGCATCGTTTTCCTCAAAATCTGCATTAATCCATGAATATTTTAAAGCCAACTGAATTGCAGGTGTGAAACTGAAGTTTACCCCTGCATCCAGACCATAGATTTTGGCACGTCCGTAATTAAAAAAAGTTAAAAAGGAAGCACCTTGCAGGGTGTCATTGCTAACAGTACCAGCGAAAATAGGGTTGTGATTAACTTTAATTGTATTCACTTCCAGTGCTCTTCCCCCAACTGGCAACGATGGAGTTATAAAATTTTTGCTAATACCATAATAGGCATTAGCATCAACCCAAAGTTTTTTAGAAGCTTGCCCTTTAAATCCGATTTCCCAGGTTCCAACTTCTTCCGCCTTTAAAGCTTCTGTAGATGTTATCGCTTCCGGATCGTTAACATTAGCATTGTTCGGGATGTACAAAATTCCCTTTCCTCCATTCCCAAAAAAGAAGCTTCTAATATTGGCATATTGATTTTGAATGGAAGGTAACACATACGCCTTAGCCCATCCCAGCCTTACACTTCCATTAGTAAAATCCTTCACTAAAGTAAATTTTGGAGCAAACAAATCTTTAAAATTATCGTTGTTATCATATCTGAAAGCTCCAATTACTCTTAATTTAGAGATTAAACTTTTTTCGAGCTGTATCACGGCACCAACCTGAGAAACCGAAATATCACCCGACTTACCTACCACCGTTGTTCCGTTATCTGTATTAGGACTAATATTCTCATAATCCAACCCTCCAACTAAAAACAAGCCGATATCTGGAAAGCTTGTATTATATTGAAAATCGGCATTAAACCTTCTGCTCCTTTCTCTAAAACTGGCTCCAGTTAATGCCAACGCTTCAGCTTCATCGGGAGGCAAGTAAAGACTTCCCTGCTGTGTTCTCGTCCAAAACGTTTGTGTGTAACTGGTAATACTGTAACTGCGTCCTAAACTACCCCATGTATTATAAACATTAGCGTAAAAGTGACGACTTCGTAATCTGGCCTGCAAAAAGCTGTATGTTACCCCTCTCATTTGATTTCGTCCGGACGTAACAACCTGCAAAAAATTATTTTTACTGGTACCTCCGGAAACAACAATTTCTGTTTTAGGATTAAGATTATAATACAGATGAGCTTCCCCTCTGATATGCCTGAAATTATAATCTACATTACGCTCAGGAATAGCTTTTGTTTGCCCTTGAACATAAACACTATCTGTGAAATTAAATTCCTGTCCGGTAGCATATTCGCCTGTAACTTTCCAGGCCCAGTTATTATCAATTTTTTGGGCATGCCTGAATCTTCCACTAAACTGATATTGTGTTCCTGCACTGAGAGAGACTGATGTTCCTGGAGTTTTGCGAGGATCTTTAGTGACACTATTAAAGACTCCGTTATGAGCATTCGGACCATACAAAGCCGTTTGCGGCCCCAGCACAACCTCCATCTGCTGGATATCGTCTATAATGGTAGACCCATTATTAAAAACAGATAACCCACCACTTAATGGTGAAGTGCTTATACGACCATCAACAATTTGCAGGACCTTATTGTTAAACGCACTGTTCAAACCTCTGGCGTTAAAGGTGGTCCCATCAACCCCATAACGGGTGAATTCCACCCCTTGAAGCGTACCAATAAGTTCACCAATATTCGAACCTGCAAATCGTTCAATATCCTTGGTTGCCAACACCTGGATGGAAGCCGCAGCACGTGTTATTTTTTCAGGACGCAAAAGTGATGTTACAACCACTTCTGATAGGGTATCGATAAGTATTTGCTTATTCTGACCTTCGTTTTGTGCAAAAATACCCTGTATTAAAAAGAATAGCGAAAGCCATAAAATAGTTGCATGTTTCATAGCACATGATTTTAGTAAAACTTAAATGACATCAACTACTTAGGGATTCTTTGCTTTCCGCGATTTGCTACTATCGCATATTATTTATATACTAATATTGTCTAAAATTTTATATGAGATTTATATGATAAAAAATAAACCCCAAACTGAACATTCAATGAAATTTATTCAAAACAATATTCAATTTGGGGCTAATCCTCATCCTTTATTTTAAGGATTACTAAAGATAATTATTTTTTCCATACGAAATACAGAACAAAATATTTTCACTTTAAAAATCAACAAGTTACACAAACATCATTCATGATATTTCTACAAAAATGGAGAGCATGAATTAAATGAATACTTATTTCAATTTTATTACTTTTCTTTAAGAGCGTTTTCATAAACATAATCACCCAATTCTTTACCTAAAGCTTCACCGACATCTACAGCCAGTCTAAAGTGATAACCGATATAAATACGTGATAAAGAATTTTCTCTTACTGCATCTGAAACTGAAGAAAAAGAACGAATAACACCTGGCATATAACCACTATCAAGGTTAAGCTCATAATTATCTCTGTCATCAAAAAATCGAATTATTACTTGTCCGGCGACAGAACCAGAAATGGCGTGTGCAGATGGATATTCTCCTAATGGTGGTGTGTTAAGTAGTGGTACCCATGACGGATCTGCTGTGGTTGCATCATTTCCATCATTATCTGCTAGTTGGATTGCTGTTATTGGTCTCCAGAAATAATGATACATTTTACTTTCGAAAATTGATATGTATGAATCGGCTATTGCACTATGCACTAAAGCCAGGTATCTGGCAGTTTTCCATGCATTTTGTGATTTTTCATTATAACTATCTCTCACAATTCTAGCAACAACATTCCAACCTCGACTGGAATTCTCCGCCCAGAACACCCCTAACTCAGTTTGGTCTGCCGAACGCACCTGACTGTTTAATGCGCCAAAATCTTTAGTTTCATTTAAATCTGCTGCATACTCAGGAGAGCTCGTTTCATAAGGCGGTTCTGATCTGAACATGTCGTTTGTTACCATAAAAAATGGTTTTAGCTTATGAAAATTCGCCAAGGCATATCCCATACCATTGGGAGCTAAAGGATATGGAAGATACCTATATTCTCCAGGCTGAGTCCCTTCTGCTGGTTGGTTTGGAACCCCAGGAGCCAGATTAGGTGTATCGCCAGCCCTTTTTGCCATAATTGCTTCCGCGACAGCATGCCCCAAAGCGATACCTTTATTTTTAGCTTCACCATCGGGAATACCATCTAATGTCTCTGCCAACAATGCATTGATACTTTGAAAATTTTGGGGAAGATACGCTGGTGCAAAAGGAAGTTGATTTATTGCCATAAGCACATCGTATGCGGCTTGAGATACAGCGGCATCGGGATTTGCATCTTTATCTCTTGGCACTCCAGCGTAGGTTTCGTAACGAGGCACTATACCGTTAAGGGCATCATGCATTGCCAGATGAACCAATGCCCAGGTATAGGAGGCTGACGGAGGTGGTGTTCCGGGTCCGTTTAAAGAAAAAGTATAAAGATCTTCCATTACCTGATTCCAGGCCAATACCGTGTTTGGTGAGGTATTTGCCGATTTCGACATCATCGCATTTTCTTCTTCAATTAGCTCTAAATCGTTGTTCTTAGAACAGGAGAAGTCTAATAACAGCATGGCTATTAGAAGAATGTATCCAGTTTTTATTTGCCTTGCATTTCGGGTCGCCACCCAAGTTGTTTTCATGATTCATTATTTTAAGTGTTAATTATGTTATTCAGTTTGTCCTGCCAGAATTGGAGCATTAGGTTTTGAATTATAGGCGTAATCTTTAATGGTCCACTCGTTACTGTTTTTGACATCGAATCTAGCCCAACCAAAATATATTTTACTATTTACCGAAAACTGTAACCCTACGTATTTGTCTTCTGTATTTTCCCAACTGTATTTACAATAAGTCGAAAACGTATCACAAAAATTCATTCCGACGTAACCTCCATAAGAATCGAAAAACGTAGGGAATTCAAGAACTTTAGAAATGACTTTACCTTGACCTAAAGGTATTATGTAAGATTCAAAAGGACCAGATACCGATACAAATGCATTATTTTTAAGTCTTTCAAAGGGTTCTGCTAAAAAACACCAAGAATCACGGATAGATGTAAAACTAAAATCAACAAAACCATCATTATTAATATCCAGATTATAAAAATCATCCGCTTTTACACTGGAGAAATCGGGTTCTATATCCTTATAGATAATAACTGATTCTTGTACATATGGAATATCATTACCATTATGAATTTCATCTTGAGTTTCAGATTCGTTCTCGACTATTGACTCTTTATCTATAATTTCCAAATCCTCAACATTAGCACAAGATGACATTAAAACATTAATAATAAGAACAACCACCACTGAAATATAACATCGAAAAATTGTCTTATATTGCCTAGCATATAGATTTGCCTTCCTAGTTTTTTTCATAAATTTCAATTTTAAATATTAATACTATTTTACTTTAGTCTAGCTAGAATTGGTTTATTGGATATTTCATTACATGGTAATTATTTAATATTCAATTTTTATATCCGGACTGTCGGTTTCCTCAACATTTGAATAAATTCCCAAATTACCATTAAATAAATGTGCGCTAATCAATGAATCGTGATCATCAAACATTATTTCTTCCCATGTTTCTGAATTTAGCCTTCTTAAAAAAACTTTAAATACACCACCTATTGGAATATATTGATAAATGTCTGGGATTAATATTTGAGCCCCCCATAGCAAGCCAGTACCATCCCATTTTTGATTGTTAAAAACGATAAAGTTTGATGGTGAAGGAAATTGCCCCACTATAACCGAACAGGTATCCTTCGCTATATATCCATTGGCTGCAATGCATGTAATTTCAATCTTGTACATCCCTTTCTCCAATTCATTTAATATCGTTGAGAGAGAATCTGGTGATACAAAATGGAAAGAATCAGGACCTGCAATTTTATCCCATCTATATTTTACAGGTGGATTGACAACTTGATAGGAAGCCCAGCCGTTTAATCTGCAAGAATTATTCGGGAGAAAAACAAGCTTATCTGTCCCAGCTCCTATTTTAATTTCTACAAAATCTGTTGAAGTTTCATTATTATTTAAATGATCATTTTCATTATTTAAATGATCATTACCATTGACTAAAGAATCATTAGTAATTCCTTCAAATGTATTAATTCCTTCAAATGTATCTTCATTATTAGTACAAGAGGAAAACACTACTATAAATAAAAGTACTTTTAAAATTTTCATGGCTAGTTGTCTTTTAATTGATTTACACTAAAAAATATTATTAAATTTAGGATATACTTGAAAGTAAAATCTGCATTGGCGATATAAAGCGACTTTAGGTAGACAGAAACTTAATTAGTATCGACAAATTTATTTTCCAGCTGTTTATCCTGCTTCTGTAACATAAAAAGATCAGCTGAAGTGATAAAAATTAACCTTCATTAATATCAATACATTTGAAAGGAAAGATAAATATCTGAGTCGATGAAAGAATTTATATCCTTAATTGGAATAACGGACTTATCTGGGTCCGAATGTGGTTATAAGACAGTCTACTCCCTATTGTATAATGGGTTAACGAATCTCCAATTTGCTTATGATTATTTTTCCTGTTTTTGTTGAAATCGTATACAATGTTTCATTGTAATTAAAAATATATTCTATGTGAACATCTATTGTAGCATTATACCATATGTCCCCAGAGGGATCATAGATTTCTATAGTTGATTGGTTACCTTGGTGCTGTCCTTCTGACTTATGCTTAGCTATAACTATAATCTTATTGTCGTATGCTATTGCTTGTCCATTAATACTTGGCTGACTCAGGCAGGTATATGAGGAGATACCTGAATTAAGATCTTTTATTTCTACTAAATTGCTTAAATAAAATAAATCCGGATTTTCAGTATAACCTCCCGCCAAATACATTTTCCCATCAACCGCAATTCCTGATAATTGTGATTTATTCTCATACATCTCTTCAACAGACCAAACACCGGTACTATTGTCATAAATCAAAATCTTATCGCGATTCTCATAACCACCTGCAAAATAAGCCTTATCACCATAAACTAACGCAATATGCCCATCTGATTTCCCCTGACTTAATTTAGCTGTTGTCCATTCATTTGTAAGTAGGCTATACATTTCAGCAGTTCCCTTTCTTTCGTTAGCTGTACTAGAATTATCTATTCCCCCTACAAATAGAACCTTATCTCCAACAGCCGCAGCAGCCATGCCCGAACCTTCCGTATTTAAATGCCCTGAACTGACAGTATCTGTGTTAATATCATAAATGTCTATGTCATCTACTGCCGAATACGCCCAACCATCAAAAACAGAAACAAGACCACCAGCAAAAAACACTTTATTTCCTGCAGCTATAGCAGTTATATTTGATCGAGCAGTTCCCAATTCTATGATTGATGACGTTTCTGTTAAAACATCATATATATCTACTTTTTTAGAATCCGGATGTCTACCACCAGCAATAAAAATCTTACTACCTAACGTAGTAATGGCCACATATTCTCTTGCCTTACCCAGCTCTCCAATTTCAAGCAATTTTATATCTATCGGTACCCTTTTTATGTCACCACAATACTCAGGCTCTTTTATCACCACCTTGATAGTGTCTTTATAAATCTTAAAAGAAGTATCTTGAACAGTTATTTCAAACAGATAAGTTCCCATTACTAAATGATAAATATCTGTTTTGGATGATTTTTCAGATATTATTGTGTAATATGGTGGCCCGGCAATCTTTCTCCAAGTATAATCAAATACTCCTAATGAATCGAATGACTTCAGTCCATCCAGAATAAGATGATTATTAGGATAATACAAAACAATACTATCCCCAGCAAATACTGTTGGAAACTGACCTTCAATAATTGGTAAAGGTTGTTCCTGTTCCTGTTCCTGTTCCTGTTCCTGTTCCTGTTCCTGTTCTTGTTCTTGCTCTTCTGATTCGTCCTTCTGTTCCTGTAAAATGATTAGTTCAGGTAATTCGTATTTATCACAGGCTTGAAAACAAAGTAAGGCTGCAAATAAAAAGGAGGCTCCAAAAAGAAAATTTCTTTTTAAAAATGTGTTTAGCGCTTTCATAATTTTAAACTTTAGAGGTTAATTATATATTTTAAAACCAGCTTTTCTTTAACATTATAATGTGTTTTAGAGAGGAAGAATACATTATAATTTAAGTCTGATTTTTGCGCTATTAACTAATGGTACTTTGCTATCTAATAAAAGGCCATAAAAACCTTGAACATCTTACCTTAACAACAATTTATTTAGACACTAAATTTCAACAAGTTACATTCAAAAAATATTATTAAATTTAGGATATACTTGAAAGGAAAATCTGTATTAGCGATATAAAGCGACTTTAGGTAGACAGAAACTTAATTAGTATCGACAAATTTGTTTGGTAGCTGCTTAACTTGTATCTGTCTACGTAGATGATGTTTATGTAGCGGTAAAATTTCAGCTATTTCTAATAGTTATACATTTGAATATAAATACGAATAACCATGTCTATAAAGGAATTTATATTATCAGATAACAAATGGCATCGTCTGGGACGACATCTGTTCTTTTGGTTTTTATGGGGTGGTTATTTCACAATGACCCGCTACCTGAATCCTATTGCATACCAAATGACTGGTCATTTTCCTAATTTTTGGAAGACTTCCATTGAAACCTTCTTTTTTCTTTTCCCTCAAATGTTTTTGGTCTATCCGGCCCTATATTTTATACTTCCTAAATTTGTATTTACCCAAAAGTATATTCTTGCCTTTTTCTGGTTTATCGTTTTCTATTTTGTAGCCATGACGGTTAACGCAGTCTATCTTATTTATGTTCCGTGGGCTAAAATAATCTGGGTTCCCAATGCAAATTTATTCTTAACCACCTCCACATTTACAGAAAAATTATTTTATGCGTATTTGGGAAGTATACTAGGTTCGATTACGGCTCTCTCAATATCCTCCAGTTTTAAATTGTTTAAACATTATTATTTAAAATCCATTCGAAACGAACAATTACAAAAGGAAAATTCGGATGCCCAATTACGCCTTCTTCTGGCACAGGTCCAACCGCATTTTATGTTTAACACCTTAAATAACATTTATTCTCAGGCGCAGGAAGAATCACCAAAAAGTGCCAAAATGATTTTAGAGTTATCTCATATTCTGCGTTACGTTTTAGATGAAGGCAAGAAAAAAAGAGTACCATTGGAAAATGAACTGGAAATGATTGTTGATTACCTGAATCTGGAAAAAATAAGGTACGATAACAAACTTGATTTACATTTTGTGTTTCCCTCGAACACCGACGATATTACAATTGCTCCACTTATTTTATTGCCTTTAGTTGAAAACTGCTTCAAACACGGAGCCAGCAAAATGATTAATAATCCGTGGATTAATATAAAATCTGAACTTACCGATAACAAATTCAGTATTAAATTGATGAATGGAAAAATAAATGAAAACACTCATGAAAAGTCAAGAAAAGGAACAGGCATTGAAAATATTAGGAGACGATTAAACCTAATCTACCCTCACAAACACATATTTGAGATTAAAGATGATGATGAAACTTTTATTGTTAACCTCCAGATTGTATTAGACCATCAAATTTCAGAAGATTAAAACATTCACATAACGACATGAAGCAAAATGAAACAGTCTGAATTTAAAAAACCAAGATGCCTCATCGTAGACGACGAACCTCTTGCCAGAGATGTTTTACGTCGGTATTTTGCAAAATTACCTGTATTAGATTTAGTTGGCGAATGTAATAATGCAATCGATGCTTTTATGTTTCTTCAATCGAACGAGATCGATATTCTGTTTTTAGATATTAGAATGCCAGAATTATTAGGCACCGAGTTGGTGCGTTCTATCAAAAACACTCCAAAAATCATCTTTACAACAGCCTACAAAGAATATGCTTTAGATGGATTTGAACTGGATGCTGTTGATTATTTATTGAAACCCATAAAATTCGATCGATTTTTAAAAGCGGTTAACAAAGCTTTACCCGATTACGAAAATGTTTTGAACCCTAATGAACCACAGGAATTAGAACGAAAATCTGGTATAGATTCTATTTACCTTCGTATCGACAGAAAACAGGTTCGCGTTGTCTTAGATGATATTCTTTACATTGAAAGTGATAAAGATTATATAAAAATATTCACATCGGATAAAATGCATTTGTGCCGGCAAACCATATCGGCTATCGAGGCTATGATTGACAAAAATGAATTTGTTCGCATTCACAGATCTTTCATTGTTCCAGTAAACAAAATAAAGTCATATACTCACGAATTGGTTGAAATTGATAAAAAGGAATTGCCCATTGGAAAATTTTACTTAAATCATTTTTTAAAAATAGTCAATTCAGAATCTCACTAATATTGCTATAATTTTCATAATTTGGGTTCTTGTAAGCTTCTCAATATGAAATATCTATTAAAAACACTCGTATTTTTACTTTTTACTTCCATTCAAATTCATGCTCAAAAATTCACAAAAGAGGTAAAAGCCTTCATCTCGGTAGACACAAGCTTAGTAGCTATAACCAACGTTAAACTTATTGATGGAACGGGAGGCGATATTAAAAATAATCAAACCATTATTATTAAAGACAATAAAATAGAACGTGTTGGTAATTCAAATACTTTAAAAATTCCTAAAAATGCATTGATAATTGATGGCACAGGAAAAACAGTAATACCTGGTTTGGTTATGTTACACGAACATTTATTCTATACTAAATTCTTCGAAAACTGGTTTAGCGTTGGGCAATCCACTTTTACTTTTCCGCGTCTATATCTTGCCGGAGGGGTAACTACCATGCGAACGGCCGGAAGCATTCAACCACAAAGCGACCTCAACGTAAAACAATGGATTTTAGAAGGTAAAATGACGGGGCCAAAAATGGATGTTACCAGCCCGTTTATAGAACGCGAAGGTGTTCCTATTGCCGAATTAGGCTATATAAAAAACACAACTGAAGTTTCAGAAATTGTAGACTTCTGGTCAAAACGCGGTGTCACCTCATTCAAACTTTATAATAACATTACAAAAGAAGATGTGAAAGTTTGCGTGACCGAAGCCCACAAACGCGCATTAAAAGTTACCGGACATTTATGTTCAGTAACCTATGAAGAAGCTTCGAACCTTGGTATTGATAATTTGGAACACGGCTTTCGAGTGGCCACAGATTTTGAAGTTAACAAAGAGGAAAACATTTGCGATCCTTTTGAATCCAGACAGGCCTTTGACAGCGAACCTATTGACAGTCCTAAAATAAACCACCTTATTGAGGTGCTTATTAAAAACGGTACAACCATTACAACCACACCAAATGTTTTTGAACCTTACACCAACCGCGAACTTATTCCTGGTGGCGGCGAACGCGCGGTAACTCCGGAAGTTTTAAAAGATGTTAAGGCTATTTACGACCGAAGAGTAAATAAAGATTCTATTCAAATCGCGTCATATTATAAAAACTTGATCTGGTTAAAACGATTTTATAATTCAGGCGGAAAATTAGTCGCGGGAACCGACCCTACTGGCGCAGGAAGAACCGTCGCCGGTTACGCCAATCAGCATACACTTGAATTATTGGTAGAAGGCGGATTTCCTTTAGTTGACGTAATAAAAATTTGCACGCTCAATGGTGCTAAATATTTAAACCAGGATGAGACTATTGGTACAATTGAAAAAGGAAAAACTGCCGACCTCATTTTAATTAATGGAGATTTAGAAAGTGATATCAAACAGATTAGAAACACGGAAATTGTCTTCAAAGATGGTATCGGTTTTAATTCAAAAAAACTTTTCGAATCTGTTGATGGGCAAGTTGGTCGCAACTAGGTTTCGTGCTTAGTTATATTTTTTTAAATTAGCTGAACACTAATCCTTTACTATGCGTCTATCTCTCATTTTTAAACCTGCTGTCTTATTTTTAACAATTTTATGTATCTCAAATAGTTTTGCTCAGGAAGAAGAAATAAAGGAAGGGTTTAAAGAGGAACAATTAACCTTTTCCAATGGCGATAGTAGATACGCCAGTTACAACAAAGAAGGTACTAAAATTATCTTCGAATCGAATCGTGACGGCATCTGGCAAATATATTCTATGAATATTGATGGAGGGGCTCAAAAACGGGTTATGACGACACAATCCAACGACCGACGACCAAAATGGCATCCTTCAAAAAACATGATTCTATTTGAATCAGACCGAACCGGAACCAGTGAAATTTACAGTTATGATTTTGACTCTGGTAAAATCGATAAGTTTCCTATCAACCTTAGTGGTAATAAATACTATGCCAATTTCGCTCCCAATGGCATGGAACTTATGTTTTCATATTCCGAAAGAGCCGATATTTTCGATATTTACGCCTGCTCTACAAAAGGCAAACGATTAAAGAAAGTGGTGAGCAATAAATTCAAAAATGTGTATCCTAACTTAACATCACGAGGCGATGTACTCATCTACTTTTCTAACAAAAACACACAAGGTGAAAGTAATGTTATTTACAGCCAGCATTTGTTTACCAAGGACAAAAACCGTTTAACTTATTTAAAAGATGAAAGCACATACCCCGACTGGTCTAACACCAATGGGAGTCGCCGTATTGTCTATTCTGCAAAAGTTGACGACATGAAACACTCCGAAATTTTTATCATGAGAGACGACGGAACCCACAAAATACAAATCACGTATAATGATGTCGAAGACATGCAACCTTGCTGGTCTCCAAACGATATTAATTTATTGATTTCAGGCTTCAGACAAGGAAACTACCAAATTTGTAAAGTCCTTTTAAAGGAGCCTTTAAACCCCGACCAAAAACCTTTAGATTAATTCTTTGTTTTCACTTTTCCTGAAAACAAATTCACATTTGAAGTAAATGGATTTCCTGATGCACGTCGCAACATTACCACTTGTCCGCAATGCCAAACCGCATCTTCAATGGGACCGTTAATGATATTCCAAAATGGTACTTCAGTATTAGCCAAATCGAAAGTTCCTTGATTATTTTTTAGAGCATCGGAAACTAATTTTAAATTCATTAGCGTTTGTTTTCGCTTCAATTCGAAAGACAACTCGTTTTTGTTGTCATCTTTATTTTCAGCAAGAACACTATTTCTAATAAACTTCGATAAGCCATAAATATGCTCAATCGTTTCACCCGAAGTCCTGGAATCAGGGCCTATTTTATAGGCTAAATCTTCCAATCTTAATCCTTCGGTTGCCCAGTAATATCTAAAACCTAAACCATCAATCATTCTTGCTGCAGCCGTTGCTGGCGTATACACTTCAGGAGCTTCAGGTATTTCATAATACGGTAAATCGTTTTGAGTCTGAGCAAAACAAACCATTGAAAAAAGCATTATAATTATATATCTCATAATTTTATTTTATTCCATATTTATCGAACAAATATACTAAAGCTGTCATAGTTGCAGCACCTAATTCCAGTTCGCGTTTATTAATCGCATCAAAAGTATCATTACTGGCATGGTGGTGATCGAAATAACGTTGTGAATCCGGATGCAAACCAGCCAACACATTTTTATCTGTTTTTAACGGCCCGACATCGGCTCCGCTGCCTTCCTTTTCAAAATAGTGAATTAAATACGGTTTAAACAGCTCTTTCCAACTTAACACCTTATTAAAATTAGCTTCATCACAATCAAACCTAAAGCCTCGAGGTGTAAAACCTCCGGAGTCACTTTCTAAAGCAAACACATGATTTTCTCCTTTTTGTTTTGCCACATCGGCATATTTATTAGCTCCGCGTAAACCATTTTCTTCATTCATAAATAAAACCACACGAATACTTCGCTTAGGTTTTATTCCTGCTTTTTTCAGTAATCTTAAAACCTCCATAGATTGTACGACTCCTGCCCCATCATCATGAGAACCATCTCCTAAATCCCACGAATCCAAATGCCCACCTACAACCATATATTCATTTGGAAATTCACTACCGGTAATTTCCCCAATAACATTATAAGATTGTACATCGTTTAACTGTTTACAGCTAGTTTTAAAATATAGTTTTACATCCTTACTTAATTTTAACATCGTGCTAAGCGTTTCAGCATCGTTGGTACTGATAGCTACCGAAGGAATACGTTGCGCTACAGGTAAATCGTCATAAGTCATGCTGCCGGTATGTGGTAAATCATCTAATCTTAAATTCATAGACCGAACCACAACACCTACCGCTCCATATTTTGCTGCTTCAACTGCCCCTTTGTACCGCTGATTAACACAACCACCATAAGCCTGAAATGTATTAATTAAATCGGCCTGCATTGGACGATTATAAAACACTATCTTTCCTTCTATTTGCTCTTTTCCTAAAGCTTCTAATTCTTCAAAATTATGAACTTCAACAAGCTGAGCTTTAATCCCTAAAGGTGATGTTGCTACTGATCCTCCTAGAGCACAAATATTAACGGTGCTGGTCTTCCCCGGAACTGTTTCAATGTATGCATATTCTTTGGCTCCTCTTATCCATTTTGGGACCATAACAGGCTGTAACCAAACCTTGCTTAACCCTAACTGCTCTAACTCTTCTTTGGTGTACTGAACCGCTCGTTCAGCTCCTAATGATCCTGATAAACGACTTCCAATCTGATTGGATAAATAATTTAACCAATTGTAACTTTCTCCCTCGGTTAATGAACTTGTATAAATAGTTTTTAAAACTTCATCATCAGTTTGGGCATGAGATTTAAAAACTATTGATGCAATAATTAATAAACACAAAAGGGTTAGGTTCTTCATATATTCGTTTTTATTTATTTGAAAAATAATTCAATTCTATTATAATGTAAATGCCTATATAAATAAAACTACTCGTTATTGAGTTGCTCTTTATATTTCTCCAGATGTTTCTTTATTTCATCATCCAACTCCGGTTCTTCAATATCTTTATATTCTTTTAAGGTATCATACATAATTTTAGCAACGAGATAACGTGCTGACTCCTTATCATCAGCCGGAATAGCATACCAGGGAGCATGGGGTTTCGATGTTCTGTTTATGGCATCTTCGTAACATTCCTGATAAAGATCCCACTCCTCACGCTCTTTTAAATCTCCGGGCGAGAACTTCCAGTTTTTTTCCTGTTTTTCCAGGCGTCTTAACAATCGGCTTTTCTGTTCTTTCTTAGAAAGGTTTAAAAAGAATTTAAAAATGATGGTTCCGTTTTCAGAAATGTGCTGTTCAAATTCATTGATTTGCTGAAAACGCCTATCCCAAAATTCATTATTCACATCCTCAACTTTTGTAATGGTTGGTAGATTTTCTCCTAAAATATATTCCGGATGCACGCGTGTTACCAGTACATTTTCGTAATGGGTTCGGTTAAAAATTCCGAATTTACCACGTGAAGGAAGTGCAATATAGTGTCTCCATAAATAATCGTGTTTCAATTCTAAATCGGTTGGTACTTTAAAACTATGAACAATAATACCGCGTGTATTAAAATCTCTAAACACCTCGCGTATTAAACTGTCTTTACCGGCCGTATCCATCCCCTGCAAACACACAAGAACAGCATATTTACCATGAGCGTACATGGTATCCTGTATTTTCCCCAGCTTTTTTCGAACCTGTTTCAATTCCTTTTTAGCGTCATCAATAACAACTTTAGTTTCTAATTCCTTTAGGGTAATATTTGAAGTTACTTTGTATTTTTCCATAGTCAAAGAAGTAAGTAAATGTTAAATTCTGAGGTTTTTAATTAAAGTTTTAAATATAGTAAATTCTACAATTTCGATGAAAAACACCGAAAAGTACAATGTTTTTGGTATTTTCGTCTTACCTATTTATGTTATAACCCCAAATTATATGAAAAATTTTTACTACCTCTTTTGTTTAATTAGCACCTTAAGCATACATGCACAAAACAAATGCGACAATGCCAATGCTTATCTGGTAAGTGCTTATTCCCATGTAAAATCGTCTTACGAAGCTAATAATATAAGTCACTTAAAATACTCTGCACACCGATCGTTAGAGTCTATAAATCTTGCTAAAAAGACCTTGGCAGACTGCAATTGCACCAAAGCTTTAGAACAAGCCAATAAAGCTTTAGAAGTTTTAGCCAAAGTTGACGACCAGCCTACTTATGAAGACGGTAGATACTTTGTAAAACGAGCAAAAGAATTCTGCCAGCAAAGTGTTATTGAAATGGATAAATGTGCAACATCTTCATACAGCATGCCTGAAGTTATTGAAGAGGATGTAGCCGATGCCTCAGATAGTAATGATTTAGCCAGCCTAAAAAATGAACAGGCCGCTTTACTTGCACAGCAGGAAGCACTTAAACGTAAGGAAGCTGAGATTAAAAAGCAATTAGCCGCACAAAAAGAAAAAGAGCTGCTACTTAAAAAGCAACAGCTCGTTGTGTCTTATGAAAAGATGATTGACTTAAATATTAAAACCTACAACGAAACTTTAAAAAGCTGTAATTGCGGGCATCAAAACATCTCAAAATCCAGTTCAGGAAATACTTCTGAAATGACTACTGAAGCATTAAAAGTTTATTACACGAATCAACTAAAAACATTAGCTTCGGCTTATTTAGCTGAATTAGACTCGTGTAAATTATAAACCTATTTTGAAACGTCAGGTTATTTACTTGCAAATAACTTGACGTCTTCTTCACTTACCTCTTTTCCGCCTAAAATAATCAGGCGTTCTACCACATTACGAAGCTCACGAATATTTCCTGTCCAGTCGTAATCTTTAAGTAAATTTAAAGCTTTCGCTGAAAACTCCTTTTTAGCCGTACCATGTTCACTCGCTATTTTTTCAGAAAAGTGATTCACCAATAACGGAATATCATCCCTACGGTCGTTTAGTGGTGGCACCTGAATTAAAATTACCGCTAATCGATGATACAAGTCCTCACGGAATTTCCCATCGGCGATTTCCTTTTTTAAGTCTTTATTGGTAGCCGCAACCACACGAACATTTACCTTAATATCCTTATCGCTACCCACGCGCTGAATACGACTTTCCTGTAAGGCTCTCAAAACTTTTGCCTGTGCTGGCAAACTCATATCGCCAATTTCATCAAGAAAAATGGTTCCGCCATTAGCGGCTTCAAATTTTCCTGCACGATCTTTAACAGCACTTGTAAAGGCTCCTTTAACATGACCAAACAATTCACTTTCTATCAATTCACTTGGTATGGCTGCACAGTTAACCTCAATCATCGGTCCTTTGTTACGATCACTTTTTTGATGTAACCAATGGGCTACCAATTCCTTACCTGTTCCATTTGGTCCTGTAACCAGAACACGAGCATCGGTTGGTGCAACTTTTTCAATCATATCTTTAATATGTGAAATCGCTTCACTCTCACCTACCATTTGAAAATTCTTCCCGACTTTCTTCTTCAATAACTTATTCTCAACAACAAGTTCCTTTCGGTCTAAAGCATTTCTAACTGTATTTAATAAACGATTTAAATCTGGTGGTTTTGAGATATAATCGAAAGCACCAAGACGCATGGTATTCACAGCTGTGTCTAAATCGCCATGACCAGAAATCATAACCATTGGAATTTCCGGCTTTATTTTTTTAGTTGCTTCCAATACTTCAACACCATCCATTTTAGGCATCTTAATATCACAAAGTACTAAGTCGTAATCGTCATTTTTAATTTTATCGATACCAACTAAACCGTCTTCGGCTTCTTCAACAACATAAGTATCATTTTCTTCTGAAAGAATTTTAACAAGTACGCGACGAATAGCTGCTTCATCTTCTATAATTAAAATTTTGGGCATAATATTTTCCTTTTAAAATTCTATTTATTGATTTGGGTTTTGAATAATATGTATATCGCGTTGTGGGAACGGAATACTAACATTGTGTTCTCTAAACAAACGGTCAATCTCGAAACGAATATCACTTTTTGGTAATCCAGCATTAAAACTATCTGCAAGCGTAAAAACTACACGGAAATCTAAAGAACTATCTCCAAAATTATCGAAACGCACCACGGTTTCTGAAGTTGCCATAACATCAGGATGTGAATTCGCCGCTTGTATTAAAAGTTTTTTTACCAATTGCACATCACTCCCGTAAGCGACACCAACAGCCACACTTTCTCGCGTTGTGGTTCCGTTTTGAGTCCAGTTATACAAACTGTTTTCTAAATACAGATGATTGGGAATAATAAGCACTTTATTATCAATGGTAACTGCTCTGGTGGTTCGTAATTTTATTTCTTCAACGCGACCTACTTTCCCCTCTAATTCTATAATATCGCCAACATGCACGGTTTGATCAACCAAAATAAAAATTCCGGAAATTATATCCTGAAATAAGGTTTGAAGTGCCAAACCAATACCGATCATTAAAGCTGCCGATGCTGCAAAAACCGCGGTAACATTAACGCCTACTGCATTAAGAGTAATTAAAAGAATGATGAGATAGACAAGCCATCTGAAGTAACCGAAAACCACATTAAATTTTCCTTTTTCTTCATCCGGCAACTTTTTAGTAATCAATTTTAAAAGAACGCGAAGCACTAAAGTCGTTATAAAAATGGCTGTAATAATAGCTATAACATCGAGTACCGAAATGTGAATCTTATCGGTTATTTCAACATGCAAGTTTAGAAAATCCTTGATTTTATGTCCCCACGAACTGTTACTTACAGCGTTTTCTATTTTCTCCAATTTTTCTAACTCCTGAATCATATTAATACTTAATCCATTTAATCAGTTCTTTATAACTAGGCTTCTTTCCGTACATTAAAATACCTACTCTGTAAATTTTAGCAGCAAACCATACAGTAAACACAAAAGTACCTATTAAAAGTACAAAAGATACTAATTGTTGCCAAAGCGGTACACCAAAAGGTATACGCATAAGCATAACCACAGGAGATGTTAATGGAATAAATGAAAATACTGTTGATACCGTTCCATGAGGATCTTCAATTACAGTAAATAGACCTATATAAACCGCCAGCATTAACGGCGTAATAATAGGTAACATGAATTGTTGCGTGTCGGTTTCATTATCTACAGCAGCACCAATAGCCGCATACAACGAACTATATAACAAGTATCCGCCGATAAAGAATAAGATAAACGCAAAAATTAAATTAGTTAATGGTAAATTATAAAACGAGGTTACAAAATTTTGAACCTGTTCATTAATTTCTGGATTCGCCATAGCCTGATTCATCATTTCCTGCTGCTGACTTTCCATGACATTAATTCCGAAAACAACAGAAATAATGGTTAGCAGAATACTTCCGATAATCAACCAAATAATAAACTGTGTTATCCCTGCTAAAGAAGTCCCAACAATTTTACCAAACATTAACTGCACTGGTTTTACCGAAGAAATAATAACCTCAATAATTCTACTGGTTTTTTCTTCAATAACACTTCGCATAATCATGTTGCCATAAATAATGATAAACATGAATAGCAAATAACCGGCAGCGCCACCAAAAATAAGTTTTACCACGCTATCGGTTTTTGAAGTCTTTTCTCCTTCAAAACTTTCCTGAGCGATATTAATATTGATTTTTGAAGCGTTAATCATATCGACATCCACGCCATTATCTAACAATTTCAAATTCGTTAGTTTCTTTTCTAACTGACCTTCTAAATCTGAAATAAGTGTTAGTGATGGTGATTCTTCCGAATAAAATTGAATATGCTTTGAAGCATTGTTGGCATCCTTAAAATCACCAATGTAAAGCAAGCCGTAAGCTTCGGTCTCCTTAGCAAAGATTTTAGCTTCACTAAGCGACATATCGTTTAATACATTATAAGTCGTCTTTTCGTTGCTCTTAAAAACATCCTGTACCAAACCAGATTCGTCCAATATTGAAATTATTCTGACTTTTTCGTTATTCAATTGTGTTAAATAAGCAACAACCGAAACAAGAATAATCATAACCAACGGACTCAAAAACGTCATGACTATAAACGATTTGTTTCTAACTTTTGTTAAATACTCTCGCTTTATGATAAGTGGTAAATGGTTCATTTTTTTATTGATTATTCTTTACAGTTTGAATAAAAATATCGTTAACACTTGGTATCAATTCCACGAAATGTGACACCTCCCCTTTAGATGTTAAGTAGTTTAATAAATCGTTTGGGCTTTCTCCGTTCGATAATTTGATGTTTAATTTCAGTTCATCATCTAAGGTTTTAAAATTTGCCGGAGATACAGTAAACTTATCAGATAATTCATTCTGTAAAATGAGATGATCAGCAGTTTTAATACCCACTTCGAAGGTGTTAATTTTATACTGACGTTTAATATCAATCAGCTTTCCGTCTAGTAGTTTATTCGATTTATTAATTAAGGCAATATCGTCGCATAACTCTTCAACCGACTCCATACGGTGCGTTGAAAAAATAACCGTAGCGCCATCTTCACGTAACCTTAAAATTTCGTCTTTAATTAAATTGGCATTAATAGGGTCGAATCCTGAAAAAGGCTCATCGAAAATTAAAAGTTTAGGTTGATGTAACACTGTAACCACAAACTGAATTTTTTGCGCCATTCCTTTTGAAAGTTCCTGAATTTTTTTGTTCCACCAGTCGCCAATTTCCAAACGATCGAACCAGTATTTTAAACGCTCTTTAGCTTCAGCTTTGCTTAAACCTTTTAATTGCGCTAAGTATAAAGCCTGATCACCAACTTTCATCGATTTATATAAACCGCGCTCTTCTGGCAAATACCCGATATCT
Source organism: Aestuariibaculum lutulentum (assembly GCF_032926325.1). Classification (NCBI taxonomy): domain Bacteria; kingdom Pseudomonadati; phylum Bacteroidota; class Flavobacteriia; order Flavobacteriales; family Flavobacteriaceae; genus Aestuariibaculum; species Aestuariibaculum lutulentum. The sequence goes on from NZ_CP136709.1 coordinate 123,522, forward strand.
TTAATATGATTTGCGTTAAGTAACTCGTTATCTATTCTTACCGTACCTGTATCTGGCATGGTAATTTGATTTATGATTCGAATTAATGTGGTTTTTCCGGCGCCATTCGGGCCTAATAATCCGAATATACTGCCTTTTGGAATAGATATAGACACGTTATTTAATGCCCTGAAGTCTCCAAAATGTTTAGAAACCTGATTAACTTCTAATAAGTTGCTCATTGTGTAATTTAAATTGACTAATGATTGGTAAAGATATTAAATGTTAAGAGACCTCTAAATGGTTTCTAGAATTTAATACTAAAAGCCTAATTTATTAATTATAAATCAAATAGCTTTTTGATGTTTTTATAAAAACAAAACCCACCCTTAAAAAGGATTAAGGATGGGAAAAAATTGCTATGAAAAAGAAAAATTATCACTAAAATTAATTTAGTGATGAATCAAATATAGTTTTTTTATTCTTAATTCCAAATAAAATGAATTAAGAACTTTTTAAAAAACAGCAGGTTAGTTTCATTAAACTAAAAACTGCTACTTTTTAAGAAAACATATCTTTTACTTTTTCAAAAAATGATTTATCTGAACTTTCCGGTTTCGGTGCAAAATGTTCATCTTCCTGCATCGACTCGAAAAATTCACGTTGTTGTTTATTTAATGTTTTAGGTGTCCATACATTTACATGTACCAGTAAATCACCTTTTCCGTAGCCGTTAATACTTGGAATACCTTTTCCGCGTAAGCGTAAAATTTTACCAGATTGTACACCTGGCTCAATTTTAATACGCACTTTCCCGGTTACAGTATCTATTTCTTTCGATGTTCCTAAAACCGCATCTGGAAAACTCACATATAAGTCGTAGTGAAGATTGTCGCCTTCACGTTGTAATTTTTCGTGTTGCTCTTCTTCAATAACTACGATAATATCTCCTGGAATACCATTACCTGGAGCTTCGTTTCCTTTTCCTGAAACTTTAAGTTGCATACCATCTACAACCCCAGCTGGAATTTTTATAGAAACGGTTTCTTCTGAAATTTTTAAACCTTGTGCATCAGCATCAGCTGGTTTTTGATCGATAGTTTGACCAGAACCGCCACACGCATTACAAGGTGCAGAAGTTTGCATTCTTCCTAAAATGGTATTTGCTATACGTGTTACCTGCCCAGAACCATTACATGTTGTACAGGTTTTATATGTTGTACCTGGCGCCTGAACTTTACGTTTAACTTTAATTTTTTTATCAACGCCGTTAGCAACTTCTTCTAAAGTTAGCTTAACACGAATTCGCAGGTTGCTTCCTTTAGCACGACGTGGACCACCGCCACCGCCGAAACCTCCGAAGCCGCCACCAAAGCCTCCGCCGAAGATATCACCAAACTGGCTGAATATGTCATCCATATTCATACCGCCACCACCAAAGCCGCCACCATTTTCGAATGCCTGGTGACCAAACTGATCGTAACGTGCTTTTTTATCGGCGTCGCTTAATATTTCGTAAGCTTCTGCTGCTTCTTTAAACTTCGCTTCTGCGTCTTTATTATCCGGATTTTTATCAGGGTGAAATTCAATAGCCTTCTTTCGGTACGCCTTTTTAATTTCGGCTGCACTAGCACCTTTGCTCACACCTAATATTTCGTAATAATCTCTTTTAGCCATGTTCCTTTTTTATTGTCCAATTACTACTTTAGGGAAACGAATTACCTTATCGCCAAGCTTATATCCTTTTTCGATAACATCGATAATTTTTCCTTTTAAATCTTCTGAAGGTGCTGGTATTTGTGTAATCGCCTCATGATTGTCTGCATTAAAAGCATCTCCTTGAGCCGCTTCAATAACTTCTAAACCTTTTTGTTGAAGTGTCGTTTTTAACTTATTGCTGATAAGCTCAACACCCTTCAATAATTCTTTTTCTTCGGTTTTAGAAATTTCAACGTAAGCTCTATCGAAGTCATCTAAAACTGGTAATAGAGACACCATAACATCCTGACTTGCTGTTTTAAACAAATCGATACGCTCTTTAGAAGTTCTTTTTTTATAGTTTTCAAACTCAGCAAATAAGCGTAAAAACTTATCTTTTTCTTGCTTTAATTCGTCTTGAAGCTTTTCTTCAACAGTTTTTTCTTCTACTTGTTCTTCAACCTCAACTGTTTCGTTTTCTACGGCTTCTATTTGCTCCTTTTCTATATCGTGTTCTTTTTTACTCATCGCTGTATCTAAATTTTTATACAAATACTAAAACTGATTGGCAAAAGTACTGCCATTATTGTAAAAATGTCATAATGTCACGAAATAATTTTAGTGGAAATTTATAAAACTGAAGAATTTGCAGAAAGACTATAAAATTTAACTTAATAAATCAGTCAACGCTGGTTGTAAATGATGATGCTTAAAATAGAACCCCTTGTCTTCTATTTTTTTACTGCTTACACGCTGACTATCGAATAAAAGAGTATGCATTTCACCCAAAACCATCTTCATAACAATCTTTGGAATATTAGGCATAAACAAAGGCGCTTCCAATTTATTAGCAATAGTTTTTATTAATTCGGCATTAGTAACAGGATTAGGTGCTACGGCATTATACACTCCAGGCAACTGATGTTTTAAAACATACAAAAACAACTCGGCCAGATCACTTATGTGAATCCAGGATTGCCATTGTTTTCCATCACCAAAAGCAGAGCCTACGCCCATTTTTATAGGTTTCAGCATTTCTTTTAAAGCGCCGCCTTTATTTGACAGGACCAAACCGATACGGATTTTAGAAACTACCATGCCTAACGCTGAAAAAGCATCAACTTCAGATTCCCAGATATGGGTAACTTTACTTAAGAATGAGCTAACTTTAATTTTATAATTTTCCTCGTAATAATTAGTTGAAGAGTCTGGATAAATACCGATAGCACTAGCAGAAATCACTTGTTTTATGGTGTGCATTTCGCCTTTTAAACTATTTACCAGTAAACGGGTAGAATCTCTTCTGCTGGATAAAATTTCTTTTTTGTAGCAAGGTGTCCATCGCTTAGACACAGTTGCACCTGCAAGATGAATTATAGCATCGACATCCTTAAAACAATTGGTATCGATATCCTGAGATTTTGGATTCCAATAAAATCCTTGGTAATCGTCCTTTTGTTCTATTTTCGAATTACTGGTTGTTAAATAATTTACCTGAATACCTTTCTTTAGGCAACATTTTACAATCTCCTTTCCTATTAACCCTGTCGCTCCGGTAATTAAAACCCTCATAATTAATCTTTTTCAATAAGCTTATAACTTCAATTTAAAATTTTGAAACCCTCATTAAGCATTGATTAAATTTACGAAAAGCAAATACCACAAACTATAGATTTATGTTAGGTTTAACATTATCAGAATAAAAAATACAAGGCTAAAAACCATAAAAAAAAAGAATATATTTTACCGAATACTTATAGCTTTTTAACAGCTCTAAGCATTTAGCTTACACTGAATGTTTCGTTGCTCTCAACATTTGGCTTCGCCTAATGCTCAAGACTTTTTTGTAGCCCTGAGCATTTCACGTTTTCCTGGAGGACCAGGCAATTTTTCAACACTAAAACCAACTGCCTGCATGGCACGACGAACACTTCCTTTTGCTGCATAGGTGACCAAAACACCATTTATTTGAAGTGCATCGTACATTTTTTGAAAAATGTTTTCGGTCCATAATTCTGGCTGAACCCGAGCACCAAAAGCATCGAAATAAATAAGATTATATTGTTCTTTTTCCTCTATTTCAGAGAAAAATCGCTTTTGTTTTGTGAGGGTAAAGGCTGGAGTAACATTATGCTTCTCTTCCCAAGAAACCTCATGTAAACTTATAAAAAGAGGAGCCTTATCATCAGCCTGTAATTGACTTGGATAATTTAACTGTACAATTTCATCTTTCAATACAGGGTAACCTTCTACCCCATAATAGTTCATTGTACAGTTCAATTTTTCTGCTTCCAACAATGTGATAAAAGCATTTAATCCTGTACCAAAACCTATTTCTAAAATTGAAATCTCATCGCTTTCTGGTTGAACTTCCAAATAATGATGCAGCCCGTGTTTTATAAATACGTGACATGCTTCCTGAATAGCACCGTGTTTGGAATGATATTGCTCATTCCACTGTGGTAAATGTATGGTAGACGATCCGTCTCCGGTTATAACTACTTCTCTTTCCAACTTATTGTTTTATTAAAACACCTTCGGCCTCGAAAAACAGCGTTCTTTTAGGTTGAGTGATTGCTGCTATTTCCTCTTCAGATTTCCCGGCATCCTGAGCATAATGTTGTAATTCATCAACAGGAACTTCATTTACAAAAGCCTTACCTTCAATAATCACTTCTTTTCCTTCAATATCCTGCGGAACAAAAAAAGCATAATCTTTAAATTTCACCATCACCTCATTACCATCTTCCAAATTTAAAGTCATCCAGCAACCTTTAGCTTTGCAAACGTCCTTAACCTCAGCTATTAATTTATAATTTGTGCTATCTCCAAGATGCATGTCATTATATGCTTTTGCCATCGATTTTACATTGTTCGCATTTATGGCAGTAATTTCTTTCCCAAACGATTCGTAAGACACCTTTTCTTTGCAAGAAAAGAAGAGAAAAACGCAAATCCATGAAAATAATATATTTTTCATCCGTTAAAATTCAATTTTTATTGATTAGTTGTAAATATACTGCTTTTTTAAAAACGTTTTTACTTAAATTTGTAGCATTAAAACAACCTTATTTATGAACTCAATAATCAACGACATAGAGATTATAAAATCAGAAACTACAAAAATAAATGATGTAGATTTTAACAACTTGTCTTTTGGAAGTGTTTTTTCTGACCACATGCTGGAGTGCAACTATAAAGATGGAAAATGGCAAGCTCCAAAAGTAGTGCCTTACCAATCAATAAGTTTAGACCCTTCTGCGAAGATTTTCCATTACGGACAATCGGTTTTCGAAGGTATGAAAGCTTATAAAGATGCTAATGAAGACGTATATTTATTTCGTCCGTTAGACAACTTTAAGCGTTTAAATATTTCGGCCAAGCGTTTAGCGATGCCTGAATTACCTGAAAACTATTTTATGGACGGTTTAAAGGCTTTATTAGAAGTTGATAAAGACTGGATTCCTAAGCAAGATGGTAGTTCGCTATATATTCGTCCGTTTATTTTTGCTTCAGGAAATGGGTTCCATGCTTCACCGGCTAACGAATATAAATTCCTAATCTGTACTGCTCCTTCTGGATCTTATTTCTCTGGAAAAGTAAAAGTATTAATCGAGCAAACCTATTCGCGTTCTGCTAATGGTGGTGTTGGTTTTGCTAAAGCTGGTGGTAACTATGCCGGACAATTTTACCCAACACAATTAGCTGTTGAGAAAGGATACCAACAGGTTATCTGGACAGACGATACAAGTCATGAATACATTGAAGAGGCAGGAGCTATGAATATTTTTGTTCGTATTAACGACACTTTAATTACTGCGCCTACAAGTGACAGAATTTTAGATGGTATTACCCGTAAAAGTATTGTTGAATTAGCTAAAGCTGAAGGTATTGATGTTGAAGTAAGAAAACTTTCGGTTCATGAAGTTGTTGAAGCTGCTAAAAACGGATCTTTAAAAGAAATGTTTGGGGCCGGAACTGCTGCTGTAATCTCTCCTATTTCAGGATTTGGATACAAAGATGAAGATTTTGAATTACCTGAATTAGAAGAAAATTTTGCAAGCTTCTTAAAGAAACGTATTACCGATATTCAAACGAATAAAGTGGAAGATCCTTACGGATGGAGATACAAAGTAGACTAAGCACTACTTAAAAATATTGATATTAAAAAAAGAGAAGCTAAATAGCTTCTCTTTTTTTATTTATCTAAAATGGATGCGATATCTGGTTTAAAATAATTTGGTCCCTTAAGTACTTTACCGTCTTCTCTATAAATTGGCTGACCATTTTCTCCTAACTTACTCATATTGCTTCGCTGAATTTCTTCGAAAACCTCTTCAATTTTATATTGCATTCCGTGTTCTATAATCGTTCCACACAAAATATAAAGCATATCACCTAAAGCATCGGCAACCTCTACCAAGTCGTTATTATTTGCAGCTTCCAAATACTCTTCGTTTTCCTCTTTCATTAAATTAAAACGCAAAGTATTTTTTTCTAAACCCAAATCGGCCGTTGGTGTTTCCCTATGTCCTATTTTAAACGCTGTATGAAATGCCTTTACAGCTTCAATTTTATTCTTCATTTATCTATTATTTCTGAAATCTGTTTTACTATTTTTGCCTAAAATTAATTATATGTTTAGTAAAGGTCAAATCATTTTCGGAATTATATTTTTTATTGTATTCTCTATCATTATAGGATTCATGTACCGAAAAGATTTAAAACTACACCGAAAATTCTATAAAGGCAGTATTTGGATGCTATTAGCTTTCATCGGATTCATCCTTTTTATTGTTGCAATAAAATTTTTCTTAAAATAAGACGCAACCTTTTTGCGTTTTATGCATCATAAGAATGACTAACACAAACAACAAACACTTATGGATGTACTAATTATAATTGGTTGTCTGCTTTTAATTAATGCTTTTCTACTTATTTTTAGTGTTAATAAAAAAACAGAACCCTAAAATTTTCCATAAACTTAACCTACTTGTTTTTTCAGTCTCGTCTTAATTAAAGGATTCTGTTTTTTTTTTATAATGTAATTTCTAAAATCGTTCTAGTTGACTTCTGGTAAGAAGTTGTAACGATTACTGTAGTCTAACATTTGTTCTTCAAATGTTTCCGGTTGAGTTACTTCTATTGCCGTAATTTCACCATTTTCATCTGTTAAAGGAACCAACACAGGATTTACAAATCCACTATAAGGTGCTGATTTAAACTGAGCATTACGTTCTAATATCTCTGCATGAAGTTTTTGATCTACTTTTACACCATAACCTTCAACTAAAGCCTCTACAGCTGTAAAATCTCCTTCAGATTTTATACGTTGTGTTTCTCTTAATAAATCTCCAAACAACTTATGAAGCTTCTCGTAATCGGTAATATTTAAATACGTTTTTCCGTCACGTGTTACTTTTTCAATAACATTTTCAGCTTGTCCTTTTTCAAATACCCAAGCCGATACCCACTGGCGGTTACGCATGTGAGCTTCTTCAACATCATCTCCCAAATTTAAACGGATTAATTGCGTCATTAAACCATTTCTAATGTATTCATCGTAAGCAGCTTTACCTACCTTTTGCCAATCTTCAACCAGACCTAATTCCTGTAATTTAGAATCATACAAATAATAAAGTGCCACTAAATCTGCACGGCCCTCCTCTAAGGTTGAAGCATAATTTTTAAGCGTTTCTTTAGTTTCACCTACACCAGGATTTAACTGCCCTGAAGCATGACCTACAACCTCATGTAACGCTGTATGTAGTTTATCTGCTAACTGACCGTAAGTTTCTTCTAATTCTAATTCTTCGGCATCGTTAACAAACTCTTTTAAACGCTCTGAACCACCTGCATTGTTGTAAGAAGCAACAATATTTCCCAAAGAAACCGACTTACTTCCAACTGCGGCACGAATCCAGTTGGCGTTTGGTAAATTAACCCCTATTGGTGTACTTGGTGAAGCATCGCCAGCTTCTCCTGCTACATTAACTACCTTATACGTTACTCCAACAACATTTTTCTTTTTATGTTCTTCCATTAATGGTGAGTTATCTTCAAACCATTGCGCGTTATCCGATAATACTGCCATTTTTTTAGACATATCGAAATCTTTAATCTGGATAATACTCTCGTATGAACCACGATACCCTAACGGATCGTTATATACTTCAATAAAACTGTTAATGTAATCTATATTACCTTCGGTAGCGGCAGTCCAGGCTACATTGTAATCATCCCAGCTTTGTAAATCTCCAGTTTTGTAATACTCAATCAATAAACCTAACGCATTTCCCTGAGCCTCATTTTCCGCAACGCCTTTGGCTAATTCCAACCATTTGATGATTTCATCAATGGCTTCTCCATATAAACCTTCCGATTTATATTTTTGTTCTTTTAAAACACCATTTTCTTTTACTAACTTTGAATTCAACCCATACGACAATGGTTTTGTTGGGTCTGGTGACTGCATTGCTTTATAAAAAGTTTCCACATCTGAATTGGTAACACCCTCACCATAAAAGTTAACAGCTGAAGCAGACACATTATCAATTCCTTTAGCTAAATTTACTTTTTTAGCATCCTTATCATTGAAAATAACATCGAACGCTTCGCCTTCCAATTCCGTATCAGTTTCAGCCAAAAGCATCTTTAAATACTCTGATGAAAATTCAGGTTTTAATTTGTCGTTTGAATAGTGATGGTGAATACCATTACTGAACCACACACGCTTTAAGTAAACCACAAAAGCATTCCAATCTTCCGATGTTTTATCGCCTTCATAATTAGTATAAACCTGCTCTAAAGCTTCACGGATTGTTAAATTATACTTGTAGTTCTGATCCCAAATAATATCACGACCAGAAAGTCCAGCCTGTGTTAAATAATACACTAATTTCTGCTCTTTCAGGGTTAAATTCTCCCATCCCGGAATCTGGTATCGCAACACCTTAATATCCGCAAACTGTTCTACATTGTAATTAAACGGAGCTTCTACAATCTTAGCATCTGTAGCGTCTTCGGGTGCTGTTTTCGCCTTATCATTTCCACAGGAAAATAATGTAGCTGAAACAAAAGCAACACCAAGTATTTGTTTTAAATTCATTTTTTTGGATTTTTAAGTTCGAAAACAGGCTGAATTAGCATTTAAAAACAATTAACCCGTTCTCGTTATTGAATTTTTATTATAAAGTCCACAAATGTAATAATTTCTCAACAAGAATTATAAATTCATTATCTTTGATATAGCAACTCCACTAAAAAAAAGATTGACATGAAATCTTTCAAATACATACTATTCTTACTACTCATTGCCGTTATTGGTACGTCTATTTATGTCGCTATTCAGCCAAATACTTTCGAAGTAAGCAGAACACGAACCATTCAAGCTCCTGCGTCTGTGATTTATAACAATGTTATTGATTTTAAAAACTGGAAAGACTGGTCGTCTTGGGTTGAAGCTGACCCTGACATGAAATTAATTTACCCTGAGCAAACATCAGGGATTAACAGCTCCTATTCTTGGGAAGATGAAAGCGGACTTGGAAGTTTGACAACACTTGAAACAGTTCCAAATGCTACCATATACCAACAAATGCAAATCGCAGAATTTCCTGCCTCTAATATTAACTGGACATTTACCCCTAATGAAGATGGTTCTACTAATGTTACCTGGAGTATTTCAGGGAATGAACTCCCTTTCGGTTTCAAAGCTTACACGGCTTTTACAGGAAGCATGGAAGAACAAATCGGCCCACATTACGAACGTAGTCTGGAAAAATTAGATAGTATTGTTTTAGCCAGCATGCAAGTGTACAGCGTAAAAGTAAATGGTATTACCAGTTTTGCCGGTGAACATTTTCTTTATAACTCCATTACCTGTAAAATAAGTGAGTCTGAAGAAAAAATGCAGGAGATGTTTAATGAAATTCAGGCTTATGTTAAAGAACACAATATTTCGTCTTCTGGTGCACCATTTGTAAATTACACCAAATGGGGCGACGTTAGCAATACAGCTGAATTTTCCTGTTGCATACCAACAAACGAAGAAGTTACCACGACCAGCAGTCATATTTTAATGGGTAAATTAGATCCCTTTAGAGCTGTGAAAACAACTTTAAAAGGCGATTACAGTAATTCAAAAGAAGCCTGGGAAACCGCTTTAAAATACATTCCTGATGCGGGATTAGAATTTACCGAAAATGGCCCTATGTTAGAAGTCTACTTAACAAACCCTGAAACTACACCAAATCCAGCCGATTGGGTAACCGAAATTTATATAGCCATTAAAGAAGATCCTGTTAATGCTTTTTAAAGGCTTTTACTCCGGCTTCAATACGAGTAGCCAAATAATTTTCTCTTGGCACAATTGGGCATGAATATTTATCATTGTATGAGCAATACGGATTATAAGCTTTATTAAAATCTATTATGATGGTATCTCCCTTTGGAATTCGAGCATCAATATAACGACCTCCTCCGTAGCTTTCTTCGCCACTGGTTTCATCAAAAAATGGCAAAAACAGATAATTTTCATAGCCTTCCTTTGTCATTAAATCCTTATCCTGATAGATATTCAATTTGAAAGATTCTCCTTTTAATTCAAAATTTAAAATACCATAAATTCGCTTTTCAGAAATACGGCTTGTTGTAGTTTTCATTGGCACAAATTCCGAATCAGGCATCAACTCTAATATTGCCTTAACCACATATATTGAGTCATTTTTAAAGAATTCCAAGCCTTCAAAAGTCTTTCTATCTTCATCTTTTAAAGGCGATGTTGTAGCATCTTTATATTCGGCATTCAACTCTTGCTGAAAGGCGGTTTCACCTAAATTATACTGCTTTTTATTTTGGCAACTTACTATACCTAAAGCAAGTAGAGACCATACTAAAAAATACTTCATTTAAACAATTTTTGATTTCAAAAATACAACTTACAATTATTTTATATAAGTTTGTAATTCATAAAATTAGACTATGCGCTATATGATCACAATTTGTAAAAAGCAATATACCTCTGTGAGAGAACGAGGTCGGGCTTGCTATATATTGTGATGATATCATTATAAAATTATATTACAATGTATTAAAAGTCCGACTTAACCGTCGGACTTTTTTATTTTTATAACTATTACCAACCATATAATGAAAACACTTTTTAAAAACTACATAGATACTTTTCGAGGACTCTCGGAAGAAATATGGTGGCTGGCACTTATTACTTTTATAAACCGAGCCGGTACTATGGTTATTCCGTTTCTATCTCTTTACCTAAAAGAAGATTTACACTTTTCGGTAAGTCAGGTAGGGTGGATTATGAGTGCCTTTGGTTTGGGCTCGGTTGTTGGCTCTTGGATTGGGGGTAAACTAACCGACAAAATTGGTTACTACAAAGTTATGGTTAGAAGTTTACTTGCTACAGGGGTTTTATTCGTTCTATTACAATTTCTAAATACATTCGTATCGATATGTGTTGGGATATTTATTGTTATGATGGTTGCCGATGCCTTTCGTCCAGCTATATTTGTGGCATTAAATGCCTATAGCAAACCCGAAAATAAAATCCGTTCATTAACATTAATTCGTTTGGCCATTAATCTTGGATTTTCGGCAGGACCAGCTATTGGTGGTATGATTATCACAGGTCTTGGGTATTCCGGTTTATTCTGGGTAGATGGAATAACCTGTGCCATTGCTGCTCTTGTTATGGTTAAAGTTTTAAATCCTAAAAAAACCAAAGTACTAGACGAGATTAAAAACGACAATCCGGTTTCAGCTTATAAAGACCATGCCTTTTTGGTGTTCTTTATAGCAATGGTTCTATTTGGCATTGTATTCTTGCAATACTTTTCATCTATTACTATTTACTATAAAGATGTGCATCTGTTAAGTGAATTTGAAATCGGTTTGATTTTAGGCTTAAATGGTTTTGTTATTTTTATCTTTGAAATGCCTTTAATCAAATGGTTGGAAAATACAGCTTTTACCAAATTATGGTTGGTGTTTTTCGGAGCTGTTTTAACAGGAATCAGTTTTCTAATTTTAAACTTTACTTCCTGGACCGGCATTCTGGTTATTGGTATGTTACTGGTAACTTTTGGCGAAATGATTGCCTTTCCGTTTTCTAATGCCTTTGCCATAGAACGTGCCAAAAAAGGAAATCAGGGTGAATACATGGCGTTATATTCCATATCATTTTCAGTGGCGCATATTTTTGGTCATAATGCAGGATTGCAGCTAACGGCAGGTTTAGGATTTGAAATTACATGGTATATTATTGCAGGTTTAGCCCTAATATGTGCCTTGATATTATTTAGTTTAAACAGAAGATTAAATAATTTAAAAAGATACAAAACCGTAAATTGAAACAAATTATTAAGACCTAATTGTTTAAATAAGCAATATGGTTGATAATTTTAATAAATGAGATGAGAAATACTTTTGATGTTTTAATAATTGGCGCAGGACCTATTGGTATTAACTGCGCCTTAGAATGTAAAAAAAGAGGATGGAATTATGTTGTGATTGAAAAAGGAGCTTTAACCAATTCACTTTTCAACTATCCTAAAAACATGACCTTCTTCTCAACATCTGAAAAATTAGAAATTGATGAGATTCCATTTATTAGTAACAACCCGAAACCTAATCGTGATGAAGCTTTAGAGTACTATCGACGGGTCGTGACTTCCAATAAACTTAACATACATTTATATGAAACTGTAAAGCATATTGAAAAAGAAAAGGAAATATTTAAAGTAACGACATCAAAAACTGAATATTTAGCTAAAAAAGTCATCATCTCAACAGGGTTTTACGACATCCCAAAACTTATTAATGTACCTGGTGAAGATTTACCAAAAGTGACACATTATTACAAGGAAGCACACAACTATTCCTTACAAAAAGTAATTGTTGTTGGCGCCAGTAATTCATCGGTTGATGCGGCATTGGAAATTTGGCGTAAAGGCGGTGATGTAACCATGGTAGTTCGAGGTGAAACCATCGGCGAACGTGTAAAATACTGGGTACGCCCCGATATTATAAATCGTATTAATGAAGGTAGCATTAAAGCCTATTTTAATTCTGAAATCACGAAAATAGACTCCGAAACCGTAGAGATTAAAACTCCTAAAGGCAATTTGACTTTAGAAAACGATTATGTTGTAGCGCTTACAGGTTATTTACCCGATTTTAATTTTTTAAAACAAAGTCATATTGCATTGTCTGATGATGGCAGAAACATTCCAAACTACAACCCTGAAACTATGGAGTCAAACATTGAAGGCTTGTATTTAGCGGGTGTTATTTGCGGTGGTAATGAAACACATAAGTGGTTTATTGAAAATTCACGAATTCATGCGAAACTCATTGCTGAACATATTGAAAGTTTAAATGAAAGTACAGAATAATGAACCTTAATCAAGTTACTATTCCTTCTGTTGATGTCGAAAAGGCAACAAAATTCTATGAAACATTAGGACTCAAACTTATTGTAGATTCTATTCCAAGATATGTTCGATTTGAATGTCCTGACGGAAACAGTACATTCTCAATTCATCAGGTTGAAGCTCTACCAAAAGAACTAAGAGCAACTATCTATTTCGAAGTTGATAATGTGGATCAAACGGTTTTAACCTTACAGCAAAAGGGCATTGCTTTCGAGAGTTTTCCTGAAGATAAACCCTGGTTATGGCGTGAAGCTCATTTAAATGATTTAGACGGTAATCCTATTATTATATATCACGCAGGTAAGAACCGAAAAAATCCGCCGTGGCGGATTTCTTAACCTATTATTTTAGGGGTTTTATTTCCTTAAATCGTGTAACGTGCGACAACACGATTTGAGTTTTTGTTTCTCCGTAAATAATCAATTGATCTATAAAAGTTTCCAAATGCTTCTGGTTTTTAAGCACCACTTCCATTACAATGTTTTCGTTTCCTGTAATGCGGTAACAGTTTAAAACCTCATCGTAAGTTTTTACTTTTTCTAAAAAAGGTTTCAGCTTTCCTATAAAAGCACGCAAGGTTATTATGGCTTTTAATTGATATCCCATATCTAATGGAGACACTACAGTTTTATATCCTAAAATAATTCCGGCATCTTCCATCTTCTTAATACGCTCGGAAACCGCTGGTGAACTTATTCCCACCTGACGCCCAATTTCGGCATTAGACTGCCTTGCATTCTGCTGTAAACACTTCAAAATCTTCCAGTTAAGCGCATCTAAAACCATTTTTAAGATAAATTAGATTAAAAAATTAAATATTAAAGTAAATATACGATTTTACTTTAAATATTAAAGATGAATATGAAATCTTGTCTGTAATTTTGATAAAAACGCTAAAGAGAAAAAGATCATGTCATACAATACCCCACAAAACCTATCGGAATTACCGATTTATAAAAAAGCGATAGAAATTTTCGCACTATCGCAAAGCATATCATCGTACTTAAATCACGATTTATCAGAGCTTAAACCTGATGGTTCTGAAGATAGTAATATCTATTTTTCTGGTGATATTGTTCAGCAATCTATATCATTAGCTCCAGAAATTGCCTGTGTAGAATTAGAGCGTTACACCGATAAAAGACATAAACACATTGCTACTTTAAAACGCTTAACAAACAAATTATACCGAAACTCTTACCGTTTAGAGAAATCTAATAGCAACGGAAAAGACTTTTTACCTATTTTACGTAGTGAGTTGAAAAAATTCAAACAACTTCAACGTACCTGGTTATTAACTTTATAGCCTAAAACATTTTTTCTCTTTTCTTTCATTTAATACATCCCAATTCATAAAAATAAAAAGCAGAATTAATATGAGCTCTTATAGCTCATATTAATTCTGCCTTCCTAGCAGTTTCTATAAACTGCTTTAAAGTTCTTCTTTGAGGCCGTTATAGCATGTTTTATCTATTTTCATTTTAGAATGTTGCCTCCCCTTACATAATAATAAAAGTAATGTTCTCCGTATAAATCTTCTTTTTAAATAAATTTAACTTGCTTTATCTAAATTCACTATGTAACTATCGATTTCATAGTATTTCTCCGATTTAATAACGTTTAATAGCCAGTCGATGTGATTCTCAGACCTTCTGTTAAAATTGTAATTTAAAGTTGCTTCCATAATAATGTATTTTAAATTGAACATATTATTGACTTTTAGAGAACATTCAAGATACCCAAGAAAACCACTGAAACATAAATTACTAGTTAACCTGCTTATTTAATTCTTTGATTTGAAACATTTTACAAAAATCACCGATAAACTACACCCTTATTTATCAACTAATTAGCATAAAAAAATCCTGAACTCACGTTCAGGATTTTTAATTTATTAGAAAAACTATCGGTTACATGTTTCTGCGATACTGTCCGCCAACTTCAAACAACGCATCGGTAATTTGACCTAAAGAACATACTTTAGTGGCTTCCATTAATACTTCAAAAACATTACGATTTTGGATAGCCGCTTCCTGAACCTTAGCTAAAACAGTTTCAATTCTACCCTCATAGGTTTTATGAAGATTTTCTAAAGTTTTTATCTGGAACTGTTTTTCTTCCTCTGTAGCTCGAATCACCTCTTTTGGCTGAATGGTTGGAGATCCTTTACTACTTAAGAAGGTATTCACACCTATAATTGGGAATTCACCATTATGCTTCAATGTTTCGTAATACAAGCTTTCTTCTTGAATTTTACTCCTTTGATACATGGTTTCCATAGCACCTAAAACGCCTCCACGTTCTGTTATTCTATCGAACTCAGTTAAAACAGCTTCTTCTACTAAATCGGTTAATTCTTCAATAATAAATGAACCTTGAATCGGGTTTTCATTTCTCGCCAATCCTAATTCTTTATTAATAATTAACTGAATGGCCATAGCACGACGTACAGATTCTTCGGTTGGCGTTGTAATCGCTTCATCATACGCATTGGTGTGCAACGAGTTACAGTTATCGTAGATGGCATATAACGCCTGAAGCGTGGTACGAATATCGTTAAAGTCGATTTCCTGAGCATGTAAACTTCTTCCAGAAGTTTGAATGTGGTATTTCAACATTTGTGCTCTTGAGTTGGCACCATACTTTTGTTTTAAAGCTTTAGCCCAGATTCTACGAGCAACACGACCGATAACCGCATATTCCGGATCGATACCATTCGAGAAGAAAAATGATAAGTTTGGGCCGAACTTATTAATATCCATTCCTCTTGACAAATAGTATTCTACGTAGGTAAATCCGTTTGATAAGGTTAATGCCAACTGCGTAATTGGGTTTGCTCCTGCCTCTGCAATATGATAACCAGAAATAGACACCGAATAAAAATTACGAACGTTATTATCAATGAAATACTCCTGAACATCGCCCATTAATCTCAGAGCAAACTCCGTTGAAAATATGCAGGTATTCTGTGCCTGATCTTCTTTTAATATATCAGCTTGCACCGTTCCTCTAACCTGAGCAATGGTTTCCGTTTTAATTCTATTATAAACGTCTTCCGGCAATACCTGATCTCCAGTAACACCTAACAACATTAAGCCTAAACCATCGTTTCCTTCAGGTAACTCTCCATTATATATAGGACGCTCGACTCCTTTTTCTTTATAAATCGCTTCGATTTTATCTTCTACCACTTTTTCAAGACCTTGCTCCTTAATATATAACTCACATTGCTGATCGATAGCGGCATTCATAAAAAAGCCTAACAACATAGGTGCAGGACCATTAATCGTCATACTCACCGAAGTCATGGCATCGGCTAAATTAAATCCGGAATACAGTTTTTTAGCATCGTCTAAACAACAAATACTCACACCGGCATTACCAATTTTACCATAAATATCCGGGCGATAATCAGGGTCGTTACCATACAAAGTAACACTATCGAAAGCCGTTGACAAACGTTTTGCAGGCATACCTAAACTCACGTAATGGAAACGACGATTGGTACGCTCTGGACCTCCTTCTCCGGCAAACATACGCGTAGGATCTTCGCCTGTGCGCTTAAACGGATACAATCCTGAAGTATACGGAAATTCTCCTGGCACATTTTCCTGTAAAGTCCATCGAAGAATATCTCCCCAAGCCTGATATTTTGGCAGAGCTACCTTTGGTATTTGCGTATGCGATAAAGATTCGGTGTGGGTTTCTATTTTAATTTCCTTATCACGTACTTTAAATGAATAAATCGGGTTTTTATACTTTTCAACTTTCTCACTCCAACCTGTGATGACTTCCCAGTTGTATGGATCGAGATTCATTTTTACTCTATCAAATTCAGCAATTAATAGTTTTACAAAAGCTGAATTATTTTCAGTTATAGGTAAAGCTTCAAAATCAATTCCTGTTTTATCCAATTCCGGGACTGCTCCAACTACAGATTCAATGGTTTTATAAATACCGTATAACTTTTGAGCTACTTCAACCTGTTCAACAGCCGTTTTATCATAAGCCCGATTGGTTTCAGCAATCTCCGATAAATAACGCGTTCTACTTGGTGGAATGACAAAAATCTTCTCGCTCATTTCTTTTGAAATTTCAAAAGTAGACTGTAAATCGACTCCGGATTTTTCAGCAATCTTATCCATCACCGCTTTATAAAGCGAATTCATTCCCGGATCGTTAAACTGCGAAGCAATGGTTCCGAAAACCGGTAAATCGTCCTGATTCACTTCCCACAATTCGTGGTTACGCATGTACTGCTTTTTCACATCGCGTAAGGCATCTAAAGCACCGCGTTTATCGAATTTATTAATGGCTACCAAATCGGCGAAATCCAACATATCAATTTTCTCCAGTTGTGTAGCGGCTCCAAATTCAGGAGTCATCACATATAAAGATACATTGCTATGCTCTATAATTTCGGTATCAGATTGCCCGATTCCTGAAGTTTCTAAAATAATTAAATCGTAGTGAGCTGCCTTTAAAACTTCAATCGCTTCATTTACATGTTTCGATAATGCCAGATTCGATTGACGGGTTGCCAAACTACGCATATAAACTCTCGGATTATTAATGGCATTCATTCGAATACGATCGCCCAAAAGTGCGCCTCCCGTTTTACGTTTAGAAGGATCTACTGAAATGATTCCAATGGTTTTTTCCGGAAAATCGATTAAAAATCTGCGAACCAATTCATCAACCAACGACGACTTTCCTGCGCCTCCCGTTCCAGTAATTCCAAGAACTGGAATATTTGAAGTTTTATTTTTATCGTGAATTGTTTCTAAAGTTTCCTTTGCTACTTCCGGAAAGTTTTCAGCCGATGAAATAACACGAGCAATCGATTTTGAATTCTTTGTTTCCAAATCATTAACTTCTCCATTTAATGAATCGCCAACTGCAAAATCAGATTGTTCAACCAAATCGTTAATCATACCCTGTAATCCTAACTCCCTACCATCGTCAGGTGAATAAATACGAGTAATACCATAATCCATCAACTCTTTAATTTCTTCCGGAAGAATAACGCCTCCACCGCCACCAAATATCTTGATATGCGATGCTCCTTTTTCCTTTAACAAATCGTACATGTATTTAAAATACTCGTTGTGTCCTCCTTGATATGAGGTCATAGCGATGGCGTTGGCATCTTCCTGAATGGCGGTATTTACTACTTCTTCAACACTTCTATCGTGTCCAAGATGAATCACTTCTACACCGGTAGATTGTATGATACGGCGCATAATATTAATAGCTGCATCGTGACCATCGAATAACGAGGCAGCGGTAACAATTCTTACTTTATGTTTTGGCTTATAAGGAGCTGTATGCATCTTTTCAGTATAATTAAATAAAACTATTATATATGTGTCAAATTTACGAAATATTCAAAAAAACCAACTATTTACAAGTGATTATCTAAATTTCACAATCTCACTTTCTAGTTATCTGATTTTTAGGTTAATTTGAGATACTTATATATGATTATGAATAAAATTACCATCCTTATACATTGTAAAGACCGCCCCAACATTATTGCTTCAGTAACCAATTTTATTGCGAAAAATGAAGGAAATATTGTTTATATAGACCAGTTTGTTGATCGTGAGCAAAACGAGTTTTTTATGCGACTGGAAAGTGAATTTACTGATGAATCTTTTTGTACAGAAGCCTTTAAAGAATCTTTCAAAACAACTTTGGCTGATATCTTTAAAATGAAATGGCGTATTTACTCATCGGAAAGCAAACCGAAAATGGCATTGTTCATTTCTAAATATGATCACTGTCTTTATGACTTATTAGGCCGTTATAATTCAGGAGAACTTAATTTAGAAATTCCTTTTATCATCAGTAATCATAAAGATTTAAAACCCATTGCCGATAATTTTAAAATTCCGTTTTATCACATTCCTGTCACCAAAGACAATAAAGAAGACGCGGCTAAAAACCAATTAGAACTTCTTGAGGAACATGGTATTAATTTTATAGTCTTGGCGAGGTATATGCAAATAATACCAAAATCCATGATTGATAAATACCCCAATAAAATCATTAACATCCATCACTCGTTCTTACCAGCATTTATTGGGGCTAAACCTTACCATTCGGCCTTTAAGCGCGGTGTTAAAATTATTGGGGCTACGAGTCATTATGTTACGGAAGAATTAGATGGCGGACCAATTATAGAACAAGATGTAACGCGCGTAACTCATGCACATTCCATTCCCGATTTAATTGCTAAAGGACGTGATTTGGAGAAAATTGTTTTGGCAAATGCTGTAAAATTGCATGCCGATAGAAAAGTTATGGTTTACAATAATAAAACGGTTATATTTTCTTGATCGAATATAGCATAAGCTTAACCTTAAATTCTAAATGGTAAAGTCTATATTTGTTTAAGATTTAAAACACCCAAATATGATAAAAAAGATTTTTACAGTAGCATTGGTTTTCACTTTAAATGCCTGTGCCGACCTACAACAAGTTATTAATCAACTTCCACAAACCGGAACAACTATAGGAAACGACCAAATTGCATCTGGTTTAAGAGAAGCTTTAAATTTAGGAATAGAAAAACAAGTATCGAAACTAACCCAAACCGATGGTTTTTATAAAAATGATCTGGTTAAAATATTACTTCCTGAAGAATTACAACAAGTCGATAAAGGTCTTAGAAGTATTGGTTTAGGAAGTTTAGCTGATGAAGGTATTAAAGCTTTAAATCGCGCTGCTGAAGACGCAGTAAAAGAAGCGACGCCTATTTTTGTCGATGCTGTGAAACAAATCACTTTTACAGATGCCAAGAACATTCTTTTAGGTAATGACAATGCTGCTACACAATATTTAACAGGAAAAACCCAGACTCCTCTTTACGAAAAATTTCACCCCGTAATTAACAGCTCTTTTTCAAAAGTAGGTGCTGATAAAATCTGGACTAACCTAATTAACAAATACAATAGTATACCTTTTACTAATGATGTTAATCCGGATTTAACCGATTATGTTACTAGTGAAGCCTTAGAAGGTGTTTACACCATGATAGCTGTTGAAGAAAAAGAAATTCGTACCGACATTTCATCAAGAACAACCACTTTACTGAAACAGGTTTTTGCACTTCAAGATTAAAAAAACATTAGTGTTTTCTATATAAATCCGATGGTTAATAAAATAATTATCGGATTTTTTTTTTTATTAGATAAAAAATGTATATTTAAATAACTGAAATTCAGAGCACAATGGACAGATTAGACCGCATAAGAATCGATCAGGAGAAGCTTAAAAATAAATATAAGCTTTTAATGGAACAGGCGTATAATTTGCGTCAGACGGATTCTGCGCAAAGTGACATTTCTGAATATATGGCAATCAAACTTCTTAATAAGCTAAATCGTTTAAAATATCTTTCAAGAGAACAACAAAAAACGCTAGTTTAACGTTTTTATCATTTATTTAACGATTCCCTTACATCTAAACCACACAAAATCACGTACTTTATAAAAAAACAAGTTATGAGTATGAGTACACAATTTTGTAAAGTAGGAAGAATTAAGCCAAACTTAAATAAGTTAATCAGCTTAAAAGAGTTAGAACGTAAAATTGAAAATTTTGTAGATGATACTAGTAAGTTAGATTATTCTCAAGATTTAAACGGAGCGTTTTAAAATACTCGAATGCTTTTAGTAACCTAGAGCCATACCAGGAAAACATTTCTCCATCAGCTAAAACAATTTTGGCTTTTGGAAAATATTCTTGTACCTCTGTTTTATGGTTCTCATTAAACGGATGGGGCTCACTGGACAACAACACAACCTGGATTGCTTCATATCCTCCCGAAGCTTCCAAAAGCACATCAGGATAACGCTCCTGTCTATCAAAAGCATTAGTGAATTTATTAAGTTCTAGAAGGTGATTAATAAACGTATTATTAGCCGCCACCATCCAAGGGGATTTCCAGATAAAATACGCCACTTTTAACTCCCGTCTATTTTTTAAAAACATTTTAAAATCCGTAACCTCTGCTTCTATTTTAGCAGACATAGCTTCAGATTGCTTTTGCCTGTCAAACAAAACACCATATTGCTTAATCAGTTCAATACTGTCGGAAATTGTATAAATATCGGAAACATGGACAGGACAAATATTTTCACAGGCTTCAACAATTTCTTTAGTATTTTCCTCCTTATTACACAGAATAATATCGGGCTGAAGAGCTTTAATCTTATCTAAATGGATTTGCTTAGTACCTCCCACTACTGCAACTTTTGTGGTTATGTAATGTGGATGCACACAAAATTTAGTAACGCCAATCAGAGATTCCTCTAAACCTAAATCACATAGTAATTCGGTTTGACTGGGTACTAAAGAAATAATTCGCTTTGGAACGCTTTTAAATTCAATTGTTCTTTGTAATTGATCTAAAACTTCCAAAACGAATTATCGTATTATATTATTTGAAACTTAAGCTGAAAGAATCTCGGCCATTTCTTCTTGCAGTTCTTTTGCTTTTTCTGCCGCTACTTCGGCATAATCTTCTCCTTTAGAAGCATAAATAATACCTCTTGAAGAATTAATAAGAAGTCCAACAGTATCATTCATTCCGTATTTACATACGTCTTGTAAATTTCCACCCTGCGCACCTACTCCTGGTACTAGAAGAAAACTGTTAGGGATGATTTGACGAATATCAGCTAAATACTCAGCCTTAGTTGCTCCAACAACATACATTAAATTCTGAGCATTCTCCCAAGTCTTTGAAGTTTCTAAAACCTGTTTGTAAAGTTCTATACCGTCAACTAATTTCGTTTGAAAATCGAAAGCTCCAGCGTTAGACGTTAATCCTAACATAATGGTATGCTTATCCTGAAATGCTAAAAATGGCTCAACAGAATCTTTTCCCATGTAAGGTGCTACAGTAACTGAATCGAATGCTAAATCCTCGAAAAAGGCTTTAGCATACATGGTACTCGTGTTCCCTATATCGCCACGTTTTGCATCGGCAATCGTGAAGATTTCAGGATGATTTTCATTTAAATAATTAATCGTTTTTTCTAAGGCTTTCCAACCTTTTAAACCATAAGCTTCATAAAACGCTGTGTTTGGTTTGTAAGCTACACATAAATGATGCGTGGCATCGATAATGGCTTTATTAAAGGCAAAAATAGGATCTTCTTCTTTTAAAAGATGTTCTGGAATTTTGTTTAAATCGACATCCAATCCGATACAAAGAAAGGATTGCTTTTTCTTAATTTGTTCTACAAGTTGTGCTGTTGTCATATATAAAAAAGCCTCTTAAAGAGGCTATTCATTTTTAAATTACGTTATCGCTAGCTTTTAACTTTTCAGTGTTTTCGGCTAATTGTAACTCATCAATTATTTTCTGGATATCACCATTTACAATATTACTTAAATCGTAAAGCGTTAAACCAATTCTGTGGTCGGTTACACGGCCTTGCGGATAGTTGTACGTTCTAATTTTAGCACTTCTATCACCCGACGACACCATACTTCCACGTTTAGCTGCATCTTCCTCCTGCTTTTTAGCAAGCTCCATATCATATAAACGTGAACGTAATACTTTAAACGCTTTCTCTTTATTTTTATGTTGAGACTTTTGATCCTGACACTGTGCTACCAATCCTGTTGGAATATGCGTTAAACGTACCGCTGAGTACGTAGTGTTTACCGACTGACCACCAGGACCTGATGAACAGAAGAAATCGATACGTACATCTTTAGGATTAATTTCAACATCAAACTCTTCAGCTTCCGGGAAAACCATTACCGTTGCCGCACTGGTATGTACACGCCCCTGAGTTTCGGTTTGTGGTACACGTTGTACACGGTGTACTCCTGCTTCAAACTTTAAGGTTCCGTAAACATCTTCTCCAGACACTTCAAACTGAATTTCTTTAAATCCACCGTTTGTTCCTTCACTAAAGTCAACAGTATCGACTTTCCAACCCTTGCTTTCGCAATATTTGGTATACATTCTAAATAAATCTCCGGCAAAAATACTCGCCTCATCACCACCTGTTCCGGCACGTAATTCAACAACGGCATTCTTTGCATCTTCAGGATCTTTCGGAATTAGAAGAAACTTAATCTCATCTTCTAACTTCGGAATAGCCTCTTTAGCCTCTTCAAACTGCATTTTAGCCATTTCAACCATTTCGGCATCACTACCATCGGCTAGAATTTCTTCAGCTTCAGCTAAATTATTTGTCGCCTCAATTAATTCTTCTCGCTTTTCGATTAGAACTTTAAGGTCTTTATATTCTTTATTTAAAGCGATATAACGTTTTTGATCTGAAATCACGTCTGGCTGAATGATTAAATCACTAACCTCATCGAAACGTTGCTTTACTATTTGTAATTTGTCTAACATCTAATTAAATTGTGTGGCAAAAATACGATAATTTATGAATTGATAAATCGTGAGTTTAAAAATTGAAATAATAAATTTTAAATTCTCAAGAAATATCATACTACATAAAAAAAGGAAGCCTTTCGACTTCCTTTAAATATTTTATAAGAAATATATTATCCACATTTTGAAGACCCACAATCTGTGCAGGTTAAACAGCCTTCCTGATACACTAAATTCTTCGATTTACAATTATCGCAAACGTGTCCTTTAGCTTCTGTACCATCTTCCACATAGCGTTTTACAGCACGAACCACACCATTTTTCCAGGTATTAATTGACGCATTGTCTAACTGTAAACTGTTAACTAAATCAACCACTTTATCAATTGGCATTCCATGACGAAGTGTACTTGAAATCAGTTTTGCATAGTTCCAGAATTCCGGATTGAATTTATACGACAGTCCTTCAATAGTGGTTTTATAACCACGTTTGTTCTTATATTGAAAATCGTAACGCTTGGTTCCGTCTTCATTTTTACCTTTAATAATTAAACCTTCGTTTACCCAACGAGGAATTAAAATACCATCTTCGTCATCGGCTAAACCTGTGAAGATTTCATAAGGTTTCCCATCGATAAGACCAATGAATGCAATCCACTTTTCTTTATTATTCTGGAATCGAACAACATCAGCTTCTAAAACTTCCGGACGTTTTACTGGAAAAGCTGTTAACACTTCCGAAGTTTCTTCTGTATCTTTCTTTTCATCGTTCGAAATTAAAACTCCAGAACGAGATCCGTCACGATAAACAGTTACACCTTTACAGCCAACTTCCCATGCTTTAAGATACAACTCGCCTACTAACTCTTCCGACACATCGTTAGGTAAATTAATAGTCACACTAATCGAGTGGTCTACCCATTTTTGAATCGCTCCCTGCATGCTCACTTTACTTAACCAATCCACATCGTTAGACGTTGCTTTGTAGTAAGGTGATTTCTTAATTAATTCATCTAATTCTTCCTGTGTGAAGTTTTTATCAGCATCAATGCCGTTAACTTCCATCCATTGCTTAAAACGATGGTGGAATACCACATATTCTTCCCAAGAATCTCCTACTTCGTCAACAAAATCGACACGCACGTTTTTATCGTTTGGGTTTACTTTTCTTCTTCGTTTGTAAACCGGCATAAACACAGGTTCAATACCAGAGGACGTTTGCGTCATTAAACTTGTTGTTCCTGTCGGAGCAATAGTTAATAAAGCAATATTTCTACGTCCGTATTCCAACATATCATAATACAACTTCTCGTCTTCATTCTTGATACGTTGAATTAACGGATTATTTTTTTCTCTTTCTGAATCATAAATGGCGAAAGCACCACGCTCCTTAGCCGTGTAAACCGATGCGCGATACACTTCTAAACATAAGGTTTTATGCACTTCTAAAGAAAATGCATTTCCTGCTTCGCTTCCGTATTGAATACCTAAAGCCGCTAACATATCGCCTTCGGCCGTTATTCCAATACCTGTACGTCTTCCTTCTTCAGCTTTCTTTTTAATATTTAACCATAAGTTACGCTCTACAGCTTTTACCTCATCCAATTCCGGGTCATTATCAATTTTTTGTAGAACCACATCGATTTTTTCTAATTCCAGATCGATGATATCGTCCATCATACGCTGCGCAACTGCAGCATGCTCTTTGAATAAATCGAAATTGAATTTTGCATGCGATGTAAACGGATTTTCTACGTAAGACAATAAATTTATTGCCAATAAACGACAAGAATCGTATGGACATAACGGAATCTCACCACATGGATTTGTTGATACGGTTTTGTAACCCAAATCAGCATAACAATCTGGCACTGATTCATTAATTACCGTATCCCAGAATAAAATTCCTGGCTCTGCCGATTTCCATGCGTTGTGCACAATTTTCTTCCAAACATCGGTAGCGTGAATGGTTTTACTGTATTTTGGATTTTCACTAAAAATCGGGTATTTCTGCACATATTCACCATCGGCCTTAACCGCTTTCATAAACGCATCATCAATTCTTACCGATACGTTTGCCCCGGTCACCTTTCCCTGCTCAAGTTTCGCATCTATAAAATCTTCTGAATCCGGGTGATTAATAGACACCGAAAGCATTAAAGCTCCACGACGCCCATCTTGCGCCACCTCTCTTGTAGAATTCGAATAACGCTCCATAAAAGGCACGATACCTGTAGACGTTAACGCTGAATTTTTTACTGGAGAACCTTTTGGCCTAATGTGTGATAAATCGTGACCAACACCACCACGACGCTTCATTAACTGCACCTGCTCTTGGTCTATTTTCATAATACCTCCATAAGAATCAGACTCGCCAGAATTACCAATTACAAAACAATTAGACAACGAAGCTGTTTGATACGGATTACCAATACCCGCCATAGGACTTCCCTGCGGCACGATATATTTAAAATCTTTGATTAAATCGAAAATTTGTTCCTCTGAAATAGGATTCGCGTAGTTACTTTCGATTCTTGCAATTTCCTTAGCGATACGACGGTGCATATCGTCAGGTGTTTTCTCGTATAAATTACCTTCAGAATCTTTTAAGGCATATTTATTAATCCAAACACGGGCAGCTAAATCGTCCCCTTTAAAATAGGTTTTTGAAGCTTCAAAAGCTTCCTCTTGAGTGTAAGTTGTTGGTTTTTGGTGAGTTTGTGTTTCTACAGGCATAGGAATGGGAATTTTTACTTGTTCTACAGCACAAAGAACGTAAAAAATACCCAAACTAAAACATGATAAAAATCATAAAGTTTTCAATAAAAAAACACAAACTATTAGTTTTCAGTGCTTTGCAATTTTATCAACAATAAAAAGTTAACAAATTTTTGAAACTATACATTTCGCGTCCAGATTAAAAATCAACCGCAAAACCAATACCTAAAAACTGTTTCCATTGGATTTTTGCACCAGCTTCGGCGTATTCGCCTTCTACATCGGTTTCTTTTTGAGTTTTAATATCATCGTCGTAACGAATATGCGAACCTAGTGTTGCACGAATAAAGTTATTAACTTTAAAATCGAAATCTAAACTCCAGTCGACATCTACATTACCGAAGTTATTAATATAATCTGAATACAAACTTAATTGATGTTTAACATTGACATTCTGCGCCACTTTCATCTCGTGACTATTGGTTATAAGAATACCCACTTCACGACGCACACGCTCTCCTTTAACTAACAGATTCCCTTCGGTATCGTAAACCGCTGGTGTTACCCCAAACTTACCTGCATTCGCTAAAGTTTCGTCTAAAACAAAAGTAGCCTTTAAAGTTACAGGAGAGAAATAAAACGACGTTTTATCAATGTTCTTACCATACTCCATACCTCCCCCGAAAAACAGATAACCAGGCGCCATGAAACGTGAAATAGGATTATCGGTATCTGGATATTTGTAACCGTTAAATAACTGGGTTTTAAAATTAAGTCGTGCTGAATAAAACCAATTTGCATTATCATCCGGCTGAAAACCTATATTAGAATTAATTTCAAACAAATCGTCTGTTTTTCTTAATTCCGTAGCTTCCTGTTTATTCATCCCAACACGAAGCACTGCATTATTCTTCCAGTTAAAAAACTTGTCGGTATAATTAGCCGAAGTTTCAAACCCCAACAAACCACTTATAGAATTTGTACCCCCGGCATTCCAGTTCACAAAAGCCACCTCATTTAAATCTACAGTTGCCTTATTTTTTCTAATCCACTGTGGACCTTCGTACTTTTCTGCTTTAACTTTTAAAAATAAAGAATCTGGTTGCGCCGAAATAATTTGAAAAAAGAAACAAAAAATTATTAATACAATGTTTTTCATGTGCGATTACATAATGCTCATAAAAAGCAACATACCTTTTATATGGATGTTTATTTTACTAGCTGTGTTAGTTTACTTTAATAAAATACACTTGTTATCAATAACCGTTCCATTTCAACAGTATTGAATAAAAAGTTTAGTAGTTAAACTCACCATACTCGCTTTTTATTGTAAGCTTTTTGGTTTCTGAAGCCTCTACTCGACCTATTATTTGTGCATTTACATTAAATGATTTCGAAATACTGATGATATCTTCAGCGATTTCAGGAGATACATATAACTCCATTCTGTGACCACAGTTAAACACCTGATACATTTCTTTCCAGTCGGTTTTACTTTGCTCTTGTATTAACTTAAATAATGGCGGAATCGGGAACATATTATCTTTTACAATATGAAATTGATTCACAAAATGAAGAATTTTAGTTTGCGCTCCACCTGAACAGTGTACCATTCCGTGAACTTTATCACTATTAAATTGCGATAATATTTTTTTGATAATAGGCGCATAAGTACGGGTAGGTGACAACACTAGCTGTCCGGCATCGATTGGAGAATCTTCAACAGCATCGGTTAATTTCACATTACCGGAATACACTAACTCTTCAGGTACCGAAGCATCGAAGCTTTCAGGGTATTTTTTAGCTAAATAGTTATTGAATACATCATGTCTTGCAGATGTTAAACCGTTACTTCCCATACCTCCGTTGTATGATTTCTCGTAAGTAGCCTGACCAAAACTTTCCAAACCAACGATTACATCACCTGCCTGAATATTTGCATTATCAATAACATCGCTACGTTTCATACGAGCCGTAACCGTAGAATCAACAATAATAGTACGCACTAAATCACCAACATCGGCAGTTTCACCACCTGTTGAATGGATAGTCACACCAAAAGATTTTAATTCTTCAATTAATTCTTCTGTTCCGTTAATGATTGCTGAAATCACTTCTCCTGGAATCAGGTTTTTATTTCTACCAATGGTTGATGACAACATGATA
The DNA here is from genome assembly GCF_032926325.1 of Aestuariibaculum lutulentum. NCBI lineage: Bacteria > Pseudomonadati > Bacteroidota > Flavobacteriia > Flavobacteriales > Flavobacteriaceae > Aestuariibaculum > Aestuariibaculum lutulentum. Next base: position 151,901 of record NZ_CP136709.1, read on the forward strand.
TTATCCGTTGCTCCAACACATAATAAATCATCAATATTCATAATTAAGGCATCCTGAGCAATACCTTTCCAAACCGAAATGTCTCCGGTTTCTTTCCAATACATATAAGCCAAAGAAGATTTTGTTCCTGCTCCATCGGCATGCATGATTAAGCAGTAATCCTCGTCGTTTGTTAAATAGTCTGGAACGATTTTACAAAAAGCCTTAGGAAACAGCCCTTTATCAATGTTTTTAATTGCATTATGTACATCTTCTTTCGATGCCGAAACTCCGCGTTGCGCGTAGCGTTTAGAAACTTCTTGACTCATAGTATAATATTGAGCTGCAAATTTAATTCTTTGAAATAAAAAATCCCGTATTAAAACGGGATTTTTTATTTCAATTAGCTTTAACCTATCGGGTAAATAACAACTCTCTATATTTGGTTAATGGCCAGATTTCATCATCTACCAATAATTCCAGTTTATCACAATGGTAACGAATTTCATCGAATAACGGTTTCACCTCATTACAATAAGCCATGGCCTTCTTTTGGATATCTTCAACGGTATTGGCCTTTTTACGCTCATTAATCATTTTCGTTACGTTTGAGTTGATACCCTCTATATGACTTGAAATCTCTTCGATTAAATTTATTTGCTCTTTAGAAACCGTAGCAAATTTTTTATCGAAAATCTCCTTTAAACCTTTTACATTCTCTATTAAAACATTCTGATATTTAACAGCAGTTGGGACAATATGATTACGAGCGATATCCCCTAACACACGACCTTCAATTTGAATGTGCATGATATACGCTTCCATTTCTATCTCATAGCGCGCCTTGGTTTCAATAGCACTCATCACATTCATCTCTTCAAAAAGCTTTATGGTCTTATCGGAAACCTTAGCCTTAAGTGCTTCCGGCGTAGTTTTATTATTGCTTAACCCACGTTTTTTTGCCTCTTCTTCCCATGCTTTCCCATAACCATTACCTTCAAACAATATAGCTTTAGTCGATTTAATATACTCGCGAAGCACATTAAAAATCGCCTCATCTTTCTTTAAGTCCTTTTTATCAATAAGCTTATCAACTTCCTCTTTGAAATCCTGAAGTTGTTTTGCTACTATGGTATTTAAAATGGTCATCGGGTTTCCACAGTTTGCTAAAGACCCAACGGCTCTAAACTCAAATTTGTTTCCTGTAAAAGCAAATGGCGATGTTCTGTTTCTATCAGTATTATCCAAAAGTACATCCGGAATTTTACCAACAACATTCAGCTTAAGTTCTGTTTTTTCCTCTGGTGACAATTTTCCTTTGGTTACACCTTCTAACTCTTCTAGAACTTTAGTTAACTGCTGACCAATAAACACTGAAATAATTGCCGGAGGTGCTTCGTTTGCACCCAACCTATGGTCGTTACTAGCCGAGGCTATCGATGCTCTTAACAATTCTTCATGCTCATGTACCGCTTTAATAGTATTAATGAAGAAGGTTAAAAACTGAAGATTGCTCATTGGTGTTTTCCCAGGCGCTAATAAATTCACACCTGTATCCGTCGACAACGACCAGTTGTTGTGTTTCCCCGAACCATTAATACCTGCAAATGGTTTTTCGTGAAACAACACTTTTAAATTATGCTTTGAAGCAATACGCCCCATAACATCCATTAATAAAGAATTGTGATCTACCGCCAGGTTGGCTTCTTCAAAAATTGGAGCCACCTCAAACTGATTCGGCGCTACCTCATTATGTCTTGTTTTTACCGGAATTCCTAAAAGCATACACTCGGTTTCCAACTCGCGCATAAAGTTAAATGCTCTGGTTGGAATCGATCCGAAATAGTGATCATCTAACTGCTGCCCCTTAGCCGAAGAATGCCCTAATAATGTTCTCCCTGTTAAGGTAATATCTGGTCGGCTGGTTGCAAGAGCTTTGTCAATTAAAAAATACTCCTGCTCCCATCCTAAAGACGAGGTCACCTTTTTAACGTTTTTATCAAAATATTTACAAACCTCGGTTGCTGCCGCATCTACAGCCTGTAACGCTCTTAACAGAGGTGTTTTATAATCTAAAGCTTCACCAGTATAGGCCACAAAAATGGTTGGAATACACAAAGTTGAACCATAAATAAAAGCTGGTGATGTAGGATCCCAGGCCGTGTAGCCTCTGGCTTCAAAGGTATTTCGAATGCCTCCATGAGGGAAACTTGAAGCATCTGGCTCTTGTTGAACCAATTGATCACCTCCGAATTTCTCGATTGCAATACCATCTCCTATAGTTTCAAAAAAGGCATCGTGTTTTTCAGCTGTTGTTCCTGTTAATGGCTGAAACCAGTGCGTATAATGTGTAACGCCTTTTGACAATGCCCAGTCTTTCATTGATGACGACACCTGATCTGCTATACTCCTGTCAATCTTCTTTCCGTATTTAACGGCATTCATCACCCCTTTAAATGCATCTTTTGTAAGATATTGACGCATGGTGTTTTCATTAAAAACATTCTGACCAAATAATACGGAACGACGTTCCTTTTCTTCGACCACAATCGGTTTATTAGACAGCGATTCTTTTATTGCATGAAATCGTAATGTTGGCATTATCTGTATCTTATTAAGTTTAAAACTATTTTTCGCAAAAATAAGAATCTCATCAATATTTACCGTTATTTCCCATTTAAGAATTTTTCAGTTTTGATATAAAATAATATAGTTTTTTTAATGGATACCTTAAAAAAATGGGGTCTAAATAAAAATAAGTTTAAGTTTTCGGAAAACACCCCCACAAAATACAAAGTCTAAAATAAAAATATATATTTGCGTTAAATATCAATATTATCATTTTATAAAATATTTATTATGGCAAAAATTAAGCTAGAATACATTTGGTTAGATGGATATTTCCCTACCCAAAACATGAGAAGTAAAACTAAAGTAGAAGAGCATGAGGACTTTAAAGGAACTCTTGAAGAACTTGGAAACTGGTCTTTTGACGGGTCTTCAACGAAACAAGCTGAAGGAGGTTCTTCTGACTGTATTTTAAAGCCTGTTGCTATTTATCCAGATCCAGATCGTATTAACGGATACTTAGTAATGACTGAAGTTTTAAATCCTGATGGAACTCCTCACGTATCTAACGGTAGAGCGACAATTGATGATGAAGATGATGATTTCTGGTTTGGTTTTGAGCAAGAGTATTTCATTATGGATACTAAAACTCAATTGCCTTTAGGATTCCCTGTAGGTGGTTATCCAAAACCTCAAGGTATGTACTACTGTTCTGTTGGTGGTTTAAACACTCACGGTAGAGATTTAGTAGAAGAGCATGCTGATTTATGTATTGAAGCAGGTTTAAACTTCGAAGGTATTAACCAAGAGGTTGCTTGTGGACAATGGGAATTCCAATTATTTGCTAAAGGAGCAAAACAAGCTGGTGACGAAATTTGGGTTGCTAGATACTTATTAGACCGTTTAACTGAAAAATACGGATACTATATTGAGTACCACCCAAAACCACTAGGTAAAGATATGGACTGGAATGGTTCTGGTATGCACGCTAACTTCTCTAACACGACTTTAAGAACTTGTGGAGATAAAGCGACTTACGATAAAATTTGTGAAGCTTTCCGTCCGGTAGTTAAAGAACACATTGAAGTTTACGGTGAGTTTAACGATCAACGTTTAACTGGTAAACACGAAACAGCTTCTATCAACGATTTCTCTTTTGGAGTTTCTGATCGTGGCGCTTCAATCCGTATTCCAATCGCAACTGTAGAAAGAGGATACAAAGGATGGTTAGAAGATAGACGTCCAGCTTCAAATGGTGATCCATACAAAATTGCAGCTAGAATTATCAAGACTGTTAAGTCTGCAAAAGTTTAATTATAAAGTTTATACTTTGTTCATAATAAAAAAGGGTTTACAATTTGTAAACCCTTTTTTATTTCTTCTATTTTTAAATACCAATATTAGCAATAACTATTTGTCTACTATTTTCCGTGGGTAAATAACAAATACATAAATACGCCGTACCCTAAAACCAAAAGCATGCCCTTTGCTTTGTTTATTTCGAAACGTTTTGGAAGAAACACTAATGGTAACAATATAAATGCAAAACCAAGCATCCAAAATATATCTCGAGACAATATTAAAGGTTCGGTTACTTCAATAGGTTTTATTATTGCTGTTAAACCAAGAACCGATGCAATATTAAAAATATTAGAACCTATTAAATTCCCTAACGAAATGGCTTTTTCCTGTTTCGCAGCTGCAATTATCGATGCCGCAAGTTCCGGCACACTGGTTCCAATTGCAATTAAAGACACTCCAATAACGGCTTCACTCACACCAATAGATGTTGCAATGTCTTTAGCACCTTCTACCAACCATTCACTACCATAATACAAAGCTACTGCTCCTATAAGTAACCATATACCTATTTTAAAATTAGACACCATAGCAAGGGCGTCATCAACTTCTTCCGCTTCGGTATCTTTTCCTGCATATTTAATTAACACAATAAGAAACAACCATAATCCGGCAAAAAGAATCCCGCCTTCAATAGCCGATAATAATCCGTCCTGACTTAAAAAATAATATAACACAACACTGAAAAGCATCATCACAGGCCAGTTTAGTTTATAAAACGATTTATCGACCGCAATAGAACCGACTAAGGCAGTACATCCTAAAACCAAACCTATATTAGCAATATTAGACCCCACCACATTGTTAATAGCAATAGCTGAAGACCCCGATAAAGCTGCCTGCAAACTCACCAATAATTCAGGAGCCGACGTCGCAAACGATACAACCGTCATCCCTATTACCATTTTAGAAATATTAAACTTAAACGATAAGGCAACTGATGATCGTACCAAAAACTCACCTCCTACAACCAAAAGCGCAAATCCTAACAGGACTAATAGTATACTCATAAAATAATTTTTATGCGAAGATAATATTTCGGAAATTTCTATCGCCTGTTATATTTACATTTATTAACACTTCAATATAAAGTTTGGTTAAACTTTTAAAACCTAAATCATTAAGTTATACCTTTAATATAGAATCTTTTAAACATTATATTATGAAATCTAAAAATGCTTTTAAAATTGGCTTAAGCCTATGTGCTGTTGTGATTTTATGCCTTGTTTCAATAAAAAGTTTTGCTCATAAAACCTCACACTTTGAACACTTTACCTCAACTACCAATCAAGACTCTGATGTAAGTGTAACCATTGACAAAAACACATCGGAAAAAGATTTTGAAGATATAACAAGTATGCTAAAAGACAATGGTGTAACGGCTAGTATTAAGAACATTGAACGCAATGAGATAAACGAAATTACTGGTCTTAAAATTGAATTAAAGACGGACAATAATCAATCGGCAATTAGCAGTTTTTCAAGTACTAATCCTATTCCCGAAATTACATTCGGAAGGAAAAACGGGTCTTTATTTATATCATCTCAAAACAATTTTAACCAAAATGCTTTAGGTTTTTCAAACATGCCTAATATGCAAATGTTTAGTTTTGACAACGACTCCATTCCTGGAAAGAATTTAAAAAACTTTGGAAGTTTTAATCTCGACGATTTTTTTAATAGTGAAAATGGAACGTTCTCTTTTAACGGCCAAAATATCGACATGGACCAACTAAGAAAACAACTGGAAGAGCAATTCGACTCTGATGCCTTTTCTTCACTTTTTAATCCTGAACACGACAAACCTGGTCAATTCAAATTTATCGACGACCCAAACACCAACAAACTTATTATAATTGACGGAAAGGAAAGTAATTTTGATACACTTGATAAATTAGCTAAAGAAAACAAACTAAAAGCCGTCGACCATTTAAAACCAGAAACCGCCATGAGCATTTATGGCGATAAAGCCAAAGATGGCGCTGTAATTGTTACGACAAAGTAGAACACTCAGCAATACAAACAAAACCCCGAACCAATAGATTCGGGGTTTTGTTTATTTACTTCACGACAATGCGTCTGCTTATTACTTGATTACCAGAAATACATTTTAATACATAAACACCTGTTAATAAATTTAAATTAATAGTCCTATCATTATTTATGATAAAACTATCTATTAATTTCCCTTCTACAGACAGTACATTTATCGATATTTCATTAGTAACACCTTTTATATGCAATGCGTTATGTGTTGGATTAGGGTAAAACAACATCTGCAAACCATTAAAATTATCAACACTTAAAGCCTCACTATAGGTTTCTCCAATTTTATTTCCCCATAAATATTCTACCAATTCAGGATTATCGATATACGGATTTCGGTTATTCTGCCAGGTGTAAATCACATTATTTCTGTTCATTTCAAAATCGTCTGGCGGATCATTTCTGTGCCACTCCAGCAAGGTTGCTAAATCACCAATAAATCCGTCGGGGTCATCACCTGGGTAACCATTAACCACATCAAGTCCGTTATATCTGGTAACCATATAAAAAATGCTTCGTGCAACATCTCCATAAAAACTTCCACTGGTTCCTGTTGGCCCAGCGTATTCCGAAGTTCCATAATTCTGATTATTCCTAATACTGTTTTCTACGCCATCAACCGCTCGTAAAGCATACGCATCGGAATTCCCATGCCGTAAAGAATCGGCTGTTGTAGTCCAAAACACGTCTTTCCCATCTGCTATTTCATCCAAATCAATACTATTAAATCCACCCCGTGATCTTGGATACACATGTTCTCTATTCCATTTCCCTACATTACTCGATGTGGTTTGAAAATCTAATTTTGCACGTCCTGTTTCTGAATATACCAACCACACCTGATTACTGTTATCGGGATTCTGGTCGGCTTCCTTTAAAATATCAATAATATCTGCATAGGTTTGAGCGCGAACAACCGATGGATTTGCAACAATATCCTGAATAGCCTGCTTCAATACCAATCCGGACAAACCCTCTAAACTGTTATAATAATCTTCGGGCTGTGAACTTGAAACCAAACCGTAAGTAGGATTTAAAGGTGTTCCAAAACCTGCCATCTGAAAATCATTATCAACCACACGAATTTCAACCTTATCATTTTGTTTTAAGTAGTCGTCTGACAAATTACCCATACTTATTTTTAAAACTTCATCACCTTCATCTTCATTGTCATCAACTAATGTTATGGTTGTACTGACACTATTCTGACCTGCAGGAATGGTTAAAGAGGTATTTCCTGTAAAATCGGAAGTATTAAATGTGTCATTATTTAAACTGAAACTGAAATTTAAATCGGAAGCTACATTCTGTTCTGTTGTAAAAGTGATATCAAAAAAATCGCCTTCGGCATATTGATTTTGAGTAGTTGAAATACTTATCCCATTAAGAATAATACCTGTACCATCATTTAACTGCCTTGGTGTTGGAATCCCTACCGTATAAGTTCCATCATTGTTGCGCTGAATAGAACCTGTTTCTCCTCCACCCCCTTCATCTATCTGTTGAATATTTGTAAAATCAGGATGATCGTTAAAAATATCTATTAAGTCCACATCATCAGCATCGGCCGTTCCATATATTAACACATCAACTAAATTCTCTATGGTTGCCAAAGTCATAACTGGAAAATCCGTTTCATCTGCCTGATAAATCGCGACAGCATCAGCGCCATTTTGAATAGTATTCGCCGGAATAATGTATTGAGGAATAGGTGATACATTAACACTACCTATTAGTAATAAACCATTAACATCGGTTGTATATCCATCGAGATCTAAAGCCAGATAACTGGAATTCATCCCTGAATCTGAGCCATTAAAAAACACCACCACATAACCATCTAATGAAAAATTTGACGTATCCGATTTCAATTCTAAAAACTCAAGATCATCTATACCTGAAGTATCACTATCTAACTCATTAATGACGATTTGAGCTAATGACATATTGATTGAAAGCACAGCTAAACAAAAAAGTACTATTTTTTCCATAAAGGTCTTTTAACAAATATAACGTCCTTTAAAACAAACCAATATATCATCTTAAAACTTTAACTAAACTTAATATTGCAGATTTCATTAATCAATATGCTAAAAGATAAAACCTACAAAAAAGAATTTCTAAAAGATAAAATGTCCCTTGTATTTTAAAAAACATCACAAAAAGCCTCTACAATTATTTCAAAATGAAACATAAATTAAATTTTAATATTTCATTTTAAAACAATAATTAAGACTATTTACTTTCATATTGAAACAATTATTATTTTTTTAATTACATATTCGTATGCAAATTCATAGATTTTCATCAAACTATTTGTACGATATATCGCCAATTATATATCTTCAAAAAACATTGATTTAACTAAAACAAACTAACCTTTAAAACCGGAATCTATGATCACACTTGTTAAGCTTATAATTTTAATTCTGCTATCAGTTTTATAAGCCAGTTCCTAAAAATGTAAAACTTAGTCTAGAATAAGTTTTACTATTTTTACCAAATGAAAAAACAAGTCTTCAAAATTTTGGCAAAGGTTAATAAACTTATTCTGCCTAGTTATTCGAAAAGAAAATTGGATATTAGCAAAGCCACAAAGCTGCAATTAGCTATTATAGGCTGGCGCTGGTATGTGACTAAGCGTGCGCTAGATTAATTATTTGGTTTTTGATTTTTTCTTGTACCAGATAACAAAACCAGTAACCGATAAGAATGGCCCGGATATGCCTATAAAACCATATAATAGTTTTATAATAAACCCTCCATACTGTCCAAAATGCAATGGTGAAATCATACTATCTAAACGGGTAATTACACCAGCTTCCGATACTTTAGATACTTTGATGACTTCTCCTGTTTTATAATCTAAAAGAAACTTATTGAAATACTGACTGTAATAAAACGGATCGGATTTAAAAACACCATTTACTGTAATTGCCTCAGAAGATTTTTTGGGTATACGAATATAAGTAGGTGTAAAATCGGGATATTTCTTGTTTATATTCTTTAAACTTTGTTCCACCGATATATTTAATTTCACCAATTCAGGCATGTTAGGCGTTTCCAATCCGGCTTTGGCTACTTTATAAGCTAAAAATATACCTGTAATTACTAACACTAAATTCAGAAGCAAAGCCCAAACTCCAACATAACGATGAAGTGCAGAGTAAAAATTACGTGTATGCCCTCGCTTTATCTTTACCTGAAACAATAACGTTTTGATAATTACTTTTCGATATAAAATAATCCCAGTTATAAGAGATAGGAAAAACAAAATACCGACAAACAACACACAGAATCTCCCTATAACTCCTGCAAAAAATGAATAATGCAATTTTAATATCCACTTGGTAATCGTGGCATTGGCATCGATATTAGCGATAATCTGCCCTGTTTGGGGATGCACAAAAACAAAACGTCTGGAATCAGGTAAACGTAAATTAAAAAGAATGCTTTCTCCTTTTTTAAAATGTACAATTCTAGCTTCCCATTCAGGAAAGTTATTTTGGACCGTTTCAATAGCTCTATCTAAAGCCAAACTATTTGAAAAGTCTTCTACCTGATACTCTTTAAAAACAGCCTCATCAATATCTTCATTAAACGCCAGAACAGCTCCCGTAAGTCCCATAACCACCAGAAAAATTCCAGCTATTAAACCTAAATATGAATGATATTTTAAAAGGGTTCTGTTATTCATGCTTTCAATAAAATGCAAACTTTAACAATAAATACTTTATAACAAAAAACATCCTGTAAAATATTTTACAGGATGTTAAAAAATGGTTCTGTGGTCTTATAATTTAACGGTTAACGACAGATTGAAACGTGCACCGTTGGCTTTTATATAATCGTTGTCGCGAGCTGCAAATTGCGATAATAAATTATAGTAATCTCTGTTTAATAAATTTTCAACTCCTAGCCCAATTTTAGTACTCGGACTCATTTGATAACTGGTTGACAGATTTACAATACTAAAATCTGAAATAGGTCCCTGACCATAAGTATAATCTCCGTTAGTATTAGCCTCGAAATGATCTCTATTTCCTGAATAAATATATGATACTCGTGCATTGAATTTATCTTCCCAATTGTAAGTTAAATAAGCAATACCTTTTAAAGGAGGAATACGATCGCTATTCATATAAGTATTATAATCACCGTTATTTTCGGTATCTAATTTACCTTCTGTATAAGATACCGATCCTCCTAATTTAAAGTTACTGGTTAACTTGGTATCGGCAGCGACTTCAAAACCATAAACACGTTCTGGCTGACGGTCGATTTCAAAGGTTCCACTTGGCAATTCACTGTAAGTTGCTCCATATTTGGACGTGCTGATAAAATAAGCTCCGCTAACATGTGTATTTCCGAATGTACTATTAAATCCAATTTCATAGTTATTTGCAATAACCGCATCTGAGTTAATCTGACTTACGGTATTTTCTGTTGCTTCACGTAATGTTCTCCCTAAATCGGCAATCGAGAAACTTTGAGAGAAACTTACAAATGGCTTAAATACCGACCACTTGTTATAACGTAAACCTACATTAAATGTCGTTGCATTGTATTCTAATTCGCCTCCTTCAACATCTATTCCTCCTCTTGTTGGTGTTGTTGACGTTTGATTATAGCGAGCTAATGTGGTATAATCCGGAATATCAACAATAATATTCTCAAATCGAATTCCTGCTTTAAAAACAAAGTTTTCGTAAATGGTTTTTAACTGTGCGTAAGGTGCTAAGTTAGTCATATTCGTTACAGGTACCCATGGTCTTCCGTCAATTAATTCCTGAGCAGTTTCATCGTTAAGAACATCAATTCCGTAAAGAATGTTTCCGGAAACTGAACCAAATTCATATGGCGTATTGAAATTAAAACGAGCTCCCATTTTAGTTGAAATGATTGAAGATTGTCCTCCGTCGTACCCTAAATTTGGATCATAAAATGAAGTTGAATAGCCATAAACAGTTCTAAAATCCTGAGCATACAGATTCAATTTGAAATCGGTATCACCAAAAATATTTAAGAAATCGTAGGTTAACTGTGCGTTGTGATTGTAGCGATTTCCTTGATCTACAGCTAATTCTTCACCTAAAACACCTGTAGATGGTGTTACTCCGTACTCGCCTACTTGTGCTATATAATCTGAATTCTGATTGCTACTGTAATAGTTGTACATTAACTCAACATTGTGGTTATCTGCAATCTGATAATTTAATTTTCCGAATAAACTGTATTGATCAGTTTCACCTAAACCATAGTAAGGCGAAATAACTTCACCATCGGCATCACGGAATACACCTGTTTGTCTTAAGGTTCCGCTAACCACATAACCTAATTTATTTAACTGTCCTGAAAACGTCTGAGATATATTTCCTCCAATAGATTTGTCAAAGTTTTTTAAAGCCCCCGTACTTCCTAAAACTGTTGTACTTTCTAACTTTTTATTGCTATTTGTTTTTTTGGTTATATAGTTCACAATCCCACCATCGGCACCATTTCCGTAAATAGCGGTAGCTCCTTTAATAACCTCAATACGCTCAATAGTACTTGGATCAATCGTATTGATATCACGACTTCCATTACGCAAAGGTGTTGACTGCGGAATACCATCAATTAAAATAAGCATCTTTCTACCTCTTAAGGTTTGTCCCGTATTACTGGTTTGGTTAGTACTTAACGCAATACCAGGAATTTCAACCAAAACATCGGCAATATTGGTTGCTGTTTGTCCTAAAGTTTCAATTTGCTGTGCAGTTACAACAGAAACAGAAGAAGGTACCTCGTCCAACGTTTCTCTAACACGGTTAGAAGTAATCACAACTTCATTAAGTGCTGCTGAATCGGTTTGTAATGAAACACTAACTTCTAAAGATTCGTTAGCCTTTAAAGTAATTTGTCGTGACGTTTTAATGTATCCAACACCTGAAAATTGCAAAGTATAATGACCCGCTTCCAGATGTTCAATTTTATAAATTCCATTATCATCTGCCATAGCGCCTTTTGATAATCCTTTTAAAGTGATTGTAGCATACGCAACAGGCTGATTATTTTCATCGGTTATTACACCATGAATATTAGCTTCTTGAGCAAAAAGCCCCAAAAAGCTCATAAAAAACATACCAAATAGTAGGTGTTTCATATTCTATATTTATTTAGACTTATTTTAAATTAATTGCAAAAGTAGTATTTAATCATACAAATTCAATAAAATAATTAAGAATAAATCCAAATAAAAACAAACACATTAATTACTAGCACATTATAAAATAAAAAGGACTTTCAATCTCTTGAAAGTCCTTTTCATAGCATTCATCTTAGTTTTTATAAACTAAACCTGCTCTTCAATTAATTTACGTTCTTCTCTATAGGCTATCCCCCAATCTGCCAAAATATCAATTACAGATTTTAAAGATTTTCCCAAATCGGTTAAGGAATATTCTACACCTACAGGTTTCGTATTAAGTATAGTTCGCTCAATCATTTTATTCATTTCGAGCTCCTTTAATTCTCTGCTCAGCATTTTTCCGGAAATACCTTCCACCTCATTTAAAATATCGGAATATCTTTTGTTACCATAGCATAAACAGGCAATTATTGAAATTTTCCACTTGCCTCCTATTAAATACATAACATCGTGTATTGCTCTTATTTTGTATTCACAAGCTGTTTTTGTTAATGTGCAGCCTGTTTTCTCTAAATTATTTTCCATGGAATGTTACTTGGTTACTAAAATGTAACTATTACTTTATGTCACAAAGTTACTATTTGTCACTAACATATAATAACTTTGCATAAAAAATTTGAATTATGGAATTGTTAAAAGGATTAAATTGGAGATATGCCGCTAAAAGAATGACCGGTGAAACGGTTCCTCAAGATAAATTAGATTACATTCTTGAGGCAGCGAGATTGGCTCCATCTTCTTCAGGATTACAACCTTATGAAATATTTGTAGTTTCGAATCAAGAAACTTTAGAAAAAATTAAACCAATTGCCTGGAATCAGGATCAAATTACAGAGTGTTCACACCTTTTAGTATTTGCTTCTTGGGATGGTTATTCACATGAAAAAATCACATCCGTATTCAATGAAATGATGGATGCCAGAGAGTTACCTCACAGCACGATGGATGATTATAAGCAAACACTTTGGGGATTATATGAACCTCTAGGTGAAGCATGGCACCAACAACACACTGCCAAACAAGCCTATATTTCGTTTGCTATGGCAATTGCAGCAGCTGCAGAACAAAAAGTTGATGCAACACCTATTGAAGGGTTTTTACCTGAAAAATTAGATGAAATCTTAGGTTTAAGAGAAAAAGGTCTTAGAAGTGCTGTTATTTTAGCATTAGGTTACCGTGATACCGAAAATGACTGGAACGTTAACCTAAAAAAATATAGAAAAGAAAAAGAAGAATTTATCCATGAGATAAAGTAGTAGGTTAATTAGTGAAGAGAGAAGCCCGTAACGTTGTTACGGGCTTTTTTTATTTATAATTCATTATTTATCAATCACTACAATTTTCCTAGATACATTATTAATTTTCAACACATACACTCCTGTTGACAGGGTATTGGTAAAATGAAGTTCGGATACTTTGGTAGCTTCATTATAACTGTTACTTAAGTATTGTAAAAACCTACCGTTAATGTCAAATAATTGAAAGGTATCTGTTGCTTGGGTGTTTGATACCTTTATACTGTTTGATGATCTGTTTATAGGGTTTGGATAAACTTTCAAGTCGCCTGATATATCTTCAACAGGTGTTGCTACTCCTTCAAAATATTGTTTGCCATAGCTGAAGGCTTTCTGTCCGATTTTAATGCCCATAAATCGTCCAGGAATATCATCGGCTGGTGGGTGGATACCGCCCCAGATTCGTGATAAACTACACTGGTCGGACGCATCTCGGTAGGTGGCCCATTGTAGTGTGACATCAACCGACGGACCTTCTTCAAACACCAAAAATTCGTTCTTTTTGGCGATAAACTCACCCATTCCTCCCGGAAAATATTCATTACCGGTAAGTAAGGTCATCACCTCGGCAGCCGCTCTGGAATACGTGGAATGCCCGGACACATAGCCTGCAAACGGTGGCGTTACAAAGGTTGGTCGCTGGTAAGGCCACCAAGTCTCAGCCAGTATCCACCCTACGCCTGCTTCATCTACCTTTGGGTCTTCTATAAAGTCATGCCCTTTCCAGGCGTAAAGTTTTATCTTTCCAACATGTTCATTATTTATTCCTGAAAGCGGATCGCCTTCTTTTACAATCTCGATTAGTCCGTCCTGCAAATGAATCCCGTCCGGATTGTAATTGGGCTCATCCGTATCGGTACACTGACCAATTTCACACATATAGCGAATGGCTGAAATGGGGCGAATATAATCATACCAACCTTTAACGCCCCAAGCCGCTACAGCTGCATCATGCATAGCTCCACCCATGAGAAAATACGCTTTAACATCCCATTCTAAATCGCTTAGAATATTACCTTCGCCTTCAAACTTTTTGGTGAATAATTCATGGTCGTTGACATAGTTTAAAATAGTAAACCAGTGTCCTGGCGGGGTTTCTGAATCCGGTCCATCAGCCCAGAATTCTGCCAGCACCCGTGTATAATCACCTCTGGGTACAATTTGTTCTTTATACGGTAATTGTGTTACCGGGTTTCGAGAGCGACCAACTCCAATATCGCCACCTTCCTGTTCCTTATAAAAGTTCTTATAATCGGCATACTCAAGCGGTAAATGGTCCTCCGAGACATTACCTATAGATTTTGGTGAGATATCCCATAGCACACCGTCATACGGATTGTGATGCGAGCTCCATTTCGACACCAGAGAAAAACACCATTTATAATCTTCGGAAGTGCTTACTGGTGGTGCGCCAGGGTCATAATACACCTGATACTCTTGACCATCTCTTGAATAAGTGGTTTTATCTTCTTCTTCCATGGAAAACGGTTGCACACTGCCCCACTCCGGACTTAAAAATCCCGGGGTAACACCACCGATAACATTCCCACTCTGATCGATAAAATTATTAAAACTTAACGGTTGCCAGCGGTTTGGATTGATGTCGGCAACACCTTCAGGATAGGTTAAACTTAAAGGCTCATTTACCGGTTGATAATACTGGTTAGCGTACTGATTGATTTCATTCGAGCCATCCTGAAGACCATAAGCAATCATCTGGCTGGCAATAAAATTTCCTAAGGCTATGGGGTTTCCTGTGGTATAATCTGTATCGGTATTGGAAATATCATAACCTAAACCTGCCATCACTTCGTCTAAGATGCTTTGTGACAAGGTCGGATTTGGTGCATGAGCAAAACGTTCGCTTAATAATCTATATGCGGCATAACTTATCGTTTTCTTTCGGGCTTCAATAAGGTTTTCGGTGGTTTTAAATCCTTCAAAAGCACTTTGAAATCCATGTAAATTATTCCCAATTAAGTACGTTGAGGCTTTATCGTCGTATAATGCCCAGGCATCATACAGCACCACACTGGTATGAAACAGATTTCTTGCATGAACCGTAGGGCGTGCATAGTCTTTTCGTATTAGTGATAGCAACGTTTCATTCCATAAGCGCGCAATGGACTGTTCTTTAAAATTCACTTCTTCATCCAACAAGGTTACCGATAACACAACAGGTTCACTAATACATTTTGCATTGGACGCTGTTAAAGTTATTGTTCCTGTGCTCCCTGTTCCCCATTTTACGATAATATTACCAATGCCTGGTTCTTCTATTATTTCTCCTCCGATCACTTTCCATGTTAAAGATATATCAGATGTCACAGGATAGCTGTAAGACTCAATACTGGTTTTATGCGTTTTAATGGTTCCGGTAATTTTAGAAGTTTCCAGATAATTACAACTCCAGGTATTTACTGTCGCATCAGGATTATAATTACAGGAATTAGGGTCCATACAACCATAAGGTTTAATACTGGGCTGAACATCGAGAATTTGATAACCATTACCTTCCTTCGCTAAAATGGTTTTGTCTGCCGGAATATTGGTATGGGTCTCCACAAGACCAGATGGCCAGGTGATTTTAAGCTCTATAATTTCAGCATCTGCTCCCAATCCAAAATGTACTGGCTTTAAATGCTGCGATAAAAAACCTTTTCCACTATAATAGCGATGCAACAAACCACTGGTTGTTTTTACAGATAATGTGGTACCAATCGCATCACGATTAGATGTGGTACCTTCAAGCTTCACTTTGAACCAATGCAAATCTTCAGCTGGCTGATTAACATCGGTAAGTTTGTTTTCATAAAAATAGGACGGTCCGTCATTATTGGTTACAAATATGTCTAAATCACCATCGTTATCATAATCAAATACAGCTTCCGTAACACTGATTGTTTCTTCACCTAATCCCACTCGGGTTGAACTGTCAACCAATCGAGACACAAAATTTTCTATAGAATTTTCATAATAGGTATTCTTATATCGCCCAGAACTACCAAATTCAAAGCCATTAACAACAAACAAATCTTCATCTCGGTCTAAATCAAAATCTGAAAAAACAACATCCCAAGCCCATCCCGTGTTATACACTCCTAGACTTCGTCCCTTATTTACAAATGTGTTGTTACCTTGATTTTCAAATAACTGGTTATCTCCGATAGCCGTAATATACATATCGAAAGCGCCATCTCCATTATAATCACCGATAGCAATGCCCATATCATCCTTGGCAAAGTCCAATCCATAAGATTTAGCTTGTTCGGTAAAACCTAACCCCTTATTGTTTATATATAAATCGTTGGTTTCGGTAGCATAATCATTAGCAACATATAAATCCATCCAACCATCACCATTAAAATCAAAAGTTACACTTTGGTATGAATGTTTATTAACTAAAACGCCCTGAATAATACTCGTTACATTGGCAAACGTTCCATCTCCATTATTTTTAAAAAGACGATTCCCTTCATCTTCTGATCCCCAATCGGAAATATAAATATCCAGAAACCCATCATTATTATAGTCAAACCAAGTCGCTCCTGTATTGACATTTTGATTGTATTTTTTAAAACCAGCTTCAAGAGTCACCTCTTTAAAAGTGCCGTTTCCTTCATTATGAAAAAGCTGAACTTTGAAAATATGTGTAAAAAATATGTCCGGGTAACCATCATTATCATAATCGCCCCAAAAAGCACCATATTTAAATCCGTTTAAAGCATCGGTATAATCACTGGCTTCATCGACAGGAAATAAATTAACCAAGCCTGTAGTTTCTGTAACATCGGTAAAGGTTCCATCATTATTATTACGAAACAGTTTACTATGGGTATTTGCATTACCCACAACATCCTGAGCTTTGGCTACCACAAATATATCCAGATCGCCATCGGCATCGTAATCGGCCAGGGCTGTTCCATTGTTTTGGGTGGCAGTACCCAATCCGGCATAGTTTTCTATACGCTCAAAAGTTTGTGCGTTTAAGTTAGTTAAGAAACTAAAAACAATACAAATACTTAAACAGACATGACATTTAGTAGTTAACAGTTTTAGTTTCTGAGCCTTTAATTTCGATATCAATACCTCCATCATCTAAAAGCTTAATATTCTTAATTGGTGTTAGTTGGTTGGTTGTCCATTTATGGCCGGACTTTTTCCAGAGCATCAAGGTAATATAAATTTTCGATTTAAGTGTATTAGATACACTTTCATTTTTTTCAACATTTATAACTTTACTATATTCACTTTCAGGATGTAAGTCTTTTGTTTCAATAACCTCAGTTTTATCCCATCCCATTAGCGGAATTAACGCCAATTGGTACATTCCGTTATCTATAATGGTAGCTTCTTTACCTTTTATCTTCTGCTTTATAACTTTAATTTCTGAATCTAATTGTGGTAATGCATAGTGTCCTAGACGCATGGTTACAGGTTGATTGCCTTCGTATTTATCTACCCTTAAAATTCCATTTGCTAAAGGAATATCGGCTAAGCTGAATTTTATATTTTCATCACTTTCCAAAACCACATCACGGTAATACACACCGTCTTCAAACTTTTTAAAGGTATATAAACGGAAGGCTTCCCATTCGTTGTCCTTATTATTTATCACATAATTCATGGCCACTTCACCATGTTCACCATCGGCTTGCCAAGGGAAAGCACTGTTATACGATAGTCGATTATAATTTTCGGTAGAACGGAATTTTTGCCAGTCGTCTTTAAACTTTTCATGGCACCAGGCACGTATTTCAGAAGCGCCACTATTTGAGTAATCGGTAATTAATATCTCTGAAGCTTCCTGAAATGTATTGTAAACTTTACCCTTTTTGAAGGTCTCATCCCATGCGCCATTATTCTCAGTCGCTGTCCAAAACGGATTGTCATCCGGCACTAACAATCCTAAAAAGGCTTTCCCCATCCAATACACACTTCCGCGACAACTATAATTTTGTACCGCTGGTTCGAAAGCACCATAAAAACCAAGTGTTGGCACTCTATCTTTCATAAAATCGGGATGTGTAAAAAACTGCTTAATAACCCCAGACGAAATACGACGCATCCAGCCAAAATTAATATCCTCTTTATCCTCTAATAACCCTATTAAAGGAAATGGAATGATTGCTCCAATACGGTAACTAATACTTCTTCCGTACATAATCATTTTACCATCTTCACTGAACAAATAGGGATAGCTGTATTTTAAATCTTTAAAATTGTTAATGAATTTTGAGGCAATTTCCGGGTAATGTTGTTTTCCAAAATATTCTGACCAGATCATGCCATACATCTGAAACGCCCACATGCTGTAATAATCGTATGCCGGGCTATCGTTATACCAGCCTTGCCCACGATAATGCGTCAAGGATTTTTCCAGATATTCTACCAATAAACCTTCATTAACTGTATACCCCTGCTCTTTAAAAAAACTTAAGACGAAAATGTTGAAAAACTTCCAGTTCGAGTCTACCGTAGGTCCATCACCATAACTTAACATGATACTCGCCAAATTATCTTTGGTCTCTTGTGGTAACGGTTCCCAAAGCACATCCGGACTAATAAGCATGGATAAGGCCAAGGCTCCAAATTCTACCAGATTCTGACTTGGTCCTCCATTTTTTGCTCTTGGCACTATATAAGATTCACTTTCCGGTTGTGTTAATTTTGTTATTTGATAACGATAATAGTCGGCTACTTTTATTTTATTAATAACCAAATCTGGATTATCTTTTAACAGAGGTGCTGCGACAAATAAAGTTCTGCATAACCCTTCCAATTTTTCGGTTGGTACACGACTTTCATTATGAGGATAACTTTTTCCCGGTTGCTTTGGAAACTTCATCGGGTCATCCAAAGTTTGGATATAACTAAATGCACCTTCAAGTAAGTACAAAGCAGCATCTTTCCAGTGCTGTTTAGTCATTCCAGTGCACGGGCTTAAATTATAATCGAGATTTTCTATCTCAAAAACATTAGTAGTGGTTTGTGAAAACCCAACAAAACTACCCAATGCTATAAACATAAAAACCCACGATAAAGACTTTATAAAACTCATATTATTCAACTAAATACTCTTTTTTTACAATTAGTTTTTCCCCTGTTAAATCCACTTCAAACAAATGTGGAATTCTAACCGTTCTGTCATTTACTTTTTTATGACTATGCGCAGACATTAAGGTTTTTCCTTCGAAAGTTTTAAACAACATGCCATGTCCGAAATTAGGTGGCGTTATAGGGTCTTTTTCTTGAATCCAAGGACCATCAAGCGTCCCGCTTTCCGAATAGGCTACACCCTGTGTGTATACATCATAAATCCAACTGGTCCAAATCATCCCTAAACGACCTGTGCCCGTTTTAAATAAATAAGGACCATCCGTAACTTTATTCGGCTTGTCATTACCGTATTCATCTTTTTCGCGACTCCAAGGAGAATCGCTGGCTTTAAATAATAATTTCCCCTCTCCAATCGAACCACTTAAATCAGGTTTCAGTTCAATTTTTTCCATAGTGCCATTCCCATTTTGTAACCACTCGTAACAATACACCATATATGGTTTTCCATTAGTATCTACCCAAAAAGTACCATCTAAAGTTGGTTTATTGGCTGGCAAATAAATATCATCTGCCATAGGAACGTAAGGTCCTTCGGGTTTATCGCTAACAAGAATATGGCTGGCGCGACGTTCAATTACATTTCCAGCTACAGTATCAATTTTAACATCTCGGTTGGTGAACGTTGCGAAATAGTAATATTTGTTTTTATACTGATGAAGTTCTGCTGCCCAAATCATGGGATTTGGCCCCATCCATGAACTAGGATTCGTTTTAGCCACGTGGTACGGACCTTCCCAGAATTTTAAATCTTTACTCTTCCATAACAGACCTCCTGTTCCGGTCATGTAATAGGTTTGAGACCTTTTATCAGCTA
Source organism: Aestuariibaculum lutulentum (assembly GCF_032926325.1). Lineage (NCBI taxonomy): Bacteria > Pseudomonadati > Bacteroidota > Flavobacteriia > Flavobacteriales > Flavobacteriaceae > Aestuariibaculum > Aestuariibaculum lutulentum. The sequence goes on from NZ_CP136709.1 coordinate 172,269, forward strand.
GAATCGCAGGATCACTCAAACGAATACTATTTAAGGGGATATTATGCTTTACTTCTCTTTGAGCAAAAACGTTTAAACAGACGAAAAGACAAACCGATATTATCGTGAAACCCGTCTTTTTAAAATTCAAATTTAGCAACATGTTTTATTTAGCTTTTGAAATTCGATACAATCCAGCGCCATGGTAATTAATGGTCGGTGCAAAATCTAAACCTGAATAGGTTCCCAAATCTTTATGATTCCATAAATCTCTGATTGTACACTCTCCATTAAAACCCAGAGCTTCCAAATTAACAGGAATCGCCGTTGGATCTTCATTCATAATTTTGGGATCCTCAGTTGAAATCATAAATTCTACAGTCGAGCCTGCTTTATCATTTGTTCCAACAATATCTAAACCTCCAAAAGCGGTGAATCGTTTACTGTTTTCAGGAAGTTTGTAGTGAATTATAGATTGTGAATGTGTCCCAATACCGTTATCGTAAACCGTTCCTTTAACATTCAATTGTCCTCCAGATACACTTTTATTGATACCGATTGTTCCCCAACCTGCAAAGGCTTCTTCCCAAGATAAATCGGTTAGTTTTACCTTATCTCCATTGTCTAAATGAATGGTTGGGTTAATCCAGTTGGCATGATCCCACGAATACCCGTCGCCGCCATCATTTACAATTAAATATAAATCGGTACTTCCTTCAGGTAATTCAACATCAATATCTTCCCCGAAACCATCAGTTAAATGCGACACGGTTCCACTTCGGTATAATAAACTCTTAGTTGACACAAAACCGTCACCTGCACTATTAAAAACCGCTACAAACTTATCGTTACTATCCGGGTCATTTGCCGTCCATCCAATAAGATCATTCTCATTAAACCATTGCTTATTGTTTATCGATTTACTATGAACTTCAAGCACTTCTTCGTTAGTCAATAACATGTTTGTGAATTCATCATTATCGGGTAGATTTCCACCAAACATTAAAGGTGATTTGAACATGGTCCATAAAGTCATTAAAGTGTACTGCTCGTCCTTAGTAAATTTAGTATAACGGTTTGTTGCGCGTTCGCCACGAATAAATTTCCCCATGGGTAACATATCGGCATCTGGCCAGGCTCCGGGTGAAATATAAGGTGCCCATTCGGCACATTTTTCAAAAGAATAATTTAACTGCGCCCAGTTATCCCAGAAATCATCAATGGTACGCCACATATTGGCATTTGCTGTAGCATGGTCATGTTCGTCGATAGGTGTTGCACCCGGCGACATACTTAAAACAATTGGCCTTCCTGTTTGGTCGATGGCTTTCCGAATCATCTCAATTTCATCAGTGTGATACGGACGTGATAAATCGTCCACCTTTACAAAATCCAGTCCCCAGGAAGCATACATATCGAAGATAGAATTGTAATACTCCTGTGCTCCAGGTTTATCTTTTTCTACTGTATAATTATCTTGTAACCAAGTACATTCATATTCAGTTGAGTAAATTTGATCGGCCTTAATATCGGTGCCTTTTATAGGTAGTTTATTAAATACAGCTTCTTTTGGAACACCTCGCATGATATGGATTCCGAATTTTAACCCTAAACTATGAATATAATCGGCCAAAGGTTTAAAACCTGCGCCATTTACTGAAGACGGAAAACGCTTTATTGAAGGCATATATCGGCCATATTCGTCGATAACGAAATCGGTTTGATCGTATTTATTATAGTGTCCTGATGTCTGGTTATCGACATACCAACGAATATCAACTACAACATATTCCCAACCATAATCTTTAAGATATTTAGCCATATAATCGGCATTCACTTTAACCTCATCTTCAACCACCGAAGGCCCGAAACAATCCCAACTATTCCAACCCATTGGAGGGGTTAATGCCCAGGATTTAAAATCGGTTTGTTTCTGCTGCTTACTGGTTCCGCAAGCTACTAGTAATATAGTAATAGCGAATACCTTGAATACGTTAATTAATTTCATGTGTCAATATTTATTGTTTTTTAATGGTCACATGGAACACCCAAATTAACATGCTGCAGTGTGATTAAATTTTAATAATGGGTGTTTCATTTTAGTTGTTTAGTTTATATCGCTTAATTGCTTACGCCTTTTGTCGTCATGACCACCGGTTTAATAGTACCGTCTTTGTTATATTCCAGTTTATCAATACATATTGAACGGCTGAAACTTCCGCCATCGGTTTGAATACCGCCGTTATGATAAATAAAATACGATTCACCCTTAAAATCAATAATGGCCTGATGGTTAGTATTGCTGTTTCCTGCAATTTCATTAATCACTTCTTTATATTGATATGGGCCTTCAGGTTTATCACTTATGGCATAAGCGATACGCTCCGGAAAGCCAACGGCAAACGATAATAAATACTTGTCATTTCTTTTCTGAATCCATGGCGCTTCAGTGAATGGGAAATCCATGTCTCCTTGAATATCCACCATTTTAATTCCAAAATCTTTATCGTAAGAGACCATATCTTCATTCAACTTGGCAACCCAACAGGCCCCGTTACCCCAGTAAATCCATGCTTGACCATCATCATTGATAAACACCGTAGGGTCAATAGTTCTCCAACTGTGTGTTTTTCCAAAACTATCTTCATTTGTAAATAGTGGTTTCCCTAAAGCATCTTTAAATGGTCCTTCGGGTCTATCGGAAATCGCTACCCCAATACCTGTTGTTTGGGAACTGGTATACCAATAAAATTTACCATTACGCTCAATTACCTGACTTGCCCAGGCCGCATTTTGTTCACCCCAGGAAAAATCTGATGCTTTTAATGGCGTTTTATATTCCCAGAAATGTTTCATATCGGTGGTAGCAAATACACACCAGTTTAAAATATTATACCGTGTTTGACCACCTTTAAAATCTTCTCCGGTATAGATAAATAAGGTATCATTATGAACGAGAGCCGCGGCATCGGCGGTGTATTTATGAGTTACAACAGGGTTGCCTTTGGCTTCCCATTTATACACGACACTACTACTTTTCAAATGTTCAGATTCCTGAGCAAATGTGTTTTGTAATAAACCAATTGTTCCTAATGTTGATACTAAAATGCTATTTATTAATTTCATTTTTCAAAAGTTAAATTATAATTCCAATGTTTAGCTAACTGAACTGCTTCCTTCTTAGATAAATGAATTACAGCGCCATGTTTAGGCGATGAAAAATTAGTTGTTTTCATTGCCCCTTCATTAAAATGACCTAAATCCTTAAAGTTTTTAAAATCTGATGTTTCTACAAATCCGAAATTATGCGGATTAATGCTGTAAATGTCATACATCAACACCCAAGTATCACTTCCATTTCGTTTCCAAACATTTGGGGCTTCACAAGAACCAGGTTCCTTATCAACCCATTCCGGATTGTATTCATAGCCTGAATTAATCTCGTTAGAAAAAGCCATTTTCACACCAATAGGACGTTCCTGAGCTACGTAAGTCATGCAATAACGTCCGTCTGACATTCGAGAAATATCAGCATCTAAAATTTGAATGGTTTCATCAGGATATTCAAATAACGGTATTGGTTCGGTGATTAATTTGGTAAAATCTTCATTAGCATAGGCATAATACAATTTTGTTAACCCATGCCCCATTCGCATGGTAAAATATACCATCATTTTTTTTTCCTTAGGATCATAAATACTTTGAGGCGCCCAGGCACAGCCAATATTTTCAAAGCCTTCAAAATGTTCATCAAATAGGAAGTTACTGTGCGTCCAATGGATTAAATCGTAGGATTTCATCAATACAAACCCTCTGTTATTACCCCAGTCATAAAGCTCCCCAGGGCGTTCCCATTCGGTATCTCTAAAACCGTTTTGTTTTCCAAAAATATGGAGGTCAGTCATAACCACATAAAAGGCTCCATCAGGTCCACGAGAAATATGCGGATCGCGAATACCTTTCTGGCTGGAAATAGTATCACCTGCAACAACGGCTTTTCCTTTATTTATATCAGTAAACGTATAACCATCGGTACTTAAAGCCATATGTAAACTATGGTCATCGTCTTTAAAATACGTCATTAAATAAGCACTAAAATCTTCTTCTTTCATCAGGGTTTTAGAGGTTTTGCAACCGAAAAAAGAAATCAAAATTGCTAAAACGATAATTCTATTTAAATGCTTATACTTATTCATTTTGTTTTAGTTTAAAGATGTAATTCCCGAAATTGTCGGCTCTACAGGTTTTATACTTCCATCTTCATTAAACTCCAATTTATCAATACACACCTCACGGTTAAACCCTGCGGCATCACCCATTGTAATACCCTTTGGTCGATTAAACCTATGGTAAACAATATGCCAGATATCTGTGTTTGGCGTTTGAATGACACTATTGTGCCCGGTTCCGTAAATACCCTTTTCTGGTCTTTTCTCTAAAATTAAATTGTTTTCAGAAATATTTAAAGGCCCTAATGGCGAATCTGCCGTAGCATATCTTACGCGATAATTAGGACTTCTGGTATCGTCTTCAGACCACAAGAAATAGTATGTTCCGTTTCTGTAAAATACTTCAGTACCTTCTCTAAACGTGCCTCCTGGATTTAAACGTTTAAAACTATTGGGTTTTACGGAAATCATATCATCGTTTAATTCAACAACGCCCATATAACCATTACCCCAATATAAATAACTCTTTCCGGAAACGGGGTCGGTAAAAATATCGGGGTCTATTTCCTGACCTCTATTGATTCCTTTCGGTTTTTCTCCAATAATAGGCTGACCTGAATCGACGAAAGGTCCTTCCGGATTATCGGCAACAGCGACCCCTATTTTTTGTGCAGCCGTGAAATAATAGAAATACTTATATTCCCCATTTACCTTTTTCTCGATAGCACATGGTGCCCAGGCGTTTCGGTCTGCCCAACTCACATCTTTCTTAAGGTCCAAAATCACACCTTCATCAGTCCAGTTTACTAAATCTGGTGATGAAAAGGTTTTAAAATAAGTCCCAGACCAGCCATCAAATCCGTCGCTTGTTGGGTAGATATAATACTTACTGGTCTTATGAGAATAGATAATCTCCGGATCGGCGTAAAATCCGCTTAATACAGGATTGTTATCTTCATGAACTGAGACTTTATATGTTTTTTGCTTACCAGCAGTTTCGAAGATATAATCTACTACTCCATTTGAAAAATCCTGAGGCCCTGTAGTTAGTATATTTACCCAAGGAAGCGTTTCAATTTTTAAATCTAAATTAGTGATATCAGTACCAAGAACTACAGGTATATAAATGGTTTGATCTTCATCATTTACATCGACATTGTTTTGTCTGACACCTTCACCATTAAAACTTACAAAAGCACTTTTATCTAAAGTTCCCCATTTCTCCAACAAAGCATTTTTCTCACTTTCTGTAATACGAATTACGGTTCCGTGACGTGGATGAAAATTCATTGATATGGCATCATCAACCACTGTGAAATGTTCTAAGTCGCTTGATTTTGTAAACTGATAGGTTCCCGAAGTATACATATCGTACATTAAAATATACTCATCAGAATCTATAAGTTTAAAAATCCCTGAACCTTCAACGGCTGCATCCGTTTGATCGTAAAAGCCTTCTTGTTGAACATAACCTTCAGTTAAGGTATTGGAAACTGCTTTTCTGATACCTCCGCCGTGACTTTCATTCTTAAAAAACAAATTATACACTCCATCTTTATAGATGATATCACCATCGATACATGCACTATTGGTCGGGCTAAAGAATAATTGCTTTGGTGTTGTTGCAAGACCGGTAAAATCTTTATTGGCATACGCATAATAAATAATATCCGGGCCTTCGGCTCCCAACATTGACCAGTAAATCATATACTGCTTTGTCTTACTATCATAAATGGTTTGTGGTGCCCAAACACGTACCACATCTCCAAACTCCTTTGGGTATGTTTTGGGTATATTAATTACCGTAGATGTCCAGTTAATTAAATCAGTTGATTTCATTAAAACCATAGCTCTGTTAGAACTCCATCCGTTAGCAGAAACCATATCGGTTACTACCATGTAAAAGGTTTTACCATCGTCTCCTCTTAAAATATGAGGATCACGAACACCTCCTGTAGAACTGATATCTTTTGAATCTATTATGGGCTGATTTCCATTAAGTGCATAATAATTATAACCATCGCTACTTAAAGCATATCTAATGGCCTCTTCATTTTCGGAATTTCCAGTAAAATAAGCAAATAAGTATGTGGTATACTTTTCCTGTGTTTTACATGAAAACAAACTAATTATAAAAAAACTCACTAACACGAGTTTTAGAAAATATGGTTTATAGTTATTCATTAGTTTTAAAGTTTTAATTGATATTTTTTGAATAAATTCTTACTGGTTTGGTAGACCATCTGTCTTCATCCCTTGAAGGACCAGGGCATGAATTATATATAACATTTCTGAACCATCATCCTCGTGTGCTCCATTGATTCCGTAAGGCCAAAAATGAGTATTATCTCCATATATTTTTGCATTAGGGTCGTCTGTCATCATTTGTAATATGGCATTAGCTCTATTTCCCTGCCAAGATCCCTTCATGAGTTCCCAATATTTTCCATGTGTACCAACGCCCACCGTGTGTGCCATTTCATGCATTGCTGTTCCCGTTCGCTGATAATCTGGATTTGCTCCAAAATTAATCCAGCCATCAAAATTCGCATCTGCGGTTGGTGTTCCTGTATTATAGTTCACATTTACATGTTTTTCAATGGATGTAAAATTATTATAATACCAAGTTGCTTTATCAAAGGCTTCTCTTAGACGGTCAAAAGCAGGATCTGAGTTATCCTCCCACCAAAAAGACCAGGTGAAATTTCCTTTCTTTATGGTACTCATAGTAATTTCATCACTATAGGTAATACCATTTGATGTTATTGCATATGCCCTGAAATAGTATAAGGTTTGAGGATCTAATCCTGTAATTCTTTCCTTAAATGCCATTTCTACATTTTCTTTTGTAACCCCATTATTATCTGTGGTTGGGTTACTTGTTGTACCGTAAACAAGCCCAATCTCATCAATTTCCAAATCTCCCTGATTTGGCACACTTACCTCCAACCATATATCGTGAGCTCCAGCAACTTTAGTATCTCCTATCTTTAAAGTTGGGGCGATAATATCTAGAGTAGAAAAACTAACTTCATTTCCGTAACCAACTCCTTTTTCATTTATTGCATAAGCTTTAGCATAATATGTTATACCAGACATCAGGTTTTGTAAATTCACTTGAAATTCACCACTTCCCTTAACAACAGATGCCTTTTCAGAACTATTATTATATGTCGGATTTTCAGTTACACTATAGCAGATACCTCGCTCTGTAATACTACTGCCTCCATTATCTAAAACTTTACCCCATAAAGTCGCTTTAAAGGACTCCAGACTTTCAACCGTATTCGTTTCCAGAATTGGGATTTTAATTTCCTTTGTCGTTTCCTCTTGATTATTGTCTCCTCTTGTATCTTCTGAAGAGCATGACCAAATGGTTAACAGGACCAGAAATATGCTTGTAATTTTTATCAAATATTTTGGATTTAGAAATCTCATTCTAATTACATTTATTGGGCTTTGCAGCAACGTAAACATTCTTTGCTCTAAATTTTGTTGATTGTTTCTTTATAATTGCCTTATCGTCAGTTTGGCCACTAGCTCCTTCCATTTGTAAATTAATAATTAACCAAAATGGCTTATTAGTAAAATCCTTAATCTCTTCCGATTGAAGGATATTGTCTATATACATCTTTACTCGGGTATTTTCTTCGTCGACATACTGCATGGTAACTTTGTAATGATGCCAAACAGTTTCCGCATCAAGAACATCTGTTTTTTCTGTTGTCCAGATGGTATTTTTCCAATCTTTTCCTGTAACTGTATTTTGCCAACAGAAAGTATTGCCTTTAAATTCCAGCATATCAATCTCCGGAGGCCATGATTTTGCTCCTGTAATCCAAAAAGCTGGCCAGCTACCAAAAAGGGTTGGTGCCTGAAAATCGCCACTTATTTCCCAATATGGCAATTGTTGAGAAACTGTTATTTGTTTTTTTAAATGAATAGCTCCTGAATGAAATGCGATAGGCAAATGCGGATCGGCTGTGCTTTTTCCTTCATCTTTACCTTTATTCCAATTGGCTGTTATTTCAAGAATCCCACCTGTTTTTAATTTTACATTTTCAGGAAACATTCTCGCTGTACCATTATGGTCTGTTCCCCAAGGATAGAACATGTTCCAGTTATCTTTAAACGTTTTATCATCTTTAAAACTTGTGGAATCGAGATAAACAATTGGTTTAATTGTATCTGTGAATTTTATGTTTTTTTGATTGATGTTGATGTTTGATTTAACGGATGTTTCTGTTACAATAGAAACAGATACTAATGATGACAAACTGATAAATAAAACCTTAATTGAAAGCATAGACATTGTTTTAATAAAAAAGAGAAGAAGACGAAAAAACACCCCCTTCTCTTTAAACTAAAATATAAACAACATTAAATTAATTTGCCACCTGTATTTCCCAAGACGTAATATTACAGAAGTAATCTCCATTTTGTGTTGTTATCTCACCTACAGAAATGTCTGTAGCTTCGTCAACTGTAAATGAAACTGTGTAAGTTCCTGCTGCACCAATACGTTTGTAACCAATAACTTCAGAAGCTGTTGTAACATCTTCTACATTTGGTAAACCATTACCTCCCTTAGCTATAACAAAATATGCACCGTCCGGATTAGCATTGTGATTTGTACTTAACACCTGAACTCTTAACATATAACTTGCTGCTTCGGCATGAACAACCTGATAGATTTTACCATTAGTAATCCATGGTGATCCCCAGCCTGATTCTAAATTGAAAACATTCCCGTTCCATTCATCCCAGCCACCATAACCACCGTGGTTTTTAGCAACATCATTAGTTATCCATGGCCCTGCCAATGTTCCCCAACGTCCTCCATCTGTTGCAGATGCAATAAATGGCACTGCTGCATTACCCAATACTGGGGTTGGAATAGGTGTCACATCTTCAAAAGCCGTAAAAAAGTTATCGATAGAATCCTCATCAGGAATAAATGCCGTTCTATAGCGATACGTAGACCCACTTTCAAAATCTGAAATAGTTACATTTGATTCAGCTATATCAACATAAATGGTTTTTGTTTCTCCTGACGTAGACATATACTCAAACTCAGAACCTAAAACTCCAGAACTTAAATCCATATCTGCCAATCCAATTTCTAATACACTCTCTACAAGAACGTTTTTTTCTAAAGGTCTATTGAATAGGGAAGCTATATAACGATCGCCATACACCTCGGCTGACTGAGAAACTGCAATAGATTTATTTCCATCGGCATCCAAGGTTCTTACAGTGAAATTGTATACATTTTCTTCTAAACCGTCTATAATAAATGACACCTCATCTACACCTTGGGTTCTATTTACGGGAACTGAAATGGAATCTCTATTATTATTCCAGTATACACGAACCTCAGATACTTTAGGGTCTCCGATTATTAAACCTTCTACCTTAACTCTATTTTGTCCCGGATAAATTTGTAAAGAATCAATAGCTCCTGTATATGAAATCTCTCCTCCTTCTGTGAATTTAAGATATTCTGTATCGTCGGTGCATGAATAAATTCCCAGAACAATGCTAATAGCAAATACTGCTATAATTATATGCTTTAATTTTTTCATTGTCTTCATAATTTTAAATTAAAGGTTTGGATTACCAAATACCTGTACCTCAGACACTGCCATATATTGGCCATTTGCCCAGTTTAACAAACATTCTATACGAAGGAAACGTACTGCTGGCTTCTCTATATCAATTTCATAATCTGCACCGTCTTGAGCAGCTATTAAGTCGTTATTATCCTCCTGACCATAAGGTAAACCTGAAGGCTTAATAATTTCATACTCCCCCATAAGTGTCCAGGTACCATCTTCTAAATTACCATCATTTAGTTCGTTAGCCCCCCAAATTCTGAACTTTCTCATTGCTCCTAAATAATAGTATAAACGCTGTCCTCCAATAGGTTCTGAGAAATTCCAGATGTGCAAACGGCTTAACTTAGTCTGGCGACCAATATCAAAAGTTACTAAATGATTACCCACATCAATGGTTCTACTCGTAAAGAAACTATCATACCACTCTAAAGTACCTCCGTTAAATAAATCTCTTACCTCGGTGTGAGCTGCAATTAACTCAGCATCGTTTGGTAAGGTAATCGGAAGCATTTCCTCTCTTGGCATCAACATTTCGAAAATAGGTGTAATTTCAGCAAATAAAGTATCTGTTGTGTTTAACCAACGGTCTCTAACCACAAAAGCAAAATCCTGTGGTACGGGATCGTATCCTCTAATACTTCTGGAAATGGTATCAACTGATGTATAAATACTTGTAGAAAGTGGTTCCCAATCGCCTTGCACATTTTTTTGCATTACCAATAAGGCAATATCCTCTTCTGTCGGGTTTAATGCATTAATACGAACTCCGCCGAAATCAGCATTTGTTTCTAAAGATCTGAAAATTTCGTAAATAGGAGCTTCCAATGGAGCCACCGTTACCGTAACAGGATCAGATTCCGTTTCACTTCTATTAACGGCATAAATTTCCACTTCCTCTTCAGACTGCCCTGTAAAACCTTCTAAAAGCATAGAGTTTTGATAATAGGAAGCCTTTACCTCCATAGGTGTTCCATTTTCTAATGTATAACGGGCTACCACGTATAATAGATCTTTATCATCTGGTAGTGTATATTCTAATTTTACCTTACCAGGTAAATTTTCAACTACAACATTCTCAACAATTCCTGGAGGTGTTGTATTATTTTCTAATGGTGATGGGCCTTGTTCCTCTGAACACGCAGAAAAAACAACAATTAGAGCCAACATCGCAATCCAAGAGAATTTTATTATATTTTGTTTCATAATTGTTATGTTTTACCAACCTGGGCTTTGTACCAGATTAGGGTTTTGAATTAGAGTATTTTCATTAATTGGCCAGAAATAGTCTCTTGGCGACACAAAACGCTGTTGGTGAAGCGTTAAAACCTGATAGTATGAACTCTCAGTGGTTCCAAAAACATTCCATCCTTTTATTGGATTGTTAAATTCTCTAACGGCTTTTTTCCATCGTCTAACATCCCAATAGTTTTTACCTTCATAAGCCAACTCAATAGTTCTTTCTCTATGAATTATTTCTCGCATACCTTCTTTGGTTGTGTATTTACTTGGACTCGTAGAGTAATTTTGCCAAGATGCTGCAACACCTTCAAGACCTGCACGAGCACGTATAGCATCTACATATTCTAATACTTCTGCGGTAGGACCTGAAACTTCATTTAAAGCCTCTGCATATTGTAAGTATAAATCTGCTAAACGTAATTCAGGCCAAGCGTAAATTTTATAAGATCCGCCACCATCGCTGTTAAAGTTATACTCCCAGTTAACGACTTTCTTTATAAAATATCCTGAGATGTTAAAATCGAATGCATCAAAACTACCTGCATAATCCTGAAACTTAGACTCAATATGAAATTTAGTTTCATCAGCATAACTATCTTGTTTGTAAAAAATAGCACCATCAAATCCTAAATCGGCATAAAAACGAGGTTCTCTATCGAAATTTAAAATAGAGGTTCTATAGCCTTGAAAAATATTTAGTGCATCATCCGGCCCCGCTTCTCTAAGTTTTGTGATATCTGAAAAATCTAAAGTTTTATCTTCATCAATTGGCACCCCATTTTTAGTATAAAACTTAGATGCTGATCCTATTGTTGGAGAGAAAATCATTCTTGCTTCTCTAGCTGGCACCACATTAGATAGCGGCATCATACAAATACGTTGTAACCAATAGGTTGTACTTTTTGTATTAGACCATATAACCTCTTCATTAAAAGGTTCACAAAGGGCCTGTCTTATTTGAACTTTCGTTTTTGAAGTCTCAGAAATATCGAAAGTAAAATCGTTTTTATAATAAATTTTATGTCCGTTAGCTTCGGCTACATCAATAGCATTTTTAATTGCTGTTGCTGCTCTTTGCCATTTAGTTGGATCATAAGTAGTATTAAATAATGGCGTCCCATCGTTATTGGTATATCCTGTCATATCTGTATTGCCATTAAATAATGGACTAGCAGCCATTAACAAAAGTTCCCCTTTAATTCCTAAAGCTGCCTGTCTGGTTACTCGTCCTAATTCATTTTGAGTATCAACAATTTGTGGCGGTAAATGTACCGAAGCTTCATCTAATAAATTGGCTAAATAATCCACACTTTCATCAATAGGATCTCTCGATACCTGAATTTCATTCTCTGGTGCATCCACCGGAATCACATTACGGATGATTGGTATTGCACCATACATACGCATTAAGTAATAATGATAATATGCCTTTAAAAATTTCCCTTCTGCAATCCAACGTAAACGCTCGGCTTCACTAATATCTGGCACATTGCTTCTATCCTCCATATTTTCAATGAATACATTACAATGACGAATACCATCATATAACGGATATAAATCACCAGGTCCGGCTGCCTGAAAACGTCCTTCCCACGCATCCATATATGGATTTGATGTGCGTTGCAAACTTCTAGCAATATCGAATGCATAACTGTTTAAAGCTGCATCGTTAGGAGCTATCCAGGTTTCATTACCGGCTAAAAAACCAATATTATAGATAGCGTCCCCATTTTGAGGTAAATATGAATAGCAGGTAAATAAATATTTTTCCGCTTCGTTTCTTAATTTAAACGCTTGATCTATAGTCACTACGTTGTCTGGAACAACATCTAAAAATGTTTCTTCACATGATTCTAAACCAATAAGGCAAAAAACCATGATGGACATTCCTAAAGCTTTATAAAGCCTTTGAACTGCTTGTTTTAATATTTTTTTCTTTATAGTTCTCATACCTTTTTCTTTAAAAATCTAATTTTAAACCTAAGTTATATACCGACTGAATTGGGTAACCTAAGCCATTACCTCCCATCTCAGGATCCCATAATTTAAATGGACTCCACACTGCCAGGTTATTGCCACTAAAGTAAAGTCGTGCTGATTGCATGCCTAACTTAGTAACAAACTTTTCAGGAAAATTATAACCTGCCTCAATGGTTTTTAATCTTAAAAACGAACCATCACGCATCCACCAGGTTGAAGCATACGGCGCCTGGTTTGCTCCTGGGTTACTATTGAAAACGTTATTATTCTCATTGAACTCTCCTCCTAATCTAGGCCAAAATGCGTAAGAATCTCTATTATCTTCAGACCAGTGATCGTCCGCAATTACCTTTAATAACCCATTTTGAGCAGATCCATTAATAACAAATGGTGAAATATTCCATGGATTAATAAAGAATGAGGTTCGAGCCACACCTTGGAAAAATATACTAAAATCGAAATTCTTGAAACCTAAAGTTCCTCCAAATCCATAAACAATTTCCGGAACTGTTGGATGCCCAATAGGTACCATGTCTAAACTAGAAATTTGACCATCTCCATTAACATCACGATATTTTATATCTCCACCTCTAACTTCTCCAAATTGTGTTGGTGAATTAGCAACCTCCTTGTCATCAATAAATAAACGCTCTGCAATATACCCATACCATTGGCTTGCATTTTGTCCTACACGTGAGCGGTATGATAATTCTTCTGGATATGTTACTTCATCGAACTCTAAAACTTCATTGGTTGAAAACGTAAAATTACCTCTTAATTGCGTGTACCAATCTTGATTAAAAGACTTATCGTAAGTTAAAGAAGCGTCCAAACCTTTACTTTCCATTTTACCAAAGTTGGTTGCTGGTATCGCCGTTAATCCCATGGTTGCTCCAATATTAGAACGCTCTTGTAAAATATTTGTTCTATTTTGTTTAAACACATCAACTATAATATTCAGGGAATTGAATAACTCTAAATCGAAACCAACGTTGGTTTGTCTCGATTTTTCCCATCCAATATTTGGATTAGCGTAACGATCGATATAAACTCCAGGTCGGGAATTATTAAATTGCTCTCCAAACGAGGTTCCGTATCTTCCGTCATTTAAATTTACATTAGATAAATAAAAGAAACGGTCGTTTACATTACCAATAGCATCATTACCCACAAGACCATATGTAAAACGAAGTTTAAAATCAGATACGACATCTCTTAAACCGTCCCACCAATCTTCTTTAGATATACGATAAGCTAAACCTAAAGATGGAAAATAACCATATCGGGCGCCATTTGCAAAACGCTCAGATCCATTGTAACCGAAGTTAAATTCAAATAAATATTTATCGTCATACCCATAAGTAAAACGTCCTGATAAACTGTGGTTTCTGTTTGGCAAAGAACTTTGAACTGATCCTGCATTACCCGTTTCATAACTTGATAAAAGATTTACTAACATCCCTGAAACCGCATGCTTTTCATTAAATACTCGGTTATAGTTGATAGCTGTTTCTAAATAAATTCTGGAATCTAAATCCTTTCTACCCTCAGAATAATCCAAATATTCTGTTCCTGTTACACCTACACTACCCTGACCTCCGTCATTAAGCACATTTAGCTCCAATTCACCTGAAAACGGACTAATATATCCTTCATAATAAAATGGATTATATTGTCTGGCTACTTCATAATATGAATAACGTCTTACATACCCCATGGCTCGTGCTGATAGACCTTCAGTTATCCCAGCCAAGTCCTGCTTAATTTCAACCTGAGCCTGAATTGTTGATGCTTTATTTGTTTGATACCCTCTAACCATTTCGGCATAAGGATTTATTAAAATTGCTGAGCCACTATTATTTGTAGCCTGTGCTCCACCAAATAATGGGTGATCAATAAATGGTAAATAACTAGACGGATATACTTTAGGGAATTTTACTGGGTTTGACCATAACGTTAAATTAAATATACGAGCACCTCCATTTACCCAGTTACCGTTAACATCACGACCTCCAACAGGTCCATTATAATCATCGAACTGACCATAAACACGAACAATACCTTTAGTTGTTGGAGTTAAGTTCATATCTAAATTACTACGTACTGAATAATTTCTAAGTTTGATATTATTATTAAAATTATTAATCGGGTCTACATCCAAAACACCATTATCAACATTATATGTACCTGCGATATAATACTTGGCTTTTTCTCCTCCACCCTGTGCACTAAAATTTAATCCCTGGTTTACTGTATAGTCTTTGATAAGTTCATCAATCCAGTTATTACTTGGATACAAATAGGGATCATCTCCGATAGACGTTCTGTAAATTTTGTTTTGCGTATAAGGCAATGTTGCCTGAGGATCGCGAGTTAAAGCAGCCTCATTTGCCAATTGCATGTAAGTAATATTATCAGCAAATTTAAAATTCCTGGTATTTGATGATATTCTTGTTTCACTACGTAACTGGAATTGCGTTTTTCCTGCTTTACCCATTTTAGTGGTAATTAATACTACTCCGTTAGCTCCACGAGCACCATAAACTGCTGCTGCTGCTGCATCTTTTAATACCGAAAAACTTTCGATATCGTCAGGTTGCAAACGTGCCATATCGGTAGTAGTAGATTCGATACCGTCAATTAAAATTAATGGATTTACCTTACCGGATCCGAAAGACCCTAAACCACGAATAAAGAAATCGGAGTTATCAGCTCCTGGCTCACCACTTCTTTGAACGGCAATCATACCTGATACACGACCAGCCATCATGGTTGTTAAGTTACTTGTAGGTCCTTTAATTTCTTTAGGTGAAATTGTAGTAATGGAACTTACCAAACTTGCCTTTTTCTGAGTACCAAAACCTACAATAACAACTTCATCTAAAGCTTCCTGACTTTCATTAAGTACAATACTAAATACCGATTTTTCGCCAATTACAACTTCCTGCTCTTCGTACCCAACATAGGATACGACTAAAGTAGTAGCTGAAGCTTCTATTTCAAGTTGAAATTCACCATCGAAATCTGTTACAACTCCATTTGTTGTTCCTTTTACGAGAACGTTAGCTCCTGGCAAAGGCATTCCTGATGCATCTTTAACCACACCAGTAATAATGCGCTTTTGGATTTCACTATTGAAATCTACTGTTTTTCCTTCGTTAGCTTGAACTTGATAAGCTGTCACACACAACAGGAGCACCACCAGTTTGAATTTAAAATCAAATTCAGGACAAGAAAAAAAGACTTTCCTCATTTTAATTAGTTTTATCATATTAATTAGTTTTTGTTTAAGTGGTTTTAATATTCGTTATTTCTATTAAGAAACTAGATATCAAAAAATGTTGGTTTGGTTTAGTTCTCATGTCATAATTGTTTAGTTTAGTTTTATTTTAGTTAGTTATTGGTGATTTTTTTTTCTTACTCTTTAATCAGTTTAATTTGGTAACTATAGGTGTACTGTTTATCGTGCAATCGGTATGGTTTGTGAGGATAAGCTCCCCAACTGTTATCTCCCCCAACGCCGCGTTGTTTTAAATCGATGTGTAAATACACTTTATCGTTCTCTACAACAATATCTGTTGGATGGGTCTGACTTTTGAAGGTCCCTCCGTCTAAAGCTTCTGTAGACATGTGTAATGCACTAAAGCCTAATGGTTGTGCACCTATAATTTGCAATCCTTGATTTGCCGAGTTTTCAAGGGTTAACCAACGTACATCGGTTTTATAACCAGCCTCTTGTGGACGGATATATTCCCAAGTGTATTGATTCTTAACTGTATCGTTATACATACCTAAAAACGAAGAGGTGTTTCTGTCTGAATAATTTTCCCATGGCCCTCTTCCGTAATAGGCTAAATTATCGAAGCTTCCATCTAGCACCATACGCATACCAAATCTTGGTAATTCAGGTAATTCTTTACCTTCCATATCAATACTTGCTGTGATGTTTATTGAACCATCATTTTGAATAAGGTATTCAACAGTATAAGGCACATCTAATTTGCTTATTATAAATTCTGCCTTTACAGGTAAACCACTCACTGTTTTTTCTCCAACTTCTACACGTTTCACTTTTAAATCCTGATGCGCGAATTTCCAATCGCCCAAACGTTCCGGCATTTTGTTACCGTAATCATTATCGGTTGGAGCTCTCCAGAAAAATGGCTCAGGAAATTGTGAAATTATTTTTGAATGACTATCTGCAAATCGATACTGAAATAATTTACCTGATTTTAAATCAAGATCCCCAATAATATTTCCTGCTGCAAAATGGAGTACATCTCTAAACACTTCATAAATTATCTTTCCTTCTGAAGTCGAAATATTATCAAAGTAAGAATAGCTTCCTAATTTAAATTGCTCTCTTGCTATTTCATGACCTGCAGGAACTAAAGTCGCTTCATTTTTGGTATAGCCATATACATCTAAATAATATTCCTTATCACTATCTAACATTGGTAGATTTAAAATCACATCTTTAGATTCGTTTGGTAATGCTGATATCTCAAAACTACCTTCATCAACCTTAGCTCCATTAGCTTTCAGTACCCATTTAAAAGTATATTGATCTAAATTGGTGAAATTGTATTCATTAGTAACTTGAAGTTTATTTCCGTTTAACTTAAAAGCAATACTTTGAAAAACCTTCTTTACTTCCTCTAAAGCTGGATGAGGAGTTCTATCGGCTGACACCAATCCGTTAGCACAAAAGTTCTGATCGTGTTGTAAATTTTCACCTCCCAAATCGCCTCCGTAGGCCCAAAACATTCTTCCATCTTCGGTTTCTGTTTTTAATCCTTGGTCTACCCAATCCCAAATGAAACCACCTTGCATTTTTTTACTGGTGTTCATAATGTCTCGGTATTCCTGAAAATTTCCGTTACTATTCCCCATAGCATGCGAGTACTCACACATGATAAATGGTCTTTGTTTATCGCTTTTTGCATAATCCTTCATGTAATCTATTCCCGGATACATTGGGCAAACAATATCGGTATCGGCATTTTCATCAGCTTGCTCAAACTGAACAAAACGCGTTTTATCACGCTCTTTTAGCCATTTATAACCTTCGTAGAATACAGGTCCGTTACCACACTCGTTGCCCATAGACCATAAAATAATAGATGTTGCATTTTTGTCCTGCTCCAACATACGTTTCATACGGTCTAAATGTGCCGGTGCCCATTCAGGCAAATAAGCTGGATGTTTTTCTTTATCAAACCAGCCTTGTTTTTCGGCTCCCATGGCGTGCGTTTCAATATTTGCTTCATCTACAATATAAAATCCGTATTCATCAGCTAACTCATATAAATAAGGATCATGCGGATAATGACTCATACGAATAGAATTAATATTATTTTGCTTCATGACTTTTAAGTCTAAAAGCATAGTTTCTCTATTTGGCTTATGACCGGAGATACCATCATGTTCGTGCAGATTTACGCCATTAACCATTAACGGCTCACCGTTAACCATTAATTGAGCCTCTTTAATTTCAACTTTTCTAAAGCCTATTTTCTTGGAAATAACTTGTGTGTTCTTTTTATCGACTAACGAGATGATGTATCTATATAAATAAGGTGATTCTGCACTCCACTTCTCAACATTGTTTATTGTTGCAGAAAAATTTACGCTTTTATCTGAACCTGAAATTTTCTTTTCTTCAGAATGCACCTCCTTACCCTTAGCATCAAGTAAACGAATGGATGCTACTTGGTTTTTAGCAGCCTTCTTTCCGAATTGTCTTAAATCGATATCGACATTAAAAAGTCCGTTTGTGTAAGTATTATCTAAATTAGCCTGAGCGAAATAATCCCAGATTGTGGTTTTAGGCATGGCTTGTAAATACACATCACGTTCAATACCACTTAAACGCCAGAAATCCTGGTCTTCTAAATAGCTTCCATCATGCCACCGAAACACTTGCACAGCCAAAACATTATTTCCTTCATTTAAATATTTAGTAACATTAAACTCTGCAGCTGTTTTAGAAGCCTTAGTCATACCTATTTCCTCTCCATTTAAAAAGATTCTGGCATAACCCGATATAGAACCGAAATGTAATATAACTTCTTTATCATCCCAATCCTTAGATATTTTAAAGGTCGTTCTGTAACTTCCTACTGGATTATAATTTTCATCAATAAAAGGTGGATTCTTGGGAAACGGATAGGTTACATTGGTATATATAGGTGTATCATATCCTTCAATTTCCCAGTTTGAAGGCACATTAATAGCGTTCCAATTTGAATCATCTAAATCTACTTTATAAAAATCTAATGGCCTTTCAGATGGTTTTTTAACAATATTAAATTTCCATGTACCATTAAGACTTTGATAATATTCAGATGTTTCTGTCAGGCTAGTTGCTGCACAAGCTTCATCATGATAAAGCACAAAAGATGACCTGCCTTTTTCTTTATTTCTATCAATAATACCAGGATTCTCCCATTCGTTTTTACTGTTTTGAGCAAAACCTAAATTGACAAGTAAATAGCATAACGGAACTAAAATTAGTTTACGCATTGTATAATTAGTTTATTTTATATTTAGTGGTTGGCTTATTAAAATGTACAAAAGACACTTATAATAATATTACAAATCTGAACAATTAAAAACTTTAAATAAGGGGATAAATTGACTAAAAAGAGGGTAATAAATGTCCAAATGACAATTTATACCCTATACCTCAAACACAACAACAGATTCATAATCAATTTATTGACTTAAAAACCCTAAATCCTGTGATATTTATACCTCATCATAGCCTCGATTAAATAGTAATCGCCATAACTAAGCGGAACATCTATTTCTGTTTTCTCCGGAATATGACCAACGCCATGCTTTAAAAGAAACCCTCCATTGGTATTATCCTTTGCTATATATTCATCAGAGGTTAATGTAGTAATCATGGTTTTGGCTGCAGAATCGTATTTTTCTACCAGGTCGCCTTCTACATAATGTTTTAATTCTAAAAGTGCCGATGCCATAATAGCACCTGCTGATGAATCTCTTAAAGCATTAGGAATATCAGGCGCATTAAAATCCCAGTAAGGCACCATATCCTTTGGCATATTTGGATGATTTAGAATAAAACCTGCAATACCATTGGCCTGAGCCAGGTATTTTTTATCCTTAGTTTCTCTATACATTACCGTGTAACCATACAAACCCCAGGCCTGACCACGGGCCCAGGCAGAATCATCAGAATACCCTTGTGCCGTGCGCTTCTTCTTTACCGAACCATCATTTTTACTGTAATTTAATACGTGGTAAGAACTATAATCATTTCTGAAATGATTTTCTATTGTAGTATTTGCATGCGTCACAGCAATATTATAATACTTAGGATCTTTACTGTATTTAGAGGCCCAGAATAATAATTCTAAATTCATCATGTTGTCTATAATCACTAAATAATCATCTTCTGAAGCATCCCAAGACTTAATACAGCCAACTGTATCATTAAACCTTGAAGCCAAAGATTTGGCGCTATTCATTAATATAGTTTTGTATTCTGGTGACGGATTTAAACGCTCAGCATTTCCAAAACTACAATACATCATAAATCCTAAATCATGTGTCGTAGTATTGTATTGTTCACGTTGTAAATCAGCCAAAACACGTTTTATTTCGTCTTGAAAAACCGGATTACTGGCGTTTTCATTTAAATACAATAACGATCCCGGATAAAACCCGCTACACCACCAACCAGAGCGACTGGTTTCTAGCTTTTCCTGACTTACATGATATGTTTTTGGATATCTCCCCTCTGGCAAAACTTCCTTTAAATGCTCATATTGAGTTTCTGCAATTTTTAAAGTCTCATCAATTTTATTCATTAATGGATCTTCCTTTTTACACGAGTTAAAAGAACAGATAATTCCTATTACTATTAAAACCTTTTTAACCATTTTTTTTTACCTATTTTTTACTCTTGATGAGCTTTTTTAAATTATTTACTTCTAACATTTTTACAGGAGTTGAATTTCTATCGGCAACGCCTTCTCCATCTATTTGTGTTACATTCTGAAAAAACACATGTAGTTTCCTTTTACTGTTCCATAAATTGATATCGTAATTAGGCTCCCACTGTCCGACTGAGGTTTCGCTCAAATCGACAACTTCCCACGGCGTTTTATTTTCTAAATTCTGAGAATAAGTTAAAGATACTTTACTTCCTCTGGACGCTTCTCTAAAAAGCACAGCTACAAAATCATCCTTAATAAGAATATCTGGTCGTGAAACAGGAATGCTTTTAGTTCCTCCTCCTCCTAAAACAAAGGATTCTGTTCTAAATCCGGTATTTACTTTTTTCCAGCTATTATCTTTTAAATACACGATTTGATATTGTGGAATATCATCAACATTCCAATACGTTACGATATAAGGATTACCTTCATGATTTGCGGTAATTGAAGTTTGATTGATGAGATTACTATTTTGAGGAATTTTCCAAGCATACTCAGCTGATGACAACGTAATAGGAAGATTATAAGCTTCTGAAGTAGAGTTCTCCCAGGTTTTTCCTCCATCCAAAGAACGCGCATAACATAAATCATGGTTTGTCTCAACATCCCAGGTTTCACGCCAAACCCAAGACAAATGAATCACGCCTTGACCATCTACCGCAACCTGCCAATAGGCGCTGCGCTGATTTTCTCCATCTATAAGATTACTTTGTATTTGTGTCCATTTTTCAGACTGAATATCATAAGAATTAATAACCAAATTACCGCGTCCTGATTGTCCTGAACGGTAGAAAAACAATACATTCCCATTAGGTAAATTATAAAATTCAGGATAAGTAACTTTGTCTTCCTGTTTACCTGTCATTGGTAATTCTTCACTCAATTTTAAACTTAACGGAGCTTTACTCTTTGCATATCTGAGCTTGGTATCATGATGATCCCAACTAACATGTAAATACCCTTCACCATCAACCGCCAAACTAATATCATTATGTGCGTCTTTGGTGTTTCCTTGGTATTGGGTTTGAGCAATCTCCCAGTTTGAAGTATTAACTTTTCGTTTCCCCAACACCAAATAACTGTCTTGATTGTAATAGGCTACAAATTGATAACCCGAATGTGTAGTAATCGCATTTTTTCTGAATTTAACAGTATTTACCGAATTCTTACTCCAGCCTTCCCCGATATAACTATATGAAACATTTTGAGCACAGGACGAAAAACACAACAAATAGCTTGTTGCTATAATGAGCAAGTTAAACTTCAGAAAAATGCTTCTTTTCATTTTAATAGTAAAATGTGAGTTTTAGTTTTGTTGATTTTCGCTTAATAAGTGTTCTAAACGCACTTATTAAAACAGGTAGTTCAAAATTGGACAAAAAACACCTTGCAATGCGGGTAAAAAATGGCTAAAACAGGGATACAAAACGTCCAAAACAAAATAAAAGCGAAAGATTCCCGCTTTTAAGTGTTCTTTTAACTTTTAAGTTATATTTGTAACAATTAAATTGAATATTTTATTTCAAATTGAAATGAACAAAAGTCAAATATGTGAAGAATTTTGTTTATTTATTTTTAGATAGATCCGAAGGCAGCTTTTCAAACTGTTCCTTAAACAGTTTTCTAAAATACTTGACATTATTGAAACCAACTTCGTAAGATGCCTGAGCGATGGTATAGTTTCCGCTCTCTATTAACTCTGCGGCTTTATCTAACTTTACCTTTCTAATAAACTGATTAATATTTAAGCCCGTAACCGCTTTAAGTTTTCTAAACAACGACGTACGACTCATGCCCATATGTTGAGCAACATCCCAAACATCCATTTTTTCCTGATCGAGATTATTAAGCACGACTTGAGTTAATTTATTCAAAAAGCCTTTCTCCTGATCTAATAACGAATTCTTATCTTCTAATCCTTCTAGTTTAACTTCATCTTTATTTAAAAAATAATGGCGTAATTGCTTTCTAACGTCTAATAAATTTCGAATTCTGGCTTGTAGAATCTGGCCACTAAACGGTTTCACTATATAATCGTCTGCACCATACTTATATCCTTCCTGAATACTTTCCGCATTACCTTTTGCGGTAAGCAATATAATTGGAATATGTGTGGTTTCTGTTGTCTCCTTCAATATGTTACAAAGCTCAATACCATTCATTTTAGGCATCATAACATCAGACACTATCAAATCCGGAATGTAACGTTTAGCCTTTTCAAGACCCTCTTCTCCATTATTGGCATAAATAAGATCGTATTTACCCTCCAGTAATCCATCTAAATACTTTAAAATATCAGGGTTATCATCTATGAGCAATACCAATTCATTATTTTCAGTTACATTTAAATTAGCATTCGTTTTTGTTGTTTTGTCTAATTCTGCAAATGGCACCCAATCTTCAATTTCGTTATGTTCCTCTTTATCTGTCGTATTTGCAGTATCTAAAACCGCATTCACAAATAGAGATTTATCGCGAGGAATTATTACTGTAAAGGTACTTCCTTTTTTCTCCTCACTTTCAATTTGAATACTGCCCATGTGTAGTTCGGCAAAACTTTTAGAAAGCGCCAAGCCAATTCCTATACCCTGTTTACTCTTAACGGAATTTGACTGATAATACCTTTCAAAAACATGTTCTAATTCAGTTTTACTTATGCCATAGCCTGTATCTCTAACCTTGATTTCAAAACTATCCTCATCATATACCAAAGACACATAAATTTCACCATTATCGGGAGTGTATTTAAAAGCATTTGATAACAGATTATTGAAAATAATATGGATTTTTTCCAGATCGAACCAAGCCAGTAAAGGTTCATCCTGTAAATCGTAACTTAAAGCGATATTTCGTTTTTTAGCCAACGGAAAATAGTTATTAACCCACTGTTCTAAACAAGCATTTAAATTATGTTCTTCAATTCTTAATTTACTCAATCCTAAATTGGCTTTTCTAAATTCTAACAGCTTATTAATAGTTTGTAATAACTGCTTTGCGTTTTTTTGAATTAAGGTTAAACTGTTTTTGTGCTTTATAGATTTCTCCTCGGAAATCAAATCTTCCAACGGTGCTAAAATTAACGTTAAAGGCGTCTTAAGCTCATGAGAAAAGCTTGTAAAAAAGCGCATACGTTCTTCATTAAAATTATGCTCTAACTGACGCTCTTTCTTTTCTATAGATAAAGAATTGATAAGCTTTAAACGCTCGGCATAATACCTCATAAACCAATATATACCCAAAACTAAAACAACCAGATAACCAATATACGCCCAAGATGTTCGCCAAAATGGAGGAAGAACTTTTATTTTTATTTTTTTAAAAGTTTCATCGCCTGAACCAAACTTTGCTTTAACATTTAAAGTATAATCGCCGTAAGGTAAATTAATTAGGTTGACCTTACCATATTGATTTGTACTAATCCAATGGTTGTGATAACCATCAACACGGTAAGAATAATTCACATTTTTAGCAAACGGATATTTTAAAGCCACATAATCAATAGAAAAAAAAGTTTGATCCGGTTGCAAATAAATCTGATTTTCAAAAAGGATAGACTCATCTATAACTGCATCTTTTTCATTTTCAGAAACTTCTACCTTTTCATCCAAAACTTCCAGAGTTTTAAAAATAATAGGATAAGTCTCTCGCTTGCTATGAAGATTATCAGGATTAAAAATATTTAACCCTTTATCACCTCCAAGATATATCATACCCGAGGAAGTGAATAAACTCGACCCAATATTAAATTTCCCTTGCTGTACATTAGTATAGGTGTTTAAGTTATGAATAACATCGGTTAAAGCATTGTAATTACTAATCCCTTTATGGGTACCTAACCAAATATTCTCCTGATTTTCCATAACTATACTGGTAATTGTATTGTTACTTAAACCGTTTTTTTCAGTAAATCCTATGACTTCTCTTTTCTCTGGACTTAATCGTATTAACCCCTCGTTTTGGGTTCCCGCCAGCACATCACCACTCGGCAGAGCCAGTATACTATAAATCACATTACTTTTAAAATCTTGAATAGTACTGGAATTATAAAATGTCATCGTGTTTTGGGTTGGTATATATTTTAAAATACCATCGCCATAGGTTGCCATCCAAAAATGACCTTTATCGTCTTCACTAATATCTCGAATATCAAGTTTTCCTAAAACATTAACAAACTTAAAGGCATCATTGATTTCGTCATACATATATAAACCACCTCTATTAGTCCCTACCCATATCTGGTGCTTCCTATCTTCAAAAATTACCCGAACATCACTTCCTAAGGTTATATCTCCTTGCAAATAGTGCTTGGAAATGCCTGTATCCGGATCCATTTTATTTAAACCACCCTGATAAGTTCCTACCCAAAGGCGTTTTTTAGAATCTTCTAATAATGAAATAATGTAGTTATTACTAATAGTATTAGGATTATTCGGGTCATGCCTAAAATATTTGAACTGCCGCGTTTCTGGATCAAACAAATCTAAACCAGCACCATCCGTTCCAATCCATATACGTTTGTCTGAACGCTCTGCTAAAGCGCCAATACGATCATGACTAAGTCCTTCGCCTCCTGTCATTTTTCGCAATAATTTTATAGGTTCTCCTTGTGGATTTACATAGTTTAAACCTGTACTGGTTCCAATCCACATATTACCATCCTTATCCATTTTTAAGGCAGAAACCGTTCTGTTAAACACACTGGAACCATCATCGGCTGGCAAAAACCATTTTACCTGAAAATCTGTTTTTTGGTGTAAAAAATCAGATTTATTAATAATATTAAGTCCTCCGTTTCTAGTTCCAATCCATAACTGACCAGAATGATCTTCTTCAAAACAAAGAATGTTATCGTCACTAAGTCCTTTACCTTCTTTTAAAGACGTTCCCAGATGTAGGGTGTCTTTTTTATTAGTTATCACATGAAGTCCATTATTTGCACCAATCCATAAGTTACCTTCTTTATCGTTAAATAATGACTCAATTAAAAAAGACTTCCCTTGCTCATTCCCTTGTAACGAAACACGAGTGACTTTATCGGTTTTTAGATTAATTTTATTCAATCCGCTGCCTGCTGTTCCAACCCATAGCAAAGAATCTCCTTGAAGCGCCATACTACTGGTATAATTTGAAGACAACGACGCTTCGTCATTTCCTTTATAGCTATAAACCTTTGTTTTTCTGTTTTTATCGAAAACCTGAATACCACGCTCTAAAACAGCTAAGTACACCTCTCCCTTGCTACCTAACTCTAACCGTGAAATATGCTTACCCAATAAACCTTTCTCTTCATTAATAATCTCAATTTTTTCGGTTTTAGAATCGTAAACATTCAGTCCTTCTGATGTTGCTATTAGTAGTTTATGGTCCTTAAAAGCTTTTATTTCATTAATAAAATCGTCGCTCAAGCTTTGATTTCCGCGGTCTTCATCTCTCTCAAAAACGGTAAACTGCGTCCCATCATATCTATTCAAACCTTCAGAAGTTCCAATCCAAATAAAGCCCAAGGAATCCTGAGCAATACTATTAATGCCATTGTTCGACAAGCCCAACTCTACATCAAGTAAATAAAAATACAACTCGTGTTCAATGGAATTAAACTGTTGCAAAGAGTTTTGAGCTGTACCCGTGGCAAAACACAAAAAGGTGATATAAAATAAAAAGTGTTTCATTAAAAAAACGCTGCTAAAATTAGGAATCCAGAGATTATTGCTACTAATTTATAATTAAAGATACTAAAACCAAATTTTAGGATTTATTCTTTTGAAGAATACAAGTCACCAAGGACCTTTGAGGTAATTGAATGTTATTTATTGTTTTTGAAGTCTTTATTTTTTTTAAATTAAAATCAACCTCTGCATTAGTTAAATACATTTCTGAAACTATATAACCTTTTGGCAATCCTGATAATTTAACCGTTTTATTCGTGTGAAGTTGATTCACAAAAACAATAACCAATTCATCATCTGACTTATACACCGAATGTAACATTTCTGAAATAGTTTCTTCATCTGATTTATTATCCACTCTGCGGGAAGCAATACGTTGCATTCCCGGTTTTATAAATCTGGAATAATGCCCTAATGCCCATAACATCTTCGATTCGTAAAAACGACCTCCATATTGATTCTTATCAATATATATCAAACCGTCCTTGTAGTTATACGGACTTATGGCCAGCCACCAGTGCCAGGCCGAAGCATTCGCAAACACTAAGTCTGAATGGATAACCTTAGCCACATATAATGCTGCATCAATACCCAAATCTCGGCCTCCACCCTTTATTTCAGAATTATCTTCTAATACACAATATTCGGTCATCCAATATTCCAAATCTGTTTGGCTCAACTTATCATTTAAAGATTTTCTGGTATTCATCAAAGTTTTGGAATTCCAGGTTGTAAAATAACTGTGCCCGGCTACTTTCTTGGCTACCGATTTTAAATCACCAACATAGCCTTTACTTTTCATATCGAAAAAATAATTGATTTGATTTCCTCTATGAGGTTTATCTGCTGTAGTATATAAATAATTGATTTTCGCGGCTTCTGTAAGTTCTATTTGACTTGAAATGCGATTAGCTTCAAAAGAACTATCAATAGCTTTAATAGCCTGAAACATTTCTTCGTTAGTCCATGGCGAACCTTCTTGCTTACAACACTCCCACTCCCACTGCGGTTCGTTAAAAGGACTTATATAATCAAACATAACCCCTGTTTTATCATAAACTCCCTTTACAACTTCAGACAAGAAATCGGCATATGCTTTATAATTATACTCTAAAAGATTTGAACGCATACCGTTATCTGACCAGGCCCTTTGATTTTCGGTATAGAATACTGGAGGACTGTTAACAAAACCAATAAATATCTTTACCCCAAATTGTTTAGCCGCTTTTAAAAACCATTGCTGACCTTCCTGCTTGTTCCAGTTATAAGTTCCGTCTTGATTTAAAAAACATTCTGATTGTCGCCAATTATCATTAATTCTGCTTTCTTTTCCCTGCTCACTACTTCCTGCACCAATATTAAATCGCCAAGCAGTTAAACCGATACCTTCAGGACTGCCGTCAGCTTTATTTTCTGTACTGAATAATAATCTGGCAATCTCCTTTTTAGAAGATTCAGACCAATGTTTACCTACAAATTGTGTAGACCAGGCATCTGAAGCTCCGAAGTTTTTAATAGTTTGAAACTTAGTTTCAGGATGAATCCGAATTTCAATAACATCCCTAGCTGAAGATTTTTTTTGAGCAAAAGATATAGTGACAAACAATAAGCAGCAAAAAGCTATTTGCTTTTTTGCCTTTAGAAAATAATTCAATTTAAACAATCTTTTTAGTTGGTTTAAGGAGTTCAAAGTTAATTATGAAAAACCGCTTTCGAGGGGTAAGTATTGTCTAAACAGGGGTTACATTATGTTCCTAAACCACCTAATTGCTCAGATTCTTCAATCTAATTCCTAATTACCGATATTAAACGTTTAGGAGTAATAAAAAAATGTCTTGGGGTAAAACTTAGTTAATCACCATTGTAGTTTTGAAGTCCCCATATCTATTCATATTTAGCCGTCAAAAGCAGCCTTTGAAATCAATTAAAAGTAAAGATTATCTAAATCAAAATATGAACCAGCTGGAATTAAATCAAACTCTACAATCCAATTCAAAAAATTACAATCCTTTAACACCTGATGAGAAAATTGAAGAACTTAAACGCATTCTTCATCTGGCTCCTTCATCAATGAATATGCAACCCTGGCAGTTTACTTTTGTTAAAAACAAAAGTGTTAAACATAAACTGGCATTGTCTTCTGTTGATAATGCTGAAAAAATTAATCAAGCCGATGTTTTAATCGTTTTTAGTGTTGTTGATAATTTAGATTCCTTTCAATTAGTCATCGAAAAAGAACTTCCTGAAGGCCTGCAAGAACTTTACAATAACATTAAAAACTTCACTTCGGAGTCTGATTTGAAAATTTGGTTTTCTAAACAAGTTTACATCGCATTTAGCATTGCTTTAGGCACAGCTGTTTCTCTGGGTTTGCATCCTACGCCTCTAGAAGATATTAAACCTGAGAAATACACTGAAATTTTAAACATGGTTGATTATAAACCAATTTTAACACTAGCTATAAATTTTGAAACCGAAAATGACTTTTTCGAATCTACAGACAAACCCAAAACGCGACGATGCATTGAAGATGTGATTATTAATATCGATTAAGCTCTTCATCATTTACTTGCAACCCAAGGTGATTAATAGCAAACACACCTTTCATTAATAATGTTTTAACCATTATTATTCTCAAATTTACCAAAACATCAAGCTTGTTATTTAAATCCTCCTAAGTCATTCTTTTGGAGGATTTTAAATTAAATAACACTCTAAATCCATTTCAAACAGTTTTCAAAAGCTTTAAAGATTAGCTGCTATCCTCTAATTTTTTATAAAAATTTATCTAAATTAGGATTCATCAACTAAGCCTGAATTCTGAAAAATATTTACTTATAATTTATCTATTTTAACAAAATTCAGCCTCTATTTTACTTAATTCTATTAATCGTTTTTTTCTCTCATGACGTTTAAAAAAATACAATTTCGGTTAACAACACCGAGTAAATGGTATACCCATATAAATAGTTTAGTTCCATCAACTATAAATGACACACAACTTTTATTAAACCCTGAATTTGGACAGGGAAAACTAAAATACCTTGAAGTTCAAAATGGTCTGTGGGCCCAGTCAACCAACGTAATATTAAACGAGGATTTGATTTTAGAAAGGCTCGCCAGCGATCATAATGATATGTATCTAATAAATTTTTACCTCTCTAAAGCGGAAATTAAACAAACCGTTAAAAAGAAAACTATAAGCCAGACCATTGAAAATGTAAATATGATATTTTACTCTTCAATGACCTCTTCGCAGATCTGTGTTCCTGCCAACGAAACTATCTTGATTTTTAATTTACTTCTTTCCAAAGAATGGTTATTTAAAAACGTTATTCCGGATTATGAGCATTTGAGCAGTTTTTTTAATACGAACCACCCTATTTGCCTTTCAGAAAATCTGGATTATAATTTAAAAAAGCTCCTTAATCACATTAATTTTGATGAAAACAACAGACTGACATCGATTTCAGGGATATTACAAATTATAAACTATCTTTTTTTAAAGTTCGGAAAAAGAGAACTGGAATCAAGTAAAAACAATATCCACCCTGACGATTTAAATCAGTTATTAAAAATTCGTGAAATCTTAGACACCAATCCTCACAGAGAAATACAATTGGTAAATCTGTCTGAACAAGCCAGTATGAGCCTTTCTAAATTTAATCGCATTTTCAAACAAGTGTTTGGAACAACACCTTATCAATACCATTTAAAACAGAAAATGGAAAAAGCGATGGAAACTTTACAGGAAAATAAACATTCGGTTTCCGAAACAGGGTTTTTAATGGGCTATTCTAATTTAAGTCAGTTTTCCAAGGCCTTTAAAAATCATTTTGGGATTTTACCAAGTGAAGTTTAATTCACGAGCTTTTGGTAGTCTATTTAAATAGAGAATATCATAAACTAAAAAAGCTCCACTATTTCTAGTGAAGCTTTTCTTGTGACCACGCCAGGATTCAAACCTGGAACCTCTTGAGCCGTAATCAAGTGCGCTATTCAGTTGCGCCACGTGGCCTTGTTTTTGTGGGTGCAAATATAGAACTTTTATTGAGTTACCACCAAATTATTTTCAAATATTTTCTGATTTTTTTTCCTAAAAAACACTAAAACTATAACAATCAAATATTTAATTAATTTTACAAATAAAGTTTGGTAACATTTATTACATAAGTAACACATAGTTCCTTTATTTTTGCGGCAAAAATTGTTTAAATGGATTATATTTTAAGCCCTTGGCCATGGTACATTTCTGGCCCTCTTATTGCCGTAGTTATGGCCTTACTCCTGTATTTTGGAAAAACCTTTGGTATGTCGTCAAACCTAAGAACCATGTGTTCTATTATGGGTGCCGATAAATTTGCCGATTTTTTCAAATTCGACTGGAAAAGTCAATTATGGAACCTGACGGTTGTTGCAGGTACCGTTATTGGAGGTTTTATTGCAACACATTATTTATCTGATAACAGTGTTACTGATTTAAACCCAACAACCATTGCGGAATTACAGCACATGGGATTTGAAAACCCTGGTGCAACTTTAGTACCAAACGAAATGTTCGATTTAGAGGCCATTTCTTCTATTAAAGGTTTAGCACTTTTAATTATTGGTGGACTTTTAGTTGGTTTCGGAACACGCTACGCTGGTGGATGTACTTCTGGGCACGCCATTACCGGTTTAAGTAGTTTACAAAAACCATCGTTAATTGCAGTAATTGGATTCTTTGTTGGCGGTTTAATTATGACCAACCTTATCTTACCTTTAATTTTTTAATTTATGAAGTTTTTAAAATTCTTATTAGTCGGTATATTTTTCGGAATCGTTTTAACAAAATCTGAAGCGGTTTCTTGGTACAGAATCTACGAAATGTTCAGATTTCAATCATTCCACATGTACGGTATTATTGGTACAGCTATTGCCTCTGGAATCCTATTCCTGCAATTAGCAAAACGAGGGCACGTTAAAAATACTGATGGCGCTGAAATCTTTGTTCCTAAAAAAGACAAAGGATTCCCTCGTTACATTATTGGAGGTATCATCTTTGGATTTGGATGGGCTTTAGTAGGTGCTTGTCCAGGACCTATGTATATTCTTTTTGGAGCAGGGTATTACACCATTGCTATTGTTATAATAGCTGCTATTGTAGGGACATTCATTTACGGAGTTCTAAAAGATAAACTCCCTCACTAAAAAAACGCTTTTACATATTTATTCTTAGAATTTGCTTTAGCAAATTCTAAGAATAAATAGTATTAAACTATTTCTGCACTTAATCCGGCATCAAGTAACATGGAGCAACGTGGTTTTAAATCGTCGTAAGCTCCTGTTTTAACAGTACATTTTCCGTTATAGTGTACTATAATCGAACATTGTTCTGCCTGTTCTGCCGTATGGTCGCATGCGTAAATTAGTGTTTCAATAACATGGTCGAAGGTATTGACGTCATCGTTATACAAAACAATTTCGTTTTGCGTTAATACCTCTTCTTCCAATAGTAATTCTTCGGACGTTTCTTCTCTAGTACTCATACTCAATAATTTTTTATTCATTTTTAGAGATTTCAAACTTCTTAAATTGTTTTAAAGTGGGAGGCATTTTTTATAAACACCACATAACTCACTACAAAACAATGCACTAATTTAAAAATTTTAATGCAACCCACTGATTTCTTTCGAATTTTTCAGCAAATTTTAACAGTAACTTTTCGCACGCTTCCTGAATAACCGGAATATCATCGTTATAAAACCCGCTTAAAAACAAGGTGCCATTTTCATTTAAACACGATACGTAAGTTGCCATATCCTGCAACAGAATATTACGGTTTATATTCGCAATAATCACATCATACTTTTTGCCTTCCAACACACTGGCATCGCCTTCAACAACTGTTATATGCTCGCAATTATTACGCTCCACATTCTCTAAACTGTTTACATAACACCAGTTATCGTAATCTACAGCATCAATAGGTTGCGCTCCTTTCATTTCTGCTAAAATGGCTAATACACCTGTACCGCAGCCCATATCTAAAACCGATTTACCTTCAAAATCGTTTTTTAAAATATGCTGAATCATCATGTGTGTCGTTTCGTGATGACCGGTACCAAAACTCATTTTAGGTTCTATAACAATATCGTATTTGGTGTCTGGTTTTTCGTGAAATGGTGCACGTACCGAACACTCATCGTCAACTACAATCGGGTTGAAGTTTTTCTCCCACTCCTCGTTCCAGTTCGTCTGCTCGATTTCGCTGAAGGTATAGTCAATTTTAAACTCCTCGGAATTTAAAATTTGAACATCGTTTAAAATATCTTCATTCCACTCCTCCTTTTGAATATATGCTGTCACCCCGGTTTCGGTTTCCACAAAGCTTTCAAATCCGGCATAGCCTAACTCGGCAATTAAGATTTCTACGGCTGGTTGTAATGGTTTTACAGTAAATTCGTATCCTATATAAATGATGTTTGACATGGTTTCTTTTTATATTAAAACCTCATGAATGTAACACTCATGAGGCTGGTTCTTGTTTTGCATTGGGGATTACTAAATTTATAAAGCAAACTTAAAAAGATCTAAAGTAATGCCCCTCTATAAGTTAATTAAAATGCGTTTACGATAGCAAAAAAGTCTTCGGCGTTTAAAGATGCGCCTCCAATTAATCCGCCGTCTACGTCTGGTTTAGAGAAAATTTCTACTGCGTTGTTAGGTTTCACACTTCCCCCATAAAGGATAGATACAGAATCTGCTACTACTGCACCGTATTTATCGGCTAATGTTTTTCTAATGAAGGCGTGCATATCCTGTGCCTGCTCCGGACTTGCTGTTTCTCCTGTTCCAATAGCCCAAACCGGCTCGTATGCCAATACAATACTTTTAAAAGCATCTGCCTCCAAATGAAATAAAGCATTTTTTATCTGGCTTTCGACAACATTCTCGTGATTTCCTGATTTTCTGTCGGCTAATTCTTCACCAAAACAGAAAATAACACGCATGTCGTTTGCTAAAGCGGCATCAACCTTTTTAGCTAACATCTCGTCGGTTTCATTAAAGTATTCACGACGCTCGCTATGTCCTAAAATAACGGTTTCTACCCCTACGCTTTTAAGCATCGTAGCACTTACTTCTCCTGTATACGCTCCGTTTGCAGCAAAGTGCATGTTTTGAGCGATAACCTCAATACCTGAACCTTTTAAGCTGTTATATGCCGGATATAAGTTGGTTGCCGTTGGCGCTACCATAACTTCTGCATCCGACGTTTTTGTTTGTCCTTTTAAACTTGCAATTAACGATTCTGTTTCACTTAAATCGTTATTCATCTTCCAGTTTCCTGCTACAATTTGTGCTCTCATGTTACTGTTACCCCGTTTAGTTTAAGGGATTTTTATTTTAGTTGTTAGTTATAAAATTTCTTTAATGCGCTGGTCGTCGGCTTCAATCGCTTTAAACAGTTTAATTTTTCCTGATTTATCGACAACCATATATCTTGGAATCCAATCCAACTGAACAAAGGTTCCGAAAGGTCCCTTCCACCCCGATTGCATAAAATAATGCTCGCCGTTTACTTCATACTTTTCAATACCCTTTTTCCAGGCTTCTTTAGTTTTATCCAATGATAAAAACAAATAGGTTACTTCTCCAAATTGATCCTGAAGGTCATGTACTTTAGGCATACCTTTAATACAATCGCTGCACCAGGACGCCCAAATATCAATGACCACGGTTTGACCTTTATATTGCTTTATGATGTCCTTAAATTTTACGGTTTCACCATTTAGGGTCTCAAAAGTATCGTTTAATGCTTCTTTTGTAAATTTAGTTGGCTGATCCTGTGCCACGCAACTTAACATACTGAAACAAAAAACAACACTTAATACTAATAATCTCATTCTAGCTAATTTTTAAATGCAAATTTACTGTAGTTTTACTTTAGGGTCTAACCAAACGTAAACTATATCTACAAAAATATTAATAATTATAAAGAGTAATGCTATTATTAACACCGCACCCATAATTACAGGTAAATCTAGTGTATTTAAAGCATTTACAATTTCCTTTCCTAAACCATTCCAACCAAAAATATACTCTACGAAAACCGCTCCAGCCAACATAGAGGCAAACCAACCTGAAATGGCTGTAACCACCGGATTCAAAGCATTTTTTACTGCGTGACGCCTAATAATTTGAAATTCGCTTAAGCCTTTAGCTCTTGCTGTTCGAATATAATCCTGATTGAAAACTTCAAGCAACGAATTACGCATCAACTGAATAACTACAGCCAATGGGCGAATCCCTAAGACAATTGCAGGTAGAATTAAATTCTTCCATTTAATATGCATGGCTTCACCAAAATCGTCCAGTTCATATAAACTCCCTGTCATTTCTAAATTGGTGTATTCATGAAGAACATAACCGAAAAACCAGGCAAATAAAATAGCACTGAAAAACGACGGTACGCTCATACCAAACGTACTGAAAATCTGTATGGTTTTATCTAACCAGGTGTCTTTGTATAAGGCTGAAACGATACCCAATAAAATGCCAAACAGCATAGCAATAACTATTGAGGATATAGCCAACACAAAGGTATTTGGTAAGGTTTCACCCAATACCTGGGTAACCTTCTTACCTTGTTTGGTAAACGATTCGCGTAAATATGGAAATTTTAATACCATTGTAGTTTTTCCTATTGTAAACAATTTGACCGCCCTGTATTTGTCAGACTGTAAATACGTGTAATCTTCTAGATTTGTAGAATGAAACGATAAAAGTGATAAATCATTCAGATAATAAAAATATTGGGTACTTACCGGCTTATCGAATCCGTATTTCTGTTTAACAATAGCCAACTGATTACTGTCTTCATTTTGTCCCAGCATCATCTGTGCCGGGTCTCCAGGAAGCACATTAAATAAAAAGAATATTACAGTAACTACCCCAAACAACGTGAGGAAAGCATAAGTAATTTTATTTAATAAGTAGCTAATCAGTTTATTCTTGTTTTAATACCGCTTTTACTAACGACGTATAATTTGTTTTATTGACTTTATTGATAGAATCTAACTCATTCCCTTCCTTTACTTCCTTTAAAACGTGCAGAGATTCTATTGTTTCTTCATCTAACGCTCCCAAAGCCTCTTCTGTTGAAATTTCATCATCAATCAAATATAGAGTTCCATCATCTTTTACTGCTTCAGGTTTTCTCTCAACCTTCGGTAATTGTAAAGTTTCAATATCATTCCAGTGCACTTTCTGCTGAATGGTTCCCTGATCCATTTCAATAATACCCGGATTAGCACGAACTACAGTTTTTAAAGCTTTTTCATCGCATAAATACCATTCAAAATCTAAACCATAAGTTGCGTTGATTTTTTGTTTAGCATCATCACCTGAAGCTGTTAAACCAATAACCGTATAGCCTAAACCTTTTGCGCGTTCTGAAAATATTTTAAGCTTTTCTGCGCCTTCTTTCTCTATCTTCTCCAGACTGTATGATACAATAACAATTACATTATCTTCATGTAAAAAGTATTCGGTTAAATCATCTCCATTTGAATTTTCTATTGAAAAATCATAAATCGGAGGTTGATAACCTTCATCGAGAACTTCAGTATCTACACTTACAAAATTACCATCAACAGAAGGGTAATCTCCTAAAGTTTTAATCACTTCCTCTTTACCATTTACGTTAAATTTCCAGCTATATTCTATAACAGGTTTTGGTGCGTCATCTGGAGTAGACATACCTTCTTCGATATTTGCTCCTATTTTATACGCTCTGAAATCTACTACCGGCAAATGCATTAATACATGAAATCCTAACCATAAGCAGAAAATAAAGCTCAACATTGCTAAAATGGTTGTTGGCAATTGTGTGAATACCGGTGTAATGTATTTTTTTCCAATGAATAATATTAAAATGAACACCAACAGAATAACATCTTTAGTGAAACTCTCCCAAGGGGTTAGTTTTAAAGCATCACCAAAACATCCACAATCTTTAACCTTATCGAAATACGCCGAATAAAAGGTTAAAAAGGTAAAGAACACAATCATGCCTAATAAACTCCAAACCGTAAATTTAGGTTTGTAACCAATCAGTAAAAATACGCCCAAAATCACCTCAAATACCACAACAAAAATGGAAATCATTAAGGCATATGGCTCTAAAAAGGGAATGTTTAAAACATCTTGACTAAAATATTCCTGTAATTTATAGGAAAACCCAAGTGGGTCGTTAAGTTTTATTAATCCGGAAATTATAAATAATACACCAACAAATATGCGGCTTAGGGCAACTAAAATTTTCATATTAAGCGTTTAAGTGAATTAGGGCAAATACAGCATAATTAATCATGTCCTGATAGTTGGCATCAATACCTTCACTAACCAAGGTTTTTCCGGCATTGTTTTCAATCTGTTTAACTCGCAATAATTTTTGCAGAATTAAATCGGTTAAGCTGCTTACACGCATATCTCGCCAGGCCTCACCGTAGTCATGGTTTTTATCTTCCATCAACTTTTTAGTGATAGCTACTTGCTTTTCATAAAGTTCAGTAACTTCCTCGGTCGATAAGTCCGGCTGATCGGCAATACCTTTTTCAATCTGTATCAAAGCCATAATACAGTAATTTATAATCCCAATAAATTCGCTTACTTCTCCCTCGTCTACTTTACGCACATCGTTCTCTTGAAGACTGCGAATGCGCTGGGCTTTAATAAAAATCTGATCGGTTAAAGACGGTAAACGCATAATGCGCCACGCACAACCATAATCAGACATTTTCTTGATAAATAAACTTTTACAGGTATCTATAACAGCATCGTATTGCTTTGAAGTATCTTGCATGTATAAAATTGAATTTTGGGTAAATTTCGCTTAAATTGTTTAAAGTTCAAAAGCAAGAGCCTTAAAGTTTATTTAATATTTATTTTATAATGAATACCTACTTGTAATTCTTTAATTTTACACGGCTTATTCGATTACTGAATACAAGACCATTTTATTAAAATGCGTCACATTTTAAGATTTAGAACACCATTATGACCATAAACTGCAAAGGAGAACTCATCGATTTATCAACGCCAAAAGTGATGGGAATTTTAAACATCACCCCTGATTCTTTCTATGATGGCGGAAAACATAAAAATGAAGCCGACATTTTAAATCATGTGGAAACCATGCTTAATGAAGGCGCAACGTTCATTGATGTTGGCGCTTACAGTTCAAGACCCAACGCTGCTTTTGTAACAGAAACAGAAGAACTTCAGCGCATCACTCCTATTATCGATTTAATTCTGAAATCTTTCCCTGAAACTTTAATCTCAGTAGATACGTTTAGAAGTGCTGTTGCCAAACAAGCCATTGAATCGGGTGCAGCCATAATTAATGATATTTCAGCAGGACTGTTAGATGAAAATATGCTGCCTACGGTTGCCGATTTGCATGTTCCGTATATTATGATGCACATGCGTGGCACACCACAAACCATGCAGCAATTCACCAAATACGATAATCTAACAAAAGATATTTTATTCTATTTCTCCGAACGCATTGCAGCTGCCAGAGCTTTAGGGATTATAGATGTTATTGTAGATCCTGGTTTCGGATTTTCGAAAACTCTGGAGCAGAATTATGAGCTAATGAAACACCTAGAGCTTTTTAAAATGCTCGATAAAGCCTTACTTGTAGGTGTATCCAGAAAATCGATGATTTACAAATACCTCGACACCAATCCACAGGAAGCGTTAAACGGCACAAGCATTTTAAATACCGTCGCTTTACAGAAAGGCGCTGCTATTTTACGTGTTCATGATGTTAAGGAAGCCATGGAATGTGTTAAGCTAATGGAAGCCTTAAATAATTAATCTTATTTTACTAAATTTACCAAAACCCATTCGCCTTGGATATATTTAATGACCTTCTAAAATTTTCTGTTGTCGACATTATAGACGTGTTTTTAGTAGCCCTGCTACTCTATTATGTTTATAAACTTATTAAAGGTACTGTTGCCATCAATATTTTTATTGGAATCATCATTACTTATCTGGTATGGCGCCTTACCGAATTCCTTAACATGGAATTGCTCTCCGGCATTTTTGGAGGATTTATGAAAGTGGGGATTATTGCTCTTATTGTTGTCTTTCAACCTGAAATCAGAAAGTTTCTGCTTATGGTAGGATCAACAAATTTTAAACGTCGTCGTAGTTTTTTTAAGCAATTTAGCTTTTTAAAAACCGAATCTATCGATGAGACTAATGTCGATGCTATTTTATCGGCCTGCACTAAAATGGGGCAATCGCGTACCGGAGCTTTAATTGTTTTTGAACGCAACAACAATCTTGATTTTTTGAGTTCTACGGGCGATGAAATGAATATAAAAGTGACCCAGCCAATTATTGAAAGTATCTTTTTCAAGAACAGTCCGTTACACGATGGTGCCATTATTGTAAGCAACAACATTGTGAAAGCTACCCGTGTAATTCTACCATTAAACAATGAAAAAACGGTTCCAAAACGATTTGGTTTACGTCACCGAGCTGCCATTGGTGTTACTGAAAGAACCGATGCCCTGGCTTTGGTTGTTAGTGAAGAAACCGGACAAATCTCCTATTTTAAAGACGGCGAATTTATTGTATTCGATAATACTGAAACCCTGAAATCACTTATTAAAGAAGATTTAGCTTAAACGACTTCCTCCTTTAAAAACTGAACTTCATATAAGTTTTTGTAATACCCGTTTGCTTTTTGAAGCAATTCGTCATGTGTACCCTGTTCTACAATTTCACCGGCATCCATCACTAAAATTTTATCAGCTTTTTTAATGGTTGCTAAACGGTGAGCAATAACAATCGAGGTTCTGCCTTTGGTTATTTTATCCGTCGCATTTTGAATCAATTGCTCTGAATACGAATCTACCGAAGATGTAGCTTCATCTAACACCAAAATACTCGGATTGGTTACATAAGCTCTTAAAAACGAAATTAACTGACGTTGCCCAGAGGATAACATCACCCCGCGTTCTTTAACATTATAATGATAACCGCCCGGTAAACTGGTTATAAAATCATGAACACCAATTTCTTTAGCCGCCGCTTCAACTTGAGCCTCAGTAATTTCCGGATTATTTAAAGTAATATTATTTAAAATCGTATCGGCAAATAAAAACACATCCTGCAATACAACAGCTATTTGCGTACGTAACGAGGCTAAAGTCACCTCTTTAATATCTACGCCATCAATGGCAATCAAGCCGTCTTTAATTTCATAAAAACGATTTAATAAATTAATGATGGTTGACTTACCTGCTCCGGTTGCTCCAACAATAGCGATGGTTTCACCTGCTTTCACATCAAATGAAATGCCTTTCAATACTTCTTCGTCATCAACATAACTAAACACGACATTTTTAAATGCAATATCTCCTTTAAAATGATCCGCTACTATGGTTCCGTTATCATCAATTTGCGAAGTGGTATCTATTACTTTAAATACACGAGTTGCAGCCACCATACCCATTTGCAGGGTGTTAAACTTATCGGCTATCTGACGTAAAGGTCTGAAGAGCATCGGGATAAACATGATAAACGCAATTAAATCGCCCTGCGATACTTCATGATTTTCTAACACAATGCTTAATCCGCCATACCAGGCTACCGCCCCAATACATACCGAAGACACCAAATCGGCCAACGGAAAAAATATCGAGTTGTACCAAACGGTTTTTAACCAGCCCTTTTTGTGACGTTCATTAATCTCCATGAAGTTTTTATACTCTACATCTTCACGTGTGAACAGTTGTAGAATTTTCATTCCGGTTAAACGTTCCTGAACAAATGAATTCAGATTAGATACTTCATTTCTAACCTCTTCAAAAGCCACCTTCATGTATTTTTGAAAAATACGTGTCGCATACATAAGCACAGGAAGCATCACAAAAACAATTAAACTTAAGCGCCAGTTGATATAAACCATTACCCCAAACACAACCACCATAGCCAGTAAATCCCTAAAAATCATGAACAGTCCCTGTCCGAATATATCGGCAATACGTTCCATATCGGTTACGGCTCTGGTAATTAACACCCCTACCGATGAATTATCGTAATACTTCATCTTGAATTTTAGCAGGTGATTAAATAATTTCACTCGCACATCTTCAACCAGATTTTGTCCCAACCAGGCCGCATAGTAAATAAAGGCCAACTGAAACACAGTTTGCAGTATTAACACCCCAAACATAGCCAGTATGTAGTACAAAAATGTCTCAGGTATTTTTACCTCAATACTATTATCTATGGCGTATTTAGTTATGTATGGCGTTGCGGCACTTAAAACAGCCAACAATACAACTAAAATTATAAGTACCACAAAGACTACCTTATATGGCTTTATGTATTGAAACAGACGTTTAAACAATACAACGTCGAATATATTTTCTTTTGTTTTACTCATTACAGTCTTATATCGTTATTATAAGCCACTTCGGTTAAATACAAGGCGTGACCCGGAACCGAATAGCCGGCCTCACTCCTGTCTTTAGATTTTATTATGGTATGTAAATCGTCTACAGCAATTTTACCCAAACCAATGTTGACCATGGTACCTACAATGGCACGTACCATATTTCGCAAAAACCTGTCGGCTTTAATTACAAAATGAAGCTCGTCGTCTTTAAAAAACCACTCCGCTTTCATAATATCACAATTATATGTTTTTACATCGGTATTCACTTTCGAAAAACACTGAAAGTCTTTATAGTCGAATAAAATGGTACAAGCTTTCTGCATTTTTTCAACATCTAGTTCTTGCTTTATATAATATGCTGCATCGACATTAAACACATTCTTTTTTAATGTAATGCGATACAAATACGCTCGACTTAACGCATCGAAACGGGCATGAGCCTCGGGTTTTACCTTAAAAATCTCGTGTATCGCCACATCTTTAGGTAAAAACGCATTGAGCTTATACATTAAATGCGCTTCATCAATTTCAATATCGGTATCAAAATGAGCGAACATCTGTGTGGCATGTACACCGGTGTCAGTGCGGCCGGCACCAACAATA
This sequence comes from Aestuariibaculum lutulentum, assembly GCF_032926325.1. Classification (NCBI taxonomy): domain Bacteria; kingdom Pseudomonadati; phylum Bacteroidota; class Flavobacteriia; order Flavobacteriales; family Flavobacteriaceae; genus Aestuariibaculum; species Aestuariibaculum lutulentum. The sequence goes on from NZ_CP136709.1 coordinate 213,957, forward strand.
GCGATAGGTGTTTTTAAAAGCGTACTTAAGCCCTTCTCAATCACTTCCTGAACCGAAATTGCCGTTGGTTGGTTTTGCCAACCATGATATGCACTACCATTGTACGATAGCTCTATAAAATACCTCAAATTGCTTTAATCGTTTTGTTGAAATAGCAAAGATAGACAGTTTTGGTATTCCGGCGAAAACCACCGTCTTAATTCTATATTAAAAGATGGGTTTGGGCCTTACCCCTCGGGTCGGGCTATACGCTATTAGTTTTGCTTATGCAAAAGCTAGCCGCTACTATCCCTAACGCGAAGCATTCACGATTTCCAAAATGAAATAAAAATGCATGAATAATCAATAACTCTGTTAAATAGCAACTAACTTAAATTCTAAAAGTCACTTTGTATCATAATTTATCCTTTTGAGGAAATTTAATTTAATCATAAAGTATAAACAGACCTAAAACATTACACTATCTAATAAAAAATCTGCTTTCAAATTAAACAAACACAAATATAATTGTTAAAATTTTCACAAAATTATTTCCTCCTTTTTATATTTTTTTGTCAAATATTAATTTCATGCACTAAATAAAAATAGCCTGTATATAAAGCATTTTATAATTAATAGATTAATCAATTTCATTTTTTAATAATAATTATTTTGTTTTTGTTATGTTATTCAATTATTTATCTAGACTAAACACTTCTAAGTGTTTCTACACATCAATCACATTTCTTTTTTTTATTGTTTCTGGAATCTTTTCAAACTTAAATGCCCAAAGACAGCCATTAAAGGATGATGGTTTAAAATCTACTTTCTCTTCCGATTTAATTAATATAGAAACTTCGGTCGGTCAGGTATTTCGCTATACCACAACACTTGAAAATAACGCAACTGAAGATCAAATTTACCAACTAACAGCTAAGGTTCCTGAAGGTTGGAAAGCGATTTTTAAAGCCAAAGGAAAACAAGTCACTTCCATTAAGGTCGATCGTGGTAAGAAGGAAATAATTAACTTAGAATTCTACCCATCGTATGAAGCGAAACCTAAGAAATATGAAGTTCCTGTAATTGCAAAATCAACACAAGAATCTCTAAGTTTAAATTTAGAAGCTGTTGTAAGCGGAGCCTATGAATTGAAAATGACCACTTCCACAGGTAGATTGAGTGATAAAATAACTGAAGGAGAAAAAAAAGAAATCCAGTTAACCGTTAAAAATACCGGATCTTTAAGTTTAACCGATATTGAACTGAATAGTAAAACACCTCCAAAATGGAGTGCGGTATTTAAACCTTCAAAGATTGATAAACTTTCTCCCGGCGAAACAGAAAATGTAACAGTTACCTTAACCGTACCAGACAAAACTATTGCTGGCGATTACATGACCACGTTTACGGCAAAAAATACTAATACAAAAGATGAAGCTGTATTCAGAATATCAGTTGTGACTTCCTTGGCTTCTGGATTACTTGGAGCTATAATTATATTAATAGCTATTCTTGTTGTTTATATTTTGATTCGCAAATACGGAAGAAGATAATACGTCATGAAAACATCAATTATAGAACTCAAAGGGCTCACAAAACGCTATGGTTCTATTAATGTAGTAGATCATTTAGACCTTAATATTCATAAAGGGGAAATTTTTGGTTTACTCGGACCTAACGGAGCCGGAAAAACAACGACTATTCTAATGATGCTAGGGCTAATTGAACCTACATCAGGAATTGCTAAAGTTTGTGGACACAACTCAATATCCAGTCCTATAAATGTAAAAAGTAAAGTAGGTTATATGCCGGACAATGTAGGCTTTTATGATCATATGACCGGACTTGAAAATTTAGTTTATATAGGGCAATTAAATGGGCTTTCCAGATTGGAAGCCGAGAAATCGGCTATAAGCACTATGAAAACTGTAGGCTTGGATAATGCTCTTAATACCAAAACGGCTGCATATTCAAGAGGTATGAAACAGCGTTTGGGTCTGGCAGATGTTTTAATTAAAGAACCTGAAGTTATCATTATGGATGAACCCACACTTGGAATAGACCCCAGTGGCGTTCAAGGCTTCTTAAAACTAATTAAAACATTAAGTCGCAAGCATGGACTTACTGTTTTACTGTCTTCTCACCATTTAAATCAGGTTCAAAAAATATGCGATCGTGTAGGGATTTTTGTAAAAGGAAAATTATTAGCACAAGGAAACATTGAACAATTATCTGAACAACTCTTCTCACAAACATCGCATCAAGTTAACATTACTCTTAGCGAACCTGTAAAATTAACCCAGGAGGAAGAACTGGCATTACAGGAACTAGCAAAAGTTGAACATATCTACAAAGAAAATAGTCAAATTTATATTAACTGTAATAAGACTTTAACTCCAAGCATTGTAAGGTTTTTGGTTGAGAGGAATTATAACATTATTGGCGTTCATCAAAAAACCTATGGATTGGAAGATATCTATCAAAAATATTTTGAAAACCAACACTTAAACGTATAACAACAATTATGGCAATATCTTATACTGATTTCTCATTTAGTAAATCATTAAACAAGAGTGTTCCAATTTGGGCCATGGTTAGAAAGGAGATTTCTGATCACATTAGAAGTTGGCAGTTCATTATTTTACTAATGATTATTGTTTTTACATTCTTTGCGTCTATGTATATCGCAATAAGCAATTTAAATTCGGCCATTTCTAATACTAAAGACCCCGATCATTTATTGATATATCTTAAACTATTAACCATAACCGATGGTAGTTTGCCTCCTTTTCATGTATTTATTAGTTTTTTAGGGCCATTATTAGGCATAAGCCTAGGATTTAATGCTATCAATTCGGAACAACAAAACGGAACACTAATTAGAGTAATGGCCCAACCTATTTACAGAGATAACCTATTATTATCCAAGTTTATTAGTGTCACCATTCTTATAAGTACTATGTTTTTAACCCTATCTCTTCTCATGATTGGTGGAGGTTTACTTATAACAGGTGTGCCCATTGAGTTTGAAGAAGTAGTAAGAATACTTAGTTACATTATTATATGTGTATTTTATGTTGAATTCTGGTTTAGTCTATCTATTATATTTTCAATTAGATTTAAACAAGCCGCTACAGCGGCAATAGCCGCAATAGGTCTTTGGTTATTTTTTACGATATTCTACAATATGATCATTAAAGTGATTGCTAAAGTGATAATTCCAAAATCAAACATGTTTTCTTCTAGTCCATATTCATGGATTGAAATGTTGTTTCATATGGCCCCTAATCAATTATATACTGATGCTACTACAACACTTTTAATGCCGAAAGTAAGAAGTCTAGGCCCTATGAGTATGGAACAAATGGCTGGAGCAATTCCTAATTCATTACCAATTCGAGACAGCCTTTTAATTGTTTGGCCTCAAGTTAGTGGCTTAATATCTGTAACTATTGCCTGTTTTGCTTTGGCTTATTATTTCTTTATGAGAAAAGAGATTAAATGTTAGTTTTTCAGAACAAATGACATTTTTTCAGAAAACCGATAGAGTTTATTGCTGGTTTTAACCAAATTAACTCCATTTTATTTTGGAATAAATTTTGCTCAATAAATAATAACTTGATTTTTCGATTTAACCTTTTAAAAGATTTTACTTATGGAAACAAAACCTTTAAAAATTAAATTGATAGGAAAAAAAGGGAAATCATATCAAATAAAGTTCCCTTACCTAAAAATTCCAGTTACAGTTAATGAGAATCTCTTTAACAAGATGCTTGTAAGTCAAGAATATGAATTTCATAATGATTCGTCTTCGACAAGAAAAGCGTATCTAAATTATAGTTGAGTGTTTATACAAACAGGTAAAGTAACTAGTTACTTTACCTGTTTATTTATTTTAAAATCAAAAAAAATATCTCATCTTCATATCTAGTCTAACATAGGAAGGTAAATACTGATGGCTTTTATTAGTAGTAGAACCAGTTAAATCCCAACTTCCTTTAAACAAAACCAATTATCAATTTTCCTACAACTTAAAACAAACTTATTAACGTTCATTAATACTTTTAAACAATTTAAAACTGTTACTTTTACACCCAATTTAGCATTCGCCACATGACCAAAATCCTGTTACTTTCAGACACGCACAGTTATATAGACGAGCATATTTTAAACCACGTTAGGCAAGCAGACGAGGTCTGGCATGCAGGTGATATTGGCGACTTACAAGTCACCGATGCCATTAAAGCCTTAAAACCACTACGTGGAGTTTACGGTAACATTGACAACTCGGAAATTCGTACCGAGTTCCCAGAAAACAACCGGTTTATGTGTGAAGGTGTTGATGTTTGGATGACCCATATTGGCGGCTATCCTAATGCGTATAACATGCGAGTGCGTGAAGCGATAAAAGCCAATCCCCCAAAATTGTTTATCTGTGGGCATTCTCACATTTTAAAAGTGATGCCCGATAAAAAATTAAATTTGTTACACATGAATCCTGGAGCAGTTGGTAAACACGGGTTTCATAAAATACGTACCATGCTACGTTTTACCATAGACAAAGGTAAAATTGATAATCTGGAAGTGATTGAATTTGAAAATAGGTATTAGTTTAGTTGCTGGCTAATCCTACTAATTTTAACTTTTATTCGCGTTAGGGATTACTCATTTATTTATATTTCGTAATTCGGAAATCGTGAATATTTCATATTTGCAGCGAGCTACCGTGTAGCGCGTAAAGCCCGACCCGAAGGGTAACGCCAAAAATAGAAACAAAAAAAAGCCCAAGATCTTCACCTTGGGCTAACGCACTAATACTACTAAGATGTTAGGTTTTAACGCAATCGATCTACAGATTTTACGAGATCTTCATCCTTTTTGATGGCCTTATTGGCTAAAGCCAGAAATACGATAGAAATGATAGGAAGAAGCATCCCAATACCTTTCTCAGAAACGCTAGTTTCTCCAGATACATTTAGAGATTGATACACAAAAAATCCTAGTAAAATAAAGTTTAATATGATGTTAAGTCGCCCCAACATAAATTGAGACTTCCTGTTTTTATACTTAAATATGGTTACCAACGATAAAGCTGCCGAAGCTACAAACATAGCTAAGTACTTAATATCGTCTTTTGCATACACCACAACATCGTTATTTGTAACCCATAAATGGAATACAAATATTAGCCCTGCAGATACGCCTGCGGCGGCTAAAAGATATATAGATTGTATACGTTGTAACATGTGCTTTTTTAAAACTCGAAGGCAAAAATAATAGTTTCTTTTAAAATTTTACTACTAAAAATTAAAATAAAGTCGTATAATTGCATTAACAATTCTCAACAGCCGCATTAACAGGTTGTTAATTCTTCAGAATAAAATCATTTTTTTTTCAGAATTACTCAAAAGTTAAAATTCTTAAACGTATTATATTAAACATCAATGTTTGAAATTTCTCAATTAAACGAAAAAAAGCTCTCTGATTTACAGGAGATTGCTAAAAAATTGAACATTCCTAAGTATCGTTCATTAAAAAAAATGGATTTAGTATACCAGATACTAGACCATCAGGCTGCCGACCCAAAAGCAGTAAAAGCTGTCGTTGATTCTTCTGAAACAGCTGAACCAAAAACCAACGAAGCCCCAAAAAAAGAAGTAAAAAAACCAAGACAGCGTGTACAACGACCAAAACCGGCACCTGTAAAAAACGAAACTAAAACCGAAGTTGAGCAACCTACGGCTGAAACTTCAAAAACTGAGAGTCCGGCTCCGGCTCCGACTGAAGCTAAGCCTGAGGCTAAAAACGATAAGCCTGCGAAACCAAATAACCCGCAGCAAGATCGCCAGAAAGAGCACCAGCATAAACAGCAAAACCAGAAAAAGGACAATCAGCACAAACAAAATCAACACAAAAATCAAAAAAACAGAGATAACAACGGGAATACTGTTGATGCCGGTAACAAGGATAACAGAAACCGTTACCGCGAACCTGATTTTGAGTTTGATGCTATTATTGAGAGTGAGGGTGTTTTAGATATTATGCAGGATGGGTACGGATTTTTACGTTCATCGGATTACAACTACTTATCGTCTCCTGACGATATTTACGTATCGCAATCGCAAATTCGTTTATTCGGGTTAAAGAAAGGAGATACTGTTTTAGGAAATGTTAGACCACCTAAAGAAGGTGAAAAATATTTCCCGTTAATTAAAGTAAACCGCATAAATGGTCAGAAACCAGAAGTGGTAAGAGACCGTGTAGCTTTCGAACACTTAACGCCATTATTCCCTAAAGAGAAATTCAATATTGCTGAAAAGCAAAGTACGATTTCTACCAGAATTATGGACTTGTTCTCGCCTATTGGTAAAGGACAACGTGGTATGATTGTATCGCAACCTAAAACTGGTAAAACCATGTTACTTAAAGATGTGGCCAACGCCATTGCAGCTAACCACCCAGAAGTATATTTAATGATTTTACTTATTGATGAGCGTCCTGAGGAGGTTACCGATATGCAACGTAATGTACGTGGTGAGGTTATTTCGTCTACGTTTGATAAAGAAGCGCATGAACACGTAAAAATTGCCGACATCGTTCTTGAAAAAGCAAAGCGTTTGGTAGAATGTGGTCATGATGTGGTAATTCTTTTAGATTCTATTACGCGTTTAGCGCGTGCTTACAATACGGTACAACCAGCCTCTGGTAAAATATTAAGTGGTGGTGTTGATGCTAACGCTTTACATAAACCAAAACGTTTCTTTGGTGCGGCCAGAAATATTGAAAATGGTGGTTCGTTAACCATTATTGCTACGGCGTTAACAGAAACAGGTTCTAAAATGGACGAGGTAATCTTCGAAGAATTTAAAGGAACCGGTAACATGGAGCTACAGTTAGATAGAAAAATTGCTAACCGTAGAATTTTCCCTGCTATCGACCTGACGTCTTCAAGTACACGTCGCGACGATTTATTATTAGATGAAGCTACAATTCAACGTATGTGGGTAATGCGTAAGTATCTTGCCGATATGAACCCTGTTGAAGCGATGGAATTCATTAACGATCGTGTGAAACAAACCAGAAACAACGAAGAGTTTTTAATCTCAATGAACGGATAAAAACTTAAATTGATAATAAACAAAAAGCCTTTCTTTTCAGAAAGGCTTTTTTATGTTTTATAAAGAACTTTTAAATTAGAAATTGTTTAATGAATCTCTGTACGTCTTTAAATCGTTAATGTTAATTTTATTATCAAGATTTCTCATTAAAGAAATCACGTATTTTAAACTCTCTACCGGAGCATTCTCTACTTCAGCTTCTACTTCAAATTCATCGTCTTCATCTTCCGGCATAGGGATTAAGAATGATTCGTTTTCCTCAATATGCTCGTAAGTTAGTCTTAATACTTTTACAACTAAAGGAATTTGCTCTTCTAAGGCATAACCTCTTAATGTTTTAATATCATCAATTAACGTATCGGTATTGATTCCTGTTTGATCCAGATCACTTACAATCTTATCAATTAACTTTATTGCTGCTGTATTTTCCAAAGGGTACTATTAATAAAAATGAATAATTAACTTCTTATGTTTTGCAAATTTAGAGCATTAAAACCAAATTTGGCATAAATTCTAATCATTTTGCCAATTTATTTTAACCCAAATTCTAAATAAATTTCGGTTAGATATAAAAAAAAAGCTCCTCTAGAAAAGAGAAGCTTTTTCAAATATTTATTATGGGATCAAGCTATTAAAGCGCAGCTACGTGCTTAGCTAAACCAGATTTAAGGTTAGCAGCTTTATTAGCGTGAATAATGTTTTTCTTAGCTAATTTATCTAACATAGATACTACTGAAGGAAATAAAGCCTCAGCTTCAGTTTTATCAGTTAACTCACGTAATTTCTTAATAGCATTACGAGTTGTTTTGTGCTGATACTTATTGATTAAACGCTTAGCTTCGTTACTTCTTATTCTTTTTAATGCTGACTTATGATTTGCCATTTTCTTTTGTATATTATTAAAATATTGTAGCCCGTAGGGGAATCGAACCCCTCTTACCAGGATGAAAACCTGGCGTCCTAGCCGATAGACGAACGGGCCATTATTATTGTTTTTCGAGAGCGCAAATGTAAAACTTATTTCTTACACTCACAACTTCTTTTCAATAAATTAATGTACTTTTTTTTCGAGAAAAATAGTAGCCCGTAGGGGAATCGAACCCCTCTTACCAGGATGAAAACCTGGCGTCCTAGCCGATAGACGAACGGGCCATGGTATCTTAAAAAGCGTAAACATTTTTACTACTTCAAACTTGCGATACTTTTCAAATAACTAGCAATTTTCTCGATTGCGGTTGCAAAATTACACCTTTTTCTGAATGCTGCAATACCTTTTCAAACTTTTTTTAAAAAAATTTCAATTAATATGCTTTTGCAAATAATACCCGACCTTTAGAAGGCTTACCAGAATACACACACACACCTTCTTCTTCTTTCATTTCCAAAGGAATACATCTAATAGTCGCTTTTGTAAGCTCTTTTATCTTTTCTTCGGTCTCATTTGAGCCATCCCAGTGCGCAGAGATAAATCCTGTCTTATTTTCTAAAACATCCTTAAACTCTTCGAATGTTTCCACCTCTGTGATGTGACTATTTCTAAATTCTAACGCTTTATTAAATAAAGTCTCCTGAATCTCTTTTAATAAATCATCAACAGTCGTAGTTAAATCATCTATAGCAACTACAGACTTAGTTAATGTATCACGACGAGCTAACTCCACCGTTCCGTTTTCCAAATCTTTTGGACCAATAGCAATACGTAATGGCACTCCTTGTAATTCGTGCTGTGCAAATTTAGCTCCCGGACGTTGTGTGGTTCTATTATCGAACTTTACAGAAATACCTTTAGCTCTTAAATTACTCATTATAGTATTGGCTACTTCAGTAATCTTATCTAAATCTTCGTCACTTTTATAAATAGGAACAATAACAACCTGGTTAGGCGCCAATGTTGGAGGCAACACCAAACCATTATCATCACTGTGTGTCATAATTAAAGCTCCCATTAAACGCGTAGAAACTCCCCAAGAGGTTGCCCAAACATAATCCTGTTTACCTTCTTTGCTCGCGTACTTCACATCAAAAGCTTTTGCGAAGTTCTGACCTAAGAAGTGAGACGTTCCTGCCTGTAATGCCTTTCCATCCTGCATTAAAGCTTCAATACAATAAGTCTCCTCTGCCCCAGCAAAACGTTCGCTTTCGGTTTTTACCCCTTGAACCACTGGAATAGCCATAAAGTTCTCCACAAACGTTGCATAAACATTATTCATAGTTTTTGCTTCCGTTAATGCTTCTGCTTTTGTTTCATGCGCTGTATGTCCTTCCTGCCATAAAAACTCTGCCGTACGTAAAAATAAACGCGTACGCATTTCCCAACGCACCACATTAGCCCACTGGTTAATTAATATGGGTAAATCTCTATACGACTGAATCCAGCTTCGATAAGTATTCCAAATAATAGCTTCAGAAGTTGGGCGTACCACTAATTCTTCCTCTAACTTTGCTTCAGGGTCAACTCTCAATTTACCTGGTTTATCAGGGTCGTTTTGTAATCTATAGTGTGTGACTACAGCACACTCTTTTGCAAATCCCTCAGCATTCTTTTCTTCAGCTTCAAACAAACTTTTAGGAACGAACAACGGGAAATAGGCATTTTGATGACCAGTTTCTTTAAACATTCGGTCTAATTCCGCCTGCATTTTTTCCCAAATGGCATATCCGTATGGCTTAATAACCATACATCCTCTAACTGCTGAATTCTCCGCTAAATCAGCCTTTACAACAAGTTCGTTGTACCATTTTGAATAATCTTCTGATCTACTGGTAAGTTTTTTACTCATATTAGTATTTTGGCACAAATATTGTGATTATGTTAAATATAAAAATAGTTCAGCAAAACTAACTATTTTTGTTATGTTCAACAATAAAAATCTAATGATATGCTATTTCACAACTACTTAACCAAGAAAATGCCAATTTTAGCCGTTATAGGCTTGGCAATTGGCTTGTCTTCATGTGGTTCTTATCAATATGTTGGCGCTAATGATGGGATTTACGGAAGCACAGAACAATACGATCGCTACGAGGAAGCTGTTGTTGAAGTGCCTAAGGAAAATTCTAAAAACAATTACTACTCTAATTACTTTAAAAATAAATCTATGGAAGCTGATTATATGGTTTCCAGTGGAGAAATTTTTACCGATATCGATGATTATGAAACATCGGGGTACACTGAAGATGATGCTCAGGCCAATGACTACCAAGGATATGGTGGCTGGGGACAGGAAAACAGCAGTGTAACTATTAACTTCAATACAGGATATGGCTATTGGGGTGACCCATATTGGAACAACTGGGGTTGGAACAATTGGGGCTGGAACTACGGCTGGAATTACGGTTACAACAACTGGAATTGGGGCTGGGGTTGGAACAGCTGGGGTTATTGCGATCCTTTCTGGTATGGTGGTTATTATGGCTGGGGATATCCTTGGCGCTATGGATATGTAGGCTACTATGGCACTCCTTATGGCAGATATTATGGTTACAACACATATTATGGTGGTTACTGGGGCAACAATGGTATTTACGACAGAAGAAATGTTGCTTATAGCGCAAGCCGAAGAGGCACATATGCTAACAGAGCTACAAATTCTACCATAAATAGAAGAACCAGTTACACAAGTTCCGATAGAACTTCAAAGTATACTACTAGAAGAAGCACTATAAATACCAATGGTGTGAGTGCCGACAGAAGAAATTACAATACAACTAATAGTTCACGTAATTATACAAGTAGCTCACAAAGACGCTCAACTTCGACTTACACGCCATCAACAAACTCAACATCCAGAGCATCTTCAAGCAGAAGAACAAGCTCGAGAACCTATTCACCTTCAAACAGTAATAATAGTAATTACTCTAGAAGATCATCAGGAAGTAGTAACTCATCTTACACTCCTAGTAGAAGTTACAGTTCAGGATCAAGTTCCAGTTCAGGCTCAAGTATGAGATCGTCTTCTGGAAGCAGTAGTCGTTCCAGCAGTGGTGGCGGAAGTTCAAGATCTTCAAGTGGAGGACGAAGAGGATAAAAAGCATAAAAAAAAGAAAAATTAAACTATGAAAAAGTTAAACCTGTTATTTATAGGTATACTATCGGCATGCACACTAAATGCTCAGGATATTAGTGATGCTCTCCGTTATTCACAAAGTGAAATTCAAGGAACAGCGCGTTTCAGAGCCTTAAGCGGGGCCTTTGGTGCCTTAGGTGGCGACATGAGTGCCGTTAGCTTAAACCCCGCCAGTTCGGCAGTATTTAATGCGAGTCATGTTTCGTTTTCATTATCAAACGCCGATGTAAAAAATGAAACGCAATATTTCAACGGGTTTAACAAAGTCAATAATTCCAAGTTTGACTTAAATCAGGGAGGTGCTTCGTTTGTATTCGCTGCAAGAAATAATTCACCTTGGCGCAAGTTTTCTTTAGGTGTGGCTTATGAGAAAACCAACAATCATGAAAATGTATGGAATGCTATTGGCACAAACACCAATGATGATGGTCAATTTAGCAACTCCATTGCAAGTTATTTTTACGATTACGCCGATGGAGTAAGACTTGTAGAGATTTCACTTAACGACAGATATATTGAAGAAGCCTATCAAGCTATCGGTGGTAAATACGGGTTTGCGCATCAACAAGCTTTTTTGGGTTATCAGGCTTATATTTTAGATCCGGTAACTGATAGCGACGACAACACCGAATATATAGCAAACGTGGCAACCGGAAACTTTGCTCACGATTACGCTTACATTTCAACCGGATACAACGGTAAAATATCCTTCAACTTTGCCACGCAGTACCAGGACAAGTTATATTTAGGCCTTAACTTAAATTCACACTTTATAGATTATGATCGTGTAACCAGCTTAATGGAGGACAATAACAATGGTGGAGACATCGAGTTTATCGATTTCGACAATACCTTATCTACCACAGGAAATGGTTTTTCATTTCAGTTAGGTGGTATTTTAAAACTTTCACAAGAATTTAGAGTTGGTGCAACGTACGACTCTCCTACCTGGTATACCATTAGAGAAGAAACAACACAATATATCAATACCAATCTTGCAGATCCCGATGTTGACTATATTCCATCCATCATTAATGTTTACCCGCAATACAGAATTCAAACTCCTGGTAAATTCACAGGAAGTTTAGCTTATATTTTTGGAAGTCAAGGCTTAATCAGTTTTGATTACTCTATTAAAGATTACAGCAATACAAAATTTAAACCTACATCTGATAGTTTCTTTGCAGAGCAAAACACTGTCATGAATAATATTTTAACCTCCGCTTCTACTTACCGCATTGGTGGAGAATACCGTATAAAACAATTAAGTTTACGTGGTGGTTACCGCTATGAAGAAAGTCCGTATGCCGATGGTGTTACTGTTGGAGATTTAAACGGATTCTCAGTAGGTTTAGGTTATAGCTTTGGAAACACGAAATTTGATGTCACTTTCGATCAGTCGCAACGCTCGTTCGAAACGCCCTTATATAATGTTGGCTTGATAGATTCTGCATCAATAGATCAAACGAATTCGAACGTTACGTTCTCGTTAAGTTTCAACTTGTAAAACGAAACCAAACAATATTTTAAAAAGCTTGGATTAATAAATTCAAGCTTTTTTCATTTTTATGTAATTAATACATAAAAAATCAGACCTACTCTTTAAATTAATTGTGTAATAATACAAATCATAACAAAACAGTTTTGCTTATCTTTGCAAACTTAAAGTGATTTTTTTAGTTAATGATATGACAATCATTCAACTAAACAACAATGAAATGAACAGATGAAAATTGAGAATAACTTAGAAGAATTTGAATCTTTAGGAGACGACCACATTGGAACTTCATCAGACACCCCATTAAGAGGTGATGCTTTTAAACTTTCTAATGAAGAAAAAATAGAAATTATTAAAGACGATGTTCGTCACATCATGGAAACATTGGGTCTTGATTTAACAGACGACAGTTTAAGCGGTACGCCAAACCGTGTTGCCAAAATGTTTGTTAAAGAAATTTTTGGAGGTTTAGATCCAAAAAGAAAGCCAAGTGCTTCAACTTTCGACAATAAATACAAATACGGTGAAATGCTTGTTGAAAAAAACATCACAGTGTATTCAACCTGCGAACACCACTTATTACCTATCGTTGGTAAAGCGCATATTGCTTATATCTCGAACGGTTCGGTTGTTGGTTTATCTAAAATGAATCGAATTGTAGATTACTACGCTAAACGTCCACAAGTACAGGAACGTTTAACGATTCAAATTGTTAAAGAACTTCAGGAAGTTTTAGGTACAGACGATGTTGCCTGCGTTGTAGATGCAAAACACTTATGTGTAAACTCAAGAGGTATTCGCGATATTGAAAGTAGTACCGTAACCTCAGAATTTGGTGGTAAATTCAAAGAAGAATCTGTGCGCAGAGAATTTTTAGATTACATAAAATTAGACACTAAGTTTTAAGTTAAACTAATTGCTTATCAACCCAACATCAATGCAACTTTTTCAAGATCAACACATAAAAATATATAATTCTCTTACTGGTAAAAAAGAACTTTTTAAACCTATAAACGAAGGCCACGTGGGTATGTATGTATGTGGACCCACGGTTTACAGCAACGTGCATTTAGGAAATGTAAGAACCTTTATGTCTTTCGATATGATATTCAGATATCTAAAGCATTTAGGTTATAAAGTTCGCTATGTAAGGAATATTACCGATGCTGGTCACTTAGAAAATGATGCCGATGCTGGTGAAGATAAAATCACTAAAAAAGCACGTTTAGAACAAATTGAACCTATGGAAGTAGTACAACGCTACACTGTAGATTTTCATAACATTCTAAACATCTTTAATTTCCTGCCGCCAAGCATTGAGCCTACAGCAACAGGACATATTATTGAACAAATTGAACTTATAAAAAGTATTATCGATAATGGTTTTGCTTACGAAGTAAACGGATCGGTATATTTCGATGTATATAAGTTTAATGAAAGTCATGAGTACGGAAAATTAAGTAAACGAAAACTGGACGATTTAATTCACAACACCCGTGAATTAGACGGACAAAGCGATAAAAAGAATCCGCAGGATTTTGCCCTTTGGAAAAAAGCCGAACCGCAACACATTATGCGCTGGCCTTCGCCTTGGGGAGACGGTTTCCCGGGTTGGCATTTAGAATGTACAGCCATGAGCACTAAATATTTAGGTGATAAATTTGATATTCATGGTGGAGGAATGGATTTAAAATTCCCGCACCACGAATGTGAAATTGCTCAAAATGAAGCCGCTAAAGGAGAATCGCCAGTAAACTACTGGATGCATGCCAATATGCTGGAATTAAACGGACAACGTATGTCTAAAACTACTGGAAACACAGTGAATCCGGATGAATTATTATCCGGAAACAACAAATTTTTCAGTAAGGCTTACGCGCCAAGTGTGATTCGTTTCTTCATCGCTCAATCATCATACAGAAGTGTTTTAGACTTAACCGATGATGGGTTATTAGCAAGCGAAAAAGGATTTTACAGGTTAATGGATGCTATTAATCAATTAGATAGCCTGCAAGCTTCTAAAACCTCAACAATAGATATCAGTGCATGGAAACAAGCTTGTTATGATGCTATGAATGACGATTTCAATTCTCCTATTGTTATTGCGCATTTATTTGAAGCTGTAAAATATATTAATCAGATTAAAGAAGGTGTAGAAACCTTAACCGAAACTGATTTAGAATTATTAAAAGAAACGATTAACATCTTTACTTTTGATATTTTAGGGCTTGAAAACGTGACTAAAAAGGAATCGGGTACCGATAAATTATCGGCGGCTGTAGATATTTTAATAAAATTAAGACAAGAAGCCAGAGCGAATAGAGATTTTGCTTTGTCTGATCAAATTCGTGATGAATTGGCAAACGCTGGAATTCAACTAAAAGACGGTAAAGACGGCACAACGTTTTCCGTAAATTAAATATTGTTAGTTAAAGCGGAGTTGAGAATTCACTAACTAAAAGTTCTCAACTCCGCTCGAACTAACAAAAGAACCTGAAACAAGTTCAGGTTAACAAAAGCATGAAAAAACTACTTGTTGTACCGTTTCTATTTCTAATAAAGATTTATCAAACCTTTATTTCTCCGCTAACACCAGCAACCTGTAGATACACGCCTACCTGTTCGCATTACAGCAAAGAAGCTTTACAAAAATATGGTTTGTTTAAAGGTGGATGGATGGCAATAAAGCGCATTTTTAGTTGTCACCCTTGGGGAGGTTCAGGTTACGACCCTGTACCTTAATTCAATCTTAGTATTTCAAATCTCTCTTAGTAAAAAAATAAAAAGCATTATTCCGAATGTTTCTTTTTAGAGGCCATTTGGGGCTTACTTTATGTTTCATTCAAAAAATGCTTTTCACTAAACAAATATGCAAAACCTATCGATTAAACGCAAATTTATTCGATAAAATACATTTTAATTAATTTTTACTCGGAATGTTCTTAAGTATTTCAAGAACAAATGCCCAGTATTTTTGAACTGAAGAAATCTGTGCACGCTCATCTGGACTGTGTGCTCCCTTAATATTAGGACCAAAACTAATCATATCCATTTCAGGGTAATTTTGTCCAAGAATACCACATTCTAATCCGGCATGGCAAGCGGCAACATGTGCTTGTTCTCCGTTTAAATCTTCATATAACTTAGTCATTACTTTTAAAATGGCAGAATCCATATTTGGCGCCCAACCAGGATAATCGCCTGAAAACTCAACTTCACAACCCGTTAATTCAAATGTCGCTCTTAAGGTATTCGCTAAATCCATTTTTGAACTCTCAACCGAAGATCGCGTTAAACATCCTACGTGAATATTTCCATTTTTAATAATAACCTTAGCTATATTATTTGATGTTTCCACCAAATTAGGAATATCGGCACTCATACGGTAAACACCATTATGTGCAGCATAAAGTGCTCTGGTAAACCCTTCCTGAATACCTAAATCCATAATTTTCTCTGGCGTCTCACATTTAGAAACTAAAATTTCTAAATCTGGTTCCATGGTTTTTAACTCATTCTTAATAACATCTGCTAAAATCTTAGTTTCTAATACAAATGCTTCTTCATGAATGGCATCGATAGCCACGACAGCAACACTCTCGCGAGGAATGGCATTACGTAAACTTCCTCCTTCTACTTGCGAAATACGTAATCCATAATTTTCGAAACCGTCAAATAACATGCGGTTCATAATTTTGTTGGCATTACCAAGACCTTCATGAATCTGCATTCCTGAATGTCCTCCTTGCAACCCTTTTACTTTTATCTCGAATCCAATTTTAAATTCCGGTGTTTCTTCTTCCTCATAAGTTCTGGTTGCCGTAACATCGATTCCTCCGGCGCAACCTACACCAATCTCATCATCTTCTTCGGTATCTAAATTCAATAAAATACCACCTGAAAGCAATCCGCCTTTTAAGCCCATCGCTCCAGTCATTCCAGTTTCTTCATCAATGGTAAATAAAGCTTCTATGGCAGGATGAGCAATATCGGTGCTTTCTAAAATAGCCATAATCGTTGCCACACCTAACCCATTGTCTGCACCAAGGGTTGTTCCTTTTGCGCGTACCCAATCGCCATCAATATACATATCAATACCCTGAGAATCGAAATCGAAAACGGTATCGTTATTTTTTTGATGAACCATATCTAAATGCGACTGCATCACTACGGTTGTTTTATCTTCCATACCCACAGTTGCAGGCTTCTTTATGATGACATTCCCAACAGCATCAACTACTGTTTCTAAACCTAAGTTTTCACCGAAACTTTTCATAAACGCTATAACACGTTCCTCTTTTTTTGAAGGACGTGGTACTTCGTTTAAATCGGCGAATTTATTCCACAATTGTTGGGGTTGAAGTTGTCTTATTTCTGAACTCATTTTTATATAGTTTTAGTACTTGCAAAGGTAGCAAAAACCCACAGATTTAAGTCGCTACTCCTGATGGAAGTGGCATCCTTTTTTTAGAAGCATGACAAAAAAAGATATAACGAACAGCAGGAAGAAACCTTAACGGATAAACACCGACCATCGGGTACTTATTTTTATTATTTTTGAAATATGCTGATAAAGAAAAAGACCATTATTGCCCTGCTTATTATTCCGCAATATCTGTTTGTTAAGCTACTGGGCAAGTATCCTGAATTTGTTGAAACCTATTACAGTAATGGACTGTATCCAATAATTTCGAAGCTGTTTCGATATACGCTGGGTTGGTTACCTTTTTCGTTCGGCGATTTAATCTATGCTTTTGCCATAATCTATATATTAAGATGGCTGTATTTAAAAAAAACCCGTATTTGGAAAGATAGTCTGAATTGGGTGATTGATGTAACTGTAGCTCTGTCTGTTATTTTCTTTTTGTTTCATTTATGCTGGGGATTAAATTACCACCGATTACCGCTTCATAAAAACTTAAACCTAAATCGCGATTATACTACAGAACAATTGGTCGCTGTTACCGAAAAGCTCATTAAAAAATCGAACGAGCTGCATTTAAAAATCACCAATAACGATACTATTAAAGTTACCGTCCCCTATAGCAAAACAGAAATTCTTAATATGGCGCCAATAGGTTATGAAAACTTAAAAATCATATTTCCACATTTGGAATACCATCCAAAAAGTGTAAAAAAGTCGCTATTTAGTTACCCGCTAACATATATGGGTTTTAGTGGTTATTTAAATCCGTTAACCAACGAGGCTCAAGTTGACGCCATTATTCCAACCATTAAAATACCAACAACATCTTCTCATGAAATTGCTCACCAGTTGGGCTATGCTGCTGAAAACGAAGCCAATTTTATAGGTTGTTTAGCGGCTATTAATCATGATGATATTTACTTTAATTATGCCGGCTTTACTTTTGGATTACGCTATTGCTTAAACGAAGTCTATTTTCGAGATGAATGTCTTTACGACGACTTAGTTGCCGATGTTAATGAGGGTATTTTAAAAAACTACAAAGAAACCCGCGACTTCTGGGAAGCTCATGCCAATCCGTTAGAACCCTTTTTCAAAATCTTTTACAGTAACTATTTAAAAGCCAACCAACAAAGCAAAGGCATGGAAAGTTACAGTTATGTGGTAGCGTTGCTGAGCAATTACTTCAATGAAAAATCTTTATGAAAAGTTAAAATTTTCTGAACATTATTCAATAAAATTCGATTTTTCGTACATTTAAGACTTAACTAACCTCTATCACATGCTGAAAAATTATTTAGCAAGTATGGCCATTGTATTTTCAATGAGCCTATTTGCACAGGATTATTTTCCAAAAAATGATGGCGTACACACTGTGAACAAAAACTACACCGCCATAACCAATGCCAAACTTTTTGTTACTCCAACACAAATTATTGAAAACGGAACTCTTCTTATTCAAGATGGAAAAGTAGTTGCTACCGGATCATCGGTTTCCATTCCAAAAAATTCAATTATTATCGATGTTGAAGGTAAAAGCATCTACCCATCTTTTATCGATGTCTTTTCTTCTTTCGGAATTGAAGTTCCAAACGCATCTTCTGCTTCAAGTAGAAGATCAAGGCAATATGATGCTTCACGTACAGGTTATTACTGGAACGACCATATCATGCCTGAAAAACATGCGACAGATGCATTTAATTACAATACTAAAGAAGCTACCGAATTATTAAAAGCCGGGTTTGGAGTTGTAAACACACATATTCCTGATGGTATTGTTAGAGGTACAGGCGTATTGATTGCATTGAATAATGAGCAAGGCAACCAATACCGTATTATAGATGAAAATTCAGGACAATATTCCTCTTTTAGTAAAAGTATAACATCTCAACAAGCCTATCCTACTTCTTTAATGGGAAGCATGGCTTTATTAAGACAAGTATTTATTGATGCCGACTGGTATGCTGGTGGCCATATAGATACCAAAGACTTATCACTAGAAGCCTTTAATGACAATAAAAATCTGATTCAGTTTTTTGATGCGGGAAGTCGAGCCAACATTATGCGAGCTGATAAAGTTGGTGATGCTTATGGGGTGCAATACGTGATGTTAGGCGGTGGTGATGAATATGAGCGCGTTGCCGATATTAAAGCCTCTCAAGCCAAACTTATCTTACCATTAAATTTCCCTGATGCTTACGATGTGGAAGATCCGTTTTTATCTTCGGCATTAACTTTGGGAGATATGAAAGCCTGGAATCAAAGACCCTCAAATCCTAAAATATTATCTGAGAATGATATTATCTTTGCATTTACTACACACAGTTCAAAATCTCTAAAAGAATTTAGGGAAAACTTACTAAAAGTAATTGAAGCGGGGCTTTCTAAAGAAAAAGCTCTGGAAGCCTTAACTATGATTCCGGCGCAACTTTTAGGAAAAGAACAACTTATTGGTTCTCTCGAAAAAGGGCATCTGGCGAATTTTATTGTAACCTCAGGTGATATCTTCGACAAAAAGACCACCATTTACGAAAACTGGGTACAGGGCAATAAAACAACATTTGAAGACATCAATAAAAAGGATATAAAAGGTGATTACAAAGTAACTTTAGCAAATGAGAACTATAGCATGTCTATTTCAGGTGAATTGAGTAAACCTAAAATTGAAGTTAAACAAGGTGAACAAAAGCTAAATGCCAACCTGACTTACAAAGATGACTGGGTTAATATTGCAATCGCATCAAAAGATTCTACCAAACAGGAGTTTATAAGAATAACTGCTTTAACTGAAAAGGATCGCGTGTTAAGAGGAAAGTATATTCTACCAAACGGCAGTGAATTTCCTTTAAAAATTACGGCTGAAGAAAAAGAAGCTGAAGATTCCAAATCGGAAACCGAAACAAAAGACACAAACATTCTTTTACCTATTACCTACCCAAATAAAGCCTACGGTTTCGCCGAAATACCACGGGCAGAAACCATGTTATTTAAAAATGCTACGGTTTGGACAAACGAAAAAGATGGTATTTTAGAAAACACCGATGTACTAATCAAAGACGGTAAAATTTCTAAAATAGGTAAAAACCTATCCAATGGAAAAGCCACAGTAATCGACGCCACTGGTAAGCATTTAACAGCTGGAATTATAGACGAGCACTCTCATATTGCCGCTGCCGCAATTAATGAAGCTGGACAAAACTCATCTGCCGAAGTTACCATCGAAGATGTTATTAATGAAACCGATGTTAATATTTACCGAAACCTTGCCGGCGGCGTTACCTCCATTCAAATACTACATGGTTCGGCGAACCCTATTGGTGGACGTTCGGCTATCATCAAACTAAAATGGGGAGAATCGGCAGATAATTTAATCTACGACAACACCCCTAAATTCATAAAATTTGCCCTTGGTGAAAATGTCAAGCAGTCTAACTGGAGTGGTGGCAGATTCCCGCAAACACGTATGGGGGTTGAACAGGTATATATCGATTACTTTACCCGAGCTAAGGAATACGATGCTTTAAAGAAAAGCGGAAAACCTTATAAAACAGACTTAGAATTGGAGGTTTTAGCTGAAATTCTAAACAAAGAACGCTTTATTTCATGTCACTCCTATGTACAAAGCGAAATTAATATGCTCATGAAAGTCGCCGAAAAATTCAACTTCAACATTAATACATTTACCCATATTCTTGAAGGCTATAAGGTAGCCGATAAAATGGTTGAGCATGGCGTTGGCGGATCGACATTTAGCGATTGGTGGGCTTATAAATTCGAAGTTAACGACGCTATTCCGTACAATGCGAGCATTATGCACAATGCTGGTGTTACGGTTGCTATAAATAGTGACGATGCCGAAATGTCTCGCAGACTAAATCAGGAAGCTGCAAAAACCATTAAATATGGTGGAGTTAGTGAAGAAGATGCCTGGAAGTTTGTGACTTTAAACCCTGCCAAATTGTTACATCTCGATGATCGTGTTGGAAGCATAAAGGTTGGTAAAGATGCTGATGTCGTTTTATGGTCTCACAATCCTTTAAGTATTTACGCTAAAGCTGAAAAAACAATTATAGAAGGTGTTACCTATTTCGATATTGAGCAAGACAAAAAGATGCGTGAAGCCATTAAAACAGAGAAAAACCAGTTGATTAATATGATGCTTCAATCTAAAAACAAAGGTGATAAAACGCAACCTGTTAAAAAGAAAGAACACAAACACTTACACTGCGATTCTATTGAAAATGAGATTTAATAATATAAAGATGAAAACATTCTTATCATACATAGCTTTTGTTTGTTGCCTTAACGCATTTGCACAACAAACACCTGCTCCAAAACAAACAAAGGACATTGCTATCCTGGGAGCAAAGGCTCATATCGGTAATGGCACTGTTATTGAAAACAGTGTTATTATATTAAGTGACGGGAGAATTACAAACATTGTTAATGGCGATGTAGTAAAACTAAATTTAACCAACATCGATGTTATTAATGCTAATGGTAAACATGTTTATCCTGGTTTTATTTTACCAAACTCCACTCTTGGGTTGGTAGAAATCGATGCTGTAAAAGCGTCAGATGATGAAAAAGAAATGGGAGCCTGGAACCCCCACATTAGAAGTTTAATTGCCTATAATGCCGAATCTAAAATTGTTGAAAGTTTAAGACCTAACGGCGTACTTATCGGGCAAATTACCCCGCAAGGCGGACGTATGTCAGGAACATCATCTGTCGTTCAATTTGATGCCTGGAACTGGGAAGACGCTGCTATTAAAGTTAATGATGCGCTTCATCTGAACTGGCCTAGTAATTTTTCAGCTTCTCATGCCTTCTTTTCAAATACCCGTACAGGAATTTCAGCGAATGAAAACTACAACGAACAGATTAAAGAAATTGAAACTTATTTTCAAAACGCAATAGCCTATAATAAGGGCGATAAAAAACCGACTAATCTACCTTTTGCTTCTATGGAGGGTCTTTTTAATGGAAATCAAAAATTGTTCATCCATGTTAATGAAGAAAAAGGCATTATTGATGCTGTTAACTTTTGTAAAACCTTTCAATTAAACAATGTCGTAATTGTTGGTGGAAAAGAAGCTTATAAGACTATTGATATTTTAAAAGAAAACAACATTCCTGTGGTTTTAAATCGCGTGCACTCGCTTCCTGATAGCGACGACGATGATTATAATCTACCCTACAAAACAGCGCGTTTATTGGTTAATCAAGGTATAACGGTTTGTTTGGACAGCAGTGGTGATATGGAACGTATGAGTTCAAGAAACCTACCTTTTTATGCAGGAACTACAGTTACTTACGGTTTATCTCAGGAACAGGCTTTACAATTAATAACTCTAAATGCAGCAAAAGTTTTACGGATTGATACCGATTATGGTTCTTTAGAAAAAGGGAAAAGTGCTACATTATTTATTTCGGAAGGCGATGCACTTGATATGAAAACAAATGCTATTTCTCATGCCTTTATTGATGGCAGACAAATTAGTTTAGAAACGCACCAAACCGAACTTTGGAAACGGTATTCAGAAAAACTTAAAACCAAATAATAAAAAAGCGAGCAGTTTAGCTCGCTTTTTTATTTACTTCAAGTCTTTTTAAATACGTATTTTTGTCCTCCATATGAGCAAACAAATAACAAGCATACAGAATTCGTATATAAAGCAATTAGTTCAACTAAAAGATAAATCTCGTGAACGTAAAAAATCGGGACTGTTTTTAATTGAAGGTGTTCGTGAAATTTCATTGGCAGTAAAAGGCGGCTATCAACTTGACACCATATTATTTTACCCGGATTTAATTTCTGAAACTCAACTCAATAATGTTGTTCATTTAAACACCAATCGCATTGAAATCTCAAAAGAGGTTTACGAAAAGTTAGCCTATCGCGACACGACAGAAGGGGTTTTAGCTGTTGCAAAATGTAAAACACATCAGTTTGAAAATTTGAAATTCAACACCAAAACGCCTTTAATTTTAGTTGCCGAAGCACCTGAAAAGCCAGGAAATATTGGTGCCCTATTAAGAACAGCCGACGCAGCCAATGCCGATGCTGTAATTATTGCCAATCCCAAAACCGACTTATACAACCCGAACATTATCCGTTCAAGTGTTGGTTGTGTGTTTACAAACCAGATTGCAACCGGAACAACCGAAGAAATCATCTCTTTTTTAAGTTCTCAAAATATTAATATTTACTGCGCTGCGCTGCAAGCTTCAGTTGATTATCATACGCAGGATTTCACCAAACCAACCGCTATTGTTGTTGGTACCGAAGCGACTGGATTAAGCGATACCTGGCTAAAACATTCAACCCGAAACATCATCATTCCCATGCAAGGTGAAATCGATTCTATGAACGTGTCGGTTGCTGCCGGCATCCTGATTTTTGAAGCCAAACGCCAAAGAAATTTCAAATAAAAACATGACTTCCACTACTCTATTTTATATTATTATAGCCATAATTATTGTCAATTTTATTGTCGATAAAATTCTTGATGCGCTTAACGCAAAACATTTTAATGATGCTTTACCTAAAGATTTGCAAGATGTTTACGATGAAGCTGAATACAAAAAATCACAAAGCTATAAGTCTACCAAATATAAATTTGGCATTATAACCTCAACATTTTCTATTGTTTTAACCTTGGGGTTTCTATTGTTAGATGGCTTTGCATGGGTTGATAACATGGCCAGAATCTATAGTGAAAATCCGATTATAATTGCTTTAATTTTCTTCGGAATTATCATGATTGGAAGCGACATTTTAACCACGCCATTTTCATATTACAGCACCTTTGTTATTGAAGAACAATTCGGTTTTAATAAAACTACTCTTAAAACTTTTATACTTGACAAAATAAAAGGTTGGTTCATGATGGCTATTGTTGGTGGAGGTATTCTAGCTTTAATCATTTGGTTTTATCAATTTTCAGGTGAATATTTCTGGTTATATGCCTGGGGACTGGTTACTGTTTTTACAATATTTATGAATATGTTTTATTCCAAACTTATAGTGCCCCTATTTAATAAGCAAACCCCTTTAGATGCTGGCGATTTACGCGATAAAATTTCAGCTTATGCCAATACGGTAGGATTTAAACTCGATAAGATTTTTGTTATTGACGGCTCAAAACGCAGCACCAAAGCCAACGCCTATTTTTCAGGGTTTGGAAGTGAAAAACGTGTAACCCTTTATGACACCTTGATTAATGATTTGGATGATGAAGAAATTGTTGCGGTTTTGGCTCATGAAGTAGGACACTACAAAAAGAAACACATTATTTTCAATTTAGTATCTTCAGTTTTACTTACCGGAGTTATGCTTTATGTGTTATCGCTTTTCATTTCAAATCCGTTACTTTCAAATGCCTTAGGAGTAGACATGCCGAGCTTTCACATTGGTTTAATAGCCTTCGGGATGTTGTATTCACCTATTTCAGAAATTACAGGATTAATTATGAATGTGTTTTCACGTAAGTTTGAATACCAAGCCGATGATTACGCAAAAACAACTTATAAAGGCGAACCTTTAATTACGTCGTTAAAAAAACTATCAAAAAACAGTTTAAGTAATTTAACACCACATCCGGCGTATGTGTTTATGCACTATTCGCACCCAACACTTTTACAACGTATTCAGAACTTAAGAAATTAGATTTTTTAAAAAATTCGAAAATAATTTTAACTATAACGTGAATAAAACCTCATAAAAAGCAGTCTGTTTATATCTTATTAATTCTCTTAATTAATTTTGGAGCGTTTTTTGTGTCAAAACAATTAAACTTTAGAAATATCGTTATTTTTGCTACAAACTTTTTAATCTTGAAAAAATTAAACCCCTTATACTATTTACTTGTCTTGTGCCTAATTATAATTGGTAATATTTCCGCTCAAGAAAAGAAAAAAATAGAAATCAAATATTCCGGTAGACTTAATGTTGACGAAGAAAACTATCCTGGAGCGAAACTTTTAACCAGAGACGATGCTCAGCAAGTACATATTGCTCATGGAAGTATTGAAATGTGGTGTGATAAAGCGATTCACTACAGTGCTGAAAATTTTATTGAAGCCTACGGAAATGTAAAAATGATTCAGGGAGACACCATTAATATGTCTTCTAAATATATTGAATACAGTGGTATTTCACAGCTGGCTTTTGCCAGTGGTGACGTGGTTTTAAAAGACCCCAATTCTACTATTTCAAGCGACACTTTATATTTCGACAGAATCAATCAGGAAGCTTTTTACAAAAGTGGCGGCACCGTTGTAAAGGACACTTCAGGAACCATTACCAGTCAAATTGGTCGTTATTTAATGCAACAAAAAAAATATCGTTTTACAGAAAATGTCGTTTTAACAAATGAAGACGCCGTAATAAATTCAAATTACTTCGATTTTTATTCCGACACGGGGAAAGCATATTTATATGGACCATCGACTATTGTAACCGAAACCAGCAAAACGTATTGCGAAAAAGGGTTTTACGATACCAAAAACAAAACCGGTTTTGCTGTTAAAAATTCAAGAATCGATTATGATAATCGTATTATAGAAGGTGATAGCTTATATTTTGACAACAACATAAGTTTCGCTTCAGCCACAAACAATATTAAAGTAACCGATACTATAAACAAAACCATTGTTAAAGGTCATTATGCTGAAGTTTTTAAAGAGAAAGATTCTATTTTCATTACAAAACGCGCTTTAGCAGTTACTAAACAGGAAAACGATTCCATCTACATGCACGCCGATAAAATTATGGTTACAGGCAAACCCGATGAACGTATTTTAAGAGCCTATTATAAAGCTAAAATCTTTAAAACGGATTTAAGTGGTAAAGCAGACTCTATACACTCCAATCAAAAAACAGGTTTAACACAACTTATAAATCTAAACCGTTTAGCTACTACTGATAAGTTTTCTACCATAAAAAAACCTATCATGTGGAATGCCGAAAGCCAGATGACAGGTGATACAATACATCTATTTTCAAATACAAAAACTGAAAAATTAGATTCTCTTCTTGTTTTCAACAATGCGTTTATCATTAGTAAAGACACCCTTACCGATGATGGATATAATCAAATAAACGGATTAAAATTGTTAGGTTTATTTGATGAAGAAAATCAGTTACGAACAGTTGATATTACCAAAAACGCACAATCTATTTTCTATGTTCGTAATGATAAGCAAGAATTGGTTGGTATTGACAAGGCTAAATCCGGAAGTATTTCTATTCTTTTTGCCAATGGTGATATTGAAGAATACACCCGTTTCAACCAAGTTGACGGAACCCTGCCTCCAGAATCCAAATACCTTGACAAAGACAAACGTTTAAAAGGCTTTGACTGGCGTGAAGATGAAAGACCAAAATCTGTTGAAGATTTATTTAAAGAAGATGAACCTTTAGTTCTTCCAAAAATACAAGGTCTTGACGATTACATTCCCGAAGACGACTTCTTTAACGAAGAGATGATGCAGCGAATTAATATGGCTGGTAATAGTCAGGATTTTTTAGGGAATAACCTAGATAATCTCTTAGAATTTCCAAATAATTTTGAAAATCCGAAATGGAAAAAGTTTAATATTTCTGTGAAACCGGAAATTACAAATGCTCCAAATCAAACAAATACTTCTAGTCAAATAGTTAATACAGGTAAAAGCAATGCTATTATTTGGCAAGACATATCCAAACCAAAAGGAAGACTTAAAGCCTCAATATGGCTAAAAGGTAAAGGAAAAATAGTTTTTAGATTACAAATTAAAAATAATAACGGAAAAGGATTCAAAGATTTATCTAATGTAAATATTACTCTCGAAAATAAATGGAAAAAATATGAATTGGAGGGAGTTCAAACTAAAACTCATGATTTCAAATTTTTATTAGGACAAATTCAAACAAATGATGAAGTTTACATATGGAACGCATCACTTATAGAAATCAAAGAATAATTTAAAGCATGAAACAAGACTTCTTAAAATATCAGGCGCAAACTTCACCATTTCCATTAGCTATGGAAATTTCTCATGCTAAAGGCAGTTATATTTATGACACTGATAATAATGCCTTTTTAGATTTTGTTTCAGGAGTTTCAGCGACACCGCTCGGACACAACCATCCTAAAGTGGTAAATGCCATAAAAGAGCAACTTGACAAATATATGCATGTTATGGTTTATGGGGAATACGCTCAAAAAGCACCTGTAGAGCTTTGTAAACTAATTGCAGAACATTTACCTAATCCATTAGATAAAACTTATTTAACCAATTCAGGAACTGAGGCCATTGAAGGTGCGCTTAAACTTACCAAACGTATTACCGGCAGAAGTGAAATAATCGCGGCTAAAAAAGCGTATCATGGTAACACCATGGGTTCTATGAGTGTTATGGGCTACGAAGAACGTAAACAAGCGTTTAGACCCTTACTTCCCGGCATTCGATATATTGAATTTAATAATGAAGAAGATCTTTTAAGAATAACAGATAAAACTGCCGGAGTCATTTTAGAGACTATTCAAGGAGGTGCTGGTTTTATAGAGCCACAAAATGATTACTTAACTAAAGTTAGAAAACGTTGTGATGAAGTTGGTGCTGTTCTTATTTTAGATGAAATTCAACCGGGTATTGGTCGTACGGGGAAATTATTTGGTTTCGAAAATTACAACTGTGTACCTGACATTGTAGTTATGGGCAAAGGTCTTGGTGGCGGGATGCCTATTGGTGCGTTTACAGCTTCAACAGCTCATATGGATTTATTGATGGACAATCCAAAAATGGGACACATCACCACTTTCGGCGGGCATCCGGTGATCGCTGCGGCAGCTTTAGCTACATTAAAAGAAATTACAGAAACCAACCTGATGACTGAAGCTTTGGAAAAAGAACAACTTTTCCGAAAACTTCTGGTACATCCTTTAATAACCGAAGTACGAGGAAAAGGCCTTATGCTTGCCCCAATAATGCAATCTGTTGACATTGCTAACACCGTTATTTTAAAGAGTCAGGAAGCCGGTTTAATTCTCTTTTGGTTGCTCTTCGAAGGTCGGGCAGTAAGAATAACGCCACCTCTAACGATTTCAAATGAAGAAATAATGAAAGGATGTTCTATAATTATTTCCATTTTAGACGAAATTCTTGAAAGCTAAAACATCGACAAACGACTAAATACCAACAAACAACTTAATTTTTCAAATAAACTCCTTAACTGTTCATTACTTTGTTAAAAACATTTAAGTCTTGAACGTTAATCGTCAAAATAGAACATTAAATTTATAGTAGTAGAACTTTACAAATGTGCCTATGGAGTTTAGTCAAGATGAAAACAACAATTTACCTCTAACCAAATTCGAGTCGATGTTAAAAACAAACCACGTTTTGTTTTTCGACTCAGAGGAATTTGAAAACATCATTCATCACTATCTAAATCAAGGAAAGATAGCTTTAGCAAAAAAAGCCATCAAACTTGGTCTAGATCAACATCCTACCTCGGTCAATCTCAGACTTTTTAAAGTTGAAGTTTACGTGTTTGAAAACAAACTTGTTGAAGCAGACACCCTACTTAATGAACTTTATAATCTGGATCCGATGAATGAAGAGATCTACATCCAGAAAGCCAATATCTTTTCTAAAAAAGACGACCATCAGCAAGCTATCGATGTGCTTAAAAGAGCCCTAGAACTGACCGATGACGTTGTAGATTTGTATTCGCTTATAGGAATGGAATACCTTTTTCTTGATGAATTTGAAAAAGCTAAAGAATGTTTTATGAAGTGTTTAGAAGAAGATCTTGAAGATTATTCGGCACTGTATAACGTGATTTATTGTTTCGAATTTTTAAATCAATCTGAAGAAGCTATTGAGTACCTTAATATCTTTTTAGACAAAAACCCGTATTGTGAAGTTGCCTGGCATCAACTCGGAAAACAGTACTACAATCTTAAAAATTACAAAAAAGCATTAGCTGCTTACGATTTCGCCATTATTTCAGATGACACCTTTGTTGGTGCTTATTTAGAACGTGGTAAGGTTTTAGAAAAACTGAAACGTTTTAACGAGGCTATTGAAAACTATACCATTACTTTAGAGTTGGACGACCCAACCTCGTTTGCGTTGCTACGTATTGGTAGCTGTCATGAAAAACTTAAAAATGATGAATTAGCGGTTCAATATTATTATAAAACTGTTCATGAAGATCCGTTATTAGATAAAGGTTGGATTGCGATTACGCGTTTTTATAACAAAAAAAGAAACTACGATAAAGCCTTATACTATATCAATAAAGCCATTAATATAGATTCTGAAAACGTAGTTTACTGGAAGTTGTATGCGCAAATCAATCATCGATTAAATCATTTAGAAGAAGCTGAACGTGGTTTTAAGAAAGCTTTAGAGCTAGGAAATTACGAATTAAACACATGGCTTTCCAGAGGTGATATTTTAATTAAACTTGGCGAACCTGAAGCTGCTATTTATAACTTTGAGCAAGCCATAGAATTTTACCCGGAAAATTCTGAAATAGAATATCGTTTAGCTGGTTTATATTTTTCTCTAAATGAAAATGATAAAGGTATTTTTTATCTGAAAAATGGTATAGATCATAACGAAGATTACGCTTTTATTATCGAAGAGCTTTTCCCTGAAGTTGCCAATAAGATACTTGTTAAAAACATACTAAAAACAAATCAATAAGCGTCTGTTTAATTAAAATGTATACCTTTGGTTTTTATGCAAAACCAAAATATGCAACGACGCTTAATTGATTATTTAATCATTACTTTTAAAGGTTTAGCCATGGGTGCAGCCGATGCTGTTCCTGGTGTTTCAGGTGGTACTATCGCTTTCATTTCCGGAATTTACGAAGAGTTAATTTCTACCATTAGCAACGTTAATCTTTCGCTGTTTAAAATACTTTTTAATAAAGGGATTAAAGCCTTTTGGATTGAAGTAAACGGTAATTTTATTCTTGCACTTTTAAGCGGAATTGTTATTAGCTACGTTTCTTTTATGAAACTGGCTAAATACCTTCTTGAAAATCAACCTATTTTAATCTGGTCTTTCTTTTTTGGTTTAATTGTAGCGAGTATTTATTTTGTTGGAAAACAAGTAACAAAATGGGATGCCTCTGTAATTTTAGCTCTTATTGTAGGTGCTGTTATTGCTTTTTACATTAGCTCATTACCTGCTATGGAAAATAGCGATAGTGATTGGTTTCTGTTTTTTTCAGGAGCCATTGCCATTTGCGCTATGATTCTTCCGGGTATTTCAGGCTCTTTCATTTTAATTATATTAGGCGCTTATAAAACCTTAAGTGATGCCATTCACGACGTAGATATTAAAAAATTAATTATCTTTTTTTCAGGAGCTCTTATTGGTTTGTTGAGTTTTAGTCATGCGTTAAAATGGTTATTCAAAAACTATCACAATATCACCTTAGCTCTGCTTACCGGATTTATCTTTGGGTCTTTAAACAAGGTATGGCCTTGGAAAAATACTTTGTCATGGCATACAAATTCCGAAGGCATAAAATCGCCATTAATTCAGGAAAGCATCTCTCCATTTGCTTTTGAAGGGAATAATCAAATTGTCTTTGCCATAACTTTAATGTTACTGGGATTTTTAACTATTTTTATTCTTGAAAAAGTAGGAGCAAAAAAAGTATAAATGGAAAGCACTAGAACACTAAAAGACAAAATTTTTCTGGTTCTAAAAGGATTAGGAATGGGTGCTGCCAATAAAGTACCTGGCGTGTCTGGAGGTGTTGTTGCTTTTGTAGCTGGCTTTTACGAGGAATTTATTTATTCCTTAAAAAAGATAAATGGAAAAGCTTTTAAACTTCTAATTAACGGTCGTTACAAAAGCTTTTACAATTACATTAACGGACGATTTATTAGTCTGTTATTCTTGGGAATGATTGTTAGCTATTTTAGTGTTTCAAAAGTGTTGGATTATCTTATTGAGCACTACGAACTCTACGTCTGGAGTGTGTTTTTTGGAATGATTATCGGCTCCATTTATTACATCAACAAAGATTTTAAAGATTGGAATTACCGCACCTACACCTCTCTAGCCATTGGTATTTTATTGGGAGCTGGTATTAGTTTTTTAAATCCTGCTAAAGAAAACGACAACCTTTGGTTTGTATTTTTCTGTGGGATTATTAGTGTTTCTGGAATGACCTTACCAGGATTTTCAGGGTCTTTCATTCTTATTTTATTAGGTAATTATGTCCTTCTGCTAGTCGATTCGGTAAATGCCTTATACGATACGTTTTCAGACATCTTCAGCGGAAACTTCGACTTTATACACAATTCGCAACGCATTCGTATGTTAAAGGTTTTAGCGGTTTTTACCCTAGGGTCTATAACTGGTTTAGTTACCTTTTCCCATATGCTAAGCTATATTTTAAAACGCTACAAAAGCATTACTCTTTCTGCTATTATCGGATTTATTGTCGGATCTCTTGGTGTGGTTTGGCCGTGGAAACATACCATTTACAAACTTACCGAAGACGGTAAGCCTTTGTTCGATTCTACAGGAACTAAAATCGTAGCCAACTATCAACGCTATATACCGGAACTGAATACAGAAACCTATTACGCCATTGCTTATATCTTTTTAGGCATTACCATCGTTCTGGCTTTAGAGTATTACGGACAAAAAACACGAAAAATTAATGAATAAACTAGGCCTTTTAGGTAGAAATATCTCCTACTCTTTCTCAAGATCTTACTTCAAAAAGAAGTTTGAGGACGCTGAAATAACGAATACAACTTACGAAAATTTCGATATTCCTTCGATTGATGACCTTCAAAACATCATTAAAAACACACCAGACTTAAAGGGTATGAATGTAACCATTCCTTATAAAGAGGAGGTTATTCCTTTTCTGGATAAGCTAAATAAAAAAGCAAAAGCTATTGGAGCCGTTAACACCATAAAAGTTACTAAAAAAGGAAAACTTATTGGCTACAATACCGACTGTTACGGATTTAAGAAATCGCTAAAACCTCACTTAAAAAAGCGTCATAAAAAGGCTTTAATACTAGGAACCGGTGGCGCAAGTAAAGCCATTGCTTACACTCTGAAAAAACTAGGTATAAAATATCACTATGTATCACGTACAGCTTCAGAGCATGTTAAATTCACATACGATCAGTTAACAGAATCTATTGTAGCAGACCATCAGCTTATTATCAACTGTACTCCTCTTGGAACATTTCCAAATATTGAAAATCATCCAGACATTCCATACAGCGGTATCACCGACAAACATATTTTATTCGATTTAATTTATAATCCGGAAGAAACCACCTTTTTAAAATTAGGAAAAGAACGTCAGGCAACCACAGTAAACGGCTTAGACATGTTGGTTTTTCAAGCTGAAAAAGCATGGTCTATCTGGAATGTTACTATTTAAACTCATTAAAAATTTCAAAATTTCTTACATCAGACACAAATAATTTGCCTTCTAAATATTTGTAAATAATAGACTTGTTAGTATCTTTAAACACACAAAGCTGTATTACGAACCCTAACATTGTTAAAATGTCTGATTTAAATAACCTGAACGGAAAAGAAGAGCTAAGTAAGAATGAGGAGCATTCTGAAGAAAAAATAGTTGAAAACACGTCAATAGAATCTACAGAAACTACTGATGCCAAAGAATCTGAAATTACGGAAGAAGACAAAACTGTCCCTGCTTCTGTTTCAGAGTCTGATAGCGATGATCACGGTTTAGATGAAATTGATGAATCTAATGCTGAAGACGCCGAGGATGAAGGTCATAAAGACAGACATACCATTGAGCTTAAAGCTTACGACACCATGTCGCTTGAAGCTCTTGCTATCGAGTTAGAGCGTTTACTTAGAACCGAAAAAGTACAGGCTATAAAAACCCATGTTGAAGCTATCAATAATGAGTTTAAAGATAAATTTCAAGCGCTTCTAGATGAGAAAAAAGACGATTTCTTAAATGAAGGTGGTAACGAAATAGACTTTTATTACAGCTCTCCGGTTCAAAAACGTTACAAAGCAGCTTACAACGATTATCGCAGAAAGCGTAACGAATACTATCAAAACATTGAAAAAAATCTAAAACAAAATTTAACCGATAAACTTGAAATTATAGAAGAGCTTAAAGGTTTAATTAACGTTGAAGAAAATATAAATACCACATACAAGCACTTTAAAGAACTTCAGGAGCGCTGGAAAAATACAGGTCCTATTCCTCGAGATAAATACAACAATGCCTGGAATAGCTACCACCACCACGTAGAAATGTTTTACGATTTTCTGCACCTAAACAGAGACTTACGTGATTTAGACTTTAAGCACAATTTAGAACAAAAGCTTAAGATTATTGAGCGCGCTGAGGAACTGGCCAAAGATGACAATGTTATGCGTGCCTTTAGAGAGTTGCAAGAGCTTCACAAAATGTGGAAAGAAGAACTAGGTCCGGTACAAAGGGAATATCGTGAAGATATCTGGAATAAATTTAAGGTAGCAACAAAAACGATAAACGATAAACGTCAGCTGTATTTCCAAGAAATCGATAAAGTTTACGATAAAAATCTTGAAACGAAACTTGATATTATTGAGGCTATTAAAACCATAACAGCCGAAAACATTACTTCTCATAACGGTTGGCAAAAGAAAATTAAGGAAGTTGAAGATCTTAGAGAATCCTTCTTTAACGCAGGTAAAGTTCCTATAAAGGAAAATGAAAATACCTGGGCTAAATTCAAGGAGGCTGTAAGAACGTTTAACCGAAGTAAAAACGGATTCTACAAAGACCTTAAGAAAGAACAGTACACCAATCTTCAAAAGAAACTGGATTTAATTAAAATTGCTGAAGACAATAAAGACAGTGAAGATTACGAGGTTACCACCCCGTTGATGAAGAAAATTCAAAGTGACTGGAAAAAAATAGGTCATGTGCCTCGTAAAGACAGTGATAAAATCTGGAAACGATTTAAAACCGCATGTAATTTTTACTTCGATAAGTTACATGCCAAAAAGAATGCAGCTAACAAGGAAGGACTGGAAGCATTTGGTAAAAAGTTAGAACTTTTAGATACCCTAAAAAACCTAAAACCTTTTACAGATAAAGAAAAGGGCATTGAACAAATTAAAGAGTTCACCAATCAATGGAAAGATATAGGGCGTGTACCAAATGATAAGCGCTATATAGAGGGTAAATTCAATAAAGCTGTAGATGATTTGTTATCGAACCTTGAAATGGATAAAAACGAAGTTGAAATGATTAAGTTCGAAAACAAGCTTGATCATATGAATACTGAAGATGATAATAGAGATTTAGACAACGAACGTTCATTCATTCGTAAAAAAATTGATGAAGTTAAGAGCCAAATCAACCAATTGGAAAACAACTTACAGTTTTTCACGAATGTTGATGATAATAATCCATTAGTTAAAGAAGTTCATAACAATATTAAGACTCACAAAGAAGCCTTAGAACTATGGGAAACCAAGTTGAGTAAAATTAAAGAACTGTATTAACTAAAATAATTACAACATAAAAAAAGCGGCTAAAAAGCCGCTTTTTTATTTCATATATTAAATGTTAGAAACATTTTTCAATAACATTTTTCATTACAGAATACGAAGTTGATGCTCCTGGTGAAGCTCCTAATAAAGCGGCAATTGTTTTATCTTTAGAAACAATAATTTCGGTTCCGAATTCTAACTTACCAAAACCTTTTTTGTTTCGCTTAATAATCTGTACACGCTGTCCTGCAACTACAATTTTCCAATCATCGTCGTTAGCTTCCGGATAAAACTCTCTAAGCATTTCCATACGATCTTTAAAATTTAAACTTACCTGCTTAATTAAATACTTAACCAAAGGTAAATTTTGATAACCTGCACCAAGAAGACTCATTATATTATCAAACTCTACCGATCGTGGTAAGTCGAACATCGAACCATGTTTTAAGAACTTAGTGGTAAATCCGGCAAACGGACCAAACAATAATTCTTTACGGCCATTAATCATGCGTGTATCCATATGAGGTACAGACATGGGTGGTGAGCCTTTTTTAGCTTTACCATAAACCTTTGCCTGATGTCTTTCAATAACCTCAGGATTTGTACAGCGTAACCATAAGCCACTAATTGGGAATCCACCGTAGCCTCTAGCCTCTTTAATATTCGATTTTTCTAATAAAGGCAAAGCACCACCTCCAGCACCAATAAACACATAATTAGTTACAATCTTCCAGTGTTTACCCACATTTTGTCCTTTAACCGAAATTAACCATCGTTTATTATCGGTTTGCTGTAAGTTGTAAACGTTACTGTTGTTTACCAACTCAACATTATCCTGTTTTCCTAAAAAGTTAAATAACTGGTCGGCTATTTCACCAAAATTAACATCATATCCTTTCTCAAAATAGGTAGCAGCAACGATTTCTTTTTCGTCTCTCCCCTCCATCATTAGAGGAATCCATTCTTTAATTTCATTAATCTCCTTAGAAAACTGCATATCTCTAAAATGAGGAACTTCCTTTAAAGCATACCAACGCTTCTCTAAAAACTCTACATTCTTTTCGCCTTCAACAAAACTGATATGGGGTACTTCGTTAATACACTTTGACAGGTTTTTGATATATCCTTTTTCGGCACAATCTTTCCAAAACCCTAGTGTTTCGTTGAACTGCTCTGAAATATTTATTGCTTTAGTGGTATCAATTGAACCCTTTTTAACAGCACCTTTCTTTTCCGGAGTATAATTTAACTCACAATTACCTGCATGACCAGTTCCTGCATTATTCCATGCTTCAGAACTTTCTTCTGCCATTTTAGGCAGCTTTTCAATAATTGTTATTTTCTTACCAGGAAATTTCTCAAAAAGTTGGATTGCCAATGTGGCACTCATTATTCCACCTCCGATGAGAACAAACTCGGAGTGCTTAATCGTTTTAGCCATTTCTGAAACCTTGTTTCTTTTTTAATCGCTTGCAAAGATAATCGTTTCTTAAAGATATAAAATCTATACCCTAAACAATATTTTTAATTTTTTAGTATTGAAATAATTGGCAATTAATATTAGAAATATGTTAAGGTTATAGACGCAGAGTCAAGATATTAGTAAATTGTTTTACAACTTTTTAGCCTCTTCCCAAAACACATCCATCTCGGTTAAGGTCATTTCTTTAAGCGGTTTATTTAACCCCTGAGCTTTTTCTTCTAAATATTTAAAACGTTTTGAGAACTTTTTGTTGGTACGTTCTAAAGCATTTTCAGGGTTTACATTTAAAAATCTAGCATAATTTACCATTGAAAAAAGTACATCTCCAAATTCACTTTCAATGGCATCCTGATTATTTGAATCTATTTCAGCTTTTAATTCCTGAAGTTCTTCTTCAACCTTTTCCCAAACCTGATGCGGCTCTTCCCAATCAAACCCTACCCCGGCAACTTTCTCCTGAATTCTGTTAGCTTTAACTAAAGCTGGCAAACTGTTAGGTACCCCTTCAAGAACGCTTTTTTTACCTTCTTTAAGCTTCAGGTTTTCCCAGTTGCGCTTCACGTCTTCTTCATTTTCAACTTTTACATCACCATAAATATGCGGATGTCTATTAATTAACTTTTCACAAATACTATTACAAACATCAGCAATATCGAAATCGTTGGTTTCACTGCCTATTTTAGAATAAAATACAATATGAAGCAACACATCCCCCAATTCCTTTTTAACCTCTTCCAAATCGTTATCTAAAATGGCATCACCTAACTCGTAGGTTTCTTCTATAGTTAAATGACGAAGCGTTTCCATGGTTTGCTTTTTATCCCATGGGCACTGTGCTCTAAGCTCATCCATGATGGTTAACAATCTATCAAATGCTTTAAGTTGCTCTGCTCTTGTATTCATTGAGGTAAGTTTTTTGTAAAAATACAATTCTATACGTTTTTCAAGCTTTATTGCAATAAAAAATCCAGCTTATTAGCTGGATTTTTTATTTGTATATTCTTTAAAGATTAAGCATTTTCTGCAGCAATTAAATTTAATGCTGAACCTGCTTTATACCAGGCAATTTGTGCTTCATTATAAGTGTGATTCAATTTAATGACATCTTTACTACCATTTGCATGAACAACTTCTAAGGTCAACTGCTTATCTGGAGCAAATTCATTTAAATCTAAGAAGTTAAAAGTATCATCCTCCTGAATTAAATCGTAATCTGATTCATTTGCAAATGTCAAACCTAACATCCCTTGCTTTTTAAGGTTTGTTTCGTGAATACGCGCAAACGACTTCACAATAACCGCGGCTACACCTAAATGTCTTGGTTCCATGGCTGCGTGTTCTCTAGAAGACCCTTCACCATAATTATGATCGCCAACAACTATCGTCTTAATACCTTCTTTTTTATACTGACGTTGTACATCTGGTACTCCACCATACTCACCCGTTAATTGATTTTTAACAAAGTTTGTTTGTTGGTTATAAGCGTTTACGGCACCAATTAAACAGTTATTAGAAATATTATCTAAATGACCACGGAAACGTAACCAAGGACCCGCCATAGAAATATGGTCAGTTGTACATTTTCCGAAGGCTTTTATTAATAATTTGGCGCCTTTAATATCATCACCAATTGGCGTGAATGGCGTTAATAATTGTAATCTTTCAGATTTTGGATCTACAATCACCTGAACATGACTACCATCTGCCTCAGGTTCGATATAGCCATTATCTTTAACTTCGAAACCTTTTGGTGGTAACTCCCATCCTGTTGGCTCATCGAACATGACTTCTTCTCCTTCTTCGTTGATTAATTTATCGGTCATCGGATTAAAATCCAATCGACCCGCAATAGCAATCGCGGCTGTTAATTCGGGTGAAGCTACAAAAGCATGCGTATTCGGGTTACCATCGGCACGTTTGGCAAAGTTTCGGTTGAATGAATGCACGATACTGTTTTTTGGTGCATTTTTCGGATCGCTGTAACGTGCCCACTGCCCTATACATGGTCCGCAGGCATTCGTAAAAATTTTAGCGTCTAATTTTTCAAAAACTTCAAGAATACCATCGCGTTCTGCCGTGTATCTCACTTGCTCTGACCCTGGATTAATACCTAATTCAGCTTTCATTTTAACACCCTTATCAATGGCTTGTTGAGCAATTGATGAGGCACGCGATAAATCTTCATACGAAGAATTGGTACAAGACCCTATTAAGCCCCACTCGACCACAATTGGCCAATCATTAGCTTTGGCCTTCTCTCCCATTTCTTTTCCTGCAGGAGTTGATAAATCTGGTGTGAAAGGTCCATTTAATAACGGATTTAATTCCGATAAGTTAATTTCAATCACCTGATCGAAATACTGCTCTGGATTGGCATAAACTTCTGGGTCGGCAGTCAAGTATTCTTTAACTTTGTTAGCTGCATCAGCAACATCGGCTCTTTCGGTAGAACGTAGATAACGCTCCATAGATTCATCGTAACCAAAAGTAGATGTCGTTGCACCAATTTCGGCGCCCATATTACAAATGGTTCCTTTACCGGTACACGACATGGCAGTTGCTCCTGGTCCGAAATATTCAACGATAGCTCCTGTCCCTCCTTTTACGGTAAGAATTTCAGCCACTTTTAAAATCACATCTTTCGGTGCTGTCCACCCGGATAATTTACCGGTTAATTTCACACCAATAAGCTTAGGGAATTTAAGCTCCCAAGCCATACCTGCCATAACATCAACGGCATCGGCACCACCAACACCAATAGCGACCATTCCTAATCCGCCTGCATTAACAGTATGTGAATCGGTACCAATCATCATTCCGCCAGGAAATGCATAATTTTCTAAAACCACCTGATGAATGATTCCTGCACCCGGTTTCCAAAAACCAATGCCATATTTATTTGAAACAGATTCCAAAAAATTAAATACTTCACTACTCACACTATTCGCTTGTCTTAAATCGGCTGCAGCTCCATCTTTGGCTTGAATTAAGTGATCACAATGTACGGTTGTAGGCACAGCAACTTTACTTTTTCCGGCTTGCATAAATTGTAGTAACGCCATTTGCGCAGTTGCATCCTGACATGCGATTCTATCTGGAGCGAAATCGACATAATCTTTACCTCTTGTAAATGCGGTGGTTGGATTCCCATCCCATAGGTGATTATACAATATTTTCTCAGAAAGCGTTAAAGGTTTACCCACCACTTTACGAGCAGCATCAACACGCTCGGCCATTCGGGAATAAACGCCTTTAATCATTTCAATATCAAATGCCATATTTTTTCTTTATTTAAATTGTTTAAATTCCCTCTAATTTATTAAAAATATCGCGACAGGACTTACTAATTAACTAAATATTAGCCTATTTATACTGATTTTAGAAAGCTGAAATACGAAAATTTTCCCCTAAAAATCCATAAAAAAAGAGCCTGAATAAAATCCAGGCTCCTTTTCTACTTATTTTTGAGATATTCTGAAATATCTAATTATCCTTTATTTAGTATGCTACCGCAGCAGTACTCAATTGTTTGTGAGGTGGTTTAAACTTCGTTAAAACAATACCCTCAACAGCCGCTTGATACTCTTCAATATTTGGTGTTCTACCTAAAATTGTAGATAATACCACTACCGGAGTAGATGATAATAAAGATTCTCCTTTTTTCTCTCCTGAATCCTTAACCACACGACCTTGGAATAAACGAGTTGATGTTGCCATTACAGTATCTCCCGGTTCAGCTTTCTCTTGGTTACCCATACATAAGTTACAACCCGGACGCTCTAAGTAAAGCATGTTTTCGTATTTAGTACGAGCTAAACCTTTTGGTTCATTATCATCGAATTCAAATCCTGAATATTTTTGTAATACTTCCCAGTCACCTTCAGCTTTTAACTCATCAACAATGTTATATGTTGGAGGTGCAACTACTAGAGGCGCTTTAAATTCAACTTTCCCTTGTTGCGCTTCGATATTTTTTAACATCTGAGCTAAAATCTTCATATCGCCTTTGTGAACCATACAAGATCCTACGAAACCTAAATCTACCTGCTTAGTACCGCCGTAGAAAGATAACGGACGAATCGTATCGTGTGTATAACGCTTAGAAACGTCATCGTTGTTTACGTCTGGATCGGCGATCATTGGCTCAACGATTTCATCTAAATCGATAACTACTTCAGCAAAATAATTCG
Source organism: Aestuariibaculum lutulentum (assembly GCF_032926325.1). NCBI lineage: Bacteria > Pseudomonadati > Bacteroidota > Flavobacteriia > Flavobacteriales > Flavobacteriaceae > Aestuariibaculum > Aestuariibaculum lutulentum. Next base: position 254,241 of record NZ_CP136709.1, read on the forward strand.
CGTTAGCATCAGGACGTAAAGCTGGTTTCTCTCCAGATTTAATTTCCTCAATTCTTGCATTTGCTTTATCAATAAGTCCTTGAAGCACTTGTTTTGCATTATCCATACCTTTATCAATCATGATTTGGATACGATCTCTTGCGATTTCTAACGATTCGATTAAGGTTTCATCTTCTGAAATACAGATAGATGCTTTGGCTTTCATTTCAGCCGTCCAATCGGTAAATGTAAAGGCCTGATCTGATGTTAAGGTACCTATGTGCACTTCAATTACACGACCTTGGAATACGTTTTCACCACCAAATTGCTTTAACATTTGTTGTTGTGTTGCGTGTACCACATCACGGAAATCCATATAAGGTTTCATTTCACCTTTGAAGGTCACTTTTACCGACTGCGGAATTGGCATCGTTGCTTCACCCGTTGCTAAAGCTAACGCCACAGTTCCTGAATCGGCACCGAAAGCCACACCTTTAGACATACGTGTATGTGAGTCACCACCAATGATGATGGCCCAGTCGTCGATTGTAATATCGTTTAATACTTTGTGAATAACGTCGGTCATGGCGTGGTATTCTCCTTTAGGATCGCGCGCTGTGATTAATCCGAAGTCATTCATAAACTTCATTAATTTAGGAATGTTCGCTTTTGACTTGTTATCCCAAACAGAAGCCGTGTGACATCCCGATTGGTAAGCACCATCAACTATTGGAGAAATAACTGTAGCCGCCATCGCTTCTAATTCCTGAGACGTCATTAATCCAGTAGTATCCTGAGATCCTACAATATTTACTTCAACACGAACATCTGAACCCGCATGTAATGTTTTACCTGGCGTTGTTCCAACAGCATTTTTGTTGAAAATTTTCTCTACAGCAGTTAAACCTTGTCCTTCAACAGAAATTTCTTTAGAAGGTGCATAAACCGTTGGCGCCTCAATACCTAAAATACCTGCTGCAATAGTTTGTAATTTTTTACCAAAAACGACAGCATAAGAACCACCAGCCTTAATGAACTCCACTTTTTGCGGTGTTAATGCAGTAGAAATATCTTTTAATTCAACGTCGCCGTTGTATAATTTTTTCTCTTTTGTATTAATTGTAAGTACCGTTCCTGTTTCAACAGAATACGCTTGTTCTAAAACAGGATCTCCATTTTCATCTAAAACGGTATTACCAGCTTCATCGGTTTTCTTAACCCAGTTTTTAAGGTCGATACCAATACCACCAGTTACCCCAACAGTTGTTAAGAAAATTGGAGAAATACCATTTGTTCCGGCAATGATTGGAGCGATATTAATAAACGGCACATACGGACTCGCCTGAATACCTGTCCATAACGCTACGTTATTCACACCAGACATTCTTGAAGATCCCACTCCCATGGTACCTTTCTCTGCGATTAACATCACGCGTTTGTCTGGGTGTTGTTGTTTTAATGCAGTTAATTCATTCTGCATCTCTTTATTGTGTTCGAAAATACACTGACCGTGTAATTCTCTATCTGATCTTGAATGCGCATCTGCTCCTGGTGATAACAAATCTGTTGAAATATCACCTGTACCTGCGATAAACGTAACGATTTCGATTTTTTCGTCAACCTCCGGAAGATTAGTAAAGAATTCAGCTTTAGCGTAGCTCTCTAACAAATCTTTAGCAACAGCATTCCCTCCTTTATAAGCTTCTTCTAAACGATTAGTATCTGCATCATATAAGAAAACCTGAGTTTTTAAAACTTCAGCAGCTTGCTTAGCGATAGCTTCGTCGTTTCCTAAAGCTAAATCTAAAAGTACCTCAATAGAAGGTCCACCTTTCATGTGCGATAACAATTCAAAAGCGAAGGTTGGAGTAATTTCTTCAACAACAGCATTACCAAGAATAATCTCTTTTAAAAACTTTGCTTTTACACCAGCTGCACCAGTAGTTCCCGGCACCACATTGTAAATAAAAAATTTAAGCGAATCTTCACGATTTGCGTTGTTCAAATCCTTAATTTGTTCAATAATCTCGCTTAATAAATCAGCTCCATCAATTGGTTTTGGGTGAAGTCCCTGAGCTTTTCGTTCTTCGATTTCCTTGATGTAATCGTTGTACATATTCATATTATTAGAAGTCATTTCAATTTTTTGGCTCTTTAAAAACGCTATACTGTAGTTCAGATTATCTGATTACAGCCCCTATATATTGTTTTAAAGCCGTTTAACTTAGTTTTTTCTTTAGCCTCGCAAAAGTACTGAATTAATACAAAGTTTTAAAAATAAAACAAGGAATACAATACCGAATAATACTTAATTATTATTGTGTTATAATTATTAAGTATGGTTTGAAATTTTTTAATGAAATTCAATAAAAAAATGCTTTTTTGGTAACTACACTTAATTCAATATTCTTTTAAAAAATGGTTTATCTCTTAAATTCGTCATTGGTTTTTCGAAATACGTATATAACAAATGACTTAAATAAAAAGACAATCCCCAATAAGTCAGCAAAGTTATGATTTTAATTATCATTGAAGCTTCACAAATACTGCCAATATGTTGAATACTTAACAAAACCACTGAATAATTAAGCAAATAAAGAGCATAAGATATAATACTTAATTTAGTAGTAAGTATTTTTACGTAGCCTTGAATATCAATTTCTATTATAGAAGGAAAAAACAACAGTAAACTAATAGAAATTAATGGCAGGTAAAATACATTAAAAAACAAAGGAGTATTTACAGGTGTTAAGTTATTGAAGTAAATTAAAACGTGTATTCCTGAAAACAAAATAACTCCCACCATAAATAACAGTAAATTATATCTCTTAAAATAACTTTTAAACTGCTTCATTACATATACTAAAACAAACCCATAATAAATACTATCTATTCGGTAAATAACAACTTTTCTCAAAGCGCTACTCCACATCTCAGCCGAATCAATCTTTTGATTTAAATGAAATTGATACCTTAAAACTCCTGAGCTAATAATGACAAACCCTGTAATTCCAATAAACAAATACTTTTTTGAAACCGATTTAAAAGAATTAAAAGTTAAAAACAGTAGTAGTGGCCCTATGATATAAGCATATTCTTCAATGGACAAACTCCAGGATTCAGTAAAAAAATCGGGTTGTGGATTTGAGAAGTTTTGCAAAAATAAAAAATAGTTTCCTATTCCTTTTAAAATTTCACCAGTAAACAGAAATAATAAAAGCACATTTAAAGCTAATACCAAAAAGTAATTTGGAAGAGTCCTGAACCAGCGCCTTATCCAAAAATACAAGAAATCATTCCATGAGGTTTTTCCTAAATCTATTTGTTTTAAAATGATACCACCAATTAGAAATCCACTTAAAACAAAAAACAAATCTACTCCTATAGTCCCGAAAAATCTAATTATAGTAAGTAGTAAACTATCCTGATTAGGAAATAATAATATTGTTGAATGTGAAAATAAAACTAATAAAATGGCTGATGCCCGAATTGCATCTAATCCAAAAACTCTATGCTTATTATCTATAGTAATAGATATCTATATTTAGATTTTAAAACAAACTCTTGATGATTTGATCTTCGGTAATACCTTCCGCTTCAGCTTTATAGTTCTTGATAATTCTATGACGTAAGATACCATTAGCCACAGCCTGTACATTTTCAATATCCGGTGAAAATTTACCGTGAATGGCTGCATGGGTTTTTGCCGCCAATATTAAATTTTGAGAAGCTCTAGGTCCAGCACCCCAATCGATATAATTTTTAACTAAATCTATGGCAGATTCTGAATTTGGTCTTGTTTTCCCAACCATGGTTACGGCATATTCAACCACATTATCGGCAACAGGAATACGACGAATTAATTGCTGGAAATCGATAATCTGCTTTGCAGTAAATAAAGCCTTGATTTCCTTTTTAGAGTCTGTTGTTGTCGATTTTACAACTTCTACTTCCTCCTCAAACGTTGGGTAATCTAAATTAATGGCGAACATAAAACGGTCTAACTGTGCTTCGGGTAACGGATACGTTCCCTCCTGCTCAATCGGGTTTTGTGTTGCTAAAACAAAATATGGTAAATCTAATTTGTAGTGATGCCCAGCCACAGTTACCGCACGCTCCTGCATAGCTTCCAATAAAGCTGCTTGTGTTTTTGGTGGCGTTCTGTTTATCTCATCGGCTAAGATAATATTCGAAAAAATAGGACCTTTAATAAACTTAAAGTGACGGTCTTCATCTAAGATTTCACTACCTAAAATATCACTTGGCATTAAATCAGGCGTAAATTGAATACGTTTAAAATCTAAACCTAACGCCTGAGCAATGGTATTAACCATTAAAGTTTTGGCTAGTCCAGGCACACCAATTAAAAGTGAATGTCCGCCAGAAAAAATGGAAATTAATATTTGATTTACAACCTCGTCCTGACCAACAATGATCTTAGCGATTTCGGTTTTTAAATCTTTATACTGCTTTACAAATTGTTCAATAGCGGAAACATCTGACATATATTATTTTTTTAACCAGTTACTAGAAAAGTTACAATCTCTATACTCACCACTAATTTTTATGTAAGTATCCATGATTTTTTCCTGTTGCCATTTAGCAATAGCATCAATTTTCTTTTCGTCTAAAGCTAATTGTTTTATTTTTAAATAATCGCGGGCATAGTTTGCTTCATGCTCATCAATCCTATCGGTAACCATTAGTATTTTAAACTTAACACCGCCTGTACGATCTTCTTCTTTATATACCAAACTTACCTCGTTATCTTTTAAATTTTGAATCTGAGTATATAACTCGGTATCCATTCTGGTTAATTCAAAATTATAATCTTGTGTTGCCGGATTAATTAACTGTCCGCCATCACCTCTGGTTTCTTTTTCATCACTGGCTTCTCTTGCAGCATCGGCAAAAGAAATCTCGCCATCAACAATACGCTGTCTTACTTTTTCCAAACGTTCTTTAGCTTCTTTAATCGCCTCGTCTGATACTTTTGGTGTTAATAAGATATGTGCTACATCTCGTTCCTGTCCTCTAACTTTTTCACAGTAAATAATGTGATAACCATAATCCGTTTTAAAAGGTTCTGAAATCTCACCTTCCTGAAGCGCAAAAGCTACCTGTCTGAACTCTCTAACCATTCGAGGCTGATTTCTGTTCAAGGTATACTTTCCTCCCTTACTGGCAGAACCCGGATCTTCTGAATATAAAACGGCTTTAGAACGGAAACTTGATCCGTTTTCTAAAATATCTCTTTTAAATTCTTTTAAACGATTGATTACACGTTGCCTTTCCTCTTCAGCCACTTTAGGCTCTGCTACAATCTGAGCTACTTTCAACTCAGTACCAAATGTCGGACGCTGATCTTTTGGAATTTTATTGAAAAACTCACGAACTTCTTCTGGAGTAATTTCAATTTCACCAACAATCTTTTTCTGCATTTCCTGAGCTAACATGTTCGCTTTATTGATTTCGAACATCTCATCTCTAAAACTTTGCTCATCATCTTTATTATAGAACTTCAACAAAGCCTCCATAGAACCATTTGTAGACTGTAAAAACTGTTCGATTTGATAATCTACATTTTGTCTGATTTGCGCATCAGACACCACAATACTATCCTGAATGGCGTGATGTGCGTATAATTTATCTTCTAAAAGTTTACCAAACAATTCGCAACGACCAATATCTTTGGTATTTACACCCTGTGCCTGTAATTGCACATAAGCCTTATCGACATCTGAATCTAATAAAATATAGTCTCCAACTACAGCAGCAACGCCATCTACTTTTTTAGCATTTTGGTTTGCAGGAGCTGCTTCCTTTACCTCTTCCTTAACTTCGTCTTCAATGATTTCCTGAGCAACCATTACCTGTGCCCCAAGTAATGCTATGCATAAACCCAATATGTGTTTCAAATTATTTATAGATTTCGAATTGTTTATTTGTAATGGCATCTTTAGTTATATCTTTTTCTAATTTTCGAATAAGCTCGAGCTTTCTTTTGTTGATTACAATTTGATCGATGGTTGGTTTTACATATTCCAACGGTGCCGTATCTTTAGGCAATAACACATCGTTCACCTGCATCAAATATACTCCTAATGAATCTTTGAGCTGCACAAAATTAGATTTTTTTAACAGTTGATCTTTATTTTCCGGGGTAATTGCTGTAATTTTTTTAACCACCTGACTGGCCTTAATCCAAATGGAATCGTTAAGTGAATACGATTTAAACTGAATAGACAAGGAGTCTAGTACGCGCTTATCTTTATCATTAAAACGTTTAAACCGCTCAACTACAGATTTATAATTATTCATATTTTCATCAATATGAATATATCTAAACTTAATTAATTCTTCATTCAGTTTAAAAGCATCCTTATTTATATTATAATAGGTTTCTGCTTCCTCTTTTGAAATCACAGAATCGATACTTCTCGCCACTAAAGCCTCAACATAAGCTTTGGTGTACAAATCGTTTTTATACTGATTAACCAGCTTGTTGAAATTATTTTGTGTTGCTTCACTTAAATTAAGCTTTGCTCCATCGACCAATAACTGTTGCGTTGCCCATTGATTAATGTAATTCTGAACCACTAAAGTACTGTCTTCTTTTGAAGTACCTTCAGATACTAAATCTTTAATATCGTCGTAATACAAATAGCTTTCATTAACTCGTGCAACAGGGATACGGTCATCGACTTCTTTAAAGAAATGACACGAGGTTGCCAAAAGCAACACTAATATCGAGAGACTTTTAAAACGCACTTGATTTACTTATTTAGTTTTAGTTGAGATTTTACCTGATTTAAAACCTCCTGGTTTACCTCTACAGGATATTTTGCAGCCAATTCGGCTACCCATTGTTCCTCCTTATAGGTTTGATAATCGCTAAGCACTAACCCTTTTGATTCCTCGAATGTTCTTTGAGTTTCCGGAATTATATCTTTTACATTCACTAATACAAACGCATCGTTGTGCTTGTAAATTTTAGACACCCCTTTTTTAAATTCAAAGTTCTCTGGTAACACCTGATGGCCAGCATCCATAATTTCCTCTGTAAAGATAACATCTATTTTATCATTACTATTCACTAAAGCCTTAATATCTTCAACAGACATACCTTGTTCTATTAATTTTGATACTTTCTTAAGTGTTTTTTGTTGGGCTGAAGACGCTACAACAGCATCAATCTTTTCTGGCGCTATATACTTAGCTTTATGAGATTCATAAAAATTTCTAACTCCTAAAGAATCTGTTTTAGCTGCATCCCAAATGGTAGACTCCATTAAATCGAATAACAATAAACCATCGCGATACTCACCTACAATATGCGCAAAATCTTCATCCTCTTCTTCTAAATGCTCTTCCTGATATTTAACCAAATTAGTATTTAAGAAACTTTCATAAGCTTGATTTACAATATTTTCAAAAGTATCTGCGCTTCTGTTGTAATGTTGATTTTTAACTAAGAAATTACCAAAATCAACAAATAACAATTGTTCATCTCCAATTTTAACCAAAGGCTTATTCGCCTCAAAAGCGACAGGAAGCTTCCATGATAATTTATAATAATCGTCATTTAAAAGTCCTACAAAATATGGTAAAGCAGGTTGTTCTTCTGATACGCCGTACTTAGCTCTTAACTTAGCATACAACGCTTCATCAATTAACTTTGAACGTTCGTCACGCTTAACCATTTGTTCCAGTTCCGGACGCATATCTTCAAAACTTGCGATTGGTTTTTTATTTAACAATTTTATAATGTGCCAACCGTATTCTGTTTTTATGGGTTCTGAAATATCACCAACTTCCTCTAATCCAAATACCGTATCCTCAAACTCTTTTGAATTAAGCTGTCCGCTGCTTATAGGTGTTAATCGTCCACCATTTGAAGCCGTACTTTTATCTTCTGAAAATTGTTTTGCTAAGGTTTCAAAAGTTTCACCTTGTTGTAGTTTTTTATAAATATCCTGAATTCTTTCAGCAGATTGTTCCTGATTAGCATCTTCCTTTTTTTGGAAAATCATAATATGAGCCACAGTGCGCTCACCTCTAGACTTACGTTTATCCTGAACAGATACAATATGATAACCAAAACGCGTTCTAAACGGCATCGAAATTTCTCCTACTGGTGTATTGTAAGCCGCGTTTTCAAACTTGTACACCATTTTAAAACCAGAAAACCAATCTAGATCTTCTCCGTAAATGGTTTGTCCGTTATGCACTTCTTCTCTTACCTTTTCAAAACCTTCAGCTAAAGCTCGGTCCCGAAGTTTTATGATATCGTTATAAGCTACAAGTGTATCACTCGGACTGGCATGCTCAGGTAATTTAATGAGAATATGACTGGCCTTTACGTCGTAAGACACCCTATTGTAAGCTTCCTCTACCAACTCATCGGTTACCTTATTGTCGGTAATATAACTGTTTGCCAATTGCTTCTTATAATTCGATAATTCCCGAATGTAAGATGGCTTTTCATCTAACTTTAAAGCTCTGGCTTCTTTTAACTTTAATTTGTAATTGGTAAAAAGTTTCAAATACTCGTCAACATCTTTTTGAGATTCATCCTGTACTAAATCTAAATTCTTATTGTAAACCCTTATAAATTCAGAAGCTGTAACGGGTTCACTATCGACTGTAAATAACACGTCTTCTTTAGATGTTTGGGCCTTTACCTGAGGTAAAAACAAAGTGAAGAATAAAACAAAAATATACTTTATATTCATATTAAAAATTTAAACCATAGCAACAAAAATACTAATATAATGCTATAATGCAAGTTGCTTTAAGTAAGCTTTGAAAAGATATATTTTAAGTGCTATTTTAATTATATCTTTTTAACTTTCGGCATTCATTTTTATTGCATAAAATTCATGCGCAGACTTAAATTAATATGGGACTTTAGAGGCCCTGCAGCACATAAAACAGCCGAACATCATAATATTCATTTAAAAGAATATGTTCAAATTGAAAAATTAGAAAACATCTTAACTGGTTTTGAAGTCGTAAATGAATTTCATGCCATTGCCTATCTGGTGGTTGATGAAGACAAGATGAAACCGCTTAGAGATGCTTTGAAACCACACAGAGGACAAGTTTACCAAGGATAAATTATGCGTCTTTGCGCCTTGGTTTAGGTGGCATAGTACCAAAAACCTTATCCCAAAATGTATTAGATACACCATATGCTTTATCTGGATACTGGTAATGATGTAAATTATGATGGAGCCATAAGTATTTAAATCGTTTTGGTGGTCGTTTTACATGAATAGCTCTGTGTACAAACGAATACATTAAGTACCCCAAAAAGAAACCAGGAAAATACCCGAAAGTGTATTTTGAAACCCCAAATACCCAAAACAAAACATAGAAAATACAGAAAAGTAACGAGGCTAAAATTAGTCCTGGAACTGGAGGCATTAATAAACGCTCTTTGTCTTTTGGATATTCATGATGGGAACCATGCATTATGAAATGAAAACGTTTTGTCCATTTCCAGTCGTTATACCAATGAAATAAATACCTGTGAAGTAAATACTCGGCCAAGGTCCAGGAAACAAAACCGATGCAAAATAAAGTTATAAAACTTATTACTGAAAGCCCAATAACACCTATAGCCAGATACCCCAGAAGTAGAATAGTAATACCATAAATAACAATGTTTGAGGCAGGATTGGTTTTAGTTAACCGTTCTAAAAAAGGATTTTTAAATATTTGTGCCTGACCGGTAGAAAAATCTGTGGTTACTCTGTGTTGTTTCATCTGTTTAAATTTTTATTATTATTTATCTGTCAGATGTAATTCGCTAATAATCATTTTAGCTCATTTCATAACTTTTAATTTTACCTCTCTTAAAGATAACAAAATCAACGAAATAACGATTCTTAAAATTATGGATAAAAAAAGGCCTCTGTAAAAACAGAAGCCTTTAATATAAAAACTAAGCTAATTCAAGCTTTAAACAACTTTACGTAAAACCGGAGTTACCTTCTGCTTTCTTTTATTTTTCTTCTTCAACTTATTAATCCAAATTATTGTTCCTGTTACAGGTAGACTGGTGCCTATTAAACAAGCCAAAAAGTATATTATCTTAGAAAATGTTCCGTAGATTTCTCCGGTATGAATAGGTCGTATTAAAGACGCTATTTGTGTATTTAAAGGCTTCTCATCAAACCGTTCTACTTTTAATACGTTTCCCGAAACATCCAAATACAATTTATCTGATACGACCGGAGACCAGTTGGCATCAGCTACTTTAGAAAATCGGTAATAGTAATTACGCTTATCTGGAAAACCAACAGAAAGCTCTCCGTCGTAGTTCAGGATTGTGTTGGCATTAGCAATAGCTTCATCAATAGTTAGAACTATCCCCTCATTATTTTCTGCTTTGTAATCAATTCCACCACGATCAAAAATCTTTGCTCCTATCAAATTGCCCAATCCTTCTCTATAACCTTCAAAAGACCAGCATAATCCTGTTATTGCCATAATAAGGATAAAAATACAGGAATAAAACCCTAAAGTATTATGCAAATCATGATTGATACGTTTCCAGTTCGCATCGGTTTTAATTTTAAATCCTTGTTTTATCAGTTTCCATTTTATTTTTTTAGGAAACCATAATACCAACCCAGAAACCGATAATATTAAAAAGATAATGGTTGCAATGCCTACAATTGGACGGCCTACATTAATATCTAACAACAGCCATCTATGCAATTTAAACATAACCATTAGAAAGTTGTCTGCTCCAGATTTTTCTACTTTATGAATTTCTGAAGTATAAGGGTTAACCAATACTGTTGAACCACGACGTTCCTTTAAGTCCTTCTTTACTGAAAACTCATAAGGTTCATCTGAATCGCTCGGAATTGTTAACCCAGTTACAAAACCCAAATTTGATGTTCGTAACGAACTTATAAGTTCTTCTACAGAGACCCTATCCCCTTTCGGTTGAACTTTTATTGATGAAGAAAAAGCATCTTTAATCTCATGCTCAAATGCAAGAATTGTTCCACTAAAACACACAAAAAAAATAACAATTCCACTGGCTATTCCCAACCACAAGTGAATATCGTTAATTAACTTTCTAAAACTGTAGGTTCCTTTTTTTGACATACATAAAAGCTATAAACACACAAAGTGTAACCTTAAAAAGATTACACTCTGAGTGACTAAATATTTACTAATTAAAATGAATATGTTAACATACCTGCAAAATTTCTTGGATCGGTTTGGTTAATATAACTCGTTCTATAGGCGTTATAACCAATTTCGTCAAAAATATTGTTTAGTATAAATCTGAAATTCCAATGGCGATTAAAGTTGTATGCTACCTGAGCATTTACCTGTGTGTAAGCATCAACATTAAATGGCTCCTGGTTTGGTACAATACCTTCGTGAGTAACAGCTCCTGAACTCCAATCATTAATAGGTCTTTCACCAGTGTAATAAATTCCTGCTCCCAAAGATAAACCATCTAATTTCTTTTTAAACTTATAGTTTGCATAAGCATTAAAGGTATGCTTAGGTGTATTTAAAGGCGCCGAACCATAAACGTACGATGTGTGTTCCTTGTACTGCGCATCAATATAAGAATAACCGGTTATCACCTCTAAATTGTCTAATATATGCCCGCTAAGCTCAACCTCTACGCCTTTTCTTTCGTCGTTACCTCCTTTTTGATAATATCCGGTTGCTACCCAGTTTTCATCGTAAACCGGTAAATTAATATCCTTGTTATTTATCTTAAAGAATGTAAAGTTGAAACGTAAACGGCTATCTAACCAATTGGTTTTTATCCCTGTTTCAAACTGATCGAAACGCTCATTACCTAACTGATTTCCGTTAACATCTAAACGAGTTCCTGTTCTGGGGTAAGAACTGTTTGTGTAGGATACAAACAGATTTGCATTTTTAACTGGTGTAAAAATAGCACCAACTAAAGGATTTATAGCATCGCTCTCAGTTGTTTCGGTTGCTGCAATTGTTTGTGTTTTACTATAACGAAGCCCCAAGAAGGTTTTTACCCAATTATTAAAAGTAATAACATCTTGTGCTACAAAACCTAAAGCTCTTGATTTTGATCCTGCTAAACTAGTACTTCCAAAGTTTAAGTTATCGGGTAACACATGATTTACTGAAGTAAATACATCTATAGTATCTATTGTCGTTATACGCTGAGATTTTGTACTATACTTGGTTGTTCTATAATCGAATCCAACCTGAAAACTATGAGAGACACTTCCTGTTTTTAATTCATCTCCTACTAAATCGAATTGCAAAACGCTATTGGCATCTTTTCTTGTAGAAACTGAATAACCACGTTTACGTTGATTGTAAATGGGATCTCCAAATTCGTCATTTACCACGCTTCCTAAGCTTGCTCCTTTATCATCAAGATCTAAATCTGATTTAAAATAAGCAGCTTTCAACGTTAACTTTTCGGTTAATGCCCTGTCAAAACGCACAGAATATGTACTATTTGTAGTTAATGATTTATCGTTTGAATAACCTAAAAACTGATCATATGGCAAATCGTAAATTGCATTGGTATCATTACCTGCTAAATTTACCGTTCCTAAATCCGGTGTTCTGCTATCATCCATATAATCCATTTCTAAAGTAATGGTCGATTTACTATCTACTTTCCATTGTAAAGATGGATTGATATAAAAACGATCAGAAGAAATGCCATCTCTAAAACCATCGGCACGTTCTAATGCCCCATTAACTCTAAAGGCTACATTTTCCGTTTTTGCTAAAGGACCGTAAACATCGAAAGTTGTTCGGGCTTGTCCAAAGCTACCAATACGTTGAGATACATTACCACCAAAATAATATTTAGGCGTTTTGGTTACAATGTTTATAACACCACCCGGACTCCCTAAGTCGGTTGCAACCCCTTGTGTAATAGCCGCCGCTCCTTTTAATACCTGAATATTATCAACACCCTGCATATCTGTTAAAATTCCGGTTCCTCTAAAATCTGAATGTACACGCACCCCATTTTTTAATATTGGAATTCCTCTGAATCCACGAGAAGACATACTCTCTCTCTTGTTTCCGTAAGTTGCAAACGTGTATACCCCAGGCACATTTTTCGTAGCATCTGAAATGGTTAAATTTCCTTGTTGCGTAATTACTTTATCTGATATAATGGAAATACTCTGAATTTGCTCGTAAGGTTCCAATGGTAACCTTGTTAAGGCTTCAATTTTATCAGGGTGCTCGAATCGATTTCCAAAAAGTTCAATTTCTTCTAAATCTGAATCGGTCTCTAAAGTAATAGACAACTTTAAAGTTTGATTATCTTCTAACACTACAGTTTTAGTTGTTTGCTTATAGCCAACAAAACTAACTTTTATGGTATATGAGCCAGCCGAAAGGTTCTTAAATTCAAAAACACCAGCGTTGTCTGTAGAAGTTCCTGTGTTTGTACCAGACAATAAAATATTAGCAAAAGCAACGGTATCCTTATTCGAATCAAATATTGTTCCTACTATTTTAGATTGTGAAAATGACATTTGTACTGCCAAAATCAGAAATAAACTTAATTTATTAAACATGATTATTATTTAGATTGATTTTAAATTGCAAGCAAATATATCATCCAAATCTTTCAAAACAAAACTTATTTAGACTAAATACAAATAAAAATCATAACTAAATGAAAACCAACAATATGTTATTGCATAAAAAAACCCGACAATTACTTGCCGGGTTCTTTCTATAAATATTTCGATTCAACTATCTTGAGTAGTTAGGTGATTCTTTAGTGATTGTTACATCGTGTGGGTGACTTTCGTTAATACCACTTGCTGTAATTTTTACAAATTGACCTTTTTCTTTTAAAGTCTCGATATCTTTAGCCCCACAGTATCCCATACCTGCACGTAAACCACCTATAAATTGGTGAATACTTTCGTATAAATCACCTTTGTAAGGTACACGTCCAACGATTCCTTCCGGAACTAATTTTTTTATATCGTCTTCTACATCCTGGAAATAACGGTCTTTACTACCTTCTTTCATAGCCTCTACAGACCCCATACCACGGTAAGACTTAAATTTACGTCCTTCGTAGATAATCGTTTCTCCCGGAGATTCTTTAGTACCTGCTAAAAGCGATCCTAACATCACACAGTCTGCACCAGCAGCAATCGCCTTTGGAATATCTCCTGTATAACGAATACCACCATCTGCAATTACAGGAACTCCTGAACCTTTAATAGCAGCAGCCACTTCTAATACCGCAGAAAACTGAGGGAAACCTACACCTGCTACAACACGTGTTGTACAGATAGAACCCGGACCAATACCAACTTTAACTGCATCGGCACCAGCTTCTACTAAATACTTAGCAGCTTCTGCTGTAGCGATATTTCCAACGATAACATCTAACTTTGGAAACTTAGCTTTTACTTCTTTTAATACGTTAACCACACCTTGAGTATGTCCGTGTGCCGTATCAATAACAACAGCATCAACACCGGCATTAACTAAAGCTTCAGCTCTAACCACTGCATCAGCTGTAACTCCTAAAGCTGCAGCAACACGTAAACGACCAAACTCATCTTTATTAGCGATTGGCTTTTGCTTTAATTTAGTAATATCTCTAAAGGTGATTAAACCTGATAATTTATAATTGTCGTCTACGATAAGTAGCTTTTCAATTTTATGTTTTTGAAGAATAGTTTCGGCATCTTTTAAAGACGTTCCAACAGCAGCCGTTACCAAGTTCTCACTTGTCATAACTTCAACGATAGGACGTTTGTTATCGTGCTCGAAACGTAAATCACGGTTAGTAACGATACCTTTTAATGTACCTTCGTCATCAACAATTGGAATACCACCAATACCGTGTTCTGCCATGAATGATTTCGCATCTTTAACTTTAGCTGTAAGTGGTAAAGTAACAGGATCGATAATCATACCGCTTTCTGCACGTTTAACACGTCTTACTTTTAAAGCCTGCGCTTCAATTGTCATGTTCTTATGTAACACACCAATACCACCCTCTTGCGCCATAGCAATAGCCATTTTGCTTTCGGTAACCGTATCCATAGCTGCCGAAATAATTGGCACGTTTATGGTAATGTTTCTGGTAAATTTTGTTTGGATATTTACTTCGCGAGGAAGAACTTCTGAATAAGCCGGAACTAAAAGGACATCATCGTAGGTTAGTCCTTCTCCTACTATTTTATTTTGATGTGCGATCATGATGCAATTACATTTTAATTGCGTGCAAATATACACATTTTTTAAGTTGATTCTGTATAATAATAAACTAAATTAATGTTAAGATTGGCTTTTAGTGTTAAATGGACACGAAAACGTCCGATTACAAATTAGCAACCGGACGTTTAAACATCTATTTATTAACGACGGTAACCGCCTCGACCACCACCTCGGCCTTGTGGACTTCCTTCAACAACATTCATTGGTTGTCCGGCAAAGCTTCCGAATTTATAAGTAAAATTAAGCATAAAATACTGCTCCAATATTTTATTCTCAACATCTTCGATATAAGTCTCCGTGACATTACGTCTGTATCCATTGTTCTTTCCTAAAACGTCGTACCCTACTAAAGTTACCGTTGCTTTATTATTCCAAAGCTCCATGCCTATTCCGGCATTCCAAAACACCGCATCACCGTCAAAAGCATCACCTACACGGCTGTTATAACGATAAGACACTTTGTTAGAAACAAACAGGTTTTTAATGATAAAGATGGATGAATCGAAATTCACGTTTTGTACAAAATAATCATTATCGTTAAATGCATCTGTATCATACACATTTTTAAATGCCGAATAACTGTATCGCGCACTTAAATCTATTTTATTGTCATACGCATATCTGAACGATACCGACGGACTCAATCTTGTTGTTTGGCCGGTAAATTTAACACCATTCTGCATTGACAAACTATTATTAAAACTTGCTGCAAATGCCCCATTAATATTAATATTTGTCTTTTTACTGTAAATAGATTTAGAAATCGACGCATTCCCGTCAACAGAATAATCCCCGTTAATGTTGGTATAAGTCGTTAACTTATTTAAATCGCTGTCGGTTGTTGTTGAATTAATAATCTTATCCTGGGTGATTCCCGCATTGGCATTTCCTGAAATATTAATGTTATGAAACGCCAAATTGTTTTGATATCTAAATCGTAATCTGTGATCAATCTGTGGTTCTAAAAGTGGGTTACCCACACGAATATGTGTAATATTGCTTACATCTTCTACAGGTTGCAGCTGACTCATTGATGGCAAATTCACATTTTGATTATAATCTAAACTAATATTTTTATAACCATTTTGATCGCGATAACGAATACGTCCTGAATAGGTCAAATATTGAAAATCGGCTTTAAAGTTACGTGCTTCCACAATTTGATCCCTATAACTTCTGTAGGTGGTTGTATGTCCGGCTTCAACTTCAAAACGGAAATCGTTAAGGTTATATCTTAATTTTAATGCCGGTCTGATAGTCGTGGCAATATATTTACTATCGCTACTTAACAAATCATTAAAACTATCATAGGTCTGACTATCTTCATCAAAATCGTAAATATAGCGCTCACTACTTTGTGAATTCACACTTGCATTATAGCTTGGTATGATTCTAAAATCTTCAAATAATTCGGCACTCCATTCGGCATCAATACCAATATTACTGCTATTACTGTCGTTATTACTTATCTGATCTTGTATAACCGTTTCTCCTCTATTGTATAATATATTTTCTGAATACTTTTTACTATCTGAAGACGACTTACTAAAATCGGTATTTAAACCAATATTGAAATAGTTTCCACCACCACCTCTTACTGGCGTTACACGAAACTTATTACTAATATCGTAGTTTGATGAGCTGGATGCATTAGTACTTGTATAATCACTTACCAAATCGCCATTAGTATATTCTGAAGTACTCTGAGAGGTTGACCCAGAGTCGGTATTTGCAGTATTAAACGAGGTTTCATTGGAAATTTGAACTTTATTATTTGAAGCCTTATTTTTAGGTTCCACAATAAATTTAAGGTCTGAACTTCCATTGTGTGAATCTGAATCGCTAAACCCACTGTTAGTAGATTCGGTTAAGTAATTTAAATCTGGTAAAAAGGTTTCTCTGGTACTTTTGCGCTCGGTATCTGAACTTTGGGCGCTATACCTGTAATTTGCGTTAATACGGGTTTCGTCCCATCTTCCTTTGGAAAAGTTAGCTCCAACAAAATCCGATTCTATGTACCCGTTACTGGTATCGGTATCTGGTAAAGCATTAAAACCTCGAGACATATTTATATTATTGGTTCCGGCGATAATCCCTATTTGTTTACCATCAATCATTTGAAACAAATTGGCATTGGCCTGGTATTTATCATCGGTTCCATAGCCGCCTTTAATATCTCCAAAGGTTGCTCGATTCTGTCCCTTCTTAATTTTTAAATTGATTTCTTTAGTGCCAGAAGTCGATTCTTCACCGGTAAACTTTTGCATATCGGTTTTATAATCGGTCACCTGAACTTTACTTATGGCTTGACTCGGTATATTTTTTAAGGCTATATCACCACGCTTTTCACCAAAAAAGCGCATACCATCAACATTTACAGCCTCTACCTCTACACCATTTACTGTAATATTTCCATCGATATCGATATCAACACCTGGTAATTTCTTCAATAAATCTTCAGCTTTATCGTTTGGTAAAGTTTTAAAACTATCGGCGTTATATTCAATGGTATCCTTTTTTATTACCACAGGAGGTGCTTTTCCAACAATTGATACCACATTAAGCTCTTCAACCTGATCTTTTAAAGTTACTACGCCTAAATTCAGTTTATTTACTTCAGGAACATCGATATCCTTCATGTAAGGTTGGTAACCTAAATATGCAATGTTAAAAATTGCCTTTTTATCGTCTTCAGCATTAACATTAATGGAAAATTCGCCATTTTTATTGGTAATACCATAAGCCATAGGTACACTATCCTTTATACTTTGAAGATATACTGTAGCACCTTCTAAAACAGTAGCGTACTCATCTTTAACAATTCCTTCTAAAGTAAACTTTTGGGCAAAAAGAACCGAAGTGAAGCATAATGCTAAAACAAACAATAATTTTTTCAACATATTTATAGTTAGGTTAATGGTAGCTTAGACCTTACTTTATTTGTAAAGTTTAACCTAATTATGTTAAAAAAAACCTAAGATTTCAAGCATTAAAACTTTATTTGAAGTGTTGTATACCAGTTTCTTGGTGCCGATGGAATGATACCTGGACCCGGATATCCTGTTGCTCGTCTTGTAAAATAAGCATTGTCCAAAACATTGTTTATTCCGGTTTCCAGTTTAAAGCGTTTATAGGTATAAGCTAAAGATACATCTAACACATCGTAGCTAGGTATTTCACCAATCACACCACTTATCCCTCCTTCTACAGAATTCGTTGCATCGGTAAATTGCTGTGATAAATAGGTATACTGAACGCTTGAAGACAAGTCTTTAAAGGCAAACCTTAAACCAGTTTTTAAGTTCACATCTGGCACAAACTCCACTTTATTTCCTTCAACTCCGGTCGCTTCTGAAGACGTATATTCAGAATTTATAAAAGATGTATTAATAAAATAATTAAAACTAAAATCGTTATTTAATCCTAACACTTGTTTCAGATTAAAATCGAAAAGGGATTCTACTCCATACATCACAGCCTCACCTATATTGCCACGTTCACTCTTTATTCCCTGACTGGTTTCAATTTGTTTAAGTCCAATACGTTCTTGATAAAACAAAGCAAAAACCCCCAAATCATAAGATACTATGTTATTCATGTTACCACGAATTCCTAAATCGGTTGTAAAACCTTTTTCATCAAAAATATCAGGATTAATTGCAAAAGCTGGGTTGTTAATATAGATGTCTGAAAATGTTACCGAACGATAATTTTGGGAAATATTTCCATAAACTTCAATTCCATTAAACGGCTTATAACTCACTCCCAAACCTAATAGAACAAATGCACGATCGACATCTCTACTATTTTCAACCACTTCATCTAAAATTACATTGCCCGCTGCATCTGTATTGATATTTCTGTAAAACCCTTCGCTTTGGGTTCTAATATATTCAAATCGGAAACCTGGTGTTATAGATAATTTATCATTTAAATAGAAGATATTTTCTCCAAAAACAGCAACATTCAAATTCGGTAAATCAAACTGCGATTGACTCGGGTAATCTGAAAACTCATCATTATAAAAGTTAAAATCTGCATCGCTACCATCACTTCCCGGCCCTTGTTGCTGATAGTTGTTAGCCGTGTAAAATTTGCTCCCTATTAAAAACGTCGCGTCCTTTTCACCAATATTATATTTACTTAATAAACGCGCTTCAAATCCGAAATTTTTAAAATCGCCTTTTATTAAATCTCGTTCCTCTCCAGAATCCACCTGATCCACACGGTTCGACCTAAAACCTAATGCATCTCTGGACGCATTTAAACCAAAAAAGTTAAATGTGAAATTGGTTTGATCTGAAAACTTATGGTCTAATTTTAAATTATATAACAACCAATTTACCTGAAACCAGTTGCGCTCACGATTGCTTTGGTAAGGATCTGTGGCAAACATATTATCGGTTAAACCACCGCCCTGCTGTGCCAGATAACGCATATACGTTATATCTCCAGTGACTTTAGTTTTATCTGTAAACTGATACCCTAAATGTGCAAAGGCATTTTTAGATTCAAATTCTGAATTTGGTCGGAATCCATCACCTTTTTTGTAGTTGAAATAACTGTAGTAACTCAACTTATCCTTCGTTCCGCTGATACTTGTGAAGTTGGTATACAATCCGAAACTTCCTAAAGTGTTTCTTGTTATTAATTCAAACGGTTTGTTCGGATTAGGCTCTTTCATTTTAAAGTTAATTAAACCTCCAAACTGCGTTCCGTATTGCAACGATGCCGCCCCACGAATCACCTGAATTTCCTTTAATCCTTCCGATGCAGGCGTATAGTAACTCTCCGGATAACCTAACACATCTGCACTAATATCATAACCATTTTGTCGGGTATTAAAATTCGCTGTTCGGTTCGGATCTAATCCACGACCACCAACATTCAACTGCAAACCAGCATCATCATTTTGATAAATGTTTAGACCTGCCACCTGACTAAAAATCTGACGTGCATTATTAGATGCCAAATTCGCCATAGACTGATCTACCAAAACCACTTCCGTCTTCTTTCCGGCATAAATAGCCGTGCCTTCAACATCTTTTAAACGCGATAATTCGAAAAGTTTAGCTTTTCTCGCAGTGATTTCTACTTCAGAAAGATTAACCGAAATAGAAACTAACTCCACGTTTATTTCCGCGTCATTGGCTACAGCAACAGGTAGTTCTTTCACTTGAAATTCATAAGAAAAAAAGATTAAATCTAAATTCTGCTTATCGGTATTAAACTGGTAATACCCAGAAGCATTCGTAGTTGCTTTTAAGCCGGAAGTTTTATCGTAAATTTCAACGCCTGCAACCGGCTGTTTAGTTCCTGTATTGGTTACTGTTCCATAAATTTTGTGTTGTGCCTGTACTGCACTTACAAACAAAAATAATACTACTAATAACTTAAAGTCCTTTAATTTCATCGGTAAATGGTAATATCCATGCCTTATGGCAGAATGATTCTTTTTCTTTATATAAATCGACTGTATTGTCAATAAACGGTTTGCTCAACCTTCCGTTAAGCGCCACGTAACTTTCGACAAACACCTGTACATTTTTATGTCCTTGCGATGTAAAATGATCGCCTAAATAGTGTGCATATTCTAAAATAAAATCGGGTTGAAAGCTCATTTGCTTCTCCTGAAAGGAACTCAAGAAATCTCTGTTTCTAACTACAAACGACGCTCCCGTTTTTGCATTTTTAATGGTGAATGTGGTATGACCCATTTTTTCCATAAGCATCACACGCCAGGAAAATCGATAACCTTCTTCGGTCCAGAACAGTTCGCCCGGATACAATATATATCGAAAAGGGAACAATAACTGAATGACAAAAAATACCGTTAAAAATGGCACCAGGACTTTTTCCTTTTTAACCTCTAAAACAAGCTTCAAATCTACCGTTGTTTTCGGTTTTAAAAAACCTTTTATACTATTGATTATTTTATGATGAAAATCGGGTTCGAAGAAAATTAAGGTCGATACAATCATGATAAACGGAAACATACCTATTGGGAACAACACCCTGGTAAATACATGGAAGAATACAACCAAAGCAAAAGCAAACCAGCGGGTACGTTTATAAAGTAATAAAAACGGAATGGCTAAATCGTAAAGCATACCAGACCAACTCATAGCATAATGAAACCACTCCTGTTGCATGAGACTTTCGCCTATAAAAGGCAAATCGTATTTTGAGGGCAACCATATTTTTAATGGCATGGCTCGAAATAACCAATCGGAGTTAATCTTTGCCAATCCCGCATAAAAATAAACAATTGCTAAAAGGAGTTTTACACTATCTACGCACCACTTTGGAATGGTTTTATAAGACGTTTTCCTTAATAAATTATCTACTGAAAAATAAGCATTGGCAGGTAAAAAAATCATTAAAAAACTTAGTAAACTAATAAAGTAATAATGATTTAAATACGTGGTTTTATCCATGAGTTCGATGTAAGTAAAACTCAAAAAGAAAACTATAATCGCTATTCTGTACTTTAACCCCATTGCAATAAAAAGGGCTGCCAAACCACAAATAACGAATAGTAAATAGGTATAATCTCCTAAAGGTTTTACCCACTCAAAACCATAATAGGAAAAATGAAATTTAGGTGTAATATACAGCTTTTCAATCCAGCCATTAGTCCAAAAACGAATAATACTAAACAGCATCATGATACCGAATAGTATTCTGAACACCGCTAAGGGTGCTGCATCTGTTTTGCTTTGTAGATATGCTTTTGTATTAAACCCCATATAAAAATGAAAAGATTCCCTAACGTATCAGGGAATCTTTAAATCATTTATTTTATTATCAAACTAATCGCCATCAGCATCAATATAATCAACACTAATATTCATAGCCTGTACCATATCTAATTTAAGTAACACCACGACTTTTTGTAACTCGTCGTAAGACAAAGTCATTTTTGTATTATCGGTATTAACCTGATTAGAAAAATTAACATCCAATGCTTGAATTTGGGTACGAGCAGCACTCATTTGATTATTGATTAAAGTAGTTAAATCTTCACCATCTGTAATGGTTTGTAAATAATCTAGATAATCATCGAAACTACTTCCATCTGTAGTTCCATTATAAGCTTTACCATTAAACACATCCTGACTAGCCTTTAACGCTGCTAATGCCAACTCTTTAGAAACTTCCTGATTGTGGTAGGCTTCTACTTTCTCAGGATACAAAACTCCAGCAGAAAAAATTCCAGCAGGAATTCCAAATTTGGTCGCTCTTAATCCCTTTTCGAAATAATAAATTAAATCGTTTGTTAATTTGTTTGTCGAACTGGTGGCTGTATTTCCTGTACTATTCACAAAAGTATCTCTATACGAGGTTGTCCAATCGTTTAACACAGTTTCAGTTAACGACTTCATTTTATCAACCAAATCACTTAAATACGTTTTATATCCGTTAGCATTTGTATTTATTGTATAAATCTCTAAAATAGCTGAATCATCAGAAGCAACACCGTATAATAAATAATCTAACGCAGGAAAACCAACAGCATCCTGATTATTAGTATGAGTTAAATCGTAAGTACCACTTGCAATGTTTTCTTCTATTTCAGTAACACTGGCTGGATAGATATTCATTTGAGAACTATAATAGATTCCTTCAGCTTTACCAATGTTAAACATTTCAGCATATTGCCAAACTTTATAAGCTTCCAACCATGCTGTGCGCAGTGCCTCCAGATTGGTTTGATTTACAGTTGTTGTAAAAGTGTTTTTAGCTTCAGCCAAAACACTTAATTTACTATCTAAATCCTGATATACCGGAATAATAATATTATCAGCCCAGTTAACCAACATGGTTTGTCTATCAAAATTATCTGTCGGCTTACTTTCCCCACCGTCAGAGCTACTACACGCTATAATAACGAGCGCTAAAAGGACTACAGAAACAACTTTTTTAATCATAACCTATTGTGTTCTTTAATATTTTGCAAATATCAACAAGCAGTTGGAATTATTAAAAATTCCAACTGCTTTATTTTAGAAAAAAACTAATATTATTCGCTTAGTTAGCTGCCGCCTCAACCGTAAAGCCAAATACTGCTGCTATCTCTGCTGAAATTGTATCTAATGTTTCAGGAGTTACATCCCAAAATCCATTTGTATTATTGTTTAATAACGCATCAACATAAGCGTTAACTTCGTTATGTGTAAAGTAAGGTGCATCAGTACCAGGTTTTCTTGTAAACTGTAAACTGTAAACAAAACCAAATCCTTCAGATAACTCATGAAATGCATGTGCATAATCTACAGTCTCTGCTTCTAAATCTGATTTAGCCCCTTGTAAATAATGTACGGCACGAACTGCAATGGCTTTAGAAATATTTTCTCTAATTACAGCTACCTGTGCATCTCTAACTCCATACTCTCCTGCAACAATCGCTGCACGTCCTAATTTTAAAGCTTGATAAACTTCATCGGCAATACCTGCAAAATCAGCGTCATCATTTACTTGTCTTAGGTAAGTATTTAGGAAACGGTCGGCATCTAAAACCGGACTTGCAGGGTCAACTTCAGCTCCGTATAAATATCCGTAAGCTTCATCCCATTTATGCTCCATTGTTGTATAAGACTTACCCGCTTCAACAACACCATTATCATTATTAGCAACATTCGATCCTGCATCTAGTACCGCATCACTTAAATAGTTATTTAACATCTGGTCTGCCATTAAACCTCCTATTAAACCTTTAGCTACCGCCTGGTTTAATTCTAAACCTTTAGCATTAAAATAACGAACTGTTGTACTTCCTAATTGCTGTAAATTTCCAGCTACACCAGCCTGAGCAGTAACACTCCAGTTTACAAATACGACATCTGCCTGCTCAGAAATCCAAGCATCAAAATCTGTTTTAATTTCATTTGAAACTGTAGTATTTGCAGCGAAGAAATCGTTAGAAGCTGCTACTTTACTACGTACATTTTTATCTGAAGCATCTAAGTTATCATCCGAAAAATCGTCATTACCTACTTCATGATTAAACATTGCTAATAGCTGTGCTTTTGTTTTAGTATTATCACTTAAAGCAGAAACCAATTCGGTTGCCATGGCTATTCTTGTGGTTTGGCCATTAAAATCAACTGTTGAAACTCCATTTCTAGTAAACGTATAAGTTGCCGGATTTTCTACATTGTTTGATTCATTATCATCTGAACACGATGTGAATAGCACTGCCACTACGGCTGCCATCGATAAAAATTTTTTCATTTTTTTTATTTAGACTTAGTATAAATTAATTGACAGCAGCAAATTTAAAATACTAAATCAAATTAACAAAGTTTATTTAGATTAAAAATAAATAAAGTGATGTTTTCAAAAAAATAACGATATATTTTAGAATCTTTTAACGAATTTAAAAATACGTTTTAAATATTTTAGAAGCTTCATTATAAGCACTCTCAAAGCTTAAAGCATTTAAGTTGTTATTTTGTTTTGAAGTAAAATAGGATAGTAATTTTTCGGTAGGCATATTCCCTATTAATTCATCCTTTGCCATGGGGCAACCACCAAATCCCTGAATAGCACCATCAAAACGTTTGCATCCGGCTTTATAAGCCGCATCAATTTTTTCGAACCAGGTTGAAGGCGTGGTATGCAAATGCGCCCCGAATTCAATATGTGAATATTTCGGAATTAACTCTGAAAATAAATAATTGATACTCTCCGGATTGGAGCTACCAATAGTATCACTTAAGGATAAAATTTTCACACCCATTTTATGAAGACGTTCGGTCCACTCGCCTACTATATCAACATTCCAAGGATCTCCGTAAGGATTACCAAAGCCCATAGAAATATAAACAACGACTTCTTTATTGGTTCTATCGGCTATATTTAAAATTTCCTGAAGGGTCACTACCGACTGTGCAATGGTTTTATGCGTATTACGCATCTGGAAGTTCTCAGAAATAGAAAACGGATAACCTAAATAATCAATTTCTTTATGGGTACTGGCATCGCTTGCGCCTCGGGTATTCGCAATAATTGCCAGTAATTTACTAGTCGTTTTACTCAAATCTAATTGTGCCAAAACCTCAGCTGTGTCAGCCATTTGTGGAATAGCCTTAGGTGATACGAAGCTTCCGAAATCAATAGTATCATAGCCTACACGTAATAAAGACTGAATATATTGCACCTTTTTTTCGGTAGGAATAAAAGTCTTGATACCTTGCATGGCATCACGCGGACATTCAATAATTTTTATCGGACTTGACATTGATTTTTAGAGAATAAACTGAAGATAAAAATACTACAATTTTTGCATCAAAATTTAGAAAAGCAACAAGTAATTTGATTTATTTCCCTTGAAGAATGGCTTTGTTAATCGACTTAACTAAACTCGGTCCTTCGTAAATAAATCCAGTATACACCTGAACTAAATCGGCACCAGCATCTATCTTTTCCAAAGCATCTTCCGCTGAATGAATACCTCCTACCCCTATAATCGGGAACGATTTATTACTCTTGTCGGCTAAATACTTAATTGTTTTTGTGCTCTTGGCTTTAATCGGCTGTCCACTTAAACCACCGTTACCAATTTCGACTAACTGTTCTTTAGTCGCTTTAAGTCCGCTTCTATCTGTAGAGGTATTACTTGCTATTACCCCATCAAGTTTAGTATCTTGAACCAATTCTACAATTTCATCAAGCTGATTATTATTTAAATCGGGAGCAATTTTTAAAAGAATCGGTTTTTGTTTTTCAAAGTTCTTGTTCGCCTGTTGCACAGCGCCAATCAATTCTTCTAAATAATCTTTATCATTTAACTTAGCGTGACTTCCCACATTAGGGCAACTTACATTAAGTACAAAGTAATCGACATAAGGATGCAGTGCATTAAAACATTCCAAGTAATCTTTCGTATAATCCTCTGGCTTCGTATTGGTATTTTTACCAATATTTCCACCAATAATTAACTGACCTTTATTTTTCTTTAATGCTTCAATCGCAGCTTCTAAACCTTCATTATTAAAGCCCATGCGATTAATAATTCCTTGATCGGCTTTTAAACGAAATAAACGGGTTTTCGGATTTCCTGGTTGTGCTTTGGGCGTCACGGTTCCAATTTCAATAAAACCAAAACCAAAATTAGCCAGTTCGTTATACAACACAGCATTTTTATCGAAACCAGCAGCCAGTCCCACAGGGTTTTTAAAAGTTAAACCAAACAAATTGCGCTCTAAGCGTTTGTCGTTAACCACATACAAACTTCTAAAAACAGCTTTAAAACCAGGAATTTTAGAGGTTATTTTTATTAATGAAAACGTAAAGTGATGGATCTTTTCCGGATCGAACGCGAAAAATATTGGGCGAAGTAGTAATTTATACATCTCGATTATTTGTGCAAAAGTACTCTTATTTCTTCTAAATAAAAAATCAGTAAATTCTAAAAGCAAAAAAATTATTAATCGTACTTTTGAAGCCTGAAAAACACTAGGTATAATTTATACCAGAACACTCAAATTTAATCCATTTAATTGTCTTTAATATGATTTCTAAAGAACATATTATAAACCGATTTGTAAGTTACGTAACTGTAGATACCGAATCGGATCCAAAATCTGAAACCACCCCGAGTACTGAAAAACAATGGGATCTTGCTAACAAACTAGCCGAAGAGCTTAAAGCTATTGGTATGCAAGATGTTAGTATCGACGAGAATGCTTACATTATGGCAACTCTGCCGAGTAATGTAGATTACGATGTGCCCGTTATTGGATTTGTATCACATTTCGATACCTCGCCAGACTTTACCGGTGCCAATGTAAAACCACAAATTATTGAAAAATACGACGGAAAAGATATTGTTTTAAACAAAGCTGAAAACATAGTTTTATCTCCGGATTATTTTGAAGATTTATTACAATACAAAGGTCAGACCTTAATTACTACAGACGGAACAACCCTTTTAGGTGCCGATGATAAAGCCGGGATTACCGAAATTGTTTCGGCAATGGAATACCTGATTAACCACCCGGAAATTAAACACGGAACCATTCGCGTAGGCTTTACTCCCGATGAAGAAATTGGTCGTGGCGCCCATAAGTTTGATGTCGAAAAATTTGGTGCAGACTGGGCTTATACTATGGATGGCAGCCAGATTGGGGAGTTAGAATACGAAAACTTTAACGCAGCTGGAGCGGTAGTAAAAGTAAAAGGGAAAATTGTACATCCAGGGTATGCCAAAGGCAAAATGGTAAACTCGATGTACATTGCTCAGGAATTTATCAGTTCACTTCCTCGTTTTGAAACTCCAGAACATACAGAAGGCTACCAAGGCTTTTTTCACTTATGTTCTATTGAAGGAGAAGTAGAAGAAACAACCTTACAATATATTATTCGTGACCACGATTTAGGACACTTTGAAGCCCGTAAAGAAGTTCTGAAAAAATTAACCGATGAGTTAAACTCGCAATACGGTCGTGAAGTGATTACTACCGAAATTAAAGACCAATACTTTAATATGCGCGAAAAAGTAGAGCCGGTAATGCATATTGTTGATATCGCTGAAGAAGCTATGAAACAATTAGATATTACACCTCTTATTAAACCTATTCGGGGCGGTACCGATGGATCTCAGTTAAGTTATATGGGCTTACCTTGCCCAAATATTTTTGCTGGTGGGCACAACTTTCACGGTCGTTACGAGTACGTTCCTGTAGAAAGTATGATTAAAGCAACCGAAGTGATTTGCAAAATTGCAGAACTTACAGCTTTAAAACAACAATAAACATATTTCACTATATTTTTAAAACGCCTGAGACTAAAATCTTAGGCGTTTTTTTGTTAGACCAACTCACCTACAAAAACCCAAACAACTAAATATCAAGACATTAAATTTTATTTAAGTAAGAATATTACGTATCTTTAAGTTGATTTTTTAACAAATTATGATATACGCTTTTCTAAATGAAATTATTGGTACTCATACTGTTATCTACGTTGTCAGCTTATACACAAACGATAAGCGGGAAGGTATTAGATGATCAAACCAATGAACCTCTGGAAAATGTAACAATCTACTTAAAAAAACAAAATACAGGAACAACAACAAATAAAGAAGGGGTTTATAATGTACCTGTTCAAATAAACCTAACCCTTTCAGACACCATTATCTTTTCTTCTATTGGTTATACTACAAAGCAATATGTAGTTTCAGAACTTAAGACTATCAATTTCATTGTTCATTTATCAAAACAAACGGAATTATTAAATGAAATAACCGTTTACAACAAAAATGAATTAAAACCTTCAATACCCTTTAAAAAATTAGCCCCACTAAAAAGAGCCATATATAATTTTGGTTCCACAAGAGTTGGAAACAAATTATATGTTATTGGTGGTGACGCTAGTTTTTATCATGATACAGAAAAAGAGGCGCAAGACAACTCACTTACTTATGGAGAGTTTTTAAGAACACTTAAAGACAACTTTACCTGGGAAAACTATAGTGATTTACTTCAAATCTACAACATAGAAAACGATACTTGGGAAAGTAAAGATTTAGAATTCGAACCAAGAGCATATCATAAACTAGTAAATGTAAATAATAAAATTTACGTCTTGGGAGGTAAAACTTTATCGTTAAGCAGAAAGCGTGAATATTTGGGTGATAACATAGAAGTTTTCGATATAAATTCTAATGAGATTATAGTAGACCATACCAATCCGCACAAGGCCGTAAATTTCGCTGCCTTTTCATTTAACGATAACATTATTGTTACAGGAGGCTCCGTAAGACAAAAATCTAATGGAGAAAAAGTCTGCACCAATAGCTCTCATATTTTTAATATCTCTTCAGGAAAATGGTATGAACTAGCACCTATGAAAACCCCAAAAGAAGTTAATGGCATCCTTGTAAAAGATATAATATATCTGATAGGTGGATTTAACAAAACCCCTTTAAATACAATTGAATCTTACAATCTAAAGTCTGGTATTTGGAAACACGAACCTCATTTACCTTTCCCCATGAAACGCCCTTCTCTGGCGTTTTACGAAAATATTATTTACATTTTTAATGAAGATAAAATACTCACTTATAACACCGAAAACAACGTCATTAACACCTATAAGATCAACCTATATTTAAAAAATGCTCAAATGCATTACTATGACAATCATCTGTATCTTTTGGGTGGAAATATAGAAGATGAGTATACAAAGACGCCGTCTTCTAATGTTTACAAAATAAACATCAACGATTTTAAAACAACAGCGATAATATCTACAAATAGAATGTAAAATAATATCGAATTATTAGAATAATAGTATTTTTACCCGATACCCAAACTATCAAACCTACACTATGCCCCTTATTATAAAACGCAAAAAACACCTGTTAACACGAGTACCGTTCTTAACTTTTCTTATTGTCTTTATTGGTTTAGCTCCCGTTATTATTGGGTTAATTGGAGCCTGGATAACCGAATTAAATACAGGAGAACCTTGTCATGAAGGCAATTGCAGCTGGATGATGCTGCCTTGGCTAGGCATGTTTACTATTCCTGTTGGATTTTTATTATTTATTGTTTTCTTTGTAATTGTATTAATAGACACAATAGCCTTGTA
This sequence comes from Aestuariibaculum lutulentum, assembly GCF_032926325.1. NCBI lineage: Bacteria > Pseudomonadati > Bacteroidota > Flavobacteriia > Flavobacteriales > Flavobacteriaceae > Aestuariibaculum > Aestuariibaculum lutulentum. The sequence goes on from NZ_CP136709.1 coordinate 284,067, forward strand.
CAATAATAATTAAGATAAAATACATTAAATAACACTTTCACTGTTCTAAACGCTCTGTCCGTCGAAGTTTATTGCTAAACCGTCACGTATTTTATAAACTTGAACTACATTAATTCATAATTTTTTTCTTTCAGTATGAAAATCATCACTTTGCTTATAAGTTTTATAACATTTACAAGTATTACCCCTCTAAAAAACGACATTAAAAAAGCAAAAAAACCAAACATCATTTACGTTCTAGCAGATGATATGGGCTACGGTGATGTTTCAGCATACAATAAGGACAGTAAAATACAAACCCCGCAACTCGACCAATTAGCAGCAGATGGATTAATGTTTACCGATGCTCACACCTCATCTTCTGTTTGTACACCAACTCGATATGGTATTATTACCGGTCGATATAACTGGCGTAGTACATTAAAATCGGGTGTTCTTACTGGAAATTCCAAAGCGCTAATTTCACCTGACAGAACTACCGTTGCATCCATGCTTAAACAGCAAGGTTATCATACCGCTTTTATTGGTAAATGGCATTTAGGCTGGGACTGGAGTCTTAAAGATAAAAACGCACCTGAAAAAGAAGGTTGGAACCCAAAAGATTTCGATAATATCGATTTTTCTAAGCCGATACAAAATGGCCCGAAAGAACTTGGTTTCGACTACTCCTATGGGCATAGCGGCTCTCTGGACATGGCACCATATGTGTATGTTGAAAATGGCATGCCTACTCAGGTTCCCGATACAGTTTCCGCAAGAGGTGGTAAATTTCATTGGTGGCGAAAAGGCCCCACTTCCAGAGACTTTATTCATGAAGATGTAACCCCTAATTTTTTCAGAAAATCGTTTAAACATATTGAAGAGCAAGCAAAAACGGACCAACCGTTTTTCTTATATCTGGCATTACCATCACCCCACACCCCTATTTTACCTACCAAAGAATGGCAGGGTAAAAGTAATTTGAATCCTTACGGTGATTTCGTTATGATGGTGGATGATTATATGGGACAACTTATAAAAGCTATAAAAGACGCTGGCATTGAAGACAATACTTTAGTAGTGTTCACAAGTGACAACGGCTGCTCTCCTGCAGCGGATATTAAAGGCTTGGAAGAATTAGGTCATTACCCAAGTGACAAGTACCACGGGCACAAAGCTGATATCTTTGAAGGCGGACACCGTGTACCCTTTATTGTAAAATGGCCGGATTATATTAAGAAAGGCATGGTATCTAACGATATTATCTGTACTACCGATTTTATGGCAACAGCTGCTGATATTACAAACTACAAATTATCAGACAACGAAGGCGAAGACAGCTACAGCATGCTGCCCTTATTTAAAAAACCGAACCCTAAAAAACCAACGCGAGAAGCTACAGTTCATCATTCTATTAATGGAAGTTTTGCCATCAGACAAGGCGATTGGAAATTAGCAATGTGTCCGGGTTCTGGAGGATGGAGTTATCCTAAACCAGGCAATAAAGAAGTTATTGAAACCTTACCTAAAATACAGCTATACAATTTAAAAACCGACCCTGGAGAAACGACAAACTTAGAGGTAAATCATCCAGAAAAAGTAAAAGCCTTAAAAGCCTTATTAATAAGATATATTAAAGAAGGTCGAAGTACACCCGGTGTACCACAACCTAACGACCCCATTAACTTTACCTGGAAACAAATCGATTTTGTAAACCAATAAACGTTTTCTTTTTTATGTATTAGAGCACATATTTGAAATGAACAAAAACTACAAAGCCCTAAAATATTTTCTTTATACCATCAGTTTATTATTTACCATATACTCTATAATAACTGATGGTATTGGCGGTAGCCATACACCTCCACTTGGGTTTGTAATCCCAGTACTCATTATTTTAACTTCCTTATTTTTTATAGTCATGGACTTTCTTTTCAGAAAAAGACTAAAAAACTATCAATCGCATCTCAGTATAAACATTGCGGCCATTACTATAAATTTAATAATTGTAGTTTCCATACTTGCTGTTGTTTAATATTCAAAAGCACATACCAACTCATATACACCCTAAAACGAATACACTTCACTTAAACCCAACCTAACTACCTCAAATACAATATCAAAAATAAATAAAACCGACTTAATTTTCGTAAATTAACTTCATGATTACTTTTATAAAACTTAACAAATCATGAAAAAACTTTTCACTATTCTATTTGTCCCACTACTACTAGTATCATGTAAAGAAAAACAACAAAAAGTAACGCCAGTTGCCGAACCCTACCAATTAAGACAGACCATTTTTTTTGGTGGTGATATTTTAACAATGGAAGGAGATTCTCCTGCTTATGCTGAAGCTGTTGTAGAACGCGAAGGAAAAATTGTTTTCGTAGGTTTGAAAAATGAAGCTTTAAAAACCTACCAGGGTAAAGCTTCAGAAGTGAATTTAATGGGTAAAACTATGGTACCCGCATTTTTAGACGGACATGGTCATTTTTACAATGTAGGGTTCACAGCACTTGCAGCAAATGTATTACCTCCTCCTGATGGATCAGGAAAAGATTACGAAAGCATTGTTCAAACACTAAAAACTTACCAAAACACAGAGGATGGTAAGTATATGTTATCTAAATTAGGCTGGATTATTGGTAACGGTTATGATGATTCCCAGTTAGCTGAAAAAGACCATCCTAAAGCAACCGATTTAGATAAAGTTAGCACAGATATACCTGTTCTTATCATTCACCAATCAGGACATTTAGCATCGATTAATACCAAAGGATTAGAATTAATGAATTACAATTCTAGCACTCCAAATCCTGAAGGCGGTGTAATTCGAAAGGATAACCAGGGAAATCCTAATGGTGTTTTAGAAGAAGCTGCTTTTTTCAAAGTTTTAATTCCTCTATTAGGCAAAATGGATGATGAAATGGCGGCTAAATGTATCAAAAAAGGACAAGATGAGTATGCTAAAAAAGGATATCTTACTGCACAGGACGGACGGACAACAAAGGAACAGTTAGCCGCATTAAGAAAAGCTGCAACCAATGAAGCTTATTATATGGATGTAGTAGCCTATCCAGATATTACTCTGGGCACAGACTATATTTCAGAGGGGGAATACGCACCAAACCACAGATACAAAAACAAATTTAGAGTAGGTGGTGTTAAACTAACATTGGACGGTTCTCCTCAAGGCAAAACGGCATGGCTTACCAAATGCTACCATGTTAACCCTGAAGGCAGAACAGGTTGTTACGAAGGCTACCCCATTATGGATGATGATAAAGCTATCAATTATGTCAAAACAGCTTTCAACAACAAATGGCAGATACTATGTCATAGCAACGGAGATGCAGCCATAGACCAATACATTAAGGCTGTTGATGCTGCTGAAAAAGAGTTTGGATACCCAGACCATAGAACCGTGCTTATCCATGGACAAACATTGCGTAAAGATCAAATTCCTGAATTGGTAAGATTAAATATTATGCCTTCTCTTTTCCCTATGCATACCTTTTACTGGGGAGACTGGCATGTAGAATCGGTTTTAGGAGAACCCAGAGCCGATTACATTTCACCATGTCGCGATGCTATCGATGCCGGTTTAAAAATCACATCTCACCACGATGCCCCAGTAACGTTTCCTAATTCTATGCGTGTTTTAGATGCTACGGTAAACCGAATTACCAGAAGCGGAGAAATATTAGGACCAGACCAAAGAATTTCTGCCTACGAAGGGTTAAAAACTTTAACCGATTGGGCAGCTTATCAATATTTTGAAGAAAACAACAAAGGAACCATTACAGAAGGCAAGCTTGCCGATTTTGTAATTCTGGATAAAAATCCTCTAAAAATAGATCCTTTAGAAATTAACACCATTCAAGTTTTAGAATCTATTAAAGAAGGACAAACCGTCTATAAAATGCAATAATTATTAAACAAATACACAATTGTATTAGAAGCATGCCTCTCCTAAGGTGTGCTTTTTTTTATTAATATTCATATTAACAAACTTGTGTGATTAATCGACTTCCTCAGTAATATTTCTTAAATTTATTAGTCCTTAATAACTGGTAATCAACTAATAGATTCTAACATGAAAAAATGGATTAAACGCATTTCTATAGCACTATTAAGTATTGTTTTATTGGTTTTCCTTGTTATTGCCATTGTGCTTAATGTAATTGTCACTCCTGAAAAAGTTACTCCAAAAGCCCTTGAACTTCTTAATCAGGATTTATTGGGTAAGGTAGATTGCGAGCGTATCGAACTCACCTATTTTTCCAGTTTCCCAAAATTCTCGTTGCAACTTACCAATGGCGCACTGTTGCCCAACAAGGACTTTTACAAACAGGACACCTTAATCAGTTTTAAAAAAGCCAAAGTAAACCTAAGTGTCTTTGGGTTGATCAAAAAAAGCAAAGAAGCCGTACACAGCATCGAACTTAACAGTCCGAAACTTTTCTTTTATGTCGATTCCTTAGGAAACTCGAACTGGAACAATCTAGCAAAAATTTCACCAGACACAACCAGTGCTTCAAAAGAGAAAAAAACAATTAAAGCTTCAGAAATATATATTCCAAAAATCATTATAACTAACGCTGAAGCTCATGCCGTAGATGGTCTGTCGAAACTGAATTACGCGGTTGAAAACCTCAACTTATTCATTAAATCGAAAACCACGAATACGAGCATAAAACTAAATATTGAAAAAAACAGTGACAGGATTAGTCTGTTAAAAACAGGAAAACGTCCTTACAATTTGGATCATGTTTCGGTAACATCTAATCTTGAACTTACCTTTGCAGATACCCTGCTTACTATTAAAAACAGCGATGTAGCCATTAACGATGTTCATTTTGAAAACAAGGGTTACGTCAAGTTTTTTCCGCATCACAAAAAAATAAAAGTGAATATAGACAGCGAACTCTCTACCAAATCACTTAAAAATATAGCGAATACCATACCTCCTCGTTTTTTAAGTCAGGAAGGCTTAAAAGCTAAAGGATCTGTGGATTTAAAAACACATACCGAAGGCATTTACAGCAAAGACAGCTTTCCGGTGGTTAACAGTTACTTTAAACTCGATAATGGCTCTATTGCCTACAAAAAATTTAATGGCGAAATTGAAGACATGAATGCCGATATTCATACATACATCAATTTAAACAGCCCCGAGGAATCATTTTCAGAAATTAAAACCTTCAACATTCTGGGAACAGGCATAAATGTTGATGTTTCGGGAGATATTAAGCAACTTACCAAGCAGCCTATTGTTAATTTACAATCTATTGCCGATATTGATTTTAATACCATTACCAATAATTTTCCGGTGCACCCTTCAATAAAACTAAATGGAACAATTCATTCAGATCTTATGGCAGAATTCAATAGTGCCGATTTGGAAGATTTTCATTTTAGTAAAGTAAATTTAGATGCCCTTCTTGAAGTTAACGATTTACAACTGAGCTCTCAAAAAGATTCCGCATTGATTAGTTCAGATCATATCAATTTTAAAATTCATAAGGGTGAAGATGCCGCCAAACTACTCAAGTCTACATTGACAATTAACAATACTGTAGCAAAGTATAAACAATGGTTAGACACCAGTATGAAACAAGTCAACATCGATTTTAAAGCCGATGACAAACCTACTACTTTACCGCAGTTTAAAGCCGATATTAAATTTCAGAATTTTGAAATGCAAGCCACCGATTCCATTTACAGCTATATTAAAACCCTTAAAATGAATGCTGAATTCATTCCGAAATCGGATAAGCATTCAGCACACATGACCTCAGAAATTGCAACCGACAGTTTAACCTTATCACAAAAAACAGCCTTTGTAACCATTATGGGTGCACAAACCCAATTGAAGGTTACCAAAACACCTTCTAATTTATGGGAACCTTCAGGCAATCTATCGTTTAAAAGTATTTATGCCCATGCACCAGAGTACGTTTATAACTTAAAAACATCGCAATCAGGTATTGCTTTTGTAAATGATGATATCACCCTAAACCGCACAAAAATTAATTTTGGAGATACTGATATGACCCTTACGGGGGAATTAAAACACGCCAGAGGTTTTCAAAATGGCGAATTGGTAACAGCAAATTTAAAGGTAGAATCGAACTTTACCGACGCTAACCAACTTATGCTGGCCTTAGCACCACCTGAAACAGGAGAAATTGTAACAGCTAAAAATGAAGTTGTAATAGACTCTGTAAAAGCAGCCAGTGCAACGGGTAAACGTATTTTTAGAATACCTAAACAGTGTGATTTTAAATTTTCGACCTATGTAAAAGCCTTCAGAATGGGTTTTATTAATATGAATGATATTCAGGGGGAAATGACCGTGAAAGATGGCGTTGTAAATATGAATAGTATCAAACTTACGACCCTTTCAGCCAATATGGATGCCTACATGAAATACAATCCACAAAGTAATACCGAGGCGAGTTTAGACTTCAGATTTTATATTAGTCAGATTGATATGAATCAGATTAACGATGTCGTTCCGGTGATGGATACGCTATTCCCGGCCATTAAATCATTTGAGGGCAAAGCCGATTTCAGAATAAAAGGCAATGTCCTTTTAAATGAAAATTTAGACTTTAAACTTCCTACTTTACGCGGAGTTGCCGCTCTAAAAGCCCGAAATATAATGGTGGTAAACGACCCGGCATTTAACGATGTGGCTAAAGCCATAAGTTTTAAACCTAAACAGAAAAATCCTGTAAAAACCTTTGATGTAGAGATTGAGTTTAAAGAAGGTGAAGTCGATATTCTTCCGGCGCTATTGGAAGTGGATAAATACCGGATTGCTTTGGGTGGTGTGCAACGTCTGGATATGAGCTACGAGTACCACGTTTCGGTACTCAAGTCCCCCATCCCTATTAAAATGGGTGTTGATATTAGTGGAAGCAATTTTTCTGAACACCATATAAAGTTAGTAAAAGCCAAATACAAATATTATTTTACCGATAAAGAACGCTTAATAAAAAAAGCAGATGCTTCGGTATTTGATGATAAGGAACGTATTTTAAAAACGTTGGATTTCAACTAAACAATTATTATGAATAAAATTACTTCGGTAGAAGAATACATAGAACGTCATACACATTTTCAACAGGAATTACAACTACTTCACAATATTATCACTTCAACAGAACTGGAAGAAACTATAAAATGGAATTCACCTGTTTACACCTTAAACGGAAAAAATGTAATTGGACTGGGCGCCTTCAAAAACCATTTTGGCATCTGGTTTTTTAACGGCGTATTCTTAAAAGACAAACATCATGTTTTAGTGAATGCTCAGGAAGATAAAACCAAAGCATTACGGCAATTAAGGTTTGAATCAAAAAACGACATCAATAAAAACCTTGTGTTAAGCTATATAAAAGAAGCCATAGAAAATCAGAAACTAGGGAAAGAACTAAAACCAAAAAGGCACGCTAAAGAACTTAGCATGCCTATGGAATTAAAAGATTTGATAAGTAATAATACCGACTTTAAAGCCGGCTTCGCTTCACTTACCACATACAAACAACGCGAATATTGTGAATACATTAGTACTGCAAAACGGGAAATGACTAAACTGTCGCGTTTAGAAAAAATTATCCCTATGGTTTTGCAGGGTATCGGTCTCAACGATAAATATCGTTAAGTCCTGATTACACTCTTACATGGCCATCGCCATATACATAATATTTATTGGTCACCAGTTCTTTAAGTCCTAATGGACCACGGTGATGTAATTTATCGGTACTGATAGCTAGTTCTGCTCCTGCTCCTAATTGACCGCCATCGGTAAAACGAGTGGAGGCATTATGGTACACTGCTGCACAATCTACCTGTTCCATAAACTGTTGTGCCGTAGTGGTATTTGTAGTCATAATGGTCGCAGAGTGCCCTCCTGAATAGGTATTAATTTGATTGATGGCTTCTTCAAGTGAAGCTACCGTTCCTACAAGACATTTCATCTCTAAAAACTCTTCATACCAAACTGATTCATTTTCAATTAAGGTATTTTCAGCTAAAACATTATGAGCATTTTCATCAACTAAAACCGAAACTCCGTTAGACTTCAATACAGCGTTTAAATCCTTTAGTTTAGCTTCATAATCAGCGATATTTTTATTCACCACTATTTTATCTAAAGCATTACAGGCCGATATTTTATGGGTCTTGGCATTTAAAATCACTTTAATGACCTGTTGCCAGTCACTTTCGGTATCGACATAAAGGAAATTATTCCCACGTCCACTCACTAAGACGGCACATTTGGCATGATCTTTAACGAACTTAATTAAGCGCTCACCTCCACGAGGCACAATTAAATCTAAAGGCTCACTAGGGTTCTTTAAGAACTCTTGTGTTTCCTCTCGATTCATAGTCAATAACTGAATATATCCCGTGTTTAGATCATTTTCAGCTAAGGCCTGATGCCAGAGTTCAACAATGGCTTTGTTACTGTTGATGGCCTCTTTACCTCCTTTCAGTAAAATTTTGTTATTGGCTTTAAATGCCAAAACAGTAGCTTCAACAGTCACATCAGGACGCGATTCGTAAATAATCATAATCGTTCCGAAAGGTGCTGTTTTATTAATGATTTCTAAACCACTGTCTAATGTTTTACTTTCAATAACCTTCCCTACCGGATCCGCTTGTACATGCACTTCTTCAATAGCCTGAATCATGCCGTCAATTTTCTTTTCATTTAAAATTAAACGGTCGTACATGGCCTGATCTTCCTTATTAAAGGCTTCTATATCTTTTTTATTCGCTTCCAGTATAGTATGGGCATTGGCTCTAATAAGCTTAACCATACTTACTAATACATCATTCTTTTTATCTTCTGATAATAATTTCATCTGTCTGTTTTTGTTTTGTTTATAGAGATACTTTGGTTCCCACAAAGTTGCCTTCTATAATATCAATAATGGTATTATTATTTTTACCATTGGCAATATAAGTTGGGATATTTTTCGAGGCGGCTTGCTGGGCGTAATCTAATTTCGACCCCATACCACCACGGCCTTCTCCTTCACTTTTATTGCTGTCTTTTATATATTTCTCTAAATTTTCGTCTGGATTAACGTTTTCTATTAAATTACTACTCTCCAGATCGGGGTGACCGGTATATAATCCGTCAATATCGGTTAGGATAATTAACTTATCAGCATTCACTAACTGAGCAATTAAGCTGGCCAGCTCATCATTATCGGAAAACATCGACATGGTTACCGAAACAGCATCATCCTCATTCGCAATAGGGATTACACCTTCAGACAGTAACCCTTCCACACAATTAATCATATTCTGGCGATGTACACCCGGGCTAAAATCCCTCTTAGTTGGTAATACCTGGGCACATTTCATTCCATAATCGTGGAAAATATTATAATACAAACGCATCATTCGCGGTTGACCGATAGCCGAATACACCTGACGTTTTTGTGTTTTGTTTTCTATTTGTGATTTCCCCAGTACTTCTTTACCTGCGATTACCGATCCTGAGGATACCAGAATGGTCATAATATCGCGTTCGTAAAGCTCGGCGATTTGTCTCACCAACTCTTTAAGTACAGGTCTAACAATTTTATTATCTCTGTTGGTCATGACGTTTGTCCCGACCTTTATTACTATTTTTTCTTTGTACATTTTAATATTCTTTACCTAATTCTACTGCCCTGTTAAAAGCAGCAAATGCCGCATCTTTAATTAATTCGTTTACATTATTGTCTTCCATCGAGTCTAATGCTGCTCGTGTTGTTCCTCCTTTTGAAGCTACGCGTTCCATCCATGAATTAGGTGATAAGTTGGATTGATTGAACAGCTCGACAGCTCCTGTAAAGGTTTGTCTTACCAAAATGGTAGAATCTTCTTTCGAAAAGCCCATTTGAAGCGCGGCTTCCATCATACTTTGCATAAAGTAGAAAACGTAAGCCGGACCACTACCCGAAATACCTGTAGAAGCATCTATAAATTGCTCGTTGCTTACTTGAATGGATTTTCCGGTGGTATCTAATAAACTCTCTACGGTTAACATTTCAATTCTTGAAACGTCTGGAGAAATAACATACGATGTTAATCCTTTACCTATTTGTGCCGGTAAATTTGGCATGGCTCTAACAATTTTTGTTAAGCCTGTAATCTCTTGTATAGATGCGATCGTCACACCTGCCATAATGGAAACAAGTATTTGCTGCGAATTTACAAGCGGTTTAATGGCTTTAAATACGCCTTCGGCATGGTATGGTTTTACAGCGATAAAGATAATATCGGCCTGTGGCACACAATCTTTAAGTTCGCTAAAGGCATCAAAGTGTGAAATTTGGTGAAGCTCTTCCAGCTTCTCTTCAGACTTATCTAAAACCATAATGTTTTTCTTTTTTAACAGTTTGGATTTAGACATCCCTTCTGCATAGGTTAATCCCATGTTACCTGCTCCAATTACTAGTACTTTCATGTGTTGTTTGTTTACTTATTTTTTGTTTAGTGATTAGACATAACGCTTCGGTAGAAGCCAATTACAGCAACTACTTAAAGCCATTAGTTATTTATATTTAATATGTTATGATTGAATGTTAAACAAAAAGCATGCAGTCGTTACAATCTTTAACTTCACCGTAATAAGTCTCACGATATTTGTGAAGCGTTGCAATAGGCAGGCCTAATAAGTATTTTTTGATGTAAGTGACCTTAGTGGTTAACTCACCCATTTTAACTGTATGGCGCTTTTCGTATTTCGTTTCTCTTTTGATATATAAAATTTTCATCTGTCGTTGTTTGTTTGTAATTAATAAAACCTAGTCTTTAACCAGTCGCATTTCGATATTTCGGGGTTTAAACCCTTGTTTTTCGAATAATTTAATTACCGGATTATCTTTATTTACATGAATTGAAATATCGCCATCGCAATACGTTTTTGTATACTTAATTAATTCGCTTCCAATACCTTGATCTCTATACTCTTCCTTTACGGCAATATAAACCAGAATATTCTCGGGAATATACTCGTTCATACCCGTACGGTTTACTACCGTTGCACCAATAATCTCGTTATGCTGTTCTACAACAAATACATAACCTCCCAACCCGGGAATTTCTTTGGCGGCATACAGAATAGATTTCTTTATAGCACTTTTTGTATCTCTGAATTCTCCTGAATAACGGTACAAAAAATTAGTTATTCGATTGATATCAATAATTGACAGCCTCGAAAAGGCATCAAAAGTTTTAATAGTCATTAACAGATATATGTTTTTAGCACACCTGATGCTCAGACGCGCAATAATCATGTTAGAATTAATTAAAGCTGCAGATACTTAAAAAACTTAAATATCCAAAGGCGATAACGTGTTCGGGTAAGACAAAAATGTCTTACAAATAGAATACTTAATTGGAAGTGCTAGGAGGAATAAATTTATCGGACTGGTTTCTAAAAACTAGAAAGTTAAAATTAAAAATTCTGTTGTTTTGTATTTCATGAATCCCTTTTTCCATACTGCAAATGTACGAAAACACAAGGCTTTACGCAAATCGAAGACGTTAAGACAAGGCTAAGATGTTGTTAACAGCTGTTAATTTGGGGTCGATATTTCGCGTGCTTTTCGAATGATTTCTTACAAATAAGAATACCCTCTAAAACGTGTAACCATAATACTTAACAAAGATTATGTAAAATAGATTTAGAACAGAAAAACAGCCCTTGAAAAATCCAGATAAAACGAAAGGAAAAAAAATTTAAAAAAAATTTAATGTACGACCATTTTAACACTATTTGACGGATTAAACACGTTGAATTTACAAACTTAAGATTTGCTTTTATTAGCTAAACCGGGTAATTTCTTCTTCTTTAAAACCTGATAAAAAAATTTATCGAAAGATGAAGCTACAACAGTATAGTCGGCTTGATATCCATCATCATTTATAAAATTATAAAAACAAATTAAGTTGATAACCATTAAAAAAATAGTACAGAAACGGCTTTCATAGATTTAGGGGTTTGTTAGACACTTACCTTAAGTTTTCTGTAAGCAAGACACCTAAGTAAAATTTACCCTACCCCAGACCTGATTTTGACAAATAAAAAAGGCCTTCCTGTTGGAAAGCCTTTTTTATATTAATTGAGTAACGAATTACTTTTTAGTTTCTACAGGATTTAGTTTTGCACTTAATTCCATTGAAATAGCTGAAAGTTCAAACTTAACTTTACCAGACAACGTTTCAATAACGCAACTTCCGTCCTTATCGTTAAGTTCTAAAATTTTACCGTGCATACCGCTTTTGGTAATTACTTTGTCGCCCTTTTTTAATTCTGAAGCGAATTTTTTCTCTTTCTTAGCCTTTTTCATTTGTGGTGCAATCATAAAGAAATATACCACCGCAAACATTAGTAAAAACGGTAAAAACTGACCGATTCCTTCTCCCATTATTTTATGTATTTAAATTGCTGCCTGAACAGCTTGGTTACTTTTTAATTACTGAGCAGCGTCAGGTTTTACGAAGGCCGTGATTTTTACAATCTCCGAACCTTTTTCTGTATTTGCTGTTACAGTAATAGTTTTTGAAATTTTATTAGCACCACTACCATTAAACTTCACTGAAAACTCAGCTGTTTCACCCGGAGCTAAAGGTTCTCTACTCCAGTCTTTTGGCACAGTACATCCGCAAGAACTTTTGATATCTGTAATAACTAAAGGAGCCTCACCAACGTTCTTATATGTAAAAGTTGTTTCAACCGGCGTTCCTTTTTCAATTTCACCAAAATCGTGCTCTGTTTCGTTAAACTCAATTTTTGGGAATTTTGACGCTACTGCATCTCTTTCAGCCGCAGCAATTACATTAGCCTCTTCTATTTTTTGAGCAGCGTTTTCTTTGCAAGATGTAAATGCTATTAAGCTTAATGCACTTAATCCTAATATTAATTTCTTCATTGTAAAATTTATTTAGTATTAATGATGTAAAAATAGAAATTATTTACCCGTTTAAAAACTTTTGTTTAAGCGTTAACACTATTTTACTTAAAAATGATTTTTTATTTCTATTCTGACTTTATTAAAGTCTTCTACATCAAGCCGCGCCCTACTTTATTAAGGGTTCCGGCATCTTCATACTCTTTTACAAGTTTATCTAAAATACCATTAATAAAAATGCTACTCTTAGGCGTCGAGTATTCTTTCGCGATTTCTAAATATTCATTGATGGTAACTTTTACCGGAATAGACGGGAAATGCTTAATCTCGCTAATGGCCATTTGAAGTAACACATAGTCAATATTCGCAATACGGTCGGAATCCCAATTTTGAGTTTTTTCATCGATTTCCTTATTAACCGCTGTACGGTTTAATAAGGTCTTTTTGAATAAATCGATAGCAAACTGCTTATCGTCTAAATCTTTGTAAAGTTTTGGTGTAAAATGTGTCTCTGAAGACGATGGCTTCACCTTACGCAATAACTTTAAAATAGTCGTGTTAACCGTTGGAAGATCGTCTAACCAGGTTAGGTTTTTATCTTCCAGATATTCGTAAAGCTTTTCGTTAGGGGCTATAATATCTTTAAATACATCAACGATAAATTCTTTATCTTCTTTAAAGTCAGACACACGCGTTTTCATGTATTCTTCATACAATTCACTCGATGTAATGGCTTTAAAGATAACCTCTACATACTCGTCGTCTAACTGCCAGTTATTAATGTTATGAACTTCTAACTGATTTTTTAACTGATAATTCTCCTGAAGCAGATTCAGTACCTCATTATTAACAAACTTACGGTTTGGATCTTTATCCTCTTTAGTTGCTAAAATTTTGTTTTGCTTTTTTACTAAGTCGCTTTCAGCGCGTTTTTGCACCTCCAAAAGTAGGGAAATACTCAATAAGTACAAATTGTACATATTGTCTATGCTAAACAGTAAAAACTTTTGATCTTTACTAAAATCGTCACTTTCTCCTCCTTTATAAGCATAAAGGGTTTGCATTACTTTTACACGTATATGTCTTCTGTTTAACATAATTACAAGGAACTTAAATTTATTTTAACCTAAAAACTCATTTGGTTTCAGGCTGCAAAAATAATACTATTTTCAAACATTTACTTCATGTTTTTGGTTATTTCTTCATTTTAAGCTTAACCCAAAATTATAGCGCCCTTTTCTATAGGAACTTTAAACTATATTTAACAAAAGGCTTACAGCTTCATTCTGCTTTTGTTGTTTGAATGGTGTATATTTGCCTGTTAGTATATAAAATACATCTTCATAGCAGATTATCTATTTCAATGAAAGAATTACAACACTTAAATAAATACTTTTTAAAATATAAAACGAAGTTAATTCTGGGGATTTTAATCACCATTATTGCGCGTATTTTTTTACTTTATACTCCTCGTTATGTTCGCAAAATATTTGTTGTTGTAGAAAATTATCTAGATGGTAAAATTACAGAACAAACAATAAAAAGTGAACTTATTGAAATCATCCTTTACATTGTAGGAGCTGCTATTATTGGGGCTATTTTAACGTTTTTCATGCGTCAATATATCATTAACATTTCCCGCTATATTGAGTACGATTTAAAAAACGAAGTGTATGCCCAATACCAAAAACTTTCTCTTAACTTTTACAAGAAAAACAGAACTGGCGATTTAATGAATCGTATTAGTGAAGATGTGGGTCGTGTACGTATGTATGCAGGGCCGGCCATTATGTATAGTATAAATACTATTACGCTATTCATCATCGCCATCATTTACATGTATAATGAGGCTCCGCTGCTAACTATGTATACTGTAATCCCATTACCTGTTTTATCTGTAGCTATTTACAAATTAAGTAAAGAGATTCATAACCGAAGTACGATTGTACAGCAATATTTATCGAAATTATCAACATATACACAGGAATCATTCAGTGGTATTTCGGTAATAAAAGCCTACGGTATAGAACCGCAAACCTCTAAAAACTTTGAAGTTTTAGCCGAAGAAAGTAAAAACAAACAGGTGAATTTAGCTAAAGTTGAAGCCTGGTTTTTTCCGATGATGATTCTACTTATTGGTACCAGTAACCTTTTGGTAATTTACATTGGTGGCATGCAATATATAAACGGACAAATAGAAAGTTTGGGGACTATTGCCGAATTCATTATATACGTCAACATGCTTACCTGGCCAGTAGCTACTGTAGGTTGGGTGACCTCAATTGTCCAGCAAGCTGAGGCTTCTCAAAAACGGATCAACGAGTTTTTAAAAATTGAGCCTGAAATACAAAACAATGTTGAAAACCATACAGAAATTACCGGTGATATCGTTTTTAAAGATGTTACTTTCACTTACGATGACACCAATATTCAGGCCTTAAAAGGTGTAAGCTTCGACATTAAAAACGGAGAAACTTTAGCCATCCTCGGTAAAACAGGCTCTGGTAAATCGACCATTCTTGATCTTATTGGAAGGCTTTACGATATTAATTCGGGAGAAATAACCATCAATAAACGTTCTATTGAAAAACATAACTTAACCGATTTAAGAGACAGCATTGGTTATGTCCCTCAGGATGCCTTCCTGTTTTCAGATACTATAAAAAACAACATTAAGTTCGGTAAAGAAAACGCCACTGACGAAGAGGTAATTGAAGCTGCAAAAAATGCGCAGGTACATAAAAATATTGTAAAATTCAACAACGGTTACGATACCGTTTTAGGAGAACGTGGCATTACACTTTCGGGAGGACAAAAACAACGTGTTTCTATTGCACGTGCCATTATAAAATCGCCTAAAATCCTGTTATTCGACGACTGTTTGTCTGCTGTAGATACCGAAACCGAAGAGAAAATCCTAAAAACACTTAATAAAATTACGAAAGACAAAACATCTGTGATTGTCAGTCATCGTGTATCTTCAGCTAAAAACGCCGATAAGATTATTGTTTTAGACGACGGTAAAATTGTTCAGCAAGGTACTCATGAAACGCTTATCAACGAAGACGGTTATTACAAACACCTTTATTTGAAACAGTTAAGCGAAACCACTTCTGCTTAAAAAATTAAATTATTAACAATCAACAACATAGCCTGGTTTTCTTTTAGGAAAATGCAACAAATATTGAGATTTTAAAAAGAAATCTTATAAAATGTTGGTTAATAACACTTTTTTTTAGATTTTTGGTACTGAAAGAATATTTAAATAATTTCTATTAACAACTATGAGCAATAATGACATGATGGAGAAAGAGGAGATTTTTTCTAAGGTATTAAGAGCAGGAAGACGTACATATTTTTTTGATGTGAGATCGACAAAAGCAGACGATTATTACTTAACCATTACAGAAAGTAAAAAGTTTACCAACGACGACGGGTCATTCCACTATAAGAAACATAAAATCTATATTTACAAAGAGGATTTTGCCGAGTTTAAAGAAATTTTAAATGAAATGACCGATTTCATAGTAAATGAAAGAGGCGACGAAGTGATTAGTGAGCGTCACCAAAAAGACTTCAAAAAAGAGTACGATACAGTAGCCAGTGAAAATGGTGAATTACACCAATCTACAGATAGTTTTACAGATATTGATTTCGACGATATTTAAGATATCCTGTTTAAAATAAACATAAAACCGTTAAGCATTTAACGGTTTTTTTGTTTTTAGCTCACTACGCTACCATTCTTAACCTTTTTTTCAGGATTAAGTAATATAACATCTTTACCACTTACAGCCCCCAAAACTAAGCACTCACTCATAAAATTAGCAATTTGCTTCTTCGGAAAATTTACAACAGCAACAATTTGTTTGTTCAATAAATCTTCCTTTTGGTAAAGTGTCGTTATCTGCGCCGAGGTCTTTTTAATTCCCAAATCTCCAAAATCAATAGTTAATTGATAAGCAGGTTTTCGGGCTTTCGGAAAGTCGTTTACTTCAATAATCGTCCCGACACGTAAATCTATTTTCGAGAAATCTTCGAAAGTTATTTTTTGTTCCATTTCTCAAAAATATAAATAATTACGAACTTTGAATAAAACTAAAGCTATGGCAAACACACCTTCAAACATGATTCCATTAGGCACCAAAGCGCCACTTTTCTCACTTCATGACACGGTTAGTAACAAAATGGTAAGTTTAGAAAACGCCAAAGGAGAAAAAGGAACAGTTATCATGTTTATTTGCAACCACTGTCCATTTGTTATTCATGTTAACAGCACTTTGGTTAATATGGCTAACGCTTACGCGAAAAAAGGAATTAATTTTATAGCTATTTCAAGTAACGATGTTGTTAACTACCCACAGGATGGCCCGGATAAAATGAAAATACACGCTGAAGCTGAAAATTATCCGTTTCCATATTTATATGATGAAACACAGGAAGTTGCCAAAGCTTATGATGCCGCCTGCACACCAGATTTGTATGTTTTTAACAAGGATTTAAAACTAACCTATCGCGGACAATTAGATGATTCTAGACCAGGCAACGGACTTCCTGTTACAGGAGCTGATTTAGCACATGCTTTAGATTGTTTAATTGAGGGCATCGAAAACACAAAGACTCAAAAACCAAGTATTGGCTGTAACATTAAATGGAAGCGTTAAGCCAGTTTCAACTCAAAAATACCAACATCTAACCAAGTATTGAATTTAAAACCAACTTCTTTCAAATGCCCCACGAGCTCGAATCCGAATTTTTCATGCAGTTTCACACTTGCGTCATTGGGAAGTGTTAAAACACCTAAAACAACACGGCAATTGGTTTGTTTTAATTGAGCAATTAATTCAGCATAGAGCTTAGACCCTATTTGTTTTCCATGAGCTGAGCTCTTAACATAGACTGTAGATTCTAAAGTATGATTATAAGCTGGACGTTCTCTGAATTTTCCAGCATAAGCATAACCTAAAATTTCATTATTTTCTTCGTAAACAATAAACGGAAAATCTTTACTGATACTGTGAATTTTCTCTTGAAATACTTTTAATGGTGTTGGTTCCAAATCGAAAGTTACATCGGTATTAATAACATAATAGTTATAAATATTCAACAATTGCTGCGCATCGGTATAATGAATAGGTCGTATCATTCTAAAGATATAAAATAAGGTTCCCTTCGAGATTGGAAAGTATCTCGAATTGAGTAAATATAAAAAAAGCACTTCAAAAATGAAGTGCTTTAACATATTATAAAAAGAGGACTCTCTTATTTTACGTTCATTAATTCTACATCGAAAATTAAAGTAGCATTAGGAGGAATTACACCACCTGCACCGCGACTTCCGTAACCTAAGTGACTAGGAATAACAAAACGCGCTTTATCGCCAACGCTTAATAATTGAATTCCTTCATCCCAACCAGAGATTACTTGTCCCATTCCAACAGGAAAATCGATTGGTTGATTACGTTTGTAAGATGAATCGAAAACGGTACCGTCTGCTAACTGTCCTTTGTAGTGAACAGAAACATTTTTACCTTTTGTAGCTTTTGCTCCACTTCCTTTTTGGATGATCTGGTAACGTAAACCACTTTCGGTTTTCTCGAAACCTGTAGCTAATTTATCTAATTCTGCTTCGATAGCTGCTTTCTCTTCAGCTAAACGCTTCTCTCTTGAACCTTCAAATGTTCTAAACGCCTCAACAGCATTATAAGCTTCAGCTTCAGCACCAACTCTAACAATCTCTAAAGACTCGATAACATCACCTTGAGCAATAGCATCAACAACATCTTGTCCTTCTACCACTTTACCAAAAACTGTATGGTTGTTATCTAACCAAGGTGTTTCAACGTGAGTAATGAAGAACTGACTTCCGTTTGTTCCTGGACCTGCATTTGCCATAGATAAAACTCCTGGGCCATCATGCTTTAATTCCGGGTGAAACTCATCGTCAAACTGGTAACCTGGATTTCCAGAACCTGTACCTTGAGGACAACCTCCCTGAATCATAAAATCAGGAATAACTCTATGGAATTTTAATCCGTTGTAGTAAGGTGTTCCCTGAGGTTTTACTTTATTCTCTAAATTTCCTTCTGCTAAAGCCACAAAGTTACCTACTGTTCCAGGTGTTTTTTTGTATTCTAAAGCCACAAGAATTTCTCCTTTTGTTGTATTGAATTTTGCGTATAATCCGTCTTGCATGGTTCTAATTTTTAAGAAAGTGCAAAGGTACTTAATTAATTATCATTTGACAATTAAGAGGTCTCAATATTATGCTTTTGTAAAAGTGTACTACCAAGAAAACGTATATTTCATACTATATCCATACTACATCCATGCTTTAACCATAGCTCTGATTTAGTATATAATAACTGAAGTATTCCTCATAATAATGTCCATAAACAAATAAGTTTCAGAATCATCAGGACGCACACTAAGGAACACCTTTTAACTCTGAAACTTAAAAACAAAATGGTTCAATAAAAAGAATGACAATTAATTGGCTACTTCGCTGATGAATTTTATACGGTATAAACGTAATTCCTCATCATCGTAATCGCCATCAAACTCTTCAATAGCCGTGGCTATATTATCGGTTGTTGAATCCATAAAATAATCGTGCAGTTCTTCCTGCTGGTCTTCATCTAAAATATCATCAATCCAGTAGTCGATATTTAGTTTCGTACCCGAATATACAATGGCTTCCATTTCTTTAATAAACTCATCCATTTGAAGACCTTTTGCCGAAGCAATGTCGTCAAGCGGCAATTTTCTATCAATATTCTGGATGATATATAATTTGTTTGCTGAATTGGTTCCTGTAGATTTCACCACTAAATCATCCGGACGAATGATGTCGTGTTCCTCAACATACCTGGCTATCAATTCCACAAAGTCTTTTCCATACTTTTTAGCTTTCCCCTCACCTACACCATGAACATTGGCTAATTCGGTTAAATTTATCGGGTATTTTAAAGCCATATCCTCTAACGACGGATCCTGAAAAATTACAAACGGCGGTACGCCTAATTTCTTCGCATTCTTTTTACGCAAGTCTTTAAGCATATCCATAAGTAAGGCATCTGCAACGGCAGCCTGCGCTTTTGCTGCTGAAACGATTGTACCATCGTCTACAGAACTATCGAACTCGTGATCTTCGGTCATCATGAATGATTCCGGAGTTTCAAGGAAGGCTTTACCGGCAGGAGATAATTTTATAACACCGTAAGTCTCGATATCCTTTTTTAACAATCCGGCAACTAATGCCTGACGTAATAAGGCCATCCAGTACTTTTTATCCTTATCCTTCCCTTTTCCAAAGAATGGCTGCTCGTTGGTTTTATGTGAATTAATTAAGGCATTTTCTTTACCCGTAATCACCTGAACCAAATCTTTAGATTTATATTTTTCATTGGTTTTGGCAATGGTTTCCAACAATACCACCACATCGTCCTGTGCTTCGTGTTTCTTTTTCGGGTGTCTGATGTTATCATCCATATCCCCACCTTCACCGGTTTCGTTATCGAATTCTTCACCGAAGTAATGCAAGATGAATTTACGACGTGAGATTGATGTTTCCGCGAAAGCGACCACTTCCTGTAACAAGGCATGTCCGATTTCCTGTTCGGCAACGGGTTTACCCGACATGAATTTTTCCAATTTTTCAATGTCTTTATACGAATAGTATGCCAAACAGTGTCCTTCGCCACCATCACGACCAGCACGCCCGGTTTCCTGATAGTAACTTTCTATACTTTTAGGAATATCGTGATGAATTACAAAACGTACGTCTGGCTTATCGATACCCATACCAAAAGCGATGGTTGCAACCACCACATCAACCTCTTCCATCAGGAATTTATCCTGAAAACTCGAACGCGACTTGGCGTCTAATCCCGCATGATATGGCACCGCATTAATACCATTTACCTGAAGTACCTGAGCCAGTTCTTCAACTCGTTTTCTGCTTAAACAATAAACAATACCCGATTTCCCTGCATTTTGTTTGATGAAACGAATAATATCGGCATCAACATTTTTGGTTTTCGGACGTACTTCATAGTATAAATTAGGACGGTTAAAAGACGCTTTAAAGGTTCTTGCTCCCGTAATTCCTAAGTTTTTAATAATATCTTCCTGTACTTTAGGCGTCGCCGTAGCGGTAAGCCCGATAATGGGGATATTATCTCCTATTCGAGAAATTATGTGTCTTAAATTTCGATACTCCGGTCTAAAATCGTGCCCCCACTCACTAATACAGTGTGCTTCATCAATGGCCATAAACGATATTTTTACCGAACGTAAAAACTCAACATTTTCTTCTTTGGTTAAGGATTCCGGAGCCACGTAAAGTAACTTGGTTACCCCGTTAACAATGTCCTCTTTAACCCGTTTAATTTCTGTTTTATTTAATGAAGAATTCAGTACGTGTGCAATACCTTCTTCATTAGAAACGCCACGAATGGCGTCTACCTGATTTTTCATTAATGCAATTAAGGGCGAAACAACAATGGCTGTCCCCTCCTGCATTAACGCGGGCAGCTGGTAACATAACGATTTCCCGCCCCCCGTTGGCATTATAACAAATGTATTGTTGCCCGATAATATACTTTCTACAACATCTTCCTGAAGTCCCTTGAATTTACTAAACCCAAAATATTTTTTTAGTGCAGAATGCAAGTCACTCTTTTCCATCAATCAGAAAACTTTAAAATTTATTTTAATTAATTATATCATGCCCCGTCAAACTCAAATTTGAATTGACTTTTTAATAGTGCATTAAGAAAACCCTCGTATTTTTTTCGTTAGCTTTGTAAAAAAAAATCGAAATTACTATAAAATTAAATTCTATTTACATTTAAAGTTAAGAATTTCTTCAAAAGCATCAACTAAAAAATTTCATAAATTTTGAATAACAAACATTCAATTATTAAAATAGCTAAAGAAACTATTGAAGCCGAAAGTCAAGCTATTTTAAATTTATCGAATCTTGTCGATTCTGATTTTGCCGAAGCTGTAGAGCTCATATACCATTCTAAAGGTCGTGTTATTATCACAGGTATTGGAAAAAGCGCCATTATTGCCAGTAAAATAGTTGCGTCGTTAAATTCCACTGGTACACCTGCTGTATTTATGCATGCTGCCGATGCCATTCACGGCGATCTTGGCTTAATCTTAAAAGACGATGTGGTAATCTGTATTTCTAAAAGTGGAAACACACCTGAAATAAAAGTACTTGTACCACTTATTAAGCGTGTAAACAATAAAATGATTGCCATTACTGGTAATAAAGATTCATTTCTTGGGCAACATGCCGATTACGTTTTAAACGCCTATGTAGATAAAGAAGTTTGTCCGAACAATTTAGCCCCTACCACAAGTACCACTGCTCAATTGGTTATTGGCGATGCTTTAACGGTTTGTTTGCTGGAATTACGCGGATTCACCAGTAACGATTTTGCTAAATTTCACCCAGGCGGTGCTTTAGGTAAAAAACTGTATTTACGTGTTCAGGATATTTCATCGGTTAACAAAAAACCAAAGGTTGAAGCCTCTACAAATATAAAAGATGTGATTATTGAAATCACAGAAAAAATGCTTGGAGTAACAGCTGTAGTTGAAAATGATAAAATTATCGGCATTATTACCGATGGAGATTTACGTCGCATGCTTACCAAAGTTGATAGTTTCGCCAACCTGACTGCCAAAGATATTATGGGTACCAACCCAAAACGTATTGAAGCCAGTGCCATGGCCATTGATGCTTTAGAAATTATGGAAGCCAATGAAATTTCTCAGATTCTGGTTGAAGACAACGGCAACTACGCTGGTGTGGTTCACATTCACGATTTAATAAAAGAAGGCATCATATAATGGCTAAAAAAGAAAAAAAGAATATAAATGAGATGTCTTTTTTAGACCATCTTGAAGATTTACGCTGGCACCTTATTCGTATCTGTGCCGGTATTATGATTGTTGCGGTTTTAGCCTTTACATTTAGTCGTTTTATTTTCGAGGATATTATTTTTGCACCTATTCGCATGAATTTCCCGACTTACGAATTCCTATGTAATATGGGACGCCTTATTGGTGTTGAGACTACGTTCTGTAACGACGAAATCCCGATGATGATTCAAAGTAGAACCATGGCGGGGCAGTTTTCTGCCGATATCTGGACGGCTATTCTGGCCGGTTTCATCATCTCATTTCCTTATACTATTTATCAGCTTTGGAAATTTGTTAGCCCAGGATTGCATGAAAATGAACGTAAACATTCCCGTGGATTTATCATCATCTGCTCGTTACTATTCTTTTCAGGAGCGCTTTTTGGCTATTATATTATTACCCCATTATCTATTAATTTCCTGGCGAATTACAGCATTTCTGACGTTGTTGAAAATCAAATTGACATTAGCTCTTACATAGGCTTAGTACGATCGTCTGTACTGGCCTCCGGTTTAATTTTCGAGTTACCTATAGTTATTTACTTTTTAACTAAAATAGGTTTAGTAACTCCTGAAATATTAAAGAAATACAGAAAGTTTGCCCTGGTTATCGTTTTGATTTTATCGGCTGTTATTACACCTCCTGATATTGCGAGCCAGGTTATTGTCGCCATTCCGATTCTAATTCTATACCAGGCGAGTATTTACATCTCTAAAATGGTTGTAAGAAACCAGAAAGCTGCAACACAAGCGGTGAGAAAATAACCCTTCGATACTTCGTCTATGCTCAGTACAGGCGGAGCTCAGGGTGGCAGTTGAATCGTAAAAAGTAAAAATATTAAGTATAATTAACTTTTATATAAAAAACATGTCTGATATCGTTTCTGAATTTAATGCATACCGTTCTAAAATGAACGACAAAATTCTATCTGATAACAATAAAGTTATTAAGCGAATTTTCAATTTAGATACCAACGCTTACGCGGAAGGTGCTTTAGATGTAAAAACCAAAGAGTTATTAGGTCTTGTAGCATCGGCGGTATTACGTTGCGACGACTGTGTAAAATACCATTTAGAAACCAGCTACAAAGAAGGTTTAACTAAAGCAGAAGTGGTTGAAGCTTTAAGTATTGCCACTCTGGTTGGTGGTACCATTGTTATCCCGCATTTGCGTCGTGCCTATGAATTTTGGGATGCCTTAGAAGCACAAGACGCCTCAAAAGAATAACAACAGTTAGTAAATTAAAAGAACGTATTTATAGTATTTTTCTATTTTTAGCGTTTTAACTTGAAAAGCAATTATAAGTTCAGATAAATCTGAACATTAAATTCTCACCTTGTGAGTTAAACATATGATTTTAAAAGCCGAAAATTTAATGAAGTCCTACAACGGACGAAAAGTAGTTAAAGACGTTTCTCTTGAAGTGCATCAAGGGGAAATTGTTGGATTATTAGGACCTAACGGTGCCGGTAAAACAACGTCGTTCTATATGATTGTAGGTCTTATAAAACCTAACGGCGGACATATATTTTTAGATAATACCGAGATTACGCAATTCCCTATGTACAAACGTGCTCAAAATGGTATCGGGTATCTAGCACAGGAAGCTTCTGTATTTAGAAAATTAAGTATTGAAGACAATATCTTAAGTGTATTACAGCTAACCAAACTGAGCAAAAAAGAACAGCTTCATAAAATGGAGTCGCTAATCGAGGAGTTTGGTTTAGGGCACATTCGTAAAAACCGAGGCGACTTATTATCGGGTGGCGAGCGCCGTCGTACGGAGATTGCACGAGCTTTAGCAACCGACCCAAGTTTCATATTATTAGATGAGCCTTTTGCAGGCGTTGACCCGGTAGCGGTTGAAGACATTCAGCGTATTGTAGCACAATTAACCAAAAAGAACATTGGTATTTTAATTACCGACCACAACGTACAGGAAACTCTGGCGATTACCGACAGAACCTACCTAATGTTTGAAGGAAGTATTCTTAAGGCCGGCGAACCTGAGGAATTAGCCAATGACGAAATGGTGCGTAAGGTTTACCTTGGTCAGAACTTCGAGTTACGTAAAAAGAAAATCAGAGATTAAGTTCTTAATGACATATAAAAAAGTCCGGTTAAATCAACCGGACTTTTTTTTTACTGATAAGAGCCTCTTCGAAAAAAATACTCACCAAAACAAGTTTCCCTGTTTTATCCTGAATACCCTTTTTTCATATCACTTTCAAAAATCAGATTCCATCATCCAATCCCAGCAACACTTTCTCCACATTTTGCTGCTTTCGTCTCCTGCATAAATATCAAAACCAAAACCACAATTAAAACTAACTCCTTATAAATCTTAGACATAGACAAAAAAATTAAAAATATTTTCATATCTTTATGATATCATATTAATATCATATTTCATCATGAAAAAAGAAAAAGTAATTACTCCCGCAAATGGCTACATCATCTTATTTATTCTGATAACCCTTTTACTTGGCAGCATATTTCTAACTTTTACTAAAGAAGAACCTGCCTATTTATTAGTAAGCATTTTATGTGTGATTATTGCGCTAGGCTTTATAATGGTTCAACCAAACAGCTCTAGAGTCTTATTGCTTTTTGGAAAATACATAGGAACCGTTAATCAAAATGGTTTTTATTGGGTAAATCCATTTTATACAAAGAAGAAAATATCGTTGCGCGCCAGTAATTTTGATAGTGAACGCTTAAAAGTTAACGACAAATTAGGAAACCCCGTTATGATAAGTACCATATTAGTCTGGCGTGTTTCCGATACTTATAAAGCGGCTTTCGATGTCGATAATTATGAGAATTTTGTGCGTGTACAAACCGATGCGGCTGTTAGAAAATTAGCGAGTATGTATCCTTACGATAATTTTGCTGATGATGGTCATACTGAAGATATCACCTTACGTTCCAGTGTCAATGAAGTAAGCGAAACCCTTGAAAAAGAAATTCACGAACGTTTATCGATTGCCGGTATAGAAGTTTTAGAAGCCAGAATTGGCTACCTCGCCTATGCTCAAGAAATAGCAAATGCCATGTTAAAACGCCAACAAGCCACTGCCATAGTAGCTGCCCGACATAAAATTGTTGAAGGCGCCGTAAGCATGGTAGAAATGGCTCTTGAAAAATTAGGAGAAAAAGACATCGTAAATCTGGACGAAGAACGCAAAGCTGCCATGGTTAGCAATTTAATGGTTATTTTATGCGGTGATAAAGATGCTTCACCAGTATTAAACACCGGCACTTTAAATAACTAATTATGAGAGTTTTTGAAGAAGAACAACGGTTTACACAAACTTGGCTAATCCTGTTGTTAAGTATTTCTGCAATTATTTCAATTATAATAATCACCGATGGTTTTTTTAAGGGCAACATCCCTCTTCATAAATACGTAAGTCATATTATCCTTGTTTTAATAGCCTGTGGATTCATATTTATATTTAAATTAAAAACAAGGATTGACCATATTGGAATTCATTATCAATTTTTCCCTTTTCACTTTAAAATGAAAACCATACTTTGGGAAAACATCAAACAAGCCAAAACCAGAAAATATAATGCCCTAACTGAATATGGTGGCTGGGGTTTAAAATCAGGAGGCATTTTTGGAAAAAGGAATGGGCTGGCTATTAATGTTTCCGGAGATATAGGCATTCAGTTAATCCTTAAAACCGACAAAAAGATACTCATAGGAACACAAAAGCAAAACGATGCCAACATTGTTCTTGCCATGTACTCGAATAAAATATAACTATGTCTAAAAAAAAAGCTTTCGCATTGCGAATTAATGAGGATATGCTCAAAGCTATTGAAAAATGGGCTTCAGACGAATTTCGTAGCACCAACGGACAAATAGAATGGATGCTAAACGAAAGTTTAAAAAAAGCGAAGCGACATTTAAAAAATAGTGACTCGAAAGAAACGGGTTAAGCCTATCTAGGTTTGATCTTTATTGCTTTTTAAGGCTCTTAATAATCTTGCGGAACACCTTCACAATCAACAAAGCCAACAATCCAACAACAATACCGATTGCAAAATCCTTAATAAATGCAGGAATTGATTCTGCAACATGATGCAAGGCTTCAATATTATGTGTAAATATACCACCTGCAACTAAAAGCAAGGCAATGGTTCCGATTACCGATAAACTCTTAATCACTATCGGCAAGGCTTTTACCAGAACATTTCCCACATTAAATAACAGTCCCTTTTGATCGTCACTTTTTTGAATCAAAGCAAACCCCATATCATCCATTCTAACAATAAGTGCGACAATACCATAAACCCCAATCGTTGCAATAATGGCTACAATTGAAACTACGATTACCTGAAACACCAAAGGTTCTCCTAAAACGGTTCCTAAAGCGATAATCACAATCTCCACCGACAAGATAAAATCTGTAAATATCGCCGATTTCACCTTCTTCCGCTCCGCTTTCAACTGCTCCTCCGGCGATAAATCTTCATGACTTACAGTTTCAACTTTATGTTCATGCGGAAAAAAATATTCCATAACTTTTTCAACGCCTTCATACGCCAGATAAACACCCCCTAATATTAAAATAAGTGTTACCGCCCAGGGTAAAAACGTACTTAATAAAAAAGCAATTGGCAGAATAATCAGCTTGTTTAAAAACGATCCTTTTGTAATCGCCCATAATACCGGTAACTCTCTCGACGATACAAATCCGGTGGCTTTTTCGGCATTTACTGCCAGGTCATCACCTAAGATGCCTGCCGTTTTTTTGGTTGTAATTTTACTCATTACCACTACATCATCCATTAATGCAGCGATATCGTCTAATAATGCGAAAAAACCTGAGGCCATAAAATTAATTCTGAGTTTAAAAGAAAGTTATTTTGAAGTTGCATTATCCCATAAGGACAACAAAATATAGGTCAATATGATTAATGGAATAGCGGCATATTGAAGCACAATTAATAACACCACACAAAGTATGATGAAGGTATAACGCAATGCATTAGCCTTAAAACTAAAGTCTTTAAACTTTAGAGCAAATAATTTAATATTGGAATTCAACAAATAACAGCTTAAGGCTGTCAATCCGATTAAAAACCATTTATTGATAATGATACTATTAATAGCATCACTATTCTGAAATTCCAGAATAAGCGGTAAGGACACAATTAAAAGCGTATTTGCCGGTGTTGGCAAGCCTTTAAAATAGGTTTTCTGTTCGTCGTCTAAATTAAATTTTGCCAATCGATAGGCAGAAGCCAGTGTAATACACAAACCTATTAACGGCAAAGCCGATAATTTAAAACCGGTTAACTCTATATCTGAATTCCAATCATGAAGCACCTGCATGACCAGCGATTTCTCCTGAGTTAACTCCAGCATTTTATACATCACAATTCCCGGAATCACGCCACTGGTTACCATATCGGCAAGAGAATCCAGCTGTAAGCCCAATTCGCTGGACACTCCTAATTTTCTGGCCGCAAATCCGTCGAAAAAGTCGAAGAAAATCCCTAAAAACACAAATAAGGCAGCCGATGAAAAATTATCGTTAACAGCATAAATCACGGCAATACTTCCGCAGAATAAATTAAGAAGCGTTAAAGCATTTGGGATGTGTTTCTTCATAAAATGTGTTTTGTTTCGGTAAAAATAGCAAACAATTTTCGTCTAAAACAATATCTAATCCATTTTCAAGTTTTAAAAGATTATAAATAATATGCATCTTTGTAAAAAAAATTTGCGGTTGAGAACATCCCTTACTGTCCTGTTTTGTTTTATTACGGCCTCCATCTATAGCCAGACGGTTAGAAAATATTCTAACGAGTTTATGAATATTGGTGTTGATGCAGCGGCTTTAGGTATGAGTAATGCCGTAACGTCACATTCTGCCGACGTGAATTCGGGCTACTGGAATCCTGCAGGGCTACTTAAACTTGAAGACAACCAGATGGCATTAATGCACTCCAGCTATTTTGCCAATATTGCCAATTATGACTATGCGGCTTTTGCCAAACCTATAGATAACCAAAGTGCTTTTGCTGTTTCCTTAATTCGCTTTGCTGTTGATGATATTTTAAATACCACACAGCTAATTGACGAACAAGGCAATATTAATTACGATCGCATCAGTTTGTTTTCTACTGCCGATTACGCCTTAACTTTTTCGTATGCGCGCGCGTTGCCTGTGGAAGGTTTAAATTATGGTATCAATGCCAAAGTGATTCGCAGAATCATTGGAGACTTTGCATCGTCGTGGGGGTTTGGTTTTGATGCCGGCGTTCAGTTTGAAACCGACAGTAACTGGAAATTCGGGTTGATGGCCCGCGATATTACCACCACATTTAATGCCTGGGCAATTGATGAAGATGAATTTAAAAAAGTTCAGGATGCGGTTGAAGGTCAGAATCAGGAATTACCCGAAACAACTGAAATTACTATTCCGAAATTACAATTAGGGGTATCTAAACTGTTCACCTTTAATTACGATTACACTTTATTGGCTGCAGCGAATTTAAATGTGCGGTTTGAAGAAAACAACGACATCATTTCATCATCGTTTGCCAGTGTTAATCCGGCATTCGGGTTTGAGTTTGGTTATATCGATATGGTGTATTTACGAGGTGGCGTGGGGAATTTCCAAAATGAATTGCAAATAGACGATACCGAGCAGTTAAGCTTTCAGCCAAGTTTTGGTGTTGGTTTTAAATACAACGGCATTCAGGTTGATTATGCGTTTACCGATATTGGCGACCAAAGTGTGGCTTTATACTCTAATGTGTTTTCATTAAAACTCGATTTTAGTATCTTTAGATAAGCCCATAACGGGCTTTTAGTTACCACGTATCAGTCTATAAACAAGAATAAATTGATGAACCACTTTCTTTACTCCCTTATCATTTTCGCAATAACCCAGCTTAGTTTTGCGCAATCCAAACAACTTTCTGAACGTGCCGAAATTAGTGTTTTAACCATTGGCCCCGGCACTTTGTTAAACGATTCCTTTGGTCATAGCGGGTTTCGAGTAAAAGATCCTATTAAAGGGATTGACTTCGTGTTTAACTATGGTATTTATGATTTTAACACGCCGCATTTCTACCTAAAGTTTGCGCAAGGGAAGTTGAATTATTTGTGTGGCATGAATTATTATGAAGACTTTTACAATGCCTATATTTCGCAAAACCGAAGCATAAAAGAACAGATTTTAAACTTAAACGCTTCTGAGAAACAAAAGCTCTTCGATTTCCTTCAAAACAATATCAAGCCAGCTAACAGACGTTACCTTTACGATTTCTTTTACGACAACTGCGCTACTAAAATAAAAGACGTTGCCAATATTGCATTAAACAATACTATTGTATTTCATAAACCTGAAGATTTTAAAGATGCCAGCTTCCGAACCTTAATCAACAATAATTTAAACGCGAATTCCTGGGGTAGTTTTGGTATTAATGTGGCCTTAGGATCGGTCATCGATCGCCAGGCTCCTGCCGAAGACCATATGTTTTTACCCGAAAACATCTACCGCTTTTTTGAAGTCGCTACGATAAACAACAAACCTTTGGTGAAAGACAGCAGAATCATCTATACTAAGATTGAAACACCAGAAGCAACCACCTTTTTTACAAGTCCGCTGTTTGTATTTGGTATTCTTGCTATTTTCATTTTATACATCACCTATAAGGATAAAAAAACTAATAAAAGAAGTCAATGGCTGGATGTTATTCTATTTTCTGTAACCGGCATTGTTGGTATTCTTCTTTTACTGCTTTGGTTTGCTACCGACCATACTGGAACCCATCAGAATTATAACTTGCTATGGGCTTTTGCATTCAATGTTTTTTTTGTTGGTCAGTTAGTAAAACCTCAACCCAGCGTTTGGTTTGTAAAGTATTTGAAGCTTTTAGTGATTTTGTTATGCCTGTTAACACTTCACTGGATTATTGGTGTGCAGGTCTTTACTATTGGATTAATTCCGTTATTAATTGCTTTGCTTGTAAGGTATGTGTATTTGACAAGTATAAGTCGTGAGAGTTGAGAGTTGAAACATTAGCCATAAGTTGTTAAGTCGTAGTTTGTGCTACTATTTTAAACAGATGATTTACTTCTCTAGTTCATTATTCTCCTTACTTTTTTTCATTGCTAAAAAAAGTAACAAAAAAATCTAGGCTAATGATTTATTTCTTGAATCTCTGGTTTTAAGGCTTTGCCTGCGCATGGCAATCGCTCTGCTAGGCCATGCTCCTCTGCCTTTACAACTCCTTAAAACTGATCTTACTACAAAATAAAGCATAGGCCGAAGTCTTGTTTGCTGTAACCTGTAAGATTTAAAATAAATGGATTCCGCATCAAGTGCGGAATAACATTGGGGTGTGGGCTTGAAACGTGAGTCGAGAATTGTTATGGTGTTGTACGTTGTTTAACAACTAGCACTTTTAATTTTTGTACCTAGCATTACTGACCTCTAAAGAAAATAACGGTGGTTAAGGTTTTTATCATGATGTTGATATCCAGGAATAAACTACGGTGTTTTATATAATACAGGTCATATTGCAGTTTTAACAAACTGTCGTCCAACGATGAGCCGTATCGTGTTTTCACCTGTGCCCAGCCGGTTAATCCGGGTTTAATCATGTGGCGCGTTTCATAAAACGGTAAGACTTCCGATAATTGCTTGACGAACACAGGACGTTCAGGTCTGGGACCAATAAAACTCATATCCCCTAACAATACATTAATAAACTGTGGTATTTCATCTAACCGAGAATGTCTTAAAAAACGTCCGAAAGGTGTAATACGCCCATCTTTTTTCACTGCCCACACAGCCCCATTGGCTTCCGCATCCTTAACCATGGTTCTGTACTTAATGATTTTAAACACCTTACCATTCATTCCTACACGTTCCTGAGTATAAAATAACGGCCCCCGATTAGCGATAAGGTTTCCTAAAACTATAAAAGGCACAAAAATAAGACTTAACAAAAGACCAACTACTGAAATAACAATATCAAACACCCGTTGAAAAAAACGGTATAAACGGTTTTGATTGTTCCGGCTGAATGGGAAATACTTATAAAAATCTTTACCTATAAACTGAACAGGAACGCGGTAGGTCATATCTTCATACACCTGAGTATACTCACGAACCGGAAAACCAGATTCCAGTAAGGTTATCAAGGATTGATAAACCTCAGGTGTGATCGTGTCGGGCTTATAACTAACCACCACAATCTCCATAATCCCTTCCCGTTTCACGACTTCTATAATTTCGTGTGTTTGATATTCCATGACATCTTCATGGGATAAGGATATTTTTTTTCCTGTTTCACAATTTACAAACCCCGAAATCCTATAATTCGGATCTGATTGTTTAAAAACATCAATGATGGCATCCAGATCCGAAACCTCACCTACTACCAACACCTGTTTAAAAAACCTGGGCGACACAATAAATGTTAAATAAATCCAACGCCACACCAGTAAAGCAAACAGTATGGAAAAATAAAAGTAAAGAATCTGCAATCTATTATTAGGGAGTTCCGGCGTGAAAAAAGGTGTTAAAAAATAAAACAATACCGTTGTGGATACCGTAAAAACGATACTGGTAAAAATCTTATCCAACTTACTGGACTTTTTTAAATCGTACAGTTCAAAAATCGTCCCGAAAATACTAATGTAAAGAATCAATACAAATACCCAACGCCAGCGGTCTTCGGAAATGGTAAAATAATCAAAACTGAAGGTACTGCTTACAAAGCACAACACGAATAATATTGAGGCAACATCAAGCAAACGCAATAACACTTTGCGCTCTGAGATATTAAAATGTACTCCCCCTTTGAACATTTTTTATGTAGGTCATGATTTGAGATAGTGTAAAGATAGCAAGTTTATTGAATGAAACACTGTTTAAACCAACAAACTAAGCCACAAACTTTTAACTACTTCCCAATCATACTGTTCAACCTTTTTACGTGCATTTAATGTGATTTTTTTTGTGAAATCAGAATCATTCTTTAAACCCATAATCGCTTCCACGAAAGGTTTAACCGAATTTGGCGGCACCAGAATCCCATCCTGTTCATCTTCAATTAAAAAAGGCATCCCGCCTACATTAGTAGACACCACAGGTAATCCCAAAGCCATGGCCTCAATAACACTCACAGGCATATTATCGAAATTCGTGGTATTCATAAACACATTACACTGTTGCGATAATTTAATCCAATCTTGCTTTTCCAATTTACCAGTAAAATTCACGGTAACCTCCAGTTTATCAGCATAATATTTGGCCTGTTGCAAGGTTCCGTCCTTATCCGGCCCAACCATGGTTAAGGTTGCTGATTCTCCACGATCCTGTAATGCTTTTAAAACATCGATGGCCAACAAGGGGTTATAGGTTTTATCGAAAGCACGTACCCAAAGCAGATGGATCGTATCAATCGTTCTCTGTTGAAACCTATAAGCTTCTATGTTGATGCTGTTCGGGATATTTAAAATATTGGAATAGCCTTCATTTTCAAACCTCGACTTTAAATACTGCGACGGTGCGACATTTTTAAACGCATGATTGAAAATCGACTGACACATTTTAGGATTCTTTATTATCCGGTCTGGTAAATTCCCTCCATGCAAAACAGGAATATATTTTAGCTTCAATACCCTACACAACTGACCAATAACATAGGCATAATAAAAGTTAAGTGTGCTGTAGGTATCCATCAACATATAATCTGTCGACTTTCGGTGTTTCACTAGAGTAAAAACCATGTCCAGAAGTCGAAGCCCTTTATTCGATTTACTGGACGCATAATTTATATTAAACCCTTCGCTTTCCAACAAAGGTCCCAGAACATCAATGGACGTTACCGTCGCCTTAGTATTATTTAATTTGTTCCCTATGTAAACGAGGTTGGTCATGTCTGATGTGTAATAAACTTAATGCGTATATAAAAGCCGGTGCAGCAATACGCATCGCTGAATGGTTAATCGTTAAAAACCAGAAGAAATAAAACGAAAAAAATAAGACGTTATTGCGATCTCTTAGTCTAAAAAGCAAAGGCACAAACAATATAATCGCAAAAGCAATGACCCCAAGTAATCCATGTTCGGCTACGATACGACTCATTTCATTATGCGACGCTGCCTGGATTCCGGTTTCCTGAAACCGTAAATCCTTAATTCTTCCCACACCAACACCTAAAAAGGGGTTTTCAAAAAACTCTTCCAGTTCTTTTTTAATCAGAAATACTCGGCCTGTTGTTACATCCTGCTTTTCCTCACCTCGAGCATTTTCATTAGCATAGCGATTTGTAATCAAGCCATTGGTCTGGATTGACGAATATACCCAAGTTGCCGTAATCACTCCAATGAACAATACTATGGATATTAACATGCTACTCTTTTTATTCCTATCCATAAAGCGGTACTGAAAGAATATAAAACAGGCCACCATGATTATCGCTGTTAACACGCCTCCCCGACTAAAGGTAACAATGGCTCGAAATGAAAACAATAATATGAATGCCAGATCTACGTATCGCATAACTCTGGTCTTAGTAAACATAAAAAACTTAACCGTCATAAAAAAAGCCCCCAGACTTAACACTGTCGAGACCTGATTGGGCCCAAAGCCTCCGGAGGTTACAAAATTAGACCCTGTACTGGCCACCACCTCGGACACATTAGGATTAAAGGCAACAATATAAATTACCGTACTTATTAAAGGATACACAGCAAAGTTTATTATCTGTTCTAATTGTGATCTGGTAATACTCACCCCCATACAAAATAAAGCCGCCAATCCCAAACACACCGGCCCGCTTAAATTGAATGCCACGGCCTTTCGAATATCCGCACTTACATCAAGAGCATATAAGGATACATATATTCCTGGAATTAATAACAACACATAAAGCACATAAGGTGTGGCTCGTAAATTAAACCCTTTGTAAAACAATCCCATAATGGTAAATACAACGACCAGATACTTACTGGATTCATAAAACAACCCACTACCTGTCATTCGTAACAGCACTTCTGCTCCCAAAACATAAGCGCAGGCCTTTATAATCTCAAAAGATTTCATAGGAACCGCCGCGGTAAATATCTTAAAGAAAAAATAGGCTACAATGCCATAAAAATAGACATCACCTAATGCCCTAGAAAAATACACCAATATGCCTATCAGGATATGTAAACCTACTATTTTTAAATAACCATTTTGCACTTAAACCAAATTTATAACCTATTGTAAATCGTTGTTATTTTATCCGTAATCACTTCTTCTGAATAGGTATGTTCAACATGCCATTTAAACAACATCGCATGTTCCTGTCTTAATGATGAATGGGCAATATAGTGACTTATAGCCTTGCTCAGCGTTGCATCATCATTTGCAGGCACGATATTTCCTATTTGTCCATTCAATACAACCTCAGCACATTGCCCTACATCGGTTACTACACAGGCTAAACCACTTAAACCATATTCCAGTAAACTTAACGGCAGCCCTTCCGACCTAGATGCCAAAACCCCTATATCACATTGCGACAATATATTGTCCGTATCATTTCTGCTACCATAAATAAAAACATTATTTTCCAGATTATGGTCACCTATATAATCTTTTAATTCTTCTGAATAAGCATCATTTTCATCTTTACCCACCAAATGTAATGTCCATAAAGGATATTTGTTTACAACCCATTTAAAAGCCTTTAATAAATTTAAATGATCCTTTTGTGGTCTTAAATTAGCCAGACAAATTATTCTTTTCCCTGGCTCACCTTTTAATTCTGTTTTCTGACCAGCACTCTTATCTAAAACCGCAAAATTAGGTAGGTATTCCACCTCTTTTACTTTCAGGTTTTCTTTAGCCCAGTTCACTAATCTATTATTAACACTGATTATATGACTGAAATATCCTGAACAAAACTTAAGCGTTGGTGTTCTGCGCAGATCTAAAAATTCACTATTTCCATAATGATCGTGCCAGACTATTTTAATACTATTGTTTACAAATTTAACTAAGGTCGCCAAAAAGAAGGATGATGCATGTACGTGAATAATATCAATCGCTTCCTGTTTAATAAAGCGATGTAACCTCAACACAGCATTGGCATCTAAAACAAACTGCTTTTCCAAAAACAAATACCCAACTTCATCTTTCAAAAGCCCTTTTAAATCGCCTTCTTTACGCGTCGTACACAAGTAAGACCTGTCTACTCTGGACACCAATGCATTTGCCATATTAACAGCCACACGCTCGGCACCACCTGGTTCTAAACTATCTATTAACTGTAATACGCGCAAATTAAAATATCATTTTGGAGTTGATTGTATCAATGCTTTTATGTCTTTTTCAAAACGGTCTAAGGTAAACTTTTGAGACCATTCCATCGCTAAGGCAGACATCTTTTTTAAGGTTTCTAATTTTATCAAAGCGTTGTTTATGGATTGTACTGCCAGTTCCAATTCGGGTTTAATTAAAATGCCTCGTTCACCTCCATCAAGCATATCCGAAACACAGGAAATATCGGTTGCTATGGGTATAACTCCAAAAAACATCCCTTCTGCAACGGCTTTTGGCCATCCTTCCGACTTAGATGCCAATATTAAAAAATGTGCCTGTTTGTAAGCCTTTTTAAGGACCTCTTTAGACTGGTTCCCTAGAAGACGAACCACCGCTTCCAAATGCTTTGCTTTTATATAGGCTTCCAGTTCGCTTTTTAAAATCCCGTCTCCATAAAGATCCAGTTGCACCTTTCTACCTTGTTTATTTAAGGCTTCCACCATTTGTATAGCCAATAAGGGCCGTTTTCCTGACACCAGACTACCAACAAAAACAAAATATAACCGACCATCGTACTTCCGTTCCTTTAAAATCTCCCTTTCTCCTTCAGTATAACTCGCTGTAAAAAACGGTTTAATGTTCTTTGTTTGTTCCGGCCAATGGCCATAAACCAGTACCTGCATGTTTCTGGTTAAAAATGTATTTGATAACAGCCACTTTTGCAAGCGATAACTTAACGGTTGCTTTGCCTTCGGATCCCAGTTTCCAGCATATTTAGCCGTTTTTATTTTTTTTGGAAACAACATCTGCACCAGACACCCGAGCAGTCCTATATTTCCCGGGCACCGCAAATGTATATGATCTGCCCGCCTGCAAGCTTGACATAACCGCATGAATATCAAAGGCAAAAACCATAGCGTTCTTACTATTTGCTTCAGATTAATAAGAGAAATCTCAGGTATTGTTGTAAACTGAATATCCCTTTGTACATAGGGTAAATCTATGTCTGTCGGTATTCCATCCTCTAAAGCCCCCAAAACTTCTACCTGATCGACATGTTTAAACCAAAGGTTCATTTCACGAACATAGGGCGCATAACCAAAATATTGATTTTGATTTTTTTTATGCAATACATGTGTTATAATTAAAAACCTCATTGCTTAACTTTTGGAGGACATAAAAATAAAGATAACCAGCCTGTAATGCGACCAAAGCTCTCGGTAAAAGCTTCCTTTTTACTGTTAGAAGTTATAACATTCGTTAGACGGATTACGGTTAACAGTAAAGCTGTGGCATGCCACTTCCATCGGGATTTGAAATCCGCATTTCTATATTTTACACGCCATACGTACCATCCGTTCCTGATAACCATTTTACCATATTTAAAACGATTTGGGCGTCCCGAACCGTCATGATAATGTTCTAATTGCGCCTTCGTATTTATGTATAGTTTTCCCTTTTTCGCTAATCGCAATGAAAACTCTGCATCTTCATATAGGCCGTACCCTTCAAAATAGGTTGAGAACTTACAGGCTTTAAAAACTTCGGCTTTATAGGATGATACCCCTCCCATGATTAGTTCCACCTGATACACTTTGCCTGAAGGCGGCAAAAAACTAACCGAGCGTCCATGCGAAAACGACGGCATAAACCCAGGATTGACATCTGGTAACAGTCCAAATTTACGGCGCATTTTAAATCGTGATGGTTCATTACGCATCCAGCCGTCAAAATAAAACTTTTCAGGATTCCTTTTCCCATCTGAATGTTCCCATTTTACTTCGTTCGTAATATAACCACCTACCGCCAAGGCTTTTGGAAACACCTCATATGTACTTAGCAACTGTTTAAAATAATCGGGGTCTAAAATCACATCATCGTCTAAAAAACAAACTACATCTGTATTCTCAGGCAATTGAGAAATTCCAAAATTACGTTGTCTGGTTAAGCCTCTGTACGATGCACTGACTTTATAATAGGTTGTATTTTCAAACTTATTTTGAGAAATAAGGTCTTTACTATCATCATCGTCAGACCCATCTATTATTAAAATCGCATCAGGATACACCGTTTGCTCCTTTACCGAATCTAATAAACTCTGTAAAGCTTTTGGGCGCATATAAGTGCATACAATTAAGGTAAAGGTCATATTTTGAGGAAGCTATTTCTTATATAATTTTAAGCATCTAATTTAATAAATTAATGATTGCTTAAAATTTAGAAAGTTATTAGTTCTTTAAAATTTATTTTTGTTTATTTCTTATATTCATATATGCCTATTGTTTTGAGGAACTTATGATTTGGTTCATATTGAAATTGGTATTATAATGAGGGTTTGTTCATTTCTTTTACTTTTTTACATTGCCTAAAATAGTAACAAAAAAGTCTAGGCTTACGATAATTTTCTTGAATTTCTGGCTTCAAGATTTTGCCTGCGCATGTCAAACGCTACGCTAGGCCATGCTCCGCTGCCCATACCTCACCTTGAACCTGAAATTATTACCAAATTAATCGTAGGCCATTTTTAGGATTTATTTTTTGATGCTACGCATCCCAATTTCATTTCTACTCTTATTATTTCTGAGTTTTAACAGAATTATGACTCTTTTCTTGATTTTGATGTTTGGAGGGTTTACAAAGTTTGAGTCGTGAAGGGTGATCCTTCGACTATGCTCAGGACAGGCTGCTATTCCCAAATGCTCTTCACACGTATTGCAACGTCTTTACGAGGATTTGATATTAAGAGGAGCAAACATGGTTTGCGGAAAATAGAGACAAAGTAATCTGTTTCATTGTACTTCTCTGCTCCTTTTTAAAGATGGCTTTACTTCAACTACGCTCAGTACAGGCTTTTGTACCTCGCCAGAACGTTGTGGTTGTGAAACATAAGTCGCTACAATTGGATTCCACATCAAGTGCGGAATGTCAGCAAGGTGCTTTCTTGTCTGGCTAAGGGTAGTTGAAGTCCTATCCTGATTTCATCAAAAAACTAAGGCTCAATCCATTACTCAAAACCAAAACACTTTCAGTCGGAGCTTATCAAGAAAATATAAGACCTAACCTAAATAACCAAAGTAACGAAACCATTGTCAGGCCGAGCTTAGCCTGTCTTGAGTTTATCGAAGGATCAAAGTCATAACCAAAGAATCGAAGTCTAGCCTTAAACTCTCACATTAATTACAGTTCATTAATCATTTTTATTTTCTAACCTAACACTTCGACCTTTCGACCGGGCTCAAGACAGGCTACACTCAGTGTGACAAACTCTATACTTCAAAAAAACACAAGAACTCATCTTAAATTACCAAAGTAACGAAACCTCCGTCAGTTTGAGCTTAGCCTGTCCTGAGTTTATTGAAGGGTCGAAGTCCTACCTCCCTTTCCAAATTGAGTATAATTCTTAGAATATTTAACAAGTTTCTCCCAATCCTTATCAATTAAAGCCTGTTTCTTTCTTCTACTCCACCCCTTTATTTGTTTTTCTATTTTTATAGCCTCATCTGTTGTTGTAAACATTTCAAATCAAACTAATGTAACAGGGCGACGCGTATAGGTATAAACCTCTATGTCTTTTCCTACCTGATGTTCATGTAACCGTCTTTCCATACTATTTGTTATTCCCGTATAGAAGGAATTATCACTACATTTTAGGATGTATACAAAATAGGTTTTCATACTCTACTCTTTTTTCTATTATGTACTTCGCTTCTTAGGTTATACTCAACACTTCGACCCTTCGACTGGGCTCATGACAAGCTCTAATCCAGGTGACAACCTTTGATATCGGACTGAGCTCAGGATAGTGAGTCTTCGACAAGCTCAGACTGACAAAAATCTATTCTTCATACTGTAAGATTGAGTTTATCCAAGTCCTGTTCTAATTTAAAGACCTCAATTCCTCAGCCCAGTACACACTTCTATCCCATTGTTTCTTAAAATTCTTGAGGTACTTCAATGGATTTTTAATCGGCTGTTGTTTATAGTACTTAAAAAATAACGTGGTCTTATACCCTAACAACTGGGTTCTCGTCTGGTGTTTTAATTTAAATAACATCACCGTAGGTGACGGTTTCGGCTGAATCAGATCATCATGCCTCTGCTGTTTAAAAACCGTCCTAAAACCTCCTCGAGGTGCTTTTAAATGCGAAATGCTGGGCTTAGGCACGTATAAAATATCTTCCCCTATATTACGCAACTGCATCCCGAAATCGGCGTCCTCTCCAAAACCATGTTCATACCCCATATCAAAAGAACAATTTTTAATGATATTTGCATTAACAATACTGCAACCAGAACCAAAGGTCTCCCATTGCTTTTGATTTTTCAAATCATTAATATCTTCTGGAGAATGGCAAGCAAATGTAAACACATTAAAAGTATGCTGCTTTATAATCTGAAAAGCCTCTTCTATAAATTCCGTTTTCAATCTTATATCATCATCAGCCATAAATACCCATTCACTATCCACCTGTTCTAAAGCCCAATTTCTGGCATAACAGGCTCCCGTCTGATGTGTAAACATATGCTTTATTTTAAAAGGCCAATCCGCGGTTTCCAAATAATCTAATGCCGACTCACTTCCTTCTTTTGGGTTTTGCTCAACGATAATTATTTTCTCAGGAATACAGGTTTGTTCCCTTAAATCGCATAATACATCGTATAGGCAGTTTTTCCTTCCAATGGTTGGGATAATAACGTCTACACTGTCTCTCTTAACATTTGGTTCCTGATTATCCAGTTGTAAAGACCTGTTCTCTAATTTTAAATCTTTTCTTCTCCTGAAAAATAAGGCATATATACACGGCAAAAATGGCATGCGTTTATTATAAACCAATAAATTCATGAATAACAAAAACACCCAGATTGCCTTATAATGTTGCTTTACAAAACGAAAAAGTTCATATGCGTTAGCTTTAACATGAGCAACTTCCATGTTCCCTTTGATGAGTTCCGGATTAGAATAACAAAAGACACCCTGAGACATACACCTTTTTGCCAGAGAATTCAAAACATAATCAAAGTTTTCACTGGGATGAATCTGAGCTTTTACACTCAGCAATATTGAAGCCTGTACAGCTCCGACCAGACTGCTCATCTGCCAGGTTGGATACTTTACGCCTTTATTCACTTTTATAAAAACCGACTCATCCACATACCCTATGGCTTCTCCCAGATAATTCCATTCTCCTGCTGAAAAAGATTGTAGCTCCCTCTTGTTAGCAGTTATAGTAGGTAAAGCTGAAGTATTCAAATTGGATTTACAAGCTATATGACACCAAACCAAAGTTTCTTCAGGATACTTTTCAGCAATTTCAAATAAGACAACGGACATGTAAGCATTCTCATCAAACCTGATATTCCGACCTTCAGTATCCTGAATTTCTATTGGCTTATTATGTTCATGATAGATTATGACCATTGACTACTTAATAAACGGTTTGTAAAATTCCACACTTTTTCCGGCAATCTCCATATGACTAAAATCCTTTATGACACGCTTTCGAGCCGCCTTTCCAAAGTCTTCCCTTTTTTGTTGATTATTCAGCAACTCTAAAATACGATGCGCATAATTATCGTGTGCTTTTGGATGAACCAGAAACCCTTCTTTGTCATCGTTGATCATTTCTTTTGCCCATCCTATATTTGATGCCACAATCGGCTTTTCCATGGCCATAGCTTCCAACCAGGATAAAGGAAAAGCCTCAGCAAAACTAGGAAACACACATACCGTTGCCGCGTTAATTACCTCCTGAATCATCTGATGATTAACCCCCCCCAGATACTGTACCTGTTTAATCGCCGATGCCGTAAACACTGGTTGCATTAAGGACCAGGTTG
Source organism: Aestuariibaculum lutulentum (assembly GCF_032926325.1). Taxonomy (NCBI): domain Bacteria; kingdom Pseudomonadati; phylum Bacteroidota; class Flavobacteriia; order Flavobacteriales; family Flavobacteriaceae; genus Aestuariibaculum; species Aestuariibaculum lutulentum. The sequence goes on from NZ_CP136709.1 coordinate 326,044, forward strand.
ATGTCTTTCCGGTTTTTATATCCCCACTATCATGCCCCACCAAAACGAGTTTTACCTCCTTATTTTTCTCATGTACTCTGTTAAATATCTCCACCAATTCAAACAAGCCTTTCTTTCGTATTAGGGTTCCAAAATACAAAATGGTTAGAGGCTGTTTATCTGAATGATTCGGGTTAAACTCATTTATATTAACACTATTAGGAATCACCTCAAAAGGCCGTTTTAACCCCAACACTTTATTCGTCAGTTCACCGGTAAACCTGCTTACGCTTATGATGCCGTCTGCCCTTTTTAAGGCCCGTCGCTCCAGAAATTTATTTTTAAACTTTACCGGTCTTTGTTCCAAATGGCAAAAATAGGTATCGCTACCATTTTCACGAATTACTACAGGACATTTCGGCTTCACAAAAGCCGTGAATCCTGTCCAGTCCGGAGCTTCCACAAGTTCCAGTCTCCCCTGATCATATAAGGCATTGATTAAACGCTCTACTTTTTTTTGTGTCAGGATTAAAGACAAGCCTTTGAGTTTTATATTCTTTATGGTATAAAAATGAATTCCCTGTTCTTCAAAATAAGCATCTTTCTTTTGCCCATACACCAGAACGCTTACCGTATGCCCCAGTTCCTTCAAGGCTTTGGTTAATCCATAAATACTGGTCCCGACACCTCCTGATTTTCCAAAATTTTGATGTGGATATTCTGGTGTTACAAAGGCTATTTTCATAATATTTTTTGATAAAATCACATGATTATTATTTCTTTATTACCACATAAACCTTGTTAAAGTCAATAATTTCATAAGGTTTGTTAATACCATAAGCTTGAAGTGTTAACTTTATAGACTCTAAATTAGTATGCCCGTCGAAATAAACCAATCCACAGTTTTTTTCTAATACTGGTCCATCTGAAACATAATCATATTCATCTCCAAGGTAATAAGATGCATACATTAATTTACTAAATCCTCCATCCTTGGCAGATTGTAACGGCACAATACATGTCGAAGGACTAAAATGATCACTTATGAATTTTGAAGCGGCTTTCCAATTCTGTTTTTTATATGAATAACTTTTATAGCTTGTAATAATCAATAATCCCAACAGGTAATTAATTATATAATTTCTTTTATCATAATATTGTTCGTATAGAACAAACGTTAAAAACAATAATATTAAAGGAATTATTACGATAAAGTACCTTTCAGATAAAACAAATAATTTCAACCCTAATAAATAAGCCACTGCTATTATTAGTATCACGGGGACTAATAATATAAAATACTTCGAAATTGAAGCAAATAGTACTTGATATTTTACAACAAATGGGAACAACAAAGACAATAAAAACAAAAATCCAAATTTATTTAAAGCTAAGTATGTAGAAAAATTCAACATAATTGTCCACATATTATTTCTTTCCCAAGAGAATTCCTTTACATGGTTTCCCATGTCAACATATAAAAATTGATATATGGGCCATAAGATGGCAAAAAAACCAATAATTATAGAACCTAACAGTATATGAGCAGCCTCTTTTCTCCTTTTTACTGTTAACAAATACACTATCAGAAACGTTAATAGGGAAAACACCAAAATACTCCCAAAATGATGGGTGTAACACGTCAAAATCACTACAGAAAAACATAAAAAATAAAATTTTTTATTAAAATGAAGACCCCGCTTAATATTTAAAATGTAGATACTAAAAGCAATGCTTAAAACACAGGATAAACTATAAAGTAAAGCATACATCCTAACTTGTTGTGCATAAAACATAACTCCAGGAGTAAATGCACTCAAAGCAGAAAAAATTAGGGCTATTCTTCTACCGAAGTATTTACATAATAAAATATAAGAACAGGTAATACCTAAAATAACAACTCCATAACTCATAAATCGAAGTACCACCTCACTTCCTCCAAAATTCTTTCCCCAATAAAACAACAACAAGTGATATAGGGGAGGACTCCCCTCTAAACTAAGATAATTTGTAAACATCTCCTTAATTCCTGATGTTTTTAAAGTTACGGTTGCCGAAAATATCTCATCCAACTCCAAGGATTCCCGACCAATATTAGGAAAAACAATTAATGTCGTAATAAAAATTATCAAATAAATACTCCATTTGGAATTTAACAAAAATTCAACTAATTTTTTTATATCATATCCCTCCATAATATAGGCTTTCATTTTAACTTTAATAAGAAGGTCTTATAATTACTAATCTCATTTTCAAATAAAAAAGTAATTCTCTGAAGCAACCTTATTTTCATATCAAGAATCCAGTTTCCTTATAACACTTGTTTTTAAAACCCCCTGCTTATTTATTTAATATTTTTAATTTCATGAAAATTATGACCTGATCTAGGTGAATATGAATTTGAAAAAATAATTTTCTTATGCATTTAAAATACCTTTAATCGTTTTCCAAATATTCTCTGATGCCCGTTGAGGTTCTTCTCCAGCAATGATATTGAACCATTTTTTTGCGCTACTTAATACGGTCTGGTTTTCATCATTTAGCATGGTTTCTAACTGTTCTGATATCATATCTGAATTATTTAACCAAACCACAGATTCTCTAGTTGGCATAGACCTAAAGTGAACGTATTTATAAATCGTATGAATATCTTTTAAATTTTCAATCGCCTTGGGGTTATAATTCATATAGGCGCATGGTTTATTATGACATATAAAATCAAACACCATAGATGACCCGACATTAATAACCAATTTAGAATAATATATTGTGTTAAACAATTGCAATACATCCTCTTTTAAAGGCATTATTTCATTCCAATAGACACCTCTTTTTTCCCATTTTGGACTAACCTCATAAACAACATCCTTATAGGTTTTCAAAACCAAATCAAATCTATTTGAAAAATCCACAGGACATTTTCTAAATAAAATTACAATATTATATCCTTTATCATTTAATTGTCTTACAGCTTTGGCCGTAGCTTCAAGATATTGTGGGTCGTATGGAGATGTTGTAACATCATCCCCAGAAAAGCAAATATAATCGACTCCTTTCGGTAAATTATTCCAATTTATAAATTCATCCTTGGAAAGCACTAATTCCTTTTGAAAATGACATTCAAACTGAGGTGTTCCTGTTACATGAATCTGCGCTTCATTTATATAAGGGTAATAGGTTAATAATTCATTTTTCATATGAACACTCCAAACAAAATAATAATCTGTTTCTAAAACCATAGTAGCTTTAGGTACATTATCCCATGAAAATATGAATGTCGCTGTTGGAATACCTACATCTTGAGCTGCAAGAATTGGAGAAATGGCATTAACAGGCCGTTGATTTGTGCAAAACACAAAATCTGGTTTTTCTTTTTTTAATGTTTCAACGCAAGATTTATAAAACGCAGTTTTTCGCTCCGATGCTTTTATTTTATCACGCAATCTACTTAGTTTATTTCCTTTATATTTTAAAATATAATATTGAACTAAACCCTTTTTTATGCGCTGCTTTAAGGTTGTTATTAACGGCTTAAAACTATATTTTCTATATATATCATCTTGAAACTGCCCTTCAAATTTTTTTAATTCGATTTCTTTCCTTGCCCTTTTGTACAGATCTGTTTTGGAAGATGCCTTACCATAAAGTTTTAAGTCACGACACCCTAGCTCGGAAAGATCAAACGACGTCTGGTTCCAATACGTTACTTCAAAACCCATATGATCTCCAATAGCAGGAAAAGAAGAAAAAACAAAGTTTCTCAATCCAATACCATCCGGTAACAAAACAAAAACCTTATTGTGTTTCATTAATCTTATGTTTTAGAATTACTCTGCTTTCTCCTTATAAAATCCTCTGCTTTTTTCCAATCCTCCATCGTGTCAATATTAACATGCCATTCTGGATTGGCTTCTATAAATGCCGTTGTTTCCCCATATAGTGAATTCTGATTTAACACAACACTTGTTTTTACTAAATAGATTGAGCCATCACGATAGTAAGCAGTAGGAAGTTCTTGACGTCGTTTTATAATTTGTTCATCTCCTGTAGCTATTTTTAACCCACCATTTTCGTTAACTTCAAACACCCAGTGCGGATTAAATTGATGGGGCACTTTCAATACAGAAACTAAAGCATCTTTTTTAGACTTTGTAAATTCTAAAATTGCTTCATCAATAAAAGCACTAGTTCTAAAAGGATTTGTTACTTGCAGCAAACAAACCGCATCATAATGCTTACCTATTTTTGATAATGCTTTTAAACTGTGTTTTACAACCTCAATAGTCCCAGCTGTATCAGTTGCCAATTCTGATGGTCTAACAAAAGGCACCTGCACTCCCAACATTTTGGCCATTTCCATAAGTGTTTTATCTTCTGAAGAGAAAATAACATCATCCAATAATTTTGATTTCAATGCAGCCTCAATAGTATATTGCATCAATGGTTTTCCTGCGAGATTTTTTTTGTTTTTATCCGGTATGCCTTTAGAACCACCTCTAGCCGGTATAATCCCTAATACTTTCATTAATATGTAATGGTTTTATGAAATCTAAATTCAATGTCAGCCAAAATATCAGCTATTTTTTTACCACTATCACCATTACCATATACGCTGCTCTTTTGGTTTTTGGGGTTGAACAACTGAAGTTCAATAGCTTCCTTTATTTTAGTTTCATCATAAGGGACATCCAAAACATTTTCTCCTCTTAAACGCCTGTTTTGACGGGTACCAATATTTACCACAGGTACGCCCAAATAAGCACATTCCCGTATGCCAACACTCGAATTCCCTATCAAACAGCTACTGCATTGTAATAGTTCCAGAAAATCCTGACCCTCCATATTTTTGAAAAAATGCACCTGCGGCAATTCAAAATGCTCTCTAAAAGCCCGTATACCCGTTGATGTTCCATCGGCCCCTGCATCTACATTAGGCCAAAACCACAAGGTTGGCTTATTAATCCTATTTACAGCTTTTAAGGTTAATTCTATATGGGCTCTAGACTCTTTATATTCTGTCGTTACAGGATGCTGCATCACCACCAAATAGCCCTCCGACAAATCGGGTTCAGATCCAACACCACCATATTTTTCATAGGGATTAAACGATAAGTGTTTTATATTTTTTATATCTAAAGCTAAATCTATAGACGGACAGCCTGTATTAAATACCATATCAGGTTGTTCCCCCAGTTTAATCACTCTAGATTTAGCATCTTCGGAAGCCACAAAATGGTAATCTGACAGTTTCGTAATGGCATGGCGCACCTTTTCGTCAATATTACCCGTAACCTCTCCGCCCTGAATATGAGCAAGAGGTATATTCATATAAGACGCTGCCACAGCCGTGGCCATGGTTTCGAACCTGTCTGCCACCGTAACCACTATATCCGGTTTTAAATTTTCAAAAACGGTAGATAATTCCAGAATACCAATCCCCGTCGTTTTGGCTGCTGCGGTTAAATTCTCACCCTCCAACACATTAAACACCTTAGCTGCCACCTTAAACCCATCACGTTCCATATAATTAACAGCCGACCCATAACGTGGTAACAGTGCTGAAGCCGCAACCACCAGCAACAACTCCAAATCGTCATGAGCATCAATAGCCTGTAAAACTGTTTTAACACGACTATAAGAAGGTCGAGCAGTAATTACTATACAAATTTTACGTTTCATCAATTTAAAAGTTCTTTCTTTTTAAATAATTAAACTTTGTGTTTAACTTTTCTTTAAACCAATATATTTTTTGTTTTATGGTTGGATTAATAAAAAACACTTTTACGCCCCCTTGCCAATTATTTTCATCAAAAACCCCCTTAGGGTGGTTTTTTTTATTACTTGTCATGTGAACAAAAAGTGATTTAGAAAACATATGTAATATCTCCTGATATTGATTCATTCTATCACCCTCAATTATTATAACGGCATTTTGGGACAACGAATTTGCAATTTTCTTAAGGTTAGGCTCTTTACCATCAATTATCAACAAATCGTATTTCTTTTCTAAATTTACGTCATCTAAATTTTTAAAAATTTCTATTTTTTTAGATTTCAAATGTTCTTTTAAACTTTTTAGACAAAATTCATTGTCTTCAGTCCCTGAGTAATTTATGTCACTTCCAAAATAATTTAAAACCGCACTAGGCAATGTACCAATACCTAAACCTATCTCTAAAATATTCATTACCTTGTTTTTTCTTATAATTTGTAGCGTTTTATAAATGGCAAACTGACTGGCAATATGCTGGCTACCTTCAAAACTTGAAAATTCCAGATAGGTCTCTACTGCACTTTGTTTTAAACTTTTCATTCGATTTCTTTACTTAAACTAAATCTTGTTCATTCAAGAATTCCCACCTATTTAAATTTTTATTAATGGCTCTTCCTATCACTTTTTTATAGTCACCAGCGTTTATACCATAACCTTTTGGTTTTTTGGCTTCTAAGTCACCAAACTGCAAGATATGCCCTTTTGATACATCCTTATTTACAGCTAATGATTTTTCAAATATTTGTTTTAAATCTGAAAAAGAAGAATTGTCATATTTATTCACAGGATTTGTAAGTGCTGTATCAATTTCTTTTACAGAGGCTATCAAACTAATAGACTCTTCAATTGTTAACGAAGACGATGCATCAGGTCCTTTTTGGTCTCTATCCAGTACAACATGAAATTCCAATATCTCGGCTCCCAAAGCAACAGCAGCTATCCCAGTGGCCACCTTCGCAGAATGATCTGAAAACCCAACTGTCACACCATATCTTAATTTTAGTTCGTTAATCACATTTAACCCATAAGACTCGGGCATCGTGGGGTAACTTGTAGTGCACTGTAATATAGAAAAATCGGCCTTATGCTGCTTTAGAAAAGCCACCGTATGATCCAGTTCCTCAAAAGAACTCATTCCACTAGAAATAATAATAGGTTTTCCTGTTTCTATAATTTTTTTTAACAATAAATGATTAGTTACCTCACCACTACCTACTTTATAAATATCAACCCCAGCTTGTTCTAAAATATCAACCGCTGCATTACTAAATGGACTACTAATAAATTGTAAGCCCTGTTTTTTACAGTACTTTCCAATATCTATCCATTCAGTCAACGAAAACTCCATGCGTTTCCAATAATCAAACCGAGTCTTATCTTCAGAAAATTTCACCCTAAAAGGCTCATAAATACTACTCTCGGCATCAGCTATATGCGTTTGAAACTTAACGGCATCGGCTCCCGTAATTGCAACAGCATCTATATATGCATATAACAATTCTAAACTACCATCATGCGCTTGGCCTATTTCTGCTATTGTTTTTATCAACCTATCCTATTTATAATTCAAATTTAGCATTTTAAAATGGTTTTCGTAAAACGAAGTTATAGCTTAAACAACTACTTGTCCACAACAATATAACCTAAAATTTAATAATATTTAGGCAATGGCAACGCTACACTTTTTTTTATCGTTTTTTTGGCTATGGGATTTCTGTACCTTTTTAATTTTGGTAAAAAAAACAATATTTTGAACAGCGCTATTATGTACACCTTAAAATAACTCCAGTCTTTACACCCATATTTTTTGAAGTTATGTCTGAACAATTTTATTATCCTAAAAATTGGATTGGGGTAATAGACTAAATAATAAAAGGCCGTATTTTTTAGTTGTTTCCCAAACCTAAAATAATTTCGCCCCTTTTGAATACGTTCTTTCCTATCAACCCTATGGTTTATTTTAATTTTGGTGGTATACAGTATTTCATAACCTTCGGCAAGTACCTCGATTGACAAACAGGATTCTTCACCATAAATATCTATCCAATCAGGAAATCCATTTGTGGCCTCATAAACTACTTTTCTGATGGCGAAACCACAACCAACAAATTCCCTACAAAAATATTCTTCAACCAGTTTTGGGCTGTTATTTAAAGCATCTTCATCTGTTTTAAAAACCCCTTTTATTTCCTGAAACGCTAAAATACCAACTTTAGGGAACTCTTTAAAAAGTTGCTGAGACAATACCACAAAATCATTGCTTAAAGGATGGGCATCATCGTCCAGACCAATTAAAATATTTCCTTTGGCATTTTTAAACAGTATATTTCTAGCCCCTGAAGCCCCTATACTATCTTTGCCCCCGAACCATTTTACCCAATCAAACCCATCTTCTAAAATGAATGAATTATCAGTACAACCATCCAAATAAACCAAAACCTCCTGAGAGGTTAAATCTATCAGATTCTTGAGAATCAACAATGTTTTTTCAAGCGTTTCCTTTCTATTTTTTGAAACAATTAAAATGGATGCCTGCATCAATTACCTTATTAAACTTTTTATCAATCTCATTTTCCCCATAAACCTTATTTTCTTTAAAATAAAAAACCAAATGAATGGGTTCATCCTATTTACGCCCGAACGCTTCCAATAACTCAAAACCCTTCTGGCCAATTTGTAACTAAAGTTTTTTTGGTTTGCTTTTGAAAGCTCCGATATGCTTTGTTCAAAAATGCCATTAAAAGCATTAATCATTTTCTCCGCTTTCATCTTAAAAACACCCTTATCTATATTTATTTCACTATAATACAAATGATAAATCTCTTTTTCAGAAAATGAGAAACCAAAATGCTTCCAATAGGACGCTATAATATTAGATCGGTATTCTATATTCAGTTTTTGCTTCTCGGGCGAACGATGGTTACTATGCTCCAGTATACGGTACTTCATCAAAAAATCAGGCAAGTTTGCCATCTTACCAACTTTTGATATCTGAGTCCATAATTCCCAATCCTGGCAATTAATCTTAGACTCATCATATCTTAAACTATATTCCAGTATTTTTTGGCTTCTTAAAATAACTGATGAATGCCCAAAGGTAGCTCCAAAAAGCAGATTATATTTTATATAGGACATTTCTGTAGGATATATCCATCCATCTTGAGGGGTTTGTGTCATGTCTTTCAACCAATACCCTTGTGTGCCACACATCACAAATTCAGGAAAGGTTTCCAAATAATGAAGTTGCTTTTCAAAACGCTCCGGAAAACACCAGTCATCAGCATCCATTCTTGCAATATATTCGTACTCTGGAAGTAAAAGAGACAATCCTTTATTCAGTGTTTTAGTAAGACCTATATTGAATTTATTCTTTATATAATGAATTTTAGAACTTTTAAACGACTCTATTATTTCTTTGGTATTGTCGGTTGAACAATCATCGTACACATACAAATCAAAATCTTGAAACGTTTGGTTTAGAACCGAATCAATACTATCGCTTAAAAAAGGTGCCGCATTGTAGGTCGGCAATAAAACCGCCAGTTTTCTCATAGTTTTATAACATTTTAAGCTTCCAGTACTGTATTAAGCATTTTTTTAAAATTGGCATCACTAAAATAATCTCCAAATGGATACAACGGTTCATTTAACCTCAGCCTATTCTCAATTAAATTTTCGAGTTTATTCTTTATTTGACTTTCGTCATCACAATCAGCTATAAATTGGTCTTCCTTTATTATACCTCTCAACTCACTCACTTTAGGAGACAAACACAAAATGGGTTTATTTAATGATGCTATAAATGGCGCTTTGCCAACTAAAATATTACTTTTTAATGGACCATTTTCTAAGATTATCAAAATATCAGATACTGTTTCTTGTTCTATAGCAGCATTTGAAAAATTCAATGGTTCTAACAAAATAATATTCTCACAATCTACATATTTATTTTTTAGTCTTTTGGCTTGCTTCCCTTTAATTCGAAGTAAAAATTCTGTGTTTTCCTTATACAAAGGACTACCAGAAATTAAATTAAGGTAAGCATCTAACAAAATATCTATATTTCTACCAAACTGCAAGATTCCATGGTATGAAATGGTTACCTTTTTGGTTTTCTTCCTAACTCTGGAAGTATCTGAAAAATCGAAAACGTTTTTATCATATTGATGTGGAAGCACTTTAAATGGTTTTCTTGAACCATATAAAACTTCCAGGTCATTTGACAGTATTTTGGCTGGACTTATACATCCTTTTGAATTACTAACAACCTGGTTCATTTGTTTTAGCCGAAAAAGTTCTAAATTATTCAATTTATTATTAGAACCAGCACACCAAAACACAGGGTACGGATCGTGAAAATTGATATAAGTTTTTTTTAATATGGGTAAATTTTTAATTGCTAATATGGCTTCAAATTGCAAGCCACAGCTTCTCATAAAAATATGGTCGTAAGCTTTATAGGAAATCTTTGAAATTATTGTTTTGTACTTATTCTGAATATACCATTCATTTAATGATTTGTGGCATATACGCCAATACACTTTATTAACCCATTTCATGTAAAACGGCACCTTACGATTGATATTATAAACTTCAATATGGTTAACGGGAAGCAGGTTAAGCGCATCTTCATTGGTTCCATGCCTTAAATACATCACATCTATAACACATTGTGGGTAAGCAGTTTTTAACTTCGCCACAAAAGACCTGGAAACCACTCCTTCACTGGTACCGCTTACTCTTAAATCCTGAGCTATAATTAAAAATTTCATGACTTGGTATGTGGTTTAATTTAATAGTCTTTTTTTAATTCTATAAAAAAATAACCGTAGCGGTAATTGTTTATAAAACAGTTGCCATTTCAATTTTTCAAAAGACGTCAATTCCAAGGCATCCATAATACGTTCAAACAAATTATACCGCTTGTATTTTAAAGATATTTGAATAAAATAGCGTACTATGTTATCAGACACCAAATCTTTTTCTTTTAAATTCGCAACCACCAACTGGATGGCATCAGCAAAAGAAGCTCTTCGGATTGCGTCTTTATTATGAAATTCCCCTGTATTGGAATCTAGATGCTTTCTACCATAGAACAAGCATTTCTTTATTGAAATCCCCTTTAAACCAGTAGAAATGATTCTTGTATAAAGTTCCAGTTCCTCCGCAAACATCAAATTTTCCTGAAATCTATTATTATAAAAACATTCCTTTTTCCACATAACAGCACAGGAATTGAACTGCAATTCATTCTTCAATATCTTATTGATATCATGTTTATCAATATAAAAAGTATCATATGCCCTAGTATAATCAAATTGATAATCAAAATCACCTTTAAAAACTCCTCTGATATATCTACAAAATGATATTTCCAAATCTTTGGTTAATTCCTTTACGCACAATTCCAAATTTTGTGGGTGCGCAATATCGTCATCGTCAAAAAAAATGATATAATCACCTTTGGCTAAATCCAATCCATAATTTCTAGCACCTGGTAACCCCTTCACATAGTCCGATGTCCTAAGAATATATTTAAACCGATGGTCCTTATCCAAAATAGGCCTCAATACCTTATGGGTATCATCCGTACTACCATCATCGACTATCCAGCATTCCCAATCTTTAAAAGTCTGGTTCTTAATGGACTCTAGAGATTCTAAAATGTAACCCGACCTGTTGTAGGTCGCCATGATGATAGAAACTTTTGGATTCATTATTTTATAAATGATTTAATATATCTAAAAGGTTTCAAAACAGCATGCCCTATTTTGTACTCCAATCGTTCTGTTTTCATTTTTTTTCCAAATTCTTCACTTTTAATTTTATGCAACATGTAATCAACAAACAATTCAAAATGGGCGGTATAAATATCTTTATGCTTATAATAAATATATTTTAATAAGTCATATTTAACTTTATTAGCCTTTGTGGTTGTAGAATGCTCTTTAATTCTATAATTAAAAAGCGGTTCTTGAATAATATAAGCATAGCCTCCGGCTTTCACCAAACGTATATAAAATTCCCAATCCTCAAAACCTTGTCGCATGGCTTCATCATAACCGCCCACGCTTTGCCAGTCATATTTCTTAAACATGACACTACCTGTAGCACAGTTAAATTTTATAAAGTTTTTAATGGTACCGCCACAAGGCTTAAAAAGTTCCTTTTTTCCATTAGAGAATAAACGTGTTACATTAGAGGTAATCATTTTAATTGAATCATCCTGTTCAAAACGTAACATGGCTTTTTCACAAAAAGTAGGCTCAAAATAATCGTCTGAGTCCAGCACCAAAATATAATCGCCTTGGGCTTGTTTAATCCCCACATTCCTTGCTGTACTTTGCCCCCGGTTTTCTTGAGTGATTAGCTTTGTTATTTTGGGTTCTATTGCCTTTAAAACGCCTTTTGTTTTTTCGTTTGAACCATCATCTACTACTATAACCTCTGTATACGGATAGGTTTGCTTTAAAGCCGATTTTACCGATTGCTTAATATATTCAGGATCATTGTAACAAGGAATGACCACAGATACTAATGGCTTATTTTGCTTTTTAGCTTCTGGCATATTTCATAATATTATATCCTCTATTAAAATACCGAGCCATAAAAAGCGCCTGTAAAAAAACAAATCCATTAAAAATTGCAAAATACTTACAAATCAATTTAAAAGCATGGTTTTTAAAGGGCACTTTCTGTTTAGATATAGCTAATTCATATGAATTTCGCATATAACCACTCAAAAACCACTGTATTAATTCTTTATCTTTGTACACCACTAAATCTTGAGCTGTAAGGTACTTTATGCTAGCAATCTTAGCTAAAAAAAGATTAGAACTCTCATCATTCATCTTAGTAAGAGAATTGCTATGCACCCGTCTATGTGTTAATACATCTTCAAGCAACCTTCCTTTAAATGGTTGTTTCAACAATTTAACAAAAAAATTATATTCATCACCATCGGTTATAATGAGCTCATTAAACTTAACATTCTCAACTATTTGACGAGTACCTAAAAAATCATCCGTTATCCAACCCATCTTATTTTGAGCAAAATTCATTGATGAAATAATCGCCATATTCCTTTCAAACTCATAAGGTTTACCTAATAACATACCATTTTCATGACTAAAATTAACAGTGTCTGTTACCACAAAATCCAGACTTTGAGTTATTATGGCGTTATATGAAATTTCTAAATGCTTAGGTAACATGATATCATCGCTATCAAACCATTTAATATATCGACCGCTACTTTTTAAAAACCCATAATTTCTACAGGCATTAGCCCCTTTTTTTAAATGCACCGGTCGTTTATGCGCTTTAAACCTACTATCTTTTTTAGCATACAATTCCATGACTTCAAATGAAGTATCTTCACTTACATCATCTACCAGTATACACTCCCAGCTCGTAAAGGTTTGGGCAATAATACTATCTAAAGTCTCAGACAATAAGGTTGTGCGATTATAAACTGGAATAATAATAGATATTTCAGGGACTTTAATCATTATTTAAAAACTTGTAAAATAACACGTCGGGTAAATTTAATACTTTGAACAAAATTGAGCTGCTTTATAAATGAGAAATACACTAACCACCAAAAGCTAAAACTCAACTTATCATTTTTATAAACCAATTGCTCATAGGATAATAATAAGTACCTACGCTGCTTTATACTAAAGTGCTGGAGGCGATCGGTAAGTAAGTATTTAAAAAACATTAGTCTTACTGTGGTCTTTTCGTTCATTAAATAAGTATCTCTTGAAATATTGGTTGCACCCAATCTAAATTGTACACAAGCTTCATTAATGGTGTAAATATTTCCAAATCCGGAAAATTCTAACCACGCTCTGTCGTCTGTAAACCACCCCAGATTATAATGATAAAAACCAATGTCATCATAAACAGCTTTAGAAAAAATATACTCTGAGAACGAACTTCGTGTTTTATTAGAAAAACGTCTGTAAAAAAAATCGGTTGACTTCTCCAAATTAGGGTGCTTGTAAACCTCCGATACAACCTGACTTTCATCATTAATTATTACTGTAGCAAATCGAATAACAGACAACCTACAGGCATTAACCTCTTCTAGATTATGATAAAACTGCTGTACACATTCAGCTCCCAACACATCATCATCCCCTAAAACCATAAACCAATCTTCTTGCTTCATCAATGCAATACACCGTTCCCAGTGTTTTACAAGCGATACACCTCCCAAATTAGTTTCAAACCTATGATATACCAAGTCTAATGCTCCCTCATATTTCTCTATTATATGCTTTGAATCACCAGGACTGGCATCATCACCAATATACACCTTAAATCGTTTATCCGTTTGATTGGCTAAGGACTCCAGAGTCTCCTCAAAAAAAGTAATTTTATAAAAGGGAATTACAATTGCTAACATAACTAATCGTTTACTTTATAAAGCCCAAACAGAGTAAAACCTAAAAACCGTTTGCAAAATACATCTATTATATATTTTTCACTTTTCAGCTTGTTCAATTCCTTCTTTTTAACTTGTTCAATTTTTGCTCTCAATTCAAAAAAAGAACCTTGTTGCTCCACAAAAAAATCGGCATGTTTTATACTCAAGTAATCCAATGAGTATTTGTAATGAGCATTGCTCATATTATTAAGCATGGAATTCTGTTGTGTTCTATAATAAAAGCCCACATGCTCTAATTGTTTTACATTTCCTCCTTGCTTTAATAGTGCAATCCAAAACTCCCAATCTTCACAGCCATAACGCATGTTTTCATCATACCCCCCAATAGCCTCCCAATCCTTCTTTCTATACAGTGCCGTACAAAATATTATATTTTCCTGACTTAAATTAAAAAGGGTGAACGGTTTTAGCTCCCAAAGTCCTGTCTCCGCTCCAAATTTTTCAGCCTTACAATACACCACTTTTAATGAATCGTTTTTTCGAAATGCTTCAAGTGCCAAAGCCACATAATCTTTAGAAATTTTATCATCAGCATCCAATGGCAGTATAAATTCACCTTGTGCTCGGCTTATTCCAACATTTCGTGCATTTGCCAGGCCTTTATTGTCTTGATGAACATATTTAAAACGAGTATCTTTTTCCAACCAAACGTTAGCCACTTGTTCTGTATGATCAAGGCTGCCATCATTAACAATAATACACTCCCAATGGGTATAATTTTGTTCTAATACCGATTGTAAGGCTTCATCTAAAAACTGAGCATGATTGTAACAGGGAACAATAACAGAAACCTTAACCATAAAATAATGTATTATACTTTTCTTTAAATAAACTTAAGCCAAAATGATTTTGGGCATACATTCGTGCATTAACAGCTAATTTAACATATAATTCCTTATTTTGAGAAAGCAATAAAATCTTATCTTGGGCGAAATGTAAAAACTCATCTTCTAAATGGTTATCAGCAATAAAACCATTCCACCCATTTTTTATATGGTCTTTTATACTACCAACATTTGTAGAAATTACTGGAATACCTAACTCCATCGCTTCCATAATCACCAAAGGAAATCCTTCTCGGCTGGAAGAGACCACCAACACAGATATGTTAAAAAACTCCTTCCTAATCAATTCCACATCATTACAATTTTCAAAGTAGGCTACCTTTGGAAATTCTTTTTTAAACGCTCTAAAATCATCACCAATCACCTTGACATGACATTTAATTCCTTTAACTATATCAAAAAAAAGCCGAGGACGTTTTTCTTCAGAATTTCTACCCACAAAACCCACTGTAAAAGCATTATGTCTCGAAAGAACAGAAGCTTTATCAAAGCTTTTAATTTCAACGCCATTGGGTATAACAACAAACCGGTCTAAAAGATAATTACCTATATGATGCTCTCTATATAATTGCTTATAATCACCTAGAGTTTTATTATTAATAACAACCCTATAATTTAACAAATGGACATATGGTAAAGAAACCATTTCTATTCCTTGATTAGAATATGAAAAAGCATGTGTTAAATCTACAGTCCTTATCCTGCCATTAAGTTTTGATATTACCTGATAAAAAAAAGTGCTGTTACACCCAAATAAAGTTAAGGGAAGTATATAAGACAACCACTTAAACCCACTCAGCACAAATGTTTTTCGTTTTTTATTAGTTACAAAAAAACAGTAAGCATGCTTCCGAAAAGCTTCCGAAAGCTCGGAACCATCAGTAGTGTCAAAAAAAACAAGTGGTTTATATTTTAAAGATTTTATAATCTCTAAATGTACCCGCTCAGCCCCACCGATATGATGATAAGGAATAAATAAAACGATTATTCTTTTTTTAATCAAAATAAAAATCTTTACTCTTTATTATAAATCATACGTCTAAACTTATAAGATGCAATAAAGTTAATGCTTTATCATTTTAAAAATGACTCTAAATAATTTTGCTCCCAAATATTTACTCAGTCTAGAATAATACTCAATAAAACCAATAACTCTGCAAGCATAAAAAACACCAAAAAGGTTTACCATCTGCCTCCAGGTCGTATTATGCTTAAAGTCTTTCATATAATGTTCCAAATACCCTCTTAAAAAATAACGTTGCTCTGTTTTACAAGCCGCTACAAGTCTGCCAGATATATCAGGTATAAAAACATGCAATGCCGATAAATAATTTTTAACGAATAACGCTTTATCTTTAATAGGGGTTTCTCTATAAACACTATCTGGAACGGTGTTATTACAAACCAGATAATTTCCTTTAGATTGTATCAAAGCCTTAATATGAATCTCTGGGTCATTTAAACGAGGGTACTCCGGATTAAATCCTCCAATACTCCTCACAAATTCAAGCTTCCACATGGTACACATAGTCTGCCAGTATAAATTACAACTCAAGAAGTCTATTAAATAATCGTCATTATAAGGTATAGATACCAAACTTCGCTCCTCACCTCGCTCAATATACATGGGAAACACCCAAAAATCACAAGAAAGGTTTTCTAAAACGACTTTTACTCGGTTTAACAAACAATAATCTAAAAGCAAATCATCAGAATCCAGAAAAATTACATAGGCACCGGTTGCTTTCTGTAATCCATAATTTCTAGAACTACTAGCCCCTTTTAAAGTATCTAAAGGCCGATTATAATAAACAAAACGAGTATCCTTTTTTTGGTAGATTTGTAAAACCTTTTCCGTATCATCACTGGAACCATCATCAACTACAATACACTCCCAGTTTGTGTAGGTCTGGACCAACACACTATCCAGTGTTTGCCCAATTAAATGCGCACGATTGTATGTGGGAATAATAAGAGAAACTAATGGTAGGTGATTCATCATTATCTTTAAGCTAAGGCTAAGATATACAATTTAAAAATGAATTAAAGACTAACAATTTTTGTCTTATGCCATTTACTTCTTTGGCAATTCACAAATTAATGCTTCTAAAAAAGCATCCCACTTTTCAGCTACTACTGCAGATTTGTAATGCTCCAACATAGTGTCATCATAACTAAAGTTATCAGAAGCCAGTTTCACTCCCTTCTTTAGGGCATGCGCAACACTGCTGCTTCTTTTCACATTAAACACAGGCAATTTAAAAAAACTCAATACTTCAGATATATTTCCTATATCAGGCCCTACAACAATTTTATTATATGTTAATCCTAAAAATACATTTCCAGAATTTAGGGTGTTAATTCTGGGAATCAATACAACATCAGCAGCAGATATTAACAAAGACAAATCCTTATAATCTTGGTATTCATTATTCATCCAAAAATTAATATTACCAATTTTATTAAAATAACGTTCTAGCACCTTATTAATATCAATAAAACGCTTTAATACATATCGTCCCGGAAAATTCAAATCGACTTTTTTATATAACATGCGTGGGACAATTAGCAACTTATCTTTTTGTTTAAGCTGTTTAAAGGCTTTCATCATCATATGCCGCTCTCCCATACTTCTAATTTCTCCAGGAACAACTATTACTTGCCTATTTAAATCAATTCCTAACTTCTTTCTAGCAAAGACTTTATTATAAATTTCAAAAGAAGTTTCATATAAGGGATGGGGTATATAGACATGCTTTTTATTAACATATTTTTTTTTATACTTTTCTAAACTATAACGCCCCAAATGCACAATGGCATCACTATTCAAGAGCACCATATCATATAATCTTTCAAAATGGCTACTCATACCATAATGGCGTACCTCATTATGTAATACGTAAATAATTTTAACATGATGATGCCAATAGCTAAATCGTTTTGCTAGCCATTCTAATTCAGATTCACTGGGCTCACGCCAGTCAAACAACTGCTCTGGCCAATGTATTAGTATAGCCTTATAAGATTCTACTGGAGTCTCTAAGCCACCATAAGTAAACTGCCATTTACTATGTCTAACCACACCTTCAAAAAACGGATTAACAGGCTTATTTACAGGCATCAAAACATGACCCATCATCTTTTTAATGGTTTAAAGTTACCGGCTATAAACCCATAAATTCTAGAACATAACTCTGTGGACGGAAAACGTCTTTGCTTCAAAGCATTTTTTAAATCATGTTTTATAGCAAACCAGATTACCCGACGAGTTTTCTTGTAATAGTCTGGATACAACCGAGATAATAACAACCGGTTTCGTGTCATATAATAGTAATATAAACGCCCCTTTTCACTCGAAGTATGATAAGCAGTAGCATTTGGTAATGTTAAAAGCTTATAACCTCTCGCTTTGGCACGTAAACACCATTCTGTTTCCTCAAAATACAGAAAAAAATCACTGCGCATAAATCCAATTTTTTCCATAACGTCGGTTTTAAACATAAATACACTGCCATTTACATAATCGCAACTTATGGCGCCAACTACTTTCTCAACCGTATTTGTTGGTTCGTTATAATGTCGGTGCGTAGTAACACAACCTGCATCCAGAGAAATTAGACCGCCATCGGAATAAATAATTTCTCGAGCATCCCGAAAACAAATCCTGGGGCCTATAGCTGCAATAGTATCATCTTTCGAAAGTACTTCCTGTAACTTTTTTATACAATTAGAATCTAAACGAATATCAGGATTTAAAAGTAAAACATATGGAATTTTATTTCTAATGGCTTCTTTAATACCTACAGTATTACCCGCTGCATATCCTCCATTTTTACTCAGCAATCTCAAGTTAGTAACAGGTATATTTTGCTTTAAATAAAGCCTGTCTTCTGTCTTAGAATTATTATCTATAACTAACACTAAGGTATTAGTCAATGCTTGTTCTAATAATAAGGCATATAAAACAACTGTATCCTTAGCTGAATTATAATTTAGTATAATTATTTGTAATATCACCCTTTTTTAAGTTTCACTTTTCATTAAGAAAATAGTATAGTTAAAAAAAGTTTTTTAATTTAAATATTCCTTTTTTTTGATCTTTAAAACTGTATCCCAGATTTATAATATCATCAAAATAAACTCTTTCTATTAATTCTTGTTTAGTTTTCGTATAAAACAACGAATAATGCTGTAGTCGTTGTTTACTTTTCTTCTCAAAATATTCCTTATCATCTGTTATTTTTAAATATTTTTTCACAGACTCAAAATCACCCTTGAAATTCTCAAACTTACCCACAAAATCTAGTGAAAACTCTCCTTCTTTATCAAAAAAACTTGATTGTAAACACAAATGATCCCCTCTATACATCATTGTTTCATTGTTTCTTAATAACTCTTTAAATTTCCCTTGCTTTAAAATAAAATTATAGAAAGAATCCTTTATTCCACAATCATTTGTTAACCAAATATAATCCGAATAAGCACGATCCCACGGATTTCGAATAAAAGCAAACTTATAATATGTATTCCATTGATGTTCTGTAATCAATTCAGTTTCGAGAAGCTGTTTAGACGTGGCGTGTTGCAGATGGAGCCTTCTTTTAGGGCACCAGCCATATAAATAATTATAATCCGCTACTCTCCAGTTAAAATGTTTTCCTTTAAACAAACACTCCTTTATGCTTGAACCTGCCGTTTTAGGAATATGGATAAAAATACATTTATGTTCGTGAGATATCATAACAACCTTTTTCTTTTTAATTCCGCTTTTACATACCAAACATCAGTCCTAGACTCATATATATCTCTTTGGATAGTTTCAAAAACAATTTCAAAACCAAAAGCTATTAATTCTTTTCTAAAACTACTCATGGTACCGTGCATTTCTTGGCTCTCTACCAACTTCCCTTCAGAATAATTCCATATATTTTCTGTGTCAGGGGCAATATCAATCGTCAATAAAAGTTCCCCATTTTGCCTTAACAACTTAGAAGCTTTTTTTAGCATTTTAAGTCTCATTGATTGATGCATATGCTCAATAACGGAAATGGAATAAATACAATCAAACCTTTTAAAAGTCTTTACTTTAGTAAAATCTTTATGAATAGATTTAATGCTTGGCTTTAGTGTTCCATAATCCAAAAAGCCCCATTCATTCCATGACTCTTTATCCTTAGCAAGTCTAAGTGTTGGATGCAAATCAACTGTAGTTACTTGCATGCCCATATCATCTAGACATAACGGAACCGGACACACCCCTGCTCCAATATCCAAAACTTTAGAAGAAGATTTATTTTCAAATTGTTCCAATATCCAGGTATATTCAAACACTCTTGGATAATGCGCTGTGTAAAAACCGAAATGAAACCTAGAAACATCTACTATCCTATAAAGTAAATCGATTCTTTTTACTTGAGTAAAGGCTTTCTCAAGTGTATCTCTTGAAATATCCCTTGGATGTGGTTTCCGCATGATTAGTTTTTTAAGACATGTTTTATCATACCATTTAGCATCCAATCTGTTATTAATAACGTCAATGGCTTCATCAACGTTTGATAGCCCTATCTTTTTTAAATTAAATTCATCATCATAATTCTGATGGTAATGAACAATTTTAGGTGAAATATTTTTTTCACTATTAACATGTGTAGGATAGTTCCATTCTATACCTAAATGAGAAACCTTTGTATTTAAACTTGCCATTGCCAAAGCAAACCCTACTTGATCGGCATGTTTGTCATACTCCTTTCCAAAAAGCTCAGCATTATCAATACTCCATAAAGTATATTTCTTCCACAAGGGCTTTAACTCTTTTAGAAAGTCTTTGGAGATAACATAAACCCCTCCATTGCAATTGTTCCAATCAGTGACTTGTTCATTATTGCTTGGAAATGTGGTCAAGGTCTCAGAAACCTGTAACTGGTGAGCATCAAAAATTGTTTTAAGAATAATTAATGGAGGATTAGGGAAATCAACTATTTTAGCATAAACCTTAACTTCCAAATCAAGTCCTTCCAAATCTACAATAGCTGTATCGCAGTCCATTAAAAAGACATACTCGTAATCTTCTAGTTTACTAAAGGTATCTAGTTGCACCAACTTATTGCAATACCCATTTCTACAATCAAACACTTGTTTTTTAATAATATTTACTTCTTTACTTTTCAGAAAATCTAGAAACTCTTTTGGAATATCATTCACAATATGAATGAAAATGTCACATGGACGGATATTTATTGCGAGTAGATTATTAAGCCAAATTACCGTTTGCACTCCCATAATAGGAGTGTAATCTAAAGTACAAGAAAATTTATAGCTATTAATAATATCCATATTGTTTTAAATTCAATTTCAGCTCTTCATCTAATAACTTGTTTGAAGAATGAAATGATTCTAAAATATCCTTCAAAAAAACAGCTTCCTCACTATTAAAAGATTTTCCAAATCTTAAGAAATTAGATCTTTGAAGTCTTAATCTAAAATTATTTTGATTGAAAATTTTTGAAGGAAAAATATACTTTTCAGAGACCCAAGAACTTAAAAAATTATTTACGAACCTCAAAAAATTAATTTGACTTCCTTTAATGCTCCTATTTTCATCCTTACTTATTTCAAAATTAAAACTTTCACATTCAAAAAAGTCTTCTAGTAAATCTTTAAAAACTAACTTATCATATTTAAGTAATTCATAAGGAATTACTCTGACATTCTCTGGTCCAAATTGTCTACAATAATTCTTATAAGTTTCATAAAAATTATATGCATTTACATCTATCCTACTTTGTCCAAAATTAGGATTATTAACAACTTTTTTTAGTCTTAAGGTTCCTCCTAAATGCAAATACTGTAAATATATAGATTTTATCAAATCATCTTGTCTGCGAATTGTAATCAATACTTTTACATCTTCGTTTAGAGCTTTCTTAAGACGTAAAGGCATTTCATCCATAATTATAGCTCCTTGCAAAGATGGCCCCGTAATTTCCTCAAATGAAATAAAGTATGCTCGCCCTTTTAAATACCTTGTAATCTTCTCATAATCTATACTTCTTTCTATCTTCCACAACATATCAAACATTCCAGATTCTACAAATTCCTTATGCCCTATAAATTTGTGGTATCTCAATTGGGTATAAATATGTTTCTGCAAAAAAGTAGAAGCTGTTTTAGGGTAACCTATATGGATCTTATTCATTCGTTTTTAAAATTTCCCAATTACCTAAAAACTGAACAGGTGAAGATCCTGTTGGTACTCCTACAATACTAATAGACATAATATTCGTATTAAATAAATATATTTCTCCTCTAGAATTATCACTTCTAACTTCCGTAATAGCTATACCAATAGTATAAGTACCTTGCCCTAATATGAAATTTTCTATTTTGCTTTTTATAGAGACTTGCCCTTTATCTTCAAAAATACTCTTTGAAAACAAAGAAAATAAATTAGCGACCTGTTTCGCATCTTTATCAATAAAGGAATAGTTAACCCAATACTTGCTCACTTTATCATCTATATCTAAGTTAATTTCAAAACTATACGCTTCATTATGTATTAATTCAACAAAACCATTAGTGTTTACAGTCTCTTTGCTTTCATTATTCAATATTTTGATACTTTTTAACTTAACCAAACCATTACCTCCAACAATTTTATCGGTATTTTGAAAAGATTGATAATACCGCTGGATTCCCTCTGAGACCTCATCACCTCCTACAAGCTCTTTTCCATGGTCCATTAACAATATTTTATTAGCTATCCTTGCTACCTGTGGCATGGCATGAGACACAAAAATAACTGCTGTATTTTGCAACAACTCACCTATTCTGGTTAAACATTTCATTCTAAATCCTACATCTCCTACAGCCAAAACCTCATCAATAATAAGTACATCTGGTTCCATTTGAGCTGCCACCGCAAAGCCCAGGCGTACCTTCATACCTGAACTATAATTTTGTACTGGCATATCAATAAACTCACGTACCTCGGCAAAGTCTATTATATCCTCTACTTTAGCATCTATGTCTTGTTTGCTAAACCCGAGTATAGCGCCATTATTGTAAATGTTCTCACGCCCCGTTAATATCGGGTTAAAACCAGCTCCTAATTCAATCAAAGCACCAACCCGCCCTTTAATTGTAACCGTTCCAACATCGGGGTTAATTAACCCGTTTAATATTTTAAGCAAGGTACTTTTACCCGCCCCGTTATGCCCTATAAGTCCCAGACACTCGCCGCGGCGCAGCTCAAAACTCACATGGTTTACTGCCCAAAACTCATCCTTACGCAAGCTTTTATCCTGTGCTTTCCTGCTAATACCGTAAAACACATCCTGCACGCCGTAAAGCAGACTACGTTTTAAGCTTTTGGCAAACTTTTTCGACACGCCCTCTACACGCACCAGCACATCGTTGTTATTTGTTTCTATATGTTCGCTTTTTATATTCATTTTTTTATAAATCGTGAAACGTAAAGCATGAATGGTATGTAGCCAATCGATGACTTAACTTTTCATAATTTGTAAATCGTCTCACATCTCACTGTCATCCTGAACTCTGCCTGTACTGAGCCCAGCCGAAGTATCGAAGGGTCACGTCTCCCCTTACACATCCACACTACCCCATACGTTCCGTTATTATAGGTATCGACACCCGATAAATAATCATGGCTATAACTACTAAAAATAAAGTCACACCTGTTAAGCTAATCCAAAACAAAGGATAGGCTATACTAAACCCCGTTAAGCCATGCCGTAAATCCATCATAAAATAACTTAAAGGATTATAGTACATAACCCGACTTATAAGTCCGGTTTCAGGCACCGCGTACAATACTGGGGTAACATACATCAATAAACGCATAACAATAGGGACAAACCGACTAATGTCGCTATACAAAACACCTAAAGGCACCAAAATAACCCCTACACTTATAAAAAATAACATGATAATAATAAGTAAGGGTATAAATAACAAGATAGACATACTTAAGGTCACCTTAAAATACAGCATAAAAAAGCCGATCAACAGAAACTTAAACAACAAATTAAAACTGAGTTTTAAAAAGCCTAAGCTTATTAATGCTTCCTTATCAAAATTTATCTTACTAATAAGTCCCTTATTACCGTTTACCGCACTTGTTGGCATATTTAAACAGTCACTAAAAACAGTCCATAAAGTCGTTCCTATAAATACAAATAAAGGATAAGGTACTTCGGTAGCACTTAATTTAATCGTACCGGTACCTTGTAAAACAATCCAGACTAACGCACTCATAACCGCAGGAAATAAGGCCCAGAAAAACCCCAGTACCGATTGTCGGTACTGTGAAGTAATATCTCGCTTCGCCAATTGTTTAGCCAAATAAAAAGACTTTTTATAGCCCCTGATACTGGCGCTTAAAATTTGACTTAAGCTGTAGGTGTTGGTACTAGAATAAACTCGGGTTTCCAATCTTAATATTTAATTTTGTTTAAAAATAATATTTCTTTTCCAATGTCTTAAATAAAACCTGTCATGAGTTCACCTTCTTTTGTAAGGGATTCACTCAAATAAAAATTAATCAATCACAACTCAAGTCAACTAAAACTACTTGAAATCATGCTTTAAGGCACTAAAATATTTTCTTACAGAAATACGATGCTTACAATAATATAAATTCTTAAAAAAGGTGAGCAATGCTGCCTTGTACATCTTATGAGATAACTCAACCCGAACCTTAGCTATAGAATTGGCGTTTATACATTTTTTCACTTGTAAAGGATAACTTTTATAACCTAAATAATCCTTAATAATAAATATCTGCTTAAGTCGCCCATTATGCTTAGCTATGGGTTTGAGTGAATTCATAACCCCACTGGACAATACCCTATACACCGAATATACCGTTTTACTTTTATAGGCTTTTAACCCTGAGTGATTAAGTACTAAAACATACAAAAACCAATCGCCCAGAGTAACATCTTCAAAAACCCTTGGCCAATGCGTAATACAATTTCTAAACAAAACTGTACAGGTAACCAAATGGTTTCTACCGTAGAAATCTTCAAGAACATAAGATTTATCAGCAGCTTCTTCTCCTATAAACCTAAGGTCATGGCTCGGTTTGGCAAATTCAATTTTAGCGATCCCACTATGTATGGCATAATTCGGATGAGTTTCCATAAAATCAACTTGCTTTTGCAGTTTTAATGGGTCAATCCAGAAATCATCACCATCACATAAAGCAATATATTTACCCTTACATTGTTTCAACGCAAACTTAAAGTTGGTCATCATGCCCAAATTAGTAACATGATTAAAATAGTTTACACAAGCTTTTTGCTTATATTCTTTTAAAAATGATGTTATAATCTCATGAGTACCATCAGTAGAACAGTCATTAGATAATATAATCTCGAACTTGAAATCACATACCTGTTCAAAAACACTTTTTAAAGTCTGAACAATATAATTTTCATGATTATAAGTAAGTATACATACCGAAACAGTCACCATGTTTAGTCTTTAGAAATTATGCGCCCTGGAACGCCTACAACAGTACAATTGTCCGGTACATTTTTAGTAATAACACTTCCCGCTCCAATCACAACATTCATGCCTACATGTATTCCAGGTAATAAAATAGCATTAGTACCTATAATCGAACCTTTACCAACACAACATCGACCTGAAATATTTACATTAGGAGACACTTCTACAAAATCACCAATGGTACTATCATGACCTATAGTGGTATTTAAATTTATCAAACATCCCTTACCTATACTAATGCTATTAGTAATAATACTACCAGACATTACTGAAGTCCCCTCGCCAATCTCCACATCAAAGCTACCAATATCTGTATGTTTAGAAAACACCGATACAGGTTGGCATTCACGCTCAATAAATACATTAAATAATTTTTCTCTAAACTTTGGATTCCCAAGTCCAAGAACAAATGATATATCTGCAGTTTGCTTTTTATACTGCTCCAATGCTTCGAAAGATTTTAAAATTTGAAACCTGTCATAAACTTTATCTGGCAAATCGGAACTAACATTATCAAAAAAAACAATATGTTCATCTGTAATTCCCATATCTACCGATACTATTTGCAAAATCTCTTTAGCAAATCCTTTAGCCCCTACTATAATCATAGTGTAATAGATTGAATAGTTGTTATTATTTTAGTTAATATAGCTTCATCCAACTCTGGATAAAGCGGTAAACACAGTACCCGTTTAGATATAGAATTTGCAATTGGCATACTTACCGAGTTTATATAAGGTAATAGATTTAATGACGGATAAAAATAACGCCTTGGATAAATATTTATGGCTTCTAAAGCTTTTTTTACCTCTAACAATGCATGCTCAGAATTGAAAATTACAGGGTAATAACTGTAATTCCATGCTGTCTCGGGTCGTAATTTAAGCAAGTCTAAATCACAACCTTTTAAAGCTGCATTATATATGGAAGCCACCTTATGACGTATTTCCATAATATTGGAAACATAAGGCAATACTGCTAAGCCCATAGCGGCCTGTAACTCACTCATCTTAGCATTAATACCTAAGCCCTGAAAAGCTTCCTGTCCTTGATGACCAAAGTTATGATGATAAAACATCCTATCATAATATTCAGGTTTACAAAATAAAGCACCACCCTCACCGGTATGAAATAATTTGGTAGCATGAAAACTACAGGTACTCACATCGCCATAATTAAAAATAGACTGGCCCTTGTATTTAACATTAAAGCAATGGGCGGCATCATAAATAACTTTTAAACCATGCTTATCGGCTATTGCTTGAATAACATCAACCGCACAAGGATTACCAAACACATGAGTCGCTAAAATTGCAGATGTTTTAGATGTTATGGCAGCTTCTATTTTGCTTTCGTCAATGGTCAAATACTCGGGATGAATATCTACATAAACCGGAACACACCCTTCCCAAACAATACTACTGGTGGTAGCTACATAACTAAATGGCGTTGTAATAATTTCACCTGTTAACCCTAAAGCCTTTATAGCTATTTGCAATGGCAACGTACCATTAGTCATATTAATTATATGAAAGCTGTCTAGAAAAGATTTTAATTTCATTTCCAGCTCCTGTACTAAAACACCACGATTTGTCATCCACCCTCTTTCCCAGGCTCTCTCCAAAATAGCCTGATATTCTTTTTGAGGTGGTAAAAAGGTCTTGGTAACATTGATCATAAAATACAATTAAAATGAGGGCATACAATAATAAATAGCACAAAATACTAAAATGACTCACCTAAAGAAGTAAATATAATCACGTGAACCCATGTAAAAAAATCATTCATTAACTAATTCGATAAAATACGGGGTTTATTGGTGAAAGCGTAAGATGCTGTCTACTGTGAGTCGGGAAACGTGACCCTTCGATCCTTCGGCTTAGCTTAGGACAGGCCGCGCTCAGTATGACAGACGTGAGGTGTTCAATTGCAGTTTGCAGTTGAGGGTTGTTTGTCATCATTTGTGAATCTCAAACAAATGGATTCCGCATCACGTGCGAAATGACAGTTGAGTGTGAAGTATAAGATGTGGACTGCGTCTCCATTAGAACGCAAACGGTGTCCACTTCTATTCATTCACATAGTCAAAGAGACCCTTCGATCCTTCGGCTTAGCTCAGAACAGGCCGTGCTCAGGATGACAGATGCAAAGTGTGAGGCGTGTGGTGTGAGGCGTAAGACTGGAAACTGTGTTTACTCTTCTTTATGCCAAATACTCAAGGAGATCCTGAAACCACCTTTCGACAAGCTCAGGGTGACAGATATATAAAAATTTTCAGACTGAGCTTGTCGAAGTCTTAGCCTGTCATGAATTCAAAACTACAAACATCCTGCATTATGCTTCGATCCTTCGGCTTAGCTCAGGACAGGCTCAGTTCAGCATGACAAAACAATCGTTTTACTTCTCACAACAGACCACTGATTATTGATGGCAGACAACTAAATCCTTCCCTCCAGCACTTCCAAAATCCGTTTTACCGCTTCTTCAGGAGGAACCTCTACCGTTTTAATCTCTACTGTTGGATTCAGAGGCTCCTCAAAAGGCGCACTAATCCCTGTAAAATTGTTTATTTCACCGGCTCTCGCTTTTTTATATAAGCCTTTAACATCACGTTGTTCACAAACCTCCAGTGGCGTATTCACAAACACTTCAATATAATAAGACTCCCCTACAATGGTTTTTATCATCTCCCGAATACTGTTATATGGCGAAATAAAGGCAGCAATCACCACCATACCAGCATCAATAAACAAGCGCGCCACCTCAGCGGTGCGGCGCAGATTCTCTTCCCGATCTTCTTTTGCAAACCCTAAATCCTTATTTAAGCCACGACGTAAATTATCACCATCCAGCGTGTAGGTTCGTATCTCCTGTTTATGCAATTCCTTTTCCAAAAGATTTGCTATCGTCGATTTCCCGGAACCAGATAGGCCTGTAAACCAGATTAAGCAGGGTTTGTGCTTATTTAAGTCAACACGATTACTTTTGGTGATGCTGTAGTCTTGCTTTTTATTATGCTCCATAATACATTACTGAACTATAAAATAGGGATTCAACAACTCAGGTTTATTATACACCAAAGGCTTGTCATTATCGACCTGGGACACTTCTAACCCCACAGCCAGACACAAAGCATGCCCGGCGGCCGTATCCCATTCCATAGTGGGAGCAAATCTAGGATACATATCGGCAACACCTTCAGCCATTAAGCAAAACTTCAGCGAACTTCCTTTAGATAGCAGTTCCACGTCATAACCTTCTTGCTTGAGTTCCTTAATAAACACATCGGTATCCGGACTCTGATGGGATTTACTGGCCACAACGCGAAGGGTCGATGTTAAATTCCAGTCCGGACTAATCGGCGTAGCATCTTTTAAACTGGCTTCACTAAAGATATGACCGGGAACGTTACACTTATAGGCCTTTTCAGTTTTAACCTCAGCATAGTACAAGGTCTCTGTAACCGGCACATAAATGACCCCCAGCACAGGTTTTCCTTTTTCGATGAGGGCGATATTTACAGTAAACTCGCCATTGCGCTTTACAAACTCCTTGGTACCGTCCAACGGATCGACCATCCAGCAGGTGGTCCAATCCTTACGCACGGCATAATCGACCTGTTTATTCTCCTCACTAATCACAGGAATAGCGGTTTCTACCAAATAAGAATTAATAACGGTATTGGCTTTTTCATCAGCTACCGTTAAAGGGGAATCGTCATCCTTAAGCTGTACCTCAAAATCTCCGGAATAGACCTGCATGATTTCGGCTCCTGCTGCAACGGCTGCTTCTATGGCTATAAGCAAGTATTTATTCATAATATTTTAATACTTTCATTTTTTCTTGATAAAAAACGAAACAAAAAATCAAGTGAATTTATAGGTCATTGTGCAGCACCATGAGTTCTCAAAGCTGCATGCTTATCGCCTTGCGATGCACTTTCGCTTTTTCACCCATTATGACTTAAAATTCACAACATTTAAACACAATAACAAAAATTCATAATTGCTATGGCTCTATTTCTAATCAGATACCTCGACTGCGCTCGGTATGACGTCACGTATTATTAATTCTCATTAATATACTAAGCTCCTCCTGTACTGATCCCTGTTAACATATCTAAGGGACACCTCTCAATTATCACAATAGACAACACTCAAAACCCTCTCCTCATCTTAAATCAAATCCTATAAAATTGTCATGCTGAGCTTGTCGAAGCATTTTGTAGGATATCTTTGGTGCGCTTAAGTACTGATTAGTCTTCGATTCTTCGACTGGGCTCAGAACAGACTAAACTCAGACTGACAAAATAATCGTTTCACTTCTCGCCTCTCAAGTCTCACAACAAACTACTTCATCCTGTCATTCCGAAGATGTCACCTTGAGCTTGTCGAAAGGTTATTTCTGAATCACACTGCCAACAACTTCTCACAACTGTCAACTAAGAACTGGCAACCCCTAATCTTTAAATCGCTTTTTCAATTTACCAAACCAGCTTCGTTTCTTCGAATCTTCACCGTGATACCCGTATCCATAGCCATAGCCGTAACCATAGCCATACTTAGACTTCTGACCGTAAAAATTATAAAGCAAACTAATATTCTTAACCTCTCCTTTTTTATATTTATCATTAATCTGCTTCAACATATCCTTCTTCGTATAATCCTGACGCACCACATATAAGGTCGCATCAACATAAGGCATTAATTCCAGGGCATCCGATACCAAGCCGACTGGTGGCGTATCCAGAATGATATAGTCGTACTGTGTTTTTAAATCAGTAATTAAATCATGCATATAATCCCCAATCAATAATTCCGAAGGATTAGGCGGCACGGGGCCCGAAGTTATCACATCAAGATGATCCACTCCTGTCTCCTGAACAATATCTTTTAACGAGGCCTGACCGATTAAATAATTAACCGCTCCTACGTCATTTTTAATTTCAAAATCATCAAAGATTTTAGGCTTGCGCAAATCCAGACCTACCAACACCGTTTTTTTACCACTTAAAGCAAATACCGAAGCGATATTAATGGAGCAAAAGGTCTTTCCTTCCCCACTAATCGAAGAGGTTAATAATACGGTCTTAGCACCGGGCACCTCCTGCTTTTTATAGATAAACTGTAAACTGGTACGAATGGCACGAAAGGCTTCAGCCACCGGAGCGTTCGACTTTTTCAGCACCACCAGATTCGTATCGGTCTCACTGCGTCCCACAACCCCCAGTAAAGGAATTTTATTCAAACCTTCCAGGTCGGTTGGCTCATGGATTTTTCTATCAAAAAAGGTGATGATAAAGGCTATTAAAATAACAGGAATAAAGGCTGCTATAACCGCAAACACATAGCGAATATTTAAATTCACCACATTACGCCCCTGACCGATATCTTTAGCGGGTTCTATTAAAATAATATCAGACGTATTACTCGCCTTCACCAGATCGGCCTCACCTCGTTTCGCCAGATATAAATTATAGGTATTCTGACTCAACAAATACTCGCGTTCAATCCCCATCAATTTTTGCTGATTCTCTGGTAGGGTAGAAAACTCACGTTCTAAAGCCGCTACATTTCTATTTATAGTTTGAATCTGAAAACGGATATTCGCCTTGTTAGCCGATATACTTTCGTAAATAACCTGCTTCAATCCCTCAATCTTTCGGTTTAAATCATCAAACACTGCAGCGTCACTTCGCACCGAATATTCCAGCTTGGATTTCTCTCCTGATAAATCTATAATTTTAGAAATAGCAGTGGTAATATTCCCATCACCAATACCCTGAACAGCCGGGGCCGGAAAATTAGTAAAGTCTTTACTGGTCTCCAGATAGTTCTTCAACAAATCGTAATATAACAAAGATTCTTCAAGCGATTGCTTTTCGACATCATAGGCCTCGATTTTCTTTGTTAAGGTAGAACTTTCATTCTGAATATCATATATTTTAGTCTGCTGTTTAAAGTTATTCAGCGAATCGGCTTTTTCTCCAAGTTCGGCACGTACCCTGGCCAGTTGCTTATCGATGAAATTCACGGCGTTTATAGCATACTGGTTTTTACGATGCAACAAATCACGATCTAAAATAAACACCGATGCATTTAAATAATCTACAATCTGAGCCTTGTTTCCATGGGTAAGCCTTAAGACCACCAAAGATCCTCCTTCACTCACTACAGAAAACTGCCCCATAAACTGCGACACTGTCCCATTAAAACTATTGTACTGAATGTAAAATTCCTGATCCGGAACGATTCTGGCACCCGTCACTGTAACCAGACTTCCCTTAAACACATCCAGATTTATATACTCATCAAATTTAAAAACCTGACTAAAAACCGATGCCGGCACCGGCACACGCTTTATCTCCTTGGTTTTAAAATTCTGAACCGACACCTGTTGTGCCTCTCCAAAATCATACGACAGTTCAAAGCGTTCCTCATCGAGAAGTTTTATTTTAATGGGGTGACCAATCACCTGAAATGCGGTCTCATCACCAACAAACGTGAATGGCGTTCCCTTATATACATTCTGTTTACGAAAACGACCATCTTTTAAATAGTTTAAACATAAATTCAGACTATCCACCACCTGCTCATGGTGTTTGCGAGACTTTAAGTTTAACAGCACATCCTGAATCTTACCAGAAATACCGCCATAATTAAAAATTAAATTGGTACTGGAAGTGAATAAGGGATTTTTATCATCCTGAATGGATATTGATGCACTTAGCGTATAGGGAAACTCACGACGTATGTTTTGCTGGTATACCACATAAATACCTATTAAGGTCGCCAGGATAAACCATTTCCAATAGCTGATAACACGAAATATAAACGCTTTAAAATCGAAGTTAAGCCCATATTGTTGTGATGCATACTCTCCTTCCATAGCTTATAAACTCTTAATAATAAAATAGGTACTCACCAATACCGAAAACACACTTACAATAGTCGTTAGGTTTTGCACAGCGGTTTGTCCGCCACCTAAAGCTTTACGTTTTAAAGGTTTCACCAGGATAATATCGTTAGGCTGAATATAATAGAACTCCGACTTCGTGGCATTAATATCGGTTAAATCGATATGATGAATCTTTTGTCCATGCGGATATTGTCGAATAATCATCACATCCCTACGGTCGCCCGTAACCCGTATATCTCCGGCATTGGCAATAGCCTCAAGAATATTAACACGATCTCTGTAAATAACACGCGTACCTGCTCCTATTTCTCCAAGGGTTGTATATTTTAATCCGGCTAACTTAACGGTTACAAATATCTGTGCAGTTTCCTTAAAATACTGTGCTAAAAGCTCCTTTTTCACCATCGCTTCAATCTCTTCCACGGTATAGCCTAAAACATTGATCTGCCCCAATACAGGAAATTCGATATTACCATGTAAGTCTACCGTAAATCCATTAAAGAACATGGCTTGTTCAGAGTTGGTATTTCCCGTACCACTATTGGTGGGATTAAAAATTTGTACCAGTTCCTTATCCAAGGCCTTCACATTAATACTTAACACATCGTTAATCTGTACACGATAAGGTTTCGATAAGGCCTGTATTTGAAGAGAGTCGCTTGCCGAAGTTCTGCCCTTATCCTGAAGATACACAATATCCTTATTGGTTATACATGAGCTGCACAATACAGTCATAACAAGGCAGAAGATACCGAACAATTGTTTTATCATATGGAGCTTAGCTTTATCACAAATATAACTTTTAAGGGGGAAGTATAAAATATATACCCGTATTTTTGGTTTTTTATACGTTATTTGCAAAAAATTATAGCTTTTGAATTACTTAACTGTCGAAAATATATCGAAATCCTACGGCGAACTTTCACTGTTTCAAGACATTTCATTTAGTATACACAAAGACCAGAAAATAGCCTTTGTTGCTAAAAACGGAACGGGAAAAACCTCTATTTTACGTATTATTTCCGGTGAAGACACCCCGGACTCTGGTCAGGTGATCTATCGAAAAGATATTACCGTGTCCTTCTTATCTCAGGATCCGCATTTTAATCCGGACCTTACTGTAGAAGAAACCATATTTGCCAGCGATAACGATATTTTAAAAGTTATAGGAAATTACGAAAAGGCATTGGAAAACCCTGAAGATGCCGATGCTTACCAGAAAGCCTTCGAGCAAATGGAACTGCATCAGGCCTGGGACTTCGAAACCCAGTACAAGCAGATTCTTTTTAAATTGAAACTGGACAACTTACATCAGAAAGTGGGTTCGCTTTCCGGAGGTCAAAAAAAACGTCTGGCCTTAGCCAATGCCTTAATCAATAAACCCGATTTATTGATTCTGGATGAGCCTACCAACCATCTGGATCTGGAAATGATTGAATGGCTGGAAGCTTTCTTTGCCAAGGAAAACATCACCTTATTTATGGTGACACACGACCGTTACTTTTTAGAGCGCGTGTGTAATGAAATTATCGAACTTGATGAGGGGCAATTATACAGCTATAAAGGCAACTACTCCTACTATTTAGAAAAACGCGAAGCGCGCATCGAGCAATTCGAAACCGAAACCGGCAAAGCCAAACAGCTCTTTAAAAAGGAACTGGAGTGGATGCGTCGCCAACCAAAAGCACGTACCACCAAATCGAAATCACGCATCGACGATTTTAGCGATATCAAGCACCGTGCACATCAGCGCCGTAAAGACCATCAGGTGCAACTGGAATTGAATATGGAACGTCTGGGCAGTAAGATTCTGGAGTTCCATAAAGTCTCGAAAGCCTTTAAGGAGAAAATCATTTTAGACAAGTTCGACTATACCTTTCAAAAAGGCGAGCGTGTGGGGATTATTGGTAAAAACGGAACCGGCAAAACGTCCTTCCTGAACATTCTTACCCAAACTGCAGAGCCCGATGGAGGAAAAGTGATTTTAGGTGAAACCGTGAAGTTTGGTTACTACACCCAGAATGGTATTGAAATAAAACCTGAACAAAAGGTTATTGATGTCATCCGCGAGTTTGGCGATTACATCCCTTTAAAAAAAGGAAGACAAATTAGTGCGCAACAACTTCTAGAACGTTTTTTATTCAGCAGAAAAAAACAATACGACTTTGTTGAGAAACTAAGTGGCGGGGAACGTAAACGTTTATATTTATGTACGGTGCTTATTCAGAATCCTAACTTTTTAATTCTCGATGAGCCTACCAACGATTTAGATATCGTCACCCTTAATGTACTGGAAAGCTTCCTAATGGACTTCCAAGGTTGTATTATTGTGGTATCGCACGACCGTTACTTTATGGATAAAGTTGTAGACCACCTCTTAGTCTTTAAGGGTGAAGGTGAGATTGAAGATTTTCCTGGAAACTACACCGACTACCGTGTGTATGAAGACAGTCAGCCTGTCGAGCCAACGGTTACTGAAGATAAAAAAGAAAAGAAATCCTGGAAACAGAATGAAGCGAGTAAGCTGAGTTATAATGAGGAAAAGGAGCTTAAAAACATAGAGAGTAAACTGAATTCCTTAGCTTACGACAAAAAGGAGATGGAAGCTAAATTCAATAATCCGGATTTAACTCAAGATGAAATTAATGAGCTGTCTTTAAAACTTCAGGATATTATTGATGCCATTGAAGCCAAGGAAGAACGCTGGTTTGAGTTATCGTCTAAACTGGAAGAGTAAAACAAGATTGAGATTCCGAAATCGAAGATTCAGAGTAGCTAATCAAGTTCGGAATGGCAGCACTTTTTGTTATTCTGAATTTATTTCAGCATCTTTTTAGTTCAAGTATCATACCTTATGAAATACCAAGTTTCACAATACCTGAAATTCTTAATCCGCTCCAGCAATCAGCATGGGGTGCACTCCCCTTTTGTATACAATTTAGTTACTAAATGCTTTTACGACCGTAAAACCTACCCTGTATACAAAATTATTACTGCTTACAAAAAGGCATTAACGAACAACAAAGAAAGCATCACCATCACCGATTTAGGAGCCGGTTCCCTTACTACCAATCAAAATACCAGACCCATTAGGTCGATTGCCAAACATTCCGGCACCTCATTAAAGCGTGCTAAATTATTATACCGCTTAGTGAATTATCTAGAATGCCTGTCGGTTTTAGAACTAGGAACCTCTTTAGGTATAGGAACTCATGCCTTGGCATTAGGAGAAAACTCAAAGATTACGACCGTTGAAGGTTGCCCGAATATTTATAATTTCACTAAGGAAAACCTGAAAAGTTTTACGAATACCACACTAATACATTCCGACTTTAGTTCGGCTATTGAAAACCTAAAATCAAATGCCTACGATCTGGTGTTCTTTGATGGCCATCACACAAAACAGCCGACTTTAGCTTATTTTGAAGCTTTATTAGAATCAACCCACAACGATTCGGTATTTATTTTTGACGACATTTACTGGTCTGAAGATATGACTGAAGCCTGGGAAACCATTAAACAGCATCCTAAAGTAAAAGTGACTATCGACACCTTTTACTGGGGGTTTGTGTTCTTTAGAAAAGAACAGGAGAAGGAACATTTTACTATTCGGGTTTAGACTTCTGGAATTAGATACTGAAATAAATTCAGCATGACAAAAAAAAGAGCTATTTAAAAGCCGTCATTACGAACAATACGATAGTAGCGTGAAGCAATCTTTCGAAAGGAAACTCAAATTTGACAGATTACTGCAGTCGTGCCTTCTTCGTAATGACGTTCTCACAACAAAATGAGATGCTGAAAGGTTAGAAGCTGAAACGACCCTTCGACAAGCTCAGTGTGACATCTTCAGCATGACAAAAACAAAAAACTCAGAGCTAGAAGCCCTGAGTTTTTTTGTACCTAAGAATATAATATATATCTAATACTTACTTCACTAAGTTAATCTCTACACGACGGTTATTTGCTCGTCCTTCTTTTGTAGCATTACTGTCTTTTGGCATGCTTTCTCCAAAGCCTTTAACGGATAGCCTTCCTGAAGCAATACCCTTTTCAATTAAATAGTTCATTACAGAACTTGCGCGCCCTTCTGAAAGTTTCATATTGTTCGCTTCGCTACCAACACTATCGGTATGCCCTTCGATTGAGAATTTAGCGTTTGGATATTCATTAAGAATAGCAATTATATCATTTAAAACGCTTTCTGACGCCGATTTAATTGTGGTTTTACCTGTTTCAAACAAAATGGTTTTTGCATAGTTGTTAAGTGCCTTCTGCACCGCTTCGGTAACTTCAGGACAACCATTATTAGCTACTGTACCAAAGTTCTCAGGGCAATTATCATCTTTATCATACACCCCGTCTCCATCTGTATCTAATGGGCAACCATTATTTTCAGGAACACCAGGCTCATCAACACATTTATCATCTTTATCTAAAATACCGTCACCATCAGTATCAGGACAACCCTGCTGTTCTACTGGTCCTGCAACATCCGGACAATCATCTTCATTATCTAAAACACCATCAGCATCCGCATCGCCCCACGGACAACCGTTATTTTCAACTGGTCCTGCGACATCCGGACAGTTATCTTCATTATCTAAAACACCATCAGCATCCGCATCTCCCCATGGACAACCGTTATTCTCAGCTGGTCCTGCTTCTTTAGGACATCCGTCTAACTTATCGATAACACCGTCACCATCCTTATCTTTGGTTTTCCCCTGATAAACCGGAATTTTAATTCCCGCATACACATCGGCTCCTTTGGTATCATCACTTATTAAAGCTGAAATCACAGAACCCGAACCGATATATAGTGGTCCGGCACGTAAGCCTGTTCCCATTTGAAACCCGATATTCTGAACCACACTTAAGGGCAAGTAAAAACTAAACCACTTGCTTTCGAAACGTGGCGCCAGCGAAACTATATTAGAGACATGACTAGTGTTTAATTTATCTTTTGACACCAGAGATAAATCGGTATTTAAATTTACATAGAATTTACTACTGAAACTCCAGTCTGCATTAAAATGTAATGCCGTTGGCAAATAAGTTTTATACCCTGTTTTGCTACTTATATTATTGTAATGATCATTCAGGAAACTACTAACATCATCTGCATTATCGAAATCATCTTCACTTACATTTGCGGCATTAATGTCGTATACATCTTCCTGACCTTCTTTATACTTTATGGCTCCAATATCGGTAATGGATAAGCCCAGTTTTAATTGATACTTGTTTTTATCTTTACGAACATAAGTCTCTCCCTGTGCATTGGTTGACACATAATCGTTGTAATGTGGTCTCCATTCATATACAAACCCCAGGTCGGCACCAAAACCACTGGCTTTAGGAATTTCGTAATCGTAATTATCATTGTCTAATTCAGCGTAACGCCCATAAGTTAATTGTCCGGTTGTAGTAATACTACCTGAATCCGGTCCCGCACCATCGGCATCATAAAGGACAGAAACATTCTTTCCGGTAGCATAGGCACTTCCTCCTCCTTGTAAATATTTCAAGGTAAGACCTCCTTTTACAAAGTGCTCCTCTTCGTTAAATAATACTCTGGCATAAGTAATTCCTAATTCGCCCCAAGCCTGACCGAAAGCATTAAAATCGCCTTCGTTCACCATGAAATCATCGGTTTCATCGTTATCAATTTCATCAATGGTATTACCGTTTATATCATTTACATTAACAAATGATCGCGCTCTGGTAAAAATCGCCAGGGAACTTTTTTCAGTTAAATTAAACATGAATGATGGTCCCATAACATCAACATTCAGCTCCCCGTTATTGCTTTCGCTGGGATGTTTTTTTGAATCCAAATCAAAATCGTAATCCCCTTTTAAGGCATCTAAAATATTTACACCATAGTAATCATTTCCTCCAAAACCACTAACCCCAATAAAGTTAATGTCGGTTTTAAAACGAGAATCTGTTGCATTGGCCGGGTTAACAATCACACTGTTAACGCCACTATAATTATCGGCTAAAAACCCCTGAAACGATTGTGATCTGGCACACCAGGAGCCCAGTACAAGCACCAAAAAAATTGTAATTTTTCTCATAAACTGTTGGTTTTGTTTAAATTCACTTATACAAACGTATCTTTTTCTTACATTGAAAACAAGCAAAATTCAATTAATAACATAAACACAACACGGGATCATTGTACATTGGTTTAGCTTTTTAAAATTCGAACAAATCATTTTAAGTTTTGACATATAACCCATAATTTCGTATCATCCCAAAAAGTTTTAAAATAAACTTATGAAAATTTACACCAAAACCGGAGATAAAGGCTCTACAGCACTGTTTGGAGGCACTCGCGTACCTAAACACCATATAAGAATTGAAAGCTACGGCACTGTCGATGAATTAAATTCACATCTTGGTCTCATCAGAGACCAGAATATTAATGCAGATTATAAAGAAACCTTAATCCATATTCAGGACCGCTTATTTACCGTTGGCGCTATCATGGCTACCGACCCAGAGAAGGCGGTGCTAAAAAATGGTAAAGAGCGTTTAAATATTCCTAAGATCTCTGAAGAAAACATTATACGTCTGGAAGAGGAAATGGATACTATGGATGCTGCTTTACCTCCTATGACACACTTTGTACTTCCAGGCGGTCACCAAACCGTGTCATTCTGTCACATAGCACGCTGTGTATGCCGTAGAGCCGAGCGTTTAGCGACTGCCCTTAATGACATCGAACCCGTTGATGCGAACTGTTTAATCTACTTAAACCGCCTATCTGACTATCTTTTTGTGTTGGCACGGAAGTTGTCCTACGACCTGCAAGCCGATGAAATTAAATGGATTCCCGAAAAACAATCCTAAATATTTTCAATAAGCGAAAAGAAAAATCAAATTATTAATTTTTAGTAACGCAACTATTAATTTCTAAGTTTTTCCTGTAAAAAAATACGTTCTTTTAAATTACCGTTAAATAAATGATTTTTTTCTTGCATGTTTAACTCAAAAATTTATTTTTGCACAAAATTAAAACACATTTAACATGTATTGGACTTTAGAATTAGCAAATTATTTGAGCGATGCTCCTTGGCCAGCAACAAAAGATGAGTTGATCGATTATGCTATTAGAACTGGTGCACCTTTAGAAGTTGTTGAGAATTTGCAGTCTATTGAAGACGAAGGAGACGCTTACGATTCAATAGAGGAAATTTGGTCAGACTATCCCTCAGATGAAGATTACCTCTGGAACGAGGACGAATATTAATATAAAGTATAAGGAAAAGTTAAAAAGTCTCGATTCGAGGCTTTTTTTTGTTCCTAACCTTTATAAAAACACATTACAAACTGTATCTTTGAAGCAATTCACTAAATACAGTTAACTAACTGAAACACCTCCAGGCAAGCCCTGGAATTAAATAACATATAAACACATGAGTTTTTTAAATTCTGTACTTAAGGTATTTGTTGGCGACAAATCGAAACAAGATGTTAAAGCCATCACACCTATAGTTAATAAAATTAAATCCTTCGAAGCCTCTTTAGAAGGACTTTCACACGATGCTTTACGTGCTAAAACAACCGAATTTAAAGGTCTTATTGCTGAAGCGATTAAACCTCTAAATGATAAAATAAACGGACTTCTTGAAGAAGCTGAAAATACCGATGATATCGATCGTCGTGAAGATATCTATGCCGATATCGATAAACTAAAAGATGAAGTTTACGAAAAAACCGAAGCGGTTTTAAACGACATCTTACCTGAAGCTTTTGCCGTTGTTAAAGAAACAGCCAAGCGTTTTGCCAACAACACGTCAATTACCGTTACTGCTAATGCTTTCGACAGAGAATTATCGGGATCTAAAGATTATGTAACTCTTGAAGGCGAACAAGCCACATGGGCGAACTCCTGGGATGCTGCCGGAAAAGCCATCACCTGGGATATGATTCACTACGATGTACAGCTTATTGGTGGTGTGGCGATGCACCAGGGTAAAATTGCCGAAATGCAAACGGGTGAAGGTAAAACTTTGGTTGCTACATTACCGGTTTACCTAAATGCTTTAGCTGGTCAAGGGGTGCACTTAGTAACCGTAAACGACTACTTAGCAAAACGTGATAGCGCCTGGATGGCACCTTTATTTCAGTTCCATGGTTTGACGGTAGATTGTATTGATTATCATCAGCCAAACTCTGAAGGCCGTAGAAATGCTTATAATGCCGATATCACTTACGGAACTAATAACGAATTTGGTTTCGACTACTTACGTGATAACATGGCACACTCGCCAAACGATTTAGTACAGCGTCCGCACCACTATGCGATTGTCGATGAGGTCGATTCTGTATTAGTCGATGACGCACGTACGCCGTTAATCATCTCTGGTCCTATTCCGCAAGGTGAACGTCATGAGTTTATTGAATTAAAACCAAAAGTTGATAACATTGTATCGGTTCAACGCAAATATTTAACCGGTGTTTTAGCTGAAGCTAAAAAGCTTATTAAAGAAGGTGACACCAAAGAGGGTGGATTCCAACTATTACGTGTTTATCGCGGTATGCCGAAAAACAAAGCGCTTATTAAATTCTTAAGTGAAGAAGGTGTAAAACAACTTTTACAAAAAACCGAAAACTTCTACATGCAGGACAATAACCGCGAGATGCCTAAGGTTGACGCCGAGTTGTACTATGTTATTGAAGAAAAAAATAATCAGGTAGAATTAACCGACAAAGGGGTTGATTTCTTATCTGGAGCAGACAATCCAAACTTCTTTATTCTTCCTGAAATTGGGTTAGAAATTGCTAAAATCGAGCAGCAAAACCTATCTAAAGAAGAAGAAGCGGCATTAAAAGAAGAGCTTTATAAAGATTTTGGTGTAAAATCTGAACGTATTCACACTTTAAATCAGTTATTAAAAGCTTACGCACTGTTTGAAAAAGACATTCAGTATGTTGTTATGGACAACAAAGTTATGATTGTCGATGAGCAAACTGGTCGTATTATGGATGGTCGTCGTTATTCAGACGGCTTACATCAAGCGATTGAAGCTAAAGAAAACGTAAAAATTGAAGATGCGACGCAAACCTTCGCAACGGTAACCCTTCAAAATTACTTTAGAATGTACCGTAAACTTTCTGGTATGACGGGTACAGCGGTTACTGAAGCTGGTGAGTTCTGGGAAATCTACGAATTAGATGTTGTTGAAATTCCAACTAACCGCCCAATTGCTCGTGATGACCGAGATGATTTAGTTTACAAAACAAAACGTGAAAAATACAACGCCGTTATTGATGAAGTTGTAAAACTTTCCGAAGCTGGCAGACCAGTATTAATTGGTACCACTTCGGTTGAGATTAGTGAATTGCTTGGTAAAATGCTTAGTATTCGCAAAATATCTCACAACGTCTTAAATGCGAAACAACATAAACGCGAGGCCGACATTGTTGCCGAAGCAGGTCGTCCGGGTCAGGTTACCATTGCTACAAATATGGCAGGTCGTGGTACCGATATTAAATTAACCGACGAGGTTAAGAAAGCCGGTGGTTTAGCCATTATTGGTACTGAGCGTCACGATTCACGTCGTGTCGACCGTCAGTTACGTGGTCGTGCTGGTCGTCAGGGAGATCCGGGAAGTTCTCAATTCTACGTATCGCTTGAAGACAATTTAATGCGTTTATTTGGTAGTGAGCGTATTGCCAAAATGATGGACAGAATGGGTCTTAAAGAAGGTGAAGTGATTCAGCATTCTATGATCTCTAAATCTATCGAACGTGCTCAGAAAAAAGTAGAAGAAAACAACTTTGGTGTTCGTAAGCGTTTATTAGAATATGATGACGTGATGAATGCACAGCGTGAAGTGGTTTACAAACGTCGTCACCACGCCTTATTCGGTGAGCGTTTACGTGTAGACTTAGCGAATATGATATTCGATACTGCTGAAGGTATTTCTGAAGGCAACAAAGGTGCTAACGATTTTAAAAATTTCGAGTTTGAATTGATTCGTTATTTCTCTTTAACATCTCCAATTACTGAAGATGAATTTGGTAAACTTTCTGCTCAGGAAATTACCGCGAAAGTATATCGTGCTGCATTTGATCACTACAAAGAAAAAATGACTCGTAACGCTGAAATCGCCTTCCCTGTGATTAAGAATGTTTACGAAAACCAACGCGACCGTTTCAAGCGTATCGTGGTACCATTTACTGATGGCATTAAGAGTTTAAATGTGGTTACCGATCTTGAAAAAGCTTACGAAACCAACGGTAAACAATTAATTACCGATTTCGAAAAGAACATTACGTTAGCAATTATAGACGATTCATGGAAAACCCATTTACGTAAAATGGATGAGTTGAAACAATCGGTACAGCTAGCCGTTCACGAGCAAAAAGATCCGTTATTAATTTACAAGTTTGAAGCGTTTGAGCTATTCAAAGCGATGATTGACCAAGTGAATAAAGATGTCATCTCCTTCTTATTTAAAGGTGAATTACCTCAGGAAACTCAGGAAACCATTCAGGAAGCCAGAGAACGCAGACAGGAAAAATTAAACATCGAAAAAGAGGAAATTCCTAATTTAGATGAGCGTTCTGCACAAAACAGAGCTGTAGCAAATACCCAACAGCAGCGACCTCAAGTCACTGAAACTATTGTACGCGACCATGCAAAAATTGGTCGTAACGATCATGTAACTATTAAAAATGTTATGAACGGTGAAAGCAAATCTGTAAAATACAAACAAGCCGAACCTTTATTAGCTAAAGGTGAATGGGTTCTTGTTGAAGATTAATATAAACATACTTTATAAATAAAAATCCCGGCCAAAATGGTCGGGATTTTTATTTTAATATTATTTTTCAAATAACTTGAGTAGTATATTAGGGTCTGGACAGTTCATCTTATAAAACTCTAAATCCCTTATATTACAAACGCCTGGATAATCACCTACGTAACCTTGCAAATCTTTTATAATCTGAAAGTGCAAATGCGGCGGATAATCGCCGTTGACTCCTGGTGTTCCTAAACTTCCAATAGATTGTCCTTGTTTAACCTTTTCACCAACTGTTATAGATGTAATAGACTCTAAACTTAAATGTCCGTAAAGGGTATAAAATTCAATACCGGCAACCTGATGTTTTAAAATAATGGTGGGACCATAATCTCCATAATTGGTATTATTTTTAAAACTATGCACTTCCCCATCTAAAGCTGCCAGAACAGCTGTTCCGGCCGAATACCATAAATCAATCCCCAAATGGATATTGCGCTCTGTAAGGTTATCTTCCCGATTAAAATGTAAACTACGCTTATAAATGTTTCTAGGCTCCAAATAGCCACCAAAAGCCACATCGGCCTTATTAGATGTCAGATACGACTCAATATATTGACTGAATTTTTCAGAAGAAGATACATCCACTTGATCTAAAACAGTATTGGTTTCAGATAAGTCTATAGACACATAGTTTTCACCAGTATTTGGAATATCTAAAACACTTATTGGTTTTATTATCGAAGTATTCAGCGTTTCTGAGAATAATTTCATGTTCCTTGATGTCAAAATTTAATAATCTAAATTAGAAAATCTAAACAAAGAAATGGTTTAGATATGTTCATTTTGTCTTGACACAAAAACGAACCCAAAAAGTCAAGACTATTTTAGGTCATTGCTTCGCACCGATCGTTCTGATGATTGTCTATACTTAACTTCTCTTCACAATTCTCCTTCAATCCTAAATTTTGCCTCCCATAAGAAATAAAAACGACCTATGACTGAAAATAGCCCGTAGCTCACTCATGTGTTTTGACAAAAAAGATAGAAAAACTAATAACGGTTAAAGAAAAAAGAAACTCAAAAAAGTATAAACCTCTATACAATCTCTAATTACTCGGAGTCACTTGAACTGACGCCATTTCTAATTTTCTTAAATTCTAATGTATCTAACTGCTTGATTAAACCACTTCAGCGTATAAATCGAAATCGGCAGCATCAGTTACTTTTACAGTAGCAAATTCACCAGTTTTTAAATAGGTAGTGCTGGCATCGATTAACACTTCGTTATCTACATCCGGAGAATCGAATTCCGTACGACCTACAAAGTAGTTTCCTTCTTTTCTATCGATAACCACTTTAAATTCCTGACCGATTTTCTCCTGATTTAATTCCCAAGAAATCTGCGACTGGATTTCCATAATTTCGTTAGCACGCTCTTGTTTTACTTCTTCCGGCACATCGTCCTCTAAAGTATACGCATGCGTATTTTCCTCATGACTATACGTAAAACAACCTAAACGCTCAAAACGCATCTCTTTCACCCAGTCTCTAAGAGTTTCATAATCTTCCTGAGTTTCTCCCGGATATCCCACGATTAATGTGGTACGAATGGTCATGTTTGGCACAGCTGCTCTAAAGTCTTTAAGCAACTTCGTAGTTTTTTCTTTGGTTGTACCACGACGCATACT
Source organism: Aestuariibaculum lutulentum (assembly GCF_032926325.1). Taxonomy (NCBI): domain Bacteria; kingdom Pseudomonadati; phylum Bacteroidota; class Flavobacteriia; order Flavobacteriales; family Flavobacteriaceae; genus Aestuariibaculum; species Aestuariibaculum lutulentum. The sequence goes on from NZ_CP136709.1 coordinate 371,001, forward strand.
CTTTAAAATAGCATCTGAAATGTGTTGCAACGGAATATCTAAATAATTACAGATTTTTGGCTCACGATTCATCACCTCCAACACGTCCATTGGGAAACCTGTAGGGAATGCGTAATGCAAACGAATCCATTCGATACCTTCAACTTTTACTAAAGCCTCTAATAATTCAGCCAGATTACGTTTTTTGTATAAATCAAGTCCGTAATAGGTTAAATCCTGAGCGATAAGTATTAACTCCTTAACTCCATTAGCTGCTAATTTTTCAGCTTCAATCACCAACTCCTCAATAGGCGTACTTTTGTGCTTACCGCGCATTAACGGAATGGCACAGAAGCTACACGGACGGTCGCAACCTTCGGCTATTTTTAAATACGCATAATTTTTAGGTGTTGTCGTTAAACGCTCACCTATTAATTCGTGTTTATAATCAGCTCCTAAAGCTTTTAATAACCCCGGTAATTCAGTGGTTCCGAAATACTGATCGACATTCGGAATTTCCTTTTCTAAATCCGGCTTGTAGCGTTCACTTAAACATCCTGTAACAAAGACTTTATCCACTTCGCCATCCTCCTTTTTCTGCATGTACTCTAAAATAGTATTCACGCTTTCTTCCTTGGCATTGTTAATAAATCCACAGGTATTAATCACAACAATATTACCTTCTTCTTCATGAACAACATCCTTACCACTGGCTTTCAGTTGCCCCATTAAAACTTCGCTGTCGTAAACATTTTTACTACAACCTAAGGTTACTACATTAATCCTGTTCTTTTTAAGTGATTTTGTACGCATAATTTTTATTAAATCAGGGCGCAAAGATACATAATCATAGTCGATTTTTATGCCTAGATTTTGTTTTTAGTGCGATTAACTCCTGATATTAAGAAACCTTTAGTATATTTAACTACCTTAACCTAAAACACTGATTATGAAAAAGCTGCCCTACTTAATCATAATATTATTTTTCCTTCTCTTTAATTGTTCTAAAGATGAAACCGTTAAGGATGATCAAACCGAAGATATTAGCCTTTATTTTCCACCCATAAATTCTGATACATGGGAAACCATATCTGTTACTGATGCTAACTGGAATACTTCGGAAGTACAACCCCTACTAGATTTCCTTGCCGAAAAAAACACCAAGAGTTTTATCATGTTACAAAACGGTAAAATTGTTGTGGAAGCCTATTTTAATGATCATAATGCAACAAAACCCTGGTATTGGGCCAGTGCCGGAAAAACCCTAACCTCTGCTGTTACCGGTATTGCCGAAGCTGAAGGCTCTATAAACATTAACAGCAAAGTATCGGACTATATAGGAACAGGATGGACCAGTACGACTTTAGAACAGGAAAACCTGATTACCTGCAAACACCTGTTAACCATGACTTCAGGTATAGACGATAATTACGGTGATGCTGTTTCTCCTGAAAACCTATTTTACAAGGCTGATGCCGGAACTCGCTGGGCCTATCATAATGTTTATGTCAAATTACAGGATGTTGTAGCTGAAGCAACAAATGATACCTGGAGTAATTACTTCAACACAAAGCTAAGAGATAAAATTGGTATGTCTGGTACGTGGTTAAATCTTGACAACCTAAGTGTGTACTACAGTAACACGAGAAGTATGGCTCGTTTTGGATTATTAGCTTACAATAGAGGCAAATGGAACAATACTCAAATTATACCTGAATCCTATTTTGATGATGCCATTAAAACCTCACAATCCATTAATGAAGCTTATGGTTATTTATGGTGGTTAAATGGAAAATCAAGTTATCATTTACCACAAACTCAGTTGCAATTTAGTGGCTCTCTAATTCAGAATGCTCCAAATGACATGTATGCCGCTCTTGGAAAAAACGATCAGAAAATTTATGTCGTGCCCAGTAAGAAAATTGTAGTGATTAGAATGGGTGATGCTGCCGATGCTGACAATTTTGCTCTATCTAATTTTGATAATGAGTTGTGGGCTAAAATAAATGAAGTGATTAATTAATTACGTTCTTCAAAAGGAACGATAATTCCCTTTTCTAAATAATTTTTCAATCCGTTTAATAACATCGCCCAGCAAAACGAAGAATATTTAAAATGATCATTTGCCTCCGGCCAGTTCACATGGCTAAACTTTAGCATGGTTCCTTCTTTATATGGTTCTAATTCGAATTGAAAGGTGGTAGGATTCCAATCTTTATCAGACACCATCATTTTAAAAGCAATGATACTGTCAGGCTCAATTTTTGATACCTTACAAAACCAATTATACTCCTCTGTAAAATTCAGATTATATTCTGCTTCAAGCTCCGGATTTCCTGTACTTTTTAGTGACCACCAGTTATCGAGATGTACTGGCTTTGACACCGCATCAAAAACCTCCTTTTGAGACGCATTAATTATCAGGTTATGGTAAATATTAAAACTCATACCTAAATTTACTAAATATCTACAAAAAAAGGTAGTTAATTTAAAATCAACTACCCTTTATATCATTTATATATTTGTGATTATTTAAAGAATGAATCTACAAACTCGTACTTATTAAAGACCTGTAAATCTTCTATTCCTTCTCCTACGCCAATATACTTCACCGGAATTTTAAACTGATCGCTAATCCCAATAACCACACCACCCTTGGCTGTTCCATCTAACTTAGTTACCGCTAATGATGTTACTTCGGTTGCTGCTGTGAACTGTTTTGCCTGTTCGAAAGCATTCTGCCCCGTAGAACCATCTAACACCAACAAGACATCGTGAGGTGCATCGGCAACTACTTTTTGCATCACACGCTTCACCTTGGTTAGCTCGTTCATTAAGTTAACTTTATTATGTAAACGACCGGCAGTATCGATAATTACCACATCTGCATTTTGCGACACAGCACTTTTTAAGGTATCGAAAGCCACTGAAGCCGGATCGCTTCCCATAGCTTGTTTTACTAATGGCACATCTACACGATCGGCCCAAACCTGAAGCTGATCGATAGCTGCAGCTCTAAAGGTATCGGCTGCTCCTAAAACAACATTCAACCCTTTTTTCTTGAATTGATATGCTAATTTACCAATGGTTGTTGTTTTTCCAACCCCATTAACCCCTACAACCATTAAAACATACGGTGTTTTTGTTCCGTCTGCCTGAGGAGCTAATGCAGGAATCGTATATTCGGTTTCTTCTCCTGTATTTGTTTCACTTAATAACCCAGCTATTTCTTCACGTAAAATCTGATTGAGCTCTTCAGTACCTAAATATTTATCTTTAGATACACGTTCTTCTATACGCTCAATAACTTTTAATGTGGTATTAACACCAACATCACTACTAACCAATACTTCCTCCAGGTTATCTAAAACTTCATCATCTACCTTAGATTTTCCTGCTACGGCTTTACTTAACTTACCAAAAAAACTGGTTTTTGATTTTTCTAACCCTTTATCAAGAGTTTCCTTTTTTTCTGAAGAAAATATTTTTTTAAAAAAGCTCATTGTTCACTTTTATTGGTTGGTTACTATGTTAAGCGTCTTAAAGCCCTGGTTGGTTAAAAAACGACTACAACACTATTGTCAAATTCCCTACCACAATTATTTTCGGAAATTATGGCAGAAACCTGTCAAATATAAATATAAAAAAGCTGCTTTCGAAATGAAAGCAGCTTTGTATATCTCAAAAAAGTTTGTTTTTACTTTTGTTTAAAGTAATCATCAACTACTTCAGGAGCCATGATAGACTCAACAAACATATAAGCACCAGTTTTTGGTGACTTTACCATTTTAATCGCTTTTGTTAATCTTTTAGAAGACGTTTGTAACGATGCTACTGTTTTCTTTGCCATGACTAATAATTATTTTATTTCTTTGTGAACAGTCATACGCTTAAGGATAGGATTAAATTTTTTAATCTCCATTCTGTCTGGCGTATTCTTTTTATTTTTTGTAGTGATGTATCTTGAAGTTCCTGGTTGTCCAGACTCTTTGTGCTCAGTACACTCTAAAATTACCTGTATTCTATTACCTTTCTTTGCCATTTTTCTATCGTATTAAATGTGGCTATTATTTTAAAAATCCTTTAGACTTTGCCTCTTTTAACGCTGCAGAAATACCAATTTTATTGATAGTTTTTAATGCAGATGTAGAAACCTTTAAAGTTATCCAGTTGTCTTCTTCTGGAATGTAAAAACGTTTCTTTACTAAATTCGCATTAAATTTGCGTTTAGTTTTATTCATAGCATGAGACACGTTGTTTCCAACCATTGCCTTCTTTCCTGTTAGTTCACAAACTCTTGACATTATTATATAACTTTAAATTTTCTTTATTGTTTAAAATCGAGGTGCAAATATACAAATTCTTTCATTTGTAACAACTTAAATTTCATCAATTTTTAAAAATTTCTTTTAAAAGCATTTCCAAGGCCTTATTTACTGCTTTATCAATCACTTTCACACGCTGATTTCCAAGCATAAATTTTTCTGAATAGACCCCATTTTTTGTAGCAATGGCAATATGAACCGTTCCTATTTCGGCATCAGAATCGCCTTTACTTGGTCCGGCATTACCTGTTGTGGCCACGGCAAAGTCTGATTGAAATAATTCTAAAGCATTTTTAGCCATCGCTTCAACAACAGCTTTGCTAACCACCGAATGCTCTTCAACAAGTTCTTTTGAAATTCCTAAAATATTAATTTTCGATTGTGTAGAATACGTTACAACACCACCCTTAAAATAAGCTGATGCCCCCGGGTGTGATGTGAATTGCTCGGCAATTTTTCCTCCAGTACAACTTTCGGCCATAGCCAGGGTCTTCCCTATTTTGGTCAATCTGTTAGCGATGACCACTTCAACAGAACCCTCTTCATCCTCTAATCCGAAAAACTCGTCTTTAATTAAAGGAATAACTTTAGCGATTTCGGCATCTACATTTTTCCTTAACTCAGCTTCATCAAATCCTTTCGCGGATAGGCGCAAACGCATTTTACCCAAACTTGGCAAATACGCCAGTTTAATATATTTAGGCAAAGCATCTTCCCAGGCCTCAATACGTTCGGCAAGGGCGCTTTCACCTAAGCCATAAACCAATAAAGTTTTGTGTAAAATAAACGGACAATTGTATTTGCCTTTAACTTTTGGAATAACTTCGTTTTCAACCAAAGCCTGCATCTCATGTGGTACACCTGGAAGGGAAATAAAGGTCTTATCTCCTTTTTCCATCCACATACCTGGTGCCGTTCCTAAACGGTTCATAAGTACTTTAGATTTCGAAGGCACTAAAGCCTGATCTTTATTTACCTGAAGTAAAAGCCCACTTACGTGTCCACTCCAAATAGTCTCTATATTTTTTAGAACAGCTTCGTTCCTCACTAAAGTATCACCAAAATACTCGGCTATCGTTTTTTTAGTAATATCGTCTTTCGTTGGTCCTAAACCTCCGGTAAGAATAACGACATCGACATGTTTTTCAGCATCTTCAAGCGCCTTTAATATATGATCCTTATCATCCTGAACCGAGGTTATCTGATACACCGACACCCCAATTTTATTGAGCTGCTTTGCAATAAATGCAGAATTGGTATCAATAACTTGACCAATTAGAAGTTCGTCTCCTATGGTGATGATTTCGGCTAACATGTAATTCTCTATATATTAAAGTCTGATTTTATTTCAGCAACGGCATTATCGACAGCTGCTATTACTATTTCAAGTTGATTCGAGATATCTAAATCTGTTTTTGTAAACTTACCCCAGTCCTGTACTTCTATTAACGTTTCTAAAACCCCTAATTCGAATAAATCTATTGTAGGTTTCATTTTATGTGCCGCCTGATACGCTTCGTGATAATCTTTTTCGGCAACGGCTTTTTTTAAACGCTCGGCATCTTCCGGCACTTCTTCTAAAAACGCCTCAGCCAAAGTTTTTATGAAATCTTCGTCGTTATCTGCTAATTCGCGTACTCTTTCTAATTTGTAATGCTGTTCCATTTATTTAACTGTTATTGAAAACATTTCTTTTTCTCCTATATAGCCCTTGAGCTTATCGTTTGCATTCACTTTTTCAACGCCAGATGGAGTTCCCGTAAATATAATATCTCCAATCTTTAAAGTGAAATATTTAGAAACATATTCTATTAATTCATCAATTTTCCAAAGCATGTGGCTGGTATTTCCTAATTGCACAATTTTTTCGTTCTTTTTTAACGAAAATTCAACGGCATTAATATCCTCGAAATCAGATACCGGTAACCACTCACCTATTACTGCTGCTCCATCAAAAGATTTTGCTTTTTCCCAGGGTAAGCCTTTGGCTTTTAATTCGCTTTGCAGATCGCGCGCTGTAAAATCAATCCCCAGACCAATCTCACTATAATATTTATGAGCAAACTTTCTGTCGATATGCTTACCTATGCGATTGATTTTAACAAGAATCTCAACTTCGTGGTGTACATCGTTTGAAAAATCTGGAATAAAAAACGGTTGTTTCTTTAACAATACCGAGGTGTCAGGTTTCAAAAAAACCACCGGATCGGTTGGTTTTTCATTTTGCAACTCCTTAATATGTTCGGTATAATTTCTACCGATGCAAATAATCTTCATAATTAAAACAGATTGAAATAGAGATTACCCAAGTTTATTATTTAAGCTTCTTAGCTTAATGGATGTTAATACTTTTTTAGTGTAAAGCGGAAAATCGGCATTAAGCAACCATCCAAAATAGCCTGGTTCAGACTCTAAAATTTCGGTTACTAATTTCCCTTTATGTTTTCCAAAAGAGAAACATTCTTCTCCATTTTTATTATAAGCTATGAATCCTGCAAAATCTGCAAACTGTTTTCTTGAACTAAATTCTGCCAAAAACTTGGTGTCGTTTTCTAAATCGTCATACTTGGCAATCTGCGCTTTCAGCACTTCGTAAGTCGCCAAAGTATCTGCTTCTGCTGTGTGCGCGTCTTCTAAGTTTTTATCGCAGTAAAATTTATAAGCTGCGCTTAGAGTCCGTTGTTCCATTTTGTGAAAAATGGTTTGCACATCTACCGCCAATCTGTTTTTCATATCGAAATCTACCTCAGCACGTAACATTTCTTCAGCTAACAAGGGAATATCAAATCGGTTACTGTTAAATCCGCCTAAATCGGAATCCTTTATCAGGTTATAAACTTCTTTAGCTACTTCCTTAAACGTTGGTTTATCGGCTACATCTTCATCTGAAATTCCATGAATTGCGGTTACTTCTTTAGGAATTGGAATGGTTGGATTGACCAACCAACGCTTACTTTCTTCCTTTCCGTTAGGATGTACTTTTAAAATGGCAATTTCAACAATTCTGTCGGTTGTAATGTTTACACCTGTTGTTTCTAGATCGAAAAAACAAATGGGCTTATTTAAATTAAGTTGCATTCTATAATTTTTACTCATTAAATGAGACTAGATTCCTTCGAAACCTGATTCGAATCATCAATCTCTTATCTCTTCCCTCTATTTGAAAAAGAGAACAATTACTTTGCGGTAAAGATACTAAATTGAGTAAGCGTAAAAAACAAAACCAACCCTTTTATAGGTTGGTTTCGATATAATTTAATTTTTATTTTTCTTTAGATTTCTCTATTCACATCCCAGGCTTCAAGATAGTCTTTAACCGCTTTTACAAACTCTCCTCCTAAAGCACCATTAACTACACGGTGATCGTAAGAGTGCGATAAGAACATTTTATAACGGATACCGATAAAATCTCCATCAGGCGTTTCAATAACCGCAGGCACTTTTCTAATCGCTCCAAGCGCTAAAATACCTACTTGTGGCTGATTGATAATTGGCGTCCCCATGATACTGCCAAAGGTTCCCACATTAGTAACTGTATACGTTCCACCCTGAATATCGTCTGGCTTTAACTGATTTGCTCTAGCACGTTTTGCTAAATCGTTAACCTGCTTTGTCATACCAACCAAGTTTAACTGATCGGCATTTTTAATAACCGGTACAATTAAATTTCCATCAGGTAAAGATGCTGCCATACCCAGGTTGATATTCTTTTTCTTTATAATGGTATCGCCTTGCACAGAAATATTCATTAACGGATAATCGCGTAAAGCCTTAGCAATCGCTTCCATGAAGATCGGTGTAAAAGTCAGATTTTCACCTTCACGTTTCATAAAGTTATCTTTAACTTTCTTTCTCCAGTTCCAGATATTTGTCACATCGGCCTCAATAAAACTTTGCACGTGAGCAGATGTCTGCACAGATTCTACCATATGATGCGCGATGATTTTACCCATACGCGTCATTTCAATAATCTCGTCACCATCGCTACTGATTACCGGAGCCGGTGCCGATTTTGGTTTTTCCGGAGCTTTAGGTTGGGCTACAGGTTTAGTTTCAACTTTTTGAGCTACAACTGTACCATTTTCTTTATTAGCGATATAGTCTAAAATATCGTTTTTAGTTACTCTTCCTTCTTTCCCTGTTCCAGTAATAGCATCTAACTCTTCCTGAGCAATACCTTCTTCTTTTGCGATATTCTTAACTAACGGTGAATAAAATCTATCTTCAGTTGAAGCTACAGCAACAGGTGCCAAAGTTTCCTTTACTTTCTTTATAGACTCAACAACTTCCTCTACCGCAACAATTTCTTCATCATTAGACTCAACAACTGAAGTTTCAGTTGCCTCTTTCGCAATAACTCCTTCTCCTTCTGTTTCTATTATTGCAACAACCTGTCCTACCTGAACCACATCGTTAACATCGAAACACTTTTCGATAAGCACCCCTTCTACTTCACTTGGCACTTCACTATCTACTTTATCTGTTGCAATTTCTAAGACGGTTTCATCCAGTTCAATCGTATCTCCTACTTCTTTTAACCAAGATGTAATGGTTGCCTCTGCAACACTTTCTCCCATTTTTGGTAACTTAAGTTCGAATTTTGCCATATCAATAAAGTAATACTTAGTTTTTAATTTGCGCTTGCAAAATTACTTAAAAATCATCAATTCCTTTAAATAATTTTCAATTAAAACTAAGTTAAATTTATAATTTCACCTCTGCAGATGGCATTATCACTTCCTATAATAAAGGAACTGTCTTTAGGTAAGATTTTGTAAGTAACCGATTTATAAGCCTTTTTCTTCTCAATGGCTGTTATAATTTCTTTATAAGACCAGGTATTTCCATCAAATATAATTTCGGTGGTATCCTGAATACTTTCCAAACAATTTTTCAGAACGACCTCTTTTGGCAATACAGCCTTTAAACTGTCGTTCATTTGAGATGACATGAAGGCGTACTCATTAACCTGTTTTGCCTTACTTACCGGCGCTTTATTTATTAGATAAGCCATTTTAACGGCAGACCAAACCGTGAAATCACAAAGTAAATTCTTTTTAAAATGCTTCTGATAGAAAATCTGCATCGCCCCATAAAAGCGTTTTACATAGTGTTTATCTCTTAGGGTACTTTCTCCTTTATAATGTAAAACGGTAGTTTCCCCAAAATAATAATTAGAATATCCTGCTTTATAAATACTGTATGACAAATCGATATCTTCACCATACATAAAATACTCCTCATCGAACCCGCCAACCTGAAGAAAAACATCTCGCTTCATCAGCATAAAGGCTCCTACTAATATTTTAGCTTTTCCTATTGCGTTTTCATCAATATGATTCGCATAATATAGCTCAGGTTTGCCAAGCATTTTTTTAAATGCCACTTTCACATAAGGCACATTACGCTTACTTTCCGGTAAAAACTCACCTACACCATTAATCAATTTACAACCAACAATACCTAAATCGGTGGTATTATCTGCAAAACTTAATAGTTTGCTAAAAGTATCTTCAGCAACTACTGTGTCGGGATTTAATATACATATGTATTCTCCCTTTGCCTTAGCAACACCTATATTATTTCCTTTAGAGAATCCGTAATTTTCTTTATTTTCTATAAGTTTTACTTCCGGAAATAACTCTTTAACCATTTTACAACTATCATCTTCAGAATTATTGTCGACAACAATGATTTCTGCGTCAATATCTGTGACAGCAGCTTGTACACTTTTTAAGCAGAGCTCTAAAAAGTAGCGTACGTTATAATTTAAAATGACTATTGAGAGTTTCAAAGGATGATTAATACAGCTTTTGGGAGGTTGCAATTTATTTGGTTTTTGTTAGCTATTAAGATTTTAAAGATGATTCGAAAGGGACTCGATTCACAATACTCCGACCTAAGGTAATTTCATCAGCATACTCTAATTCGTCGCCAACAGAAATACCACGGGCAATTGTAGAGGTGTAAATATTATATTCCTGTATCTGTTTATAGATATAAAAATTAGTGGTGTCGCCTTCCATAGTAGAACTTAACGCAAAAATAAGCTCCTTTATTTTACCTTCCTGAACTTTTTTTATTAAAGGCTGAATATTAAGATCATGAGGTCCCACCCCATCCATTGGAGAAATTTTACCACCAAGCACATGGTACAAGCCTTTAAATGAACTTGTATTTTCAATAGCCATCACGTCTCTAATATCTTCAACAACACAAACAACCGATTCATCTCGGTTTGGATTTGAGCATATTTCACACAATTCCACATCACTAATATTATTACAGGACTTGCAAAACTTGATATCGTTTCGCATTGTCTGTAAAGCCGCTACAAGCATTGACGTTTGTTCTTTGGGCTGCTTTAACATATGGAGCACCAAACGCAAGGCCGTGCGTTTACCAATACCTGGTAACTGAGACATTTCATTAACTGCGCGTTCCAATAATTTTGATGAGAATTCCATGCCGCGAATTTAATATTTTTTAAACATCTTAATTAATAAGTATCAAATTAATAAAACTATATGAATTCCTGAGACTGAAAAGTAATTTTGTATTTTGGTCGCTAAAACAAATTTAAATGTCGGCAACTCAAATCTTAATCTTAATTGCAGCTTATTTTAGTGTTTTAATTTTAATCTCCTATTTCACAGGAAAGGAAGACTCTAACGATGCCTTTTTTAAGGCCAACAAATCTGCTCCATGGTATTTGGTTGCTTTTGGGATGATTGGCGCTTCGCTTTCGGGTGTGACCTTCATTTCGGTTCCTGGAGCCGTTGAAACCAAACAATTTGGATATTTACAGGTTGTTTTCGGATATTTCTTTGGCTATCTGGCTATTGCCTATGTATTGCTTCCTATTTATTATAAACTTAACTTAACCTCTATTTACACGTATTTAAAAGACCGTTTTGGAAACACCAGTTACAAAACAGGATCGGTTGCATTTTTAATTTCCAGAATCGTTGGGGCGTCATTCCGATTGTTTTTAGTTGCAAAAGTTTTACAGCTTTTGGTATTCGACCAATATGGCATTCCTTTTTCGATTACTGTAATTATTACCGTATTACTTATTTGGCTTTATACCTTTAAAGGCGGCATAAAAACCATCATTTTTACCGATACGCTTCAAACCTTATTCATGCTCATATCGGTTGTGGTTACCATTTTCTTTTTAGCTAATGCTTTAGAACTTCATAGTATTTCTGATGTGTACAACAATGTAACATCGAATGCTATGAGTAAAGTCTTCTTTTTTGATGATGTTAACGATGCACAGTATTTTATAAAAAGCTTTTTATCTGGTATGTTTATCACCATTACCATGACCGGACTGGATCAGGATATGATGCAGAAAAATTTAACCTGCCGAAATATAAAGGAAGCTCAAAAAAATATGCTTTCATTTAGTGTGGTTTTAATTTTTGTAAATATCCTATTCCTGGTTTTAGGACTTTTGCTAACGCAATATGCCATTCAAAATAATATTACAGCAAGAAAGGACGATTTATTTCCGACCATTGCCATGTTACCAGACATCGGCTTCGCCACTTCAGCCTTTTTTATCCTAGGTTTAATTGCGGCGGCTTACAGTAGTGCAGACTCTGCCTTAACCTCTTTAACAACATCGTTTTGTATAGATATTATTGAATTAGATAAAAAACCTGAAGCCAACAGAAAACGTATTAGAAAGCAAGCCCATGCCTTTATTAGTGCACTTCTTGTTGTTGTCATTATTATTTTCGATGCTTTATTTAAAGACGTTTCCGTGATTTGGGAACTGTTTAAAGCTGCGGGATATACTTACGGACCATTACTTGGCTTGTTCGCTTTCGGTATTTTCACCAAACAAAATCTAAAAGACAAGTACGTTTGGATTATCGCTTTGGTAGCTCCAATATTCTCTTATTTCATCAATGAATATTCCGTTGAATTGCTTAACGGCTACCAAATTGGGTTTGAAATATTAATCATTAACGGACTACTTACCTTTTTAGGTTTAATACTGATTCGTAGAAAGCAGCACTAACGAACAGGCTGTTTCAAAATAAATATTATTCTCCTTTAAAATAACAAATAACTCCGGATTTTCTGTTCCGGGGTTAAATATTATGCGCTGTGGTTTTAACGAAACAATATAATCGTAATAGGGTATCTGATTCTTCGGATTTAAATATAAGGTCACGGTATGAATACCTTCATAAGGTAATTGGTCAGTATCAATTTTAACTCCTTCGACCTCACCTTTAAGGTTTCCGATAGCCACGACTTCAAAATTCTCTTCCACTAATTTATGAATTGCATAATTAGAATATCTACCGGGTTTTAAAGAGGCGCCAAGCACAAGTGTTTTCTTATTCATATGTTAAAAACTGTTAATACTTTTTAAATATAGTAACAGATTTTGAATTGGAACGTCTTAATTATACATCAATCAAAAAATCAATCAATCAAAATGAAAAAACTACTGGCACTATGCTTAATAGTTGTCCTGTCTACTATTGAAGCTTTTGCTTTATCTACAGACAAAAAAGGTACTATTTTCGGTACCGTATTAGACGCTAATTTAAACCAACCCTTACCTTATGTAAATATCGTTATAAAATCATCCAACGGATCAATTATCACAGGCGGTATCACCCAGGAAAACGGGTCGTTTAAAATTGAAAAATTAGAGGAAGGCAATATCGTTGTCAATATTCAATATATTGGTTACAAAACTGTAAACAAACCCATTTTTATAGGAAAAAACAGCTACGACATTAATTTAGGGAATATTCTTTTGGAGGAAGAAGCCGAAGGTTTAGACGAAGTTACTGTCGTTGCCGATGTCTCATCCATTCAACAAAAAGTGGATAGAAAAATAATAACCATTGGTAAAGATCTGGCAGCAACCGGAAGCGCATCACAACTTATGGTTGGGATTCCATCTGTAAGTATCGATGAGCAAACCGGAGATATTAGCTTACGCGGAAACCAAAACGTTCGGGTTATGGTCGATGGTAAACTATCTAATATTCCAACAGCCCAGTTACTAAAACAAATTCCTTCAACGGCTATTAAATCCATAGAACTTATTACCAATCCTTCGGCAAAATATAATCCTGAAGGTATGAGTGGTATTATCAATATCATTCTTCATAAAAACACCATGCAAGGTTTTAACGGCAATGTTTCTGTAGGACTTACTCATGAATATGAAGCGAAATTCAACAGTTCTCTGGATTTAAATTATCGCAACGGGAAATTTAATTTTTACGGAAGTTATAGCAACGACATCTCAAAAAACAGAAATAACGGCTACGTTTACAGACCTGAAAATAATTCTGAACAGTTTTTCAATTTTCTGGACAAAAGGAAATCACATCTATACAAAGTTGGGGTTGATTTTTATTTAAACGAGAAAAACACCATTTCTGTTTTCACCACACAAAACACCTCTGAAAATAGCACTTATGGTAAAACAGATGCCATTTTTTACGATGATGAAATCTATAACCAAAGTCAGATTTTCAATTCTACCGGAAACAACAATTCGTCTCAATACAATTTTGACTATAAATTAGATTTTAAAAAAGAAGGACACAATATTGAATTTGAAGCCGATTACAATGTGTTTGACGATGAAAGCCCAGTTGATTTCACCTTTCTTCTTGGCCCAAATGAAGATTATAAAGATTTTAATTTTACCGATCGAGAAAGTATTACTCTAAACTTAGATTATGTAAACCCACTTTCTGAAACTGCAAAATTAGAAGCCGGTCTGCAAGCACGATTGTTTAATTCGGAGATTGCTTATTCATCAACCGGGCAAACCCTAAATAGTGAAGGTATTTTAAGACCAACACCAGATACTAATTTCGACTACACCAGAGATATTTATTCGGCGTATGCAACTTACAGTAAATCTTTCGAAAAATTGAACTACCAAATCGGCCTGCGTGCTGAAAATGTAAAAGAAGATGCCTATGCTTTATCTTCAGAAGCTGAAAGTACGCAACGATTTAAAAATGATTATTTTGAATTATATCCTTCAGCATTTTTCACCTATACGCCTTCAGAAAAAAATGCCTATCAGCTCAGTTATAGTCGTCGTGTTGATCGTCCAGGCATTGGTCAGGTCAACCCAATTAAAGAATGGAGTACGCCATTAATTTCGTCTTACGGTAATATTAATTTAGAACCTCAATTCACCAATTCCATCGAAGCCAATTATACCAGAACCCTTAACAAACACAAGGGAACCGTTACCGGCGGTGTGTTTTACAGAATAATCTCGAATGAAATTAATAGAGCCCTATTTATCGACAGAAGTGATGTGACTTCGGGAAGAGTCATTTTAACTCACGACAATTTTGACGACACCTCAGCCTTTGGAATGGAACTATCGAGTAATTACCGTCCTTTTAAATGGTGGAATATTAATGGTAGCTTCGATTTATACTCTCAAACCCAAAAGGGTATTGCTGAAGAATTAACCGTACCTATTGAAAATGCAACTGTTAACGATATAGAAACCAATATTGATGAAGTAGACAATGTGCTATGGAATTTAAGAATGTACAACAACTTTAGTCTTAGTAAAACAGTTAGTCTAACCGCCTTTGGATTTTACCGTGGAAAAAACAAAACCATTCAGTTTGAGAGAAAACCAATGTATTTTGTTAATCTTGGAGCTCGTGTGGCATTTGCCCAAGGCCGAGGCATGTTGAGTTTAAATTACAACGATATTTTCAACACCATGGAATTCGCCTTTTATGGAGAGAAACCGTTTATACAGGAAGGTGCCTTTAACTGGGAAAGCAACACCTGGAATGTTGGATTATCCTATAGATTTGGTGGAGGAAAATACAAAGCAAAATCAAGAAAAAACAGAGATAATAATACCAAATCTGGTGGTGGCGGATTTATGTAAAATGAACATTAAAAATCTTTAAATAAAAATTTTTGATTAGTGATTCCTTTTTATCGCTGAAAAGAAGCCTCAAAGCATAAATACTTTGAGGCTTTATTTTTATTAAATTATAACTAATTAATTGTCAAAATGTTAAAGTTTTAAAAAAATTACATTTGTTACACAATAATTAGAAATCCTATACGTTACGATTCTATACAATCTTGCTATTATTCAAAAAAATAATTATTTAGAGTTAGTCGTCTACACATTATTATAACATTACACATGTAAGAATTGTATAAACAAAATCCGGTTGTTCTCAAACTTCCGGATTTTTTATTCTGTTAAAATGACGTTAAACAGAAAGACCATTGCAATAAAATACAAGTTACAACGTCTTATATAGTACATTCTTCAAAACATACAGATTGTGTTAATTTGAAGTTGATTAATAGCTTTGAAACCCAAAACTTATCGTTTTGGGTTTTTTTATTGTTTTTTTACCAGTTGATAATCACACTACCCCAGGTGAAACCGCTTCCGAAAGCAGCTAAAACCACCGTGTCTCCTTCTTTTATTTTGCCTTCTTCCCAAGCTTCCGTTAGCGCAATAGGAATTGATGCTGCCGTTGTATTACCATATTTCTGGATATTATTAAATACCTGATCATCCTTCAAATTAAATTTCTTTTGAATAAACTGAGCGATACGTAAGTTCGCCTGATGTGGAATAAGCATGTCGATGGCTTCAGACGTTAAATTATTTTTCAGTAGACCTTCCATTATCACCTCGCTAAAACGAACTACGGCATTTTTAAACACAAACTGTCCGTTCATATACGGATAGTAACTTTCATCATTCGGGTCGTTATCTGCCAAAATATCATTTACCCAACGCGTTCCCATACCAGGAGCCATTAATACCAATTCTTCGGCATGCTCTCCCTGAGCATGTAAATGGGTTGATAAAATGCCCTTTGTATTATCTTCTTCTCTGGTTAATACAGCTGCACCTGCTCCATCTCCAAAAATCACCGAAACTCCACGTCCCCGAGTTGTTTTATCTAATCCGTGAGAATGCAATTCACTACCTATAACCAGAACATTTTTATACATACCGGTTTTAATAAAATTGTCGGCAACAGAAAGCGCATAAACAAAACCTGAACACTGGTTTCTAACATCTAAAGCTCCCACAGTTTTTATATCTAAGGCATGTTGCACCTGAACACCCGGTCCTGGGAAATACATATCCGGACTCAAGGTCGCGAATATGATAAAATCGATATCATCTTTATCAATCCCTGCGCGCTCAATCGCCACTTTAGCGGCTTTAATACCCATGGTGGCCGTGGTATCTCCACTTCCTTCTTTCACCCATCGGCGCTCCTGTATTCCTGTACGTTCCTGAATCCATTCATCATTGGTATCCATCATTTTAGATAAATCCTGGTTGGTTACCACATGATCCGGTACATACTTTCCTAAGCCAATAATTTTTGAATTATACATTATTTTGAATTTAGTTTAGTTATACTCATTACAAGTTATATATTATTTACTATCAAAACTACAAAAAGCCATTAAAATCTATTCTAACATCTCAAGTGAGCATACCAGACCTTTTAACATTACTTTTTAATTTTATTACCCCGTTTTAATTAAATTTAAAACTTGACTAATTCAAATCATTCAAAATGAAAAAAATTCTATTTTACTGTTTTCTTGTCACCGGACTTACTATTCATGGGCAAGAAAACTTAACCTATCAAAAACCTTCTAAAGAAATCTTAGAACTTGCGACTGCTCCTTTGGCTCCTTCCATTCGAATTGATAGTAAAGGAGCAAATATGGTATTTCTATACCGCAGTAATTTCAAAAGCATTGCTACATTATCGGAAACCGAAATGCGTTTAGGTGGTTTACGTATTAATCCGAAAACCAACATAAGTAGTAGAGAACGTTATTATAACCATTTAAAAGTTCGTGTTGGAAGAAAAAGCTTGGAAAGTGACGTTTCAGGATTACCTACAAACCCAAGATTTTCTAATTTTTCATGGTCTCCTAATCAGGAAAAAATGGCATTTACAAATACAACCTCTAACGGTGTTGAACTTTGGGTATTGGATATTGCCACAAAATCAGCTAAAAAAATCACGAACGATAATTTAAACGCTAATACAGGAAATCCTTTTTACTGGTTTAAAGATAATGCCTCTTTGCTAATTAAAGTTTTACCTAAAACAAGACAAGATCTTATTGACACAAAAACAGCTGTTCCAACCGGTCCTACAATTTCCGAAAGTGAAGCTGGTGTTATGGCACAAAACAGAACGTATCAGGATTTACTTAAAAACAAAACTGACGAACATAATTTTGAACAGCTGGTAACTTCAGAATTACACAAAGTAGATTTAAATGGTAAAGAATCATCATGGATGGCTAGTGATATGTATTCTGACATTTCCTTTTCACCGGATGGGAATTACATTATGGTAGAAACCATAAAAAAACCCTTTTCATATCTGGTTCCTTATTCCAGATTCCCCTCGGCAACTAAAATTTATGACACCAATGCCAAACTTATTAAAAACATTTTAGAAGTTCCTTTAATTGAAGATTTACCTCAGGGGTTTATGGCTGTTAGAACAGGTATGCGTAATCTATCCTGGAGAGACGACCAGCCGGCAACACTTGTTTGGGCAGAAGCCTTAGATCAAGGAGACCCTGCTGTAGAAGTCGACTTTAGAGACGAGATATTCCAACAAAAAGCACCCTTTTCAGACCAGCCAACATCGTTATTAAAAACCATTAATCGCTATGCAGGTATTGAATGGGGTAATGAAACTACCGCTATCGCTTTTGATAGATGGTGGAACACCAGAAACACTAAAGCTTATATCTTTAATCCTTCCAACAATAAATTAAAACCAGAGATTATTTACGATAGAAATTATCAGGATGTATACAGCAATCCTGGTAATCCTGTAACGTCCAGAAATGAATACGGACGTTATACATTAAATATTAATAGAAATAAAATATTTTTAATTGGTGATGGTTATACCGAAAACGGGAAATTTCCTTTTGTTGATGAATTCGATTTAAACACAAAAAAAACAACCAGACTATATCAATCTTCACTCAAAGACAAAATAGAAGATATAGCTATGGCTATAGATATTAACAAAGGTGAAATTTTAGTTCGAGTAGAATCTAAAAACGAATACCCAAACTACTATGTAAGAAATATTAAGAAACGTATGGCTCCCGTGCCTCTTACTCTGTTTGAAAATCCGTTTAAAAGTATTCAGGATGTTCATAAAGAAATCATCAAATACAAACGCTATGATGGTTTAGAACTAACCGGAACCTTATACTTACCTACCGACTACGAACCAGGTAAAAAGTACCCTATGGTGATGTGGGCGTACCCCAGAGAATACAAAGACAAAAGCAGTGCCGGACAAAGCACCTCCAACTCTAACGAATTTACGTATCCTTCTTATGGCTCACCAATTTTCTGGATTACAAAAGGCTATGTGGTTTTAGACGATGCTTCTTTCCCAATTGTTGGTGAAGGTGACGAAGAACCTAACGACACCTTTATTAAACAATTAGTTGGAAATGCTAAAGCTGCAATTGATGCTGTTGACGACTTAGGTTATATAGACAGAAATAAAGTGGCTGTTGGCGGACATTCCTATGGGGCATTCATGACCGCTAACTTACTTTCTCACTCTAACCTATTTGCTGCAGGAATTGCCAGAAGTGGTGCTTACAACAGAACACTTACCCCATTCGGCTTCCAAAGTGAAGAACGCAATTACTGGGAAGCCCCGGAAATATATTATAATATGTCGCCATTTATGCATGCCGATACCATGAAAACCCCATTATTATTAATTCATGGTGAAGCAGACAATAATTCCGGAACATACCCACTACAAAGTGAGCGTTATTTTAATGCCTTAAAAGGATTAGGCGCTCCTGTAAGATTAGTTATGTTACCTAAAGAAAGTCATGGTTATGCAGCTGAAGAATCTATACTTCACCTGTTATGGGAACAAGACCAATGGTTAGAAAAACACGTAAAAAACAGGAAAGTAGAAGAATAAATTATAAAACATATAAAATTCACAAAAAGGTCATTCAAAGTTACAGAATGACCTTTTTTAATGTCAGTTTGTCACATTTTTTGGGTTGGCATTTTTGTTGAATAAAGCAAAAACATATAATTATAAACAGAATAAAAACAATATATCATGACAAAAGGAAATATTAATGTTTCGGTTGAAAACATCTTCCCGCTCATTAAAAAATTCTTATACAGCGACCACGAAATCTTTTTACGTGAATTAATAAGTAATGGTACCGATGCCACTTTAAAATTAAAACACCTTACCAGTATAGGTGAGTCAACTTCAGAATATGGCAACCCACAAATTGAAGTTAAAATAGACAAAGAAGGAAAAAAACTTCACATTATCGATCAAGGTATTGGTATGAGTGCTGAAGAAGTTGAGAAATACATCAACCAGGTAGCATTCTCTGGTGCTGAAGAGTTTTTAGACAAATACAAAGATTCTGCTAAAGATTCTGGTATTATTGGTCACTTTGGTTTAGGATTCTACTCAGCATTTATGGTGGCTGAAAAAGTGGAAATCATCACTAAATCTCATACTGGTGCACCTGCTGCACACTGGACCTGTGATGGTTCTCCTGAATTTACTTTAGAAGAAGGAACTAAAGAAGACAGAGGAACAGAAATTATTCTTCACATTGCTGAAGATTCTACCGAATTCCTTGAAGAATCTCGTATTCGTGAGTTACTTTTAAAATACAACAAGTTCATGCCTATTCCAATTAAATTTGGAACTAAGGAAGTAAACGATCCTGAGCATGAACCTGCAACCATTACCGATAAAGACGGTAAAGAAACTAAAGAGCCACACAGAAAAATTACAGTTGATAATATTATCAACAACCCAAACCCGGCATGGACAAAGCAACCAACCGATTTAGAAGACGAGGATTATAAAAACTTCTACCGTGAGTTGTACCCAATGCAGTTTGAAGATCCGTTATTCCACATTCATTTAAATGTAGATTATCCGTTTAACTTAACAGGTATTTTATACTTCCCTAAGTTAGGACAGGATATGAATATCCAAAGAGATAAAATTCAGTTATACCAAAATCAGGTGTTCGTAACCGATAATGTTGAAGGTATAGTGCCTGAATTCTTAACGATGTTACGTGGTGTTATTGATTCGCCTGACATTCCATTAAACGTTTCGCGTTCGTACTTACAGGCTGACGGTGCCGTTAAAAAGATTTCATCGTACATTACCCGTAAAGTTGCCGATAAATTAAAATCCTTATTCAACAATAACCGTGAAGATTTTGAAGCGAAATGGAACGACATTAAAGTGGTAATTGAATACGGTATGCTTTCTGAAGAAAAATTCTTCGAAAAAGCCGATGCATTTGCTTTATACCCAACGGTGGATGGAACGTATTACACTTACGAAGAGCTTTACAATAAAATTAAAGCAAACCAAACCGATAAAGATGGTAAGTTAGTGGTGCTTTATGCCTCAAATACCGATGCACAACACAGTTATATTGAAGCTGCCAAAGCGAAAAACTATGAGGTTCTGTTATTAGATTCTCCAATTGTTTCGCATTTAATCCAAAAACTGGAAACCACTAAAGAAAACATTTCTTTTGCACGTGTAGATGGTGACCACATCGATAATTTAATTAAGAAAGATGAAACTACAATTTCTAAATTAGATGACGACCAGAAGAAAGTTTTAGATGAATTATTAAAAGAAGTTATTCCTTCTGAAAAATTCATGGTACAATTAGAAGCTATGGACAGTAATGCATCGCCTTTTATTATCACGCAACCGGAATTTATGCGTCGTATGAAAGAAATGCAGGCTACCGGAGGTGGCGGTATGAACATGTTTGGTAACATGCCAGAAATGTACAACTTAGTTGTTAACACCAACTCCGATTTAGTTAGCGATATTTTAAACAAAGGTGATAAAGCCGAACAAGAACGCTTAATTAACCAAAGTTTAGATTTAGCACGTTTATCTCAAGGTCTATTAAAAGGTGAAGAACTAACAAACTTCATTAAACGCAGCTACGAGATTTTAAAGTAATTTCACTTTTACTTTTTATATAAAGGAAACCACTTTACAAATGTAAAGTGGTTTTTTTATACCTCAACCCTACAAACAACCTACTCATTAACAGATAAATACTACATTTTTACTTATCTTTAGCGTAGCACTAACCTTTAAACAACTTCTTCTATGGCGCTACACATCAATAATTTAAGTAAAACGTATTCAAACGGAGTACAAGCCCTAAAAAACGTCACCTTAACCATTCCGCAAGGTATGTTTGGACTACTTGGACCTAACGGAGCAGGAAAATCCTCATTAATGCGAACCTTAGCCACTTTACAACAAGCCGATTCAGGTTCTGTGACACTTAACGATATTGATGTATTAAAAGAAAAAGATAAAGTGAGGAAAATATTAGGGTATTTACCTCAGGAATTTGGGGTATACCCGAAAATTAGCTCGTACAACATGCTTTCTCATATTGCCGCTTTAAAGGGCATTTCAAATAAAGGTGAACGAAAAGATTTAGTGGAATCCTTACTTCAAAAAACAAACCTGTGGGATGTTCGAAATAAAAGTTTAGGCACCTATTCCGGAGGAATGAAACAGCGCTTTGGTATTGCACAAGCTCTCATTGGCGACCCTCGATTAATTATAGTTGATGAACCTACAGCTGGATTAGACCCTGCTGAACGTGTGCGTTTTCATAATCTTTTAAGTGAAATTGGCGAAAACACCATTGTTATCCTATCCACCCACATTGTAGACGATGTTTCAAACTTATGCAGCAATATGGCTATAATATGTTTAGGCGAAGTCGTTTTACAAGGAAACCCTATTGCTTTAACTCAGGAAGTAAAAGGAAAAATCTGGAAGAAAGCCATTGAAAAATCAGATTTAGAACAGTATAAAACAGATCTTCAGGTGATTTCGACTCACCTGAAAAGCGGACAAACTATTATTCATGTGTTAAGTGATGTACAACCTGACGCTACTTTTGAATCGAGCCCTGCTAATTTAGAAGATGTCTATTTTTCAGAAATCTCATCTCGTATCGATTCTGCTTTAGCATAATTAATCCTTAAAACTTTGTATTATGTTTAAAGAAATCTTTTTATTCGAGATTAAGTACAGATTTAAAAGACCTGCTACTTGGGCCTATTTTGGCATCCTGTTAGTTTTCGGTCTTATTCTGGCTATTGGAGGTAACGGGCCAGCTTCAGAGAAAGTTTTTGTAAACTCACCTATTGCCATTGCCAGAATGTTATGTGTGGTAAGCATTTTTGGAACCATGTTATCCAGCGCAATTCTTGGAGTACCTGTTTACAGAGATATCGAACACAAAACCGAAAACTATTACTTCTCCTACCCAATAACCGAAAAAGGCTATATTTTAGGTCGGTTTTTAGGTTCATTATTCACTTTGTTTTTTGTTGGTTTTGGTCTTCATCTGGGACTTATTATTGGTTTTGCCATTGGCCCTTTTGCCGGGTATGTGGAAGCCGACAGGTTTACAACTCTTAATTTATGGAGTTATATTCAACCAACACTCACATTATACTGGGCTAACTTTTTATTTACAGGAAGCATCTTCTTTACACTGGTTAGTATCACAAAAAAAGTTATGCTTGCGTATGCTGGTGGAGCTGTATTATTCATAACCTATTTGGTGACACTTACCTTAACCCAAGACATTGAAAACAAAGATTTGGTAAGTATCCTCGACCCCTTTGGACTTTCAGCATTTAGCAATATAACACAATACTGGACTCCAGAAGAACAGAATACCTTAACTGTGCCGTTCTCCTCCAGTCTTTTACTTTGGAACAGATTACTATGGGTTGGTATTGGCTTACTGGCGTTTACCTTTGCTTTATTTAAATTCGATTTTCAGAAATTCCTGAATAAAAACTATGACGCTAAAAAGAAGAAAACAGAAGATTTAGCAGAAACAAATAACTCTGCAGAACTTACAAAAATCCCTAAAGTGAGTAAAGTATATTCGGCCAGTTTAAACTTTAAACTACTATTTAGTCTGGCCTTTATGGAAATAAAAAACATTATTAGAGACCATTTCTTTAAAGCCATTTTAATTGCTGCCGTTGCTTTTTTACTGTTCGATGCCTGGTATGGCTTTCCTGTTTACGGCACACCATCACTACCACTCACCTATTATATGTTAGAAGTTAAAGATTTTAATTTCATCGTTTTAATCTTTGTTCTTATTGTATTCATGACCGGCGAAGTAATACACAGGGAGCAACATGTTAATTACAATCAGATTTTTGGAGCACTCCCCATCCCAAATAGAATAATTTACGGATCAAAATTTATTGCTTTGGTCATTATAAGTTTTCTTCTGGTAAATTTAGTTTTAGTCAGCGGGGTACTTACTCAAATCCTTAAAGGTTATTTCAACTTTGAATTCGACAAATACTTTATTGACTTATATTTAATTGAATTCCCAAAATACATCACCTTTGTTATGCTTGCTTTTTTTGTGCATTCTTTGGTTACCAAAAAGTTTTTAGGGCATGTTATTGCCATAGCCATCTGGGCACTTTTATTTGGTTTGAATGCATTAGCCGATGTCGATAACAATTTATACCTATACAGCTATGCCCCACGCTATACAGTCTCTGACATGAATGGCTTTGGACACTTCGGAACTGCTTTATTCTGGTTTAGAACGTATTGGCTGGCCTGCGGAAGTGTGCTTGTTGTTATAGGGTATTTATACTGGATTCGCGGTACGGATTCTGGTATAAAAACAAGATGGCAAATATTAAAAGACAGATTAAACCTTAAAACTGTTGGAACATTTGTCGTTCTATTTATCGTTTTTATAGGCTCCGGAGCGTTTATAAACTATAACACCAAAACCATAAACCATTATAAAACCAAAGATCAAGGCACTTTGGCACAAGCTAATTATGAAAAAGAGCTCAGCAAATACGATAAAATCGCGCAACCCAAAGTTATTGATGTCAAATTAACTGCTGATTTATATCCCGAAGAAAGAAAAGCTAAAATTAAGGTGGACTACATACTGGTTAACAAAACCAATGAAATTATTGATTCATTACATTTAAACTGGGGCGCCGAAGGTTTAATAAAAAAAGAAGTCAATACATTTACCTTAAATGGAGTGAACCCAAAACTTGGTCATCGGTATGATGACTACGGCTACGAAATATATGTCTTCAATAGTCCTTTAAAACCTCATGACACTATACACATGACTCTGGAAGTCACCGGAAAATACAAAGGCTTCCCCAATGAAGGTACAGGGTCGGATATTGTATACAATGGTACGTTTTTAAACAATGACTTTTTCCCGTCATTCGGATATAGTGCCAATAGTGAAATTACAGGGGATCTTGATCGCAAAAAACACGATTTACCAATTAAAGATTATCAGTTACCAGAACAAACCGACCCTTGGGGAACCAGTAATCTGTTATTTAACGATGACGCCGATTATATAACTTTTGAAGGCACCGTAAGCACTGCTCCAGACCAAATTGCTATTTTACCTGGAAACCTTCAAAAGGAATGGGAAGAAAACGGAAGAAAATACTACTCCTACAAAATGCGGGGCGAATTAGATTTCTTCTACAATATTTCATCTGCAAATTACAGCGTTCATGAAGACGAATGGATTGGCAGCTCTGGTGAAAAAGTAATTATCCAGATTTTTCACCATCCGACACATACCTACAACATTGACCGGTTTGTAAAAGGCGTTAAAAAGTCTATGGACTATTTCTCAAAAAACTACGGTCCTTACCAATACCGCCAAATGCGTATTTTGGAATTTCCGCGCTATTCAACCTTTGCGCAATCTTTTCCTAATACCGTTCCCTACGCCGAAAGTTTTGGTTGGGTGGGCGATTTTAGCGATCCCAACGATTTGGATTACCTGTTTACCGTTACTGCGCACGAAGTCGCACATCAATGGTGGGCACATCAAATAACCCCATCGGCAACCAGAGGCTCCAATCAAATTTCAGAATCTATGGCAGAATATTCTTCTCTAATGGTGATGAAAAATGAATATGGAGTAGATGCGATGCAAAAATTCTTAAAAAGGGAATTAGATACGTATTTAAGAAGACGAGCAAATGAAAGTAAATTTGAAAAAACATTACTTGATAACGATAATCAACAATACGTTTGGTATCAAAAAGGCGGCCTTATTTTATATGCACTTCAGGATTTAATTGGTGAAGACAATTTAAATAAAGGTTTCAAAGCCTATACAGAAGCGGCTCGTTTTCGTCCGGAAGCACCATTTACCACAACTACAGAATGGTATAACTATATGAAATCGGTAACACCAGATTCTTTACAATATTACCTAAGCGACAGTTTTGAGAACATTACGCTTTATAACAACAAAATTTCAAGTGCAACGTATAAGAAAACAAATGATAACACGTATGAAGTTACACTTGATATTGAAAGTTCTAAAAATTATTTCGATGGTAATGGTAAACTTTTAAAAACCGGAGACAAACCCAATATTCTAGAAATTGGAATTTTCAATTCAGACACAATTAATGCTAATGGTATGACCATTAAATCTCCCATTATGCTTAAAAAAATGTGGATTGCACCCGGACATTCAACTTTGAAATTTACAACAACTAAAATTCCTGTTAAAGCCGGCATTGATCCTTACAATAAAATGATTGACAGAATACCTGACGATAATTTAAAACCTATAGAAGAAATAACAGATTAAAAATTATGGTCTGTTTTTAATAAAAATAAGTCTTTTGATAATTTATAACATTTCATTAACTTATAAATGTCAAAATTGGCAAGACATTTGAAAGATATAGAGAATAACTTTTAAATACATTGAGATATGTCATTACTAAAAACCATGTTACCAATAACCATAATAGCAACACTTTTCACTTCTTGTAACTCTATTAAAACAACAACCTACTGGGTTAACAGTGTAAAAACAGACTGTAGCGCTGGAGCAGGAAAAATGCAGTGTTTACAGGTTTATAAAGGCGTTGATGTTGACAAAGCAACCTGGAGTTCGTTTTATGCACCTATTGAGGGCTTTGAATTTGAATTCGGATATTTTCAAAAAATTGAAGTTACCGAAACGCAATTAGACCCCAAAGATGTTCCTGCCGATGCCTCTTCAATTAAATATAAGTTAGTTAAAGTTTTAGAAAAAAAACAGGATCCTAAAATGACTCTAAACGACATCTGGATGGTGACAGGCATCAATGGTTCTCCTATTGCTAAATCCAGACAAACACCTAATTTGGAAATCAACATTGCTAAAATGCAGATTTCAGGAACCGATGGTTGTAATAATTTCACCGGAGAAATTAAAAATATTACAGCCAGAAATATAGAATTCGGGCCCATTGCTTCAACACGTAAAATGTGCATGGATATGACTATTCCTAATCAATTTAACAAAGCATTGAACGTATCGGTAAGCTATAAAAAAGAAAATTTAACACTAACTTTTTATGATGCTAATGGCAATGAAACACTTGCACTTAAAAAGGTAGACTAAAACATTTAGTTCTTTTATATTTGTCCTAAAAAATTCTATGAAAAAATTATTTGCATTAGCTACGGCATTCATCTTTTTTATGTCTTGTAGCAGTGATGATCCTGTGGATTACAGTCTTCAAAATGATGAAGAAATTCAGGCTTACATTACAGAAAACAATTTAAATGCTGAAAAAACAGCTACAGGCTTGTACTACGTTATTGATGAACAAGGTACCGGAGAAATGCCCGAGAACGCCACAGACCGTGTTAAAGTCATTTACAAAGGTTACTTTACTAACGGGGAGGTTTTTGATGAAAGCACAGAAGGTGCTTCTTTTCTACTTCAATATGTTATTCCAGGTTTTGCTGAAGGATTAACAAAATTTAATGAAGGTGGACGCGGTAAATTATTAATTCCGTCGCATTTAGCTTACGGAAGTAATAAATATAATGATATTCCTGGGGGATCAGTTATCATTTTTGATATTGAATTGGTTTATGTGAACTATAAAACTGAAAACGACATTCAAATTCAGGAATATTTAACCGAAAATGAAATAATAGCTCAAAGCACAGATTCAGGTTTATATTATACAATCACAGAGGAAGGAACCGGCGCTTACCCTACCTCAACAGACAATGTTACTATTACCTATTCAGGTTACTTACTTAATGGTGAAATATTTGGTGAATCAACTGTTTCCGGCGAATCATTCGATTTAGACAAAGTAATTGAAGGGTTTACAGAAGGCATTCCATATTTTAAAGAAGGTAGTAAAGGAACACTTTTTATTCCAGCCCACTTAGGTTATGGTAATTTCGATAATTATCCAATACCTGGTGGTTCTGTTTTAATTTTTGACATTGAATTAAAGTCTATTAATTAAAACAAAAAGAATTACCACTAAAAATTTAAAAGTCACCTTATAAATTTAAGGTGACTTTTTACTTTAGTATACAAACAATACAAGAGTTGTTCTAAGCATTAGAAATCAATTGTTACAGAACTTGCTCCTGGAACGGAAGTTGAATACATAGGAGCATAATTACCACTACTCACAGGCATTTCAAAAATCAATAATTTTTGCTGTGCACGCTCCGCTACAAAAATAGCCTGTTTAGCAGGACTTACTGCAACGTCTACTGGATTACCTAATTCAGTCATATCCCCTTCTATTCTTATTTGGTCTTCCATAGGAATTATTCCACTATCCATCGCCGCCATAAACTTATTAGAAAATTCATTAATGATAACCAATGCTCCGTCATCGGGAACAGCAGCAGAACCTATATCGGTTAACACCATGGTATCTGTCATGGCATCATAATCCAAACCATGCGTGCGTATTAAACCCTCAATTGACACTTTAGCACTATACATTAAATCGCCGCTTTTAGCATTATGAAAATCTTTAAAGTACACCAGATTACTGGACACGTCTTCAATAGCCCATAAATCTTTACCATTTACATGCACATCCCAGACTTCAAAGCCAACATTGTATTGTCTGAAATCTGAAATAACATCTTCATTCACATGATAACTCACCAATTTACCAGGAGTTACATCATCTACAACTACTACTTTATTATTATATAATGCAGAGCCTCTGCCATTTTCGAATGTTGAAGGGCCCATTGCTGTAGGCATTATCTCATCGCCATCCATGGTTTGCGAAATATGTGATAAAGTTACCAAAGCTTTATCTGATCGATTTACCTGATAAATAGCATCTCTATTAACATCATACTCGACCCCGTCGGCATCCATATAAGGCAAGCTTAAAGACTTCATACTTGGCATTTCCAAACTTTCCTGAATATCGAAAACACTTAACTTTCCTGAATTATTTGAAGAAACATAAACAGAATGTCCTTTCATTTTTTCAGACATCTTAAGTGTTTTATTTGCCATGCTATTATAATCATCCATAGTTGAGGTATCTACAGATTCATCTTGGCAATTAGTAAGTGTTAAGGCTAAAAAGCCACATGTGAATAATTGAATTGTTTTCATAATTTATAATTTAGTGGATTAATGACTATTTCAATATTCGGGGCTTTGGCGAGACTTACGAAAAAAAGGAAAGTGTGGTTTTTAAATTCTGCATATTTTTTTCAACGAGCAATTTTTAATACCTTTATGTGTATCAGCAAAAGTGTCTTACATGCAAATTAAATCTACTAATATTTCCATTCCAAAAACCGTTATCTGGAATGACCAACCCGTACAAACAGGCATCTATAAGCATCCAACAAACACCCCTATTTTTCTAGGCAAAAGCGATGTAAAAGATGATAGCGTTATCGATAGAAAATACCATGGCGGTGCGTTTAAAGCATGTTATCTGTTTTCTGAAAATCAATACGCTTACTGGAAATCTCTATACCACAATCTGAATTGGGATTGGGGAATGTTTGGTGAAAATTTGACTGTATCTGGTTTTGATGAAACTAAAATTTATGTAGGTGATATTTACAAGGTAGGTTCTGCTGTAATACAAGTTACCGAACCACGTGAACCATGCTGGAAACTGGGTATTAAATTTGGCTCTCAAGGTATTATAAAGCAGTTTATAAAAAAAGGCTTTCCCGGCACCTATGTTCGTGTTTTAGAAGAAGGATACGTCACAAAAGGTGACCAGTTTCAACTTATAGAACAAGCTTCAAACAGTATAACAGTATACCAGTTTTTCAATTTGCTTTTTTCTTCTGAAAAAGATCAGAATTTACTCAAGAAAATCATTAAAAGTGATTCTATTCCTCCGAAAAAAAGAAAAGATTTAAAACAATTTGTACTGTATTAGTAAACCTTAATTGCTGGTATAACATTTTGATTTTTTTTGTATATTTAAGATATGCGAACACTACCTAAAAAATTAAAGCTTCAAAATTTTAAAGACGTTTATATTTTAAATAAACCAGAATCTTTTAGTGATATTTTTGATGATGTTAGTCATTCTGAATCCATAGTTACCACCTCTTGTGTGGAATGCGCTTTAGTGTTTGTTAATACCAAAGAAGATTTTGTAAATCAAATGTTAACCCTATTCCCTCGCCTATTAGATTCTTCAATTCTTTGGGTGTTTTATCCTAATGAAACCACCATTAGTGAAATCTCTAAATTACATATCGAATTCGACTGGGATTTTTTAGGAGACTACCGATTAAAACCCACAAAACTCCTTGCTGTAGACAACACTTGGAACGCGATTAAAATAAAAAAACTCCTCATTTAAAATTACCTTATCTTTGTGGCATAAAATTATACTATGTCATTTAAAGACTTACAATTAAATAAGCCTATTTTAAGAGCCATCGCAGAAGCTGGTTACGATAACCCTACACTAGTTCAGGAAAAAACAATTCCTTTTGTATTAGAGAAAAAAGATGTTATTGTATCTGCACAAACAGGAACAGGAAAAACTGCTGCATTCGCCCTTCCTATTTTGCAATCGCTTTTCGATTATCAGGATGCGCCGAAAAACGGGAAAAAAATTAAAGCATTAATTGTAAGTCCAACAAGAGAATTAGCAGTTCAGATTCTCGATAACTTTAAAACCTATAGTACGTATACCAATTTAAGAACAGCAGTTGTTTTTGGAGGAACATCTATTGAGCCTCAAAAAGATATTTTAAATAAAGGTGTTGATATTTTAATTGCAACTCCAGGTAGACTCTTAGATTTACACAAACAAGATCTTCTTAATCTCGATTATGTTGAGACGTTAGTTTTAGATGAAGCCGATTTAATGTTAGACATGGGCTTTATTGATGACGTTAAGAAAATAGAGCGTTTATGTACTAAAGAAAAACAAATTTTATTGTTTTCGGCTACGATTCCCTACAAAGTGGAACAACTAGCAAATACCATTTTAAAAAATCCAGAGCGTATTGAAGTCGCTCAAAATTCATTTACATCAAGAAACATCAATCAAGTCCTTTATTATGTACCTAAACGTAATAAAATTGAGTTGTGTTTACACTTGCTTAGAAATACTATAAAAGGGAGTATTATCATTTTCCGACGTACTAAGTTTGGCGTTGAAAAACTCGAACAAACCTTATTAAAAAACGGCTATAAAGTAGATAGTATTCATGGTGACAAAACCCAGAATCTGCGTCAGGAAGCCTTGAACAAATTTAAAAATGGCTATGTTAATATTTTAATAGCTACCGATGTTGCTGCTCGTGGTATTGATATTAATGAATTGGACGCTGTTATTAATTTCGATTTACCAAACGTACCTGAAACTTATGTACATCGTATTGGTAGAACAGCACGTGCTGGAAAAAGCGGAACCGCGTATTCTTTATGTTCTGCCGACGAAAAAACATATATCACCAATATTCAACAGTTAATTCAATTACAATTAGATGTTATTGAAGATCACCCATATCCTTTAGACCCTAAGACCAAGCCTGAAGTTCACAAATCTAAAAACCAAGGCAGTAAACATAAGAAAGGACGTAAAAGTGAGGGCTCTAAAAAGAAAAAGAAGCGCTGGTATTAAGACTTATTCAACAGGAAAATCAAAATAGGTCGTAGGAAATGGCTCGTTTCTTAACGTAAAATGCCACCACTCTTTTGGGTAATTTCTAAAACCATGTTTTAACATTACCGTTTGTAATAACATGCGGTTAGCTTTTTGTGCTTCTGTAATATGAGCATAATTCACCCATGAAGCTTCTCCGAAGAAATCAAAATCACTTCCCATATCTAAAGGTTTTCCGGTGTTACCATCTATAATCGTTAAATCGACGGTACTTCCCTTGCTATGGCCAGATCGGGTTGCAATGTATTCTTCTTTAAACAAATCCTGCTTAGCTACATCAGGATAAAACCTCTGTTTATTAACCGTATCATTTAAATCTTTAGCCCAACTCATAAAATGATTAACGGCCTGTTGCGGTCTGTAACCATCGAAAACTAATAAGCATAAATTCTGACTTTGCAGTTCTTCCTGCACCAACTTTAAAGCTTCGGCGGCCTGACGTGTCAAAATCAATTCGTTCGATAAATAACCCGTTACAGGTTTGCCTACAAAATTATTTGAGGAGTAATATCTTAAATCTACATCTAAATCAGGAATAACCTCATTGGCATATACAAACCCGGTTGGTAATTGCGCAAATGAATAAGAAATAAAGAAAATAAAAAGGTATTTTACTAAGTTGCTCATGCTAGCTAAAATAAGTAAAATAGAACTACATCAAACTAAAGAATACAAAAAAACCGAGTTCCCTCAAACTCGGTTTCTTCTAATTTGCTTTTATATTACGATGTAGATTTAGGGTTTCCTTAATAACAACATAATGCAAATATTAATTAATTAATCCATTGAACTAAAAAGTATATTATTTAGTACTCTTCAAAGATATAATTATTAATCATTACCAACGATAAAATACACTAATATTCGACGAAATACATATAATTTTAACATTTACTGATTAAAAATACAATTTAATCGACGAAATGCACATTTGATTTTACATCAAAATTACACCAAGTTTGATGTGCAAACGATAAAACAGGCGGATTTTCTTCCTAATTTTAATCGAAAACTAAAGCCTTGTCGAAAAAAAATCGCTTTCAACGATTAAATTACCTCTTACACTTACATGCTTGTTAATTTTAGCACGAAAGCCCTGAAAACTATCAACATATGAAACTAAAACTACTTTTAACTATTTCTCTTTTCATTTTTTCTTATTCTTTTGCACAGGAATATGCCTTCGGAGTTAAAGGAGGAATAAACAATAATAAGATAGGAACTCTTTACCAGCGAGCCTATAATAATGAACCAGCTATTAATCACCAACCCAATAAAGAACTAGGGTATCAGCTTGGTGCTTATGTTACAGGAGAATTTGGAATATTCTTTGTGCAACCTGAATTTAATTACGTTACATTTAACAATAATTACGAATTACCTAGAAGTAAAGCCCAATGGAAAACGTCTAAAATGGAAATTCCTATTCTTGCTGGTGTTAGAATTATTAAACCTGTGCGTTTATATTTTGGTCCAAGTTTCAACTTTTATAAAGATACTGAATTAGAAGGTGTACAAGTAACCTCGTACAGTGATGGCGGTCCGGATTTAGAAAAAAACACCATGAGTTTAAATTTTGGTATTATGGTTAGGTATAACAGATTTGGTTTAGACCTGCGCTACGAACAAGCAACCAATACAACCGAAGAAGAATTACTTGATATTATTTATAGTGATTATGGTACTAATCTAGCTGATTTAAAACCCTATCAAGCCAGCTCTCTAAGACTAAGTTTATTTATTGATATATTAAGAACAGACATGAAACTTAGCGATTTATTCAAGAAAAAATATTGCGCCTGTCCTTACGATTAAGGAAGAATAAAATAATAATATGAAAAAAAGCATCCTACACAGGATGCTTTTTTCTTTAACTAACCAACCAAAAATATGAAATGCATTTCTATAGTTTAAAGTAACCACTCAATAAACTTTGTTTTTAGAATGCAACTGATTATTCAATGACAATTACTGTGCCAAACCAGATTCAAATAACAATTATTCCATTTTTTTATAAACTGAAAATCCATAATCAATGCCTTAAAGATTGTCTCTATCATAATATTATTGTTATTTTGCCCTCATTCAAAACACATTTATAATTATGGATAACGCGCCTTTAATTACTAGCGATACAATCACTTTTGGACTATTAATGCTTGCCTTAGGATTTGTATTCTATACAGAATCCAGAACTAGCGGATTCTGGCCAAAATTTTATAAAATTGTTCCAGGCTTATTTATGGCTTATATGGTACCCGCTATACTAACTTCGGCCGGACTCATCTCTCCGGAATGGGAAACTTTAAGTGAGGCCAACGAGATTGTAAAACATAAAAGCAGCATATATTTCATTACAAGCCGATTTTTATTACCAGCTGCGCTTGTATTAATGACATTGAGCATCGATTTAAAAGCTGTATTTAATTTAGGATGGCGTGCGCTAATCATGTTTTTTACTGGTACTGTAGGTATTGTCATTGGCGGTCCTATCGCTATTCTTTTAATTTCAATAATTTCTCCTGAAACGGTTGGTGGTGCAGGTCCTAATGCTGTATGGAGAGGTTTATCTACATTAGCTGGAAGCTGGATTGGTGGTGGTGCCAACCAGACTGCCATGCTTGAAATTTACGGATATAATCAAAAACTATATGGAGGTATGGTATTCGTAGATATTGTTGTAGCTAACATATGGATGGCCATTATTTTAATAGGTATTGGAAAACGTGATAAAATTAACAAATGGTTTAAAGCAGATACCTCTTCCATTGAAAACCTAAAAGTTAAAGTATCTGATTTTACCGAGAGTATTAAAAAGAATCCTACCCTAACCGATTATATGCTTATGCTTTCCATTGCTTTTGGAACTGTAAGTATATCACATTTCCTTTCAGGTTATTTAGGGCCCTTTTTCGGAAATTTAGTTTCAACCATCGAAAATGCAACAACCAGAAACATGTTTACCTTCTTGGATTCTGAATTTTTCTGGATGATAAGCTTATCAACAATTTTTGCTATTTTATTGTCTTACACAAAAGCTAAAAATTACGAAGGCGCAGGAGCCAGTAAAATTGGTAGTGTTTTCATTTATATATTAGTAGCTTCTATAGGAATGAAAATGGATTTAAGACTGATTTTCGATAATGTCGGACTTATTGCTGTAGGGTTAGTTTGGATGACTATCCACGCCGCACTTTTAATATTGGTGGCTAAACTGATTAAAGCTCCTTATTTCTTTTTAGCCGTAGGAAGTCAGGCTAATGTTGGTGGAGCTGCCTCTGCCCCCATTGTTGCTTCAGCTTTTCACCCGTCGTTAGCTACCGTTGGTGTCTTACTTGCTGTGTTTGGTTATGCCATAGGTACTATTTCTGCTATAGTCTGTACTATTTTAATGGAATTGGCTTCAGCATCTTAATAATTACCAAATTTATTAGCATATTTGCGACACTTAATACAAACTAATACATGAAAAAAATTGCATTTTTAATTTTAGCATTATCTATTATTTCTTGCGGAAAAGAACAACACGACTTAGTTGTAAAAACAAACATTAAAGGCTTAAAAAAAGGAACCGTTTATCTAAAGAAAATTCAGGATACCGCATTAGTAACAGTAGATTCTGTTGTGGTAAATGGTAGTTCAGAATTAGAACTACACAGTCCTATTGAATCTCCGGAAATGTTCTTCCTATACTTAAATAAAAACACAGCCGAAAACGAACGCATCTCATTTTTTGCAGATAAAGGCGTAACGGAAATTAACACTACTGTGAAAAACTTTGCTGTAGATGCTAAAATTAAAGGATCGGAGCAACAAAAGGTTTTAGAAAGTTATAACGACATGATCTCTCGTCTTAACTACCAAAATCTTGAACTAATAAAAGCTGAATTTGAAGCTAGAAAAGAAAATAATCAAGATAAGTTAGACAGCGTTAACAAAATGTCGCAAAACTTGATTAAAAGACGTTACTTATTTACAGTTAATTTCGCTCTTAACAACAAAAACAGTGAGGTAGCACCATATCTGGCTTTATCTGAAATCTATAATGCTAAAGTAAATTTATTAGATACCATCAACAATTCTTTATCACCTGAAGTTAAAGCATCTAAATATGGTAAAGAACTACAAAAGTTTGTTGATAAAATTAAAGCTACCGAATAACAACTTTAACTAACACTTATAAAAAAAGACATTCAGGAAACTGAATGTCTTTTTTTTGTCTAACCCTTACCATTCTATATTATGAACTAATATCTAATAGTATCTTCATTAATAAATCCCAATAAAAAAGCCTCACTTTAGGTGAAGCTTTTTTGAGCCGATGG
The DNA here is from genome assembly GCF_032926325.1 of Aestuariibaculum lutulentum. Taxonomy (NCBI): domain Bacteria; kingdom Pseudomonadati; phylum Bacteroidota; class Flavobacteriia; order Flavobacteriales; family Flavobacteriaceae; genus Aestuariibaculum; species Aestuariibaculum lutulentum. Next base: position 406,760 of record NZ_CP136709.1, read on the forward strand.
AGGGACTCGAACCCACGACCTGCTGATTACAAATCAGCTGCTCTAGCCAGCTGAGCTACATCGGCATTACTAAAACACTCATTTTAAATAACATAAACTGAATGTAACTTTGTCAATAAAAAAGCTTCACTTTTCGTGAAGCTTTAGAGCCGATAGAGGGACTCGAACCCACGACCTGCTGATTACAAATCAGCTGCTCTAGCCAGCTGAGCTATATCGGCGTTTTTGACGGGTGCAAATATAATCGCTTAAATTAAATCTGCAAACAATCCGTCAAAAAAAATTAACTTAATTTATTAATTTTTTCAATCAATGCATTTCCTTTGCTCTCTAACTCATTCGTAATTGCTTTAAAATGAGCTTTTGCAGTATCTGCAGGCTTTTCATTTACCCTTGCGATTAATTCATCAAACGTAGCAATTGCCTCGTCAATAATAGCAGAACTTTCTTTAGTATCCTTATCTGTATTAGCATACTCCCAAACATAAACTGCCTCAATAATGTCTCCTAATACATAGTTGATGTCTTTTTTAAGGTCTCTTTTATTTGCCATAATTATATGTGTTTTATTTGCCGCAAAATTACACTAATCCTAAATAAAATCACATATTTTTAATTTAAATAATTAATAATAAAAAAATTATACTTAAATTTACTTCGATGAACACATTAAGAATGTCATATAAGCAGATTTGTACCCGTACTTCACAACAGTGGAAAGCGGTCGCTTTTGCTATGTTAAAATCTAAACCATTCTGTGAGCATCTTGAATACATGTAAAGTTATATTACAACGATAAACAACAAAAGGTGCTTTTTACAAAAGGCACCTTTTTTATTTTAAATCAATTTTTAACATTAATTTTTTGAATTATGAAAACAATCAAATCCATTACCCAAACCGTCCAATCTATTATTAAGTTATTTTATTCGGCCAAGACCTTATGTTCTATGCGCGATAACCACAGACTCATACCGATATTGTTGTACCCTTAAAATTTAAAATTATGAACACTAACACACATACAAACGTTCCATTTATAGTAACAAAAAAAATAAGTAACGCTAACGGATTTTTATTACCAAGCACACTTTACGATACCGTAAAAAATATTGCTGCAATTCCTGTTAAAGGATTTTATTTACAGGAGGTTCCTGAATTTACAGATTACAAATTTAAAATGCATAAAAATGCCTTTGTGAAAGATAAACTTACCATACAAGCGCAATTAGTAAAACAAACCACTAATGGCTATCTGGTAAATATTCTGGTAACAAAACCAAAAAACACTTTAAATCATCACGAGAGAATTTGTAGTGCTTTATTTAATTTCCCGGTAGATAACGTCCAGTTTAACGAAAGCAAAACGGCTTGTTAAATAAAAATCCCAAGTAAACGACTTGGGATTTTTTGTTTTTATACATAAACTTCTAACAATGTAGCATCTTTGGCGTGTATTTCGAAATCTTTTATTGCCGCCGGCAATAATAATGTTTCTCCTTTTTTTATAGTCTCTGTAACGCCATTTGCAGAAATCTCGGCATCACCTTCAACACACATATAAATTAAAAAAGAATCTTCTTTATTCTCCTTTTTTAAGGTTTCGGTAACTTTTAAATAACTTGTTGTAAAGTATGGACAACTTACCATTTCATTAGAGGTATTCTCAGTCTTTTTGTAAGTCACTCTAAAATTGTCCGGCATATTAAAATCGATAGCATCGATTGCCAAATCGTTATGTAACTCACGTTCGTTACCTTGATCGTCTACGCGATCCCAGTCGTATACACGGTATGTAATATCACTGGTTTGCTGAATTTCGGCAACCATAACACCGGCACCTATGGCATGTACTCTACCCACTTCAATAAAATAAGTGTCTCCGGTTTGTACCTTATCGAAATTTAAGATTTTTGTTAAGGTTTTATTTTCTAAATGTTCCAGATATTTTTCAGGCGTCATATCCTGATTAAAACCTACTATTAAATTTGAATCGTCATCGGCTTGAAATACATACCACATTTCGGTCTTACCAAACGAATTATGTCTCTTCGCTGCCAACTCATCATTTGGATGTAACTGAATAGATAAATCTTCCTTTGCATCAATAAACTTAATTAATAACGGAAACTTATTTTCGAAAACTTTATAGTTCTTTTCACCTATTAAATCACCTTTATAGGTTTCTAATAATTCTTTTAATGATTGCCCTTTTAAACTTCCGTTAGAAACTATTGAAGTATCGCCTTCAACATCGCTAATCTCCCAGCTTTCGCCAATATTAGGCAGATTAGACTCTTTATTTAATACTGTTTTTAATTTTTGACCTCCCCAGATTTTATCTTTCAATATCGGGGTAAATTTTAATGGATACAATTGACTCATAGTTTAGGTTCCTGAATAGGTTACAAAGTTTCGAGGTGTTTCGTATAAGGTAACCTCAAGACTTAAATCTTGTTTTAGTTTAGGTTTAATTTGATTATAAATATATACTGCTATGTTTTCGGTTGTTGGGTTCAAGGTTTTAAACGCTTCAACTTCCAAATTCAAATTTTTATGATCCAAGGGTTCTTCAACTTCTTCTCTTATAATATCTTTTAAGATCTTCATATCCATAACAAACCCTGTTTCTTCATCTATCTCTCCGGTTACACTCACCACCAAATCGTAATTATGTCCGTGGTAATTAGGATTGCTGCATTTGCCAAATACCTCCAGATTTTTTTCGTCGCTCCAGCCTTCCTTAAAAAGCCGGTGAGCTGCATTAAAATGCGCTTTTCTGTTTACCGTTACTTTCATTATTTTGTGACGTTAATGTGCTGATAAAATTTATCGAAAATAATTTTAAACCACTCGGTATAAATTTCCGGTTGCTCGGCTATATCTTCCTTTACAGCTTCTAAAGGCATCCATTTCCAGGCTTCAACCTCATCCGGGTTAATTTTAGGACTATCGTTATAATATCCAACCATAACATGATCGAACTCATGTTCGGTTAAACCATTATCAAAAGGCGCTTTATAAATAAACGAAGTTGTTTCTTTTAGGTCTGCTACAAAACCCATTTCTTCCTGTAAACGGCGTTTACCTGCTGCTAAATTAGACTCACCATCGCGCTGGTGGCTGCAACAGGTGTTGGTCCATAATAAAGGCGAATGGTATTTGTGAGCTGCACGTTGCTGTAACATCAGTTCATTTTTATCGTTAAATATAAATACAGAAAATGCGCGGTGTAATAATGCTTTTTCGTGAGCCTCCATTTTTGGCATTAAACCAATTGGCTCATCGTTTTCATTGACTAAGATGACTTGTTCTTCTTTCATAGTGTAACAAAAGTACAAAATACAACGAGGTTTACTAATGGTTTAAAATATCTTTTTTTAACTCAAGCCCCCACTTGAATACACATGTTTAATTCTCTAAAAACAATGAAATCAGTATTTATAATAATTTTAAGTTAAAGCTATTATTGTTATTTAATTTGCATTTATTAATAGTATCTTTGCAGCCCATTTGCAAATTATAATTATGAGTTTTCAAAAAGAGATTAACAGACGTCGTACCTTTGGTATTATTTCACATCCCGATGCCGGTAAAACAACATTAACCGAAAAATTACTTCTTTTTGGTGGTGCTATTCAAGAGGCTGGAGCTGTAAAAAGTAATAAAATCAAAAAAGGTGCTACGAGTGACTTTATGGAAATTGAGCGCCAGCGTGGTATATCGGTGGCAACCTCTGTATTGGCCTTTGAATACAATGGCACTAAAATTAATATTTTAGATACACCTGGTCACAAAGACTTTGCTGAAGATACTTTTAGAACACTTACCGCTGTAGACAGCGTTATTGTGGTTATAGACGTTGCAAAAGGGGTTGAGGAACAAACCGAAAAACTAGTTGAAGTTTGTAGAATGCGAAACATTCCTATGATTGTTTTCATTAACAAATTAGACCGTGAAGGTAAAGATGCTTTCGACCTACTTGATGAAGTAGAACAAAAATTAGGATTAAAAGTAGTGCCTTTAAGTTTCCCTATTGGTATGGGTTACGAGTTTAAAGGTATTTATAATATCTGGGAGAAAAACGTAAACCTTTTCAGTGGTGATAGCCGCAGAAACATTGAAGAAACCATTGAAATTTCAGACTTATCGTCTCCTGAATTAGATAAATTGGTTGGTGAAAAATCGGCCAACACCTTACGTGACGAGATAGAACTTGTTTCAGGAATCTATCCTGAATTCGATAAAGACGAATATTTAAGCGGAAACCAACAACCTGTATTCTTTGGTTCGGCCTTAAATAACTTTGGTGTTCGCGAGCTTTTAGATTGCTTTGTTGAGATTGCACCGAAACCAAGACCAAAACAAAGTGAAGAGCGTTTAATTAATCCTGACGAGAAAAACTTTACCGGATTTGTATTTAAAATACACGCCAATATGGATCCTAATCACAGAGACCGTCTGGCATTTATAAAAATTGTTTCAGGTACTTTCGAACGAAATAAACCTTATTTACACGTTAGACATGGCAAGAAATTAAAATTCTCAAGTCCTAACGCTTTCTTTGCAGAGAAGAAAGAAATTGTAGACATCTCTTACCCTGGTGATATTGTTGGTTTACACGATACCGGAAACTTTAAAATTGGAGATACCCTAACCGAAGGAGAAACTATAAACTACAAAGGAATACCTAGTTTCTCTCCGGAACACTTTAGATATATTAACAACGCCGATCCTTTAAAATCTAAACAATTATACAAAGGTATCGATCAGTTAATGGACGAAGGGGTTGCGCAGTTATTTACCTTAGAATTAAATGGAAGAAAAGTAATTGGTACCGTTGGTGCCTTACAGTACGAAGTTATTCAGTACCGTTTGGAACACGAATACGGTGCGAAGTGTTCTTACGAAAATTTAAACGTTCATAAAGCATGCTGGGTACAGGCTGAAGACGAAAAAAGTGAAGAATACAAAGAGTTTTTGCGCGTAAAACAACGTTACTTAGCCAAAGACAAACACGAACAGTTAGTCTTTTTAGCAGACTCGGCATTTTCGCTGCAAATGACACAGCAAACCTACCCGAGTATTAAATTCCATTTTACATCTGAATTTTAAATTAGAACAATACTAAATTATTATAATTCATCAACTTTAATTCCGGCATATTATCGGGTATATAGAACGTTGGTCAAGTAAATTACACTACAACGTTGTAGTTAAGTAAATTTGTAGCTCGTTCATACCCCGAAAAATTGCTAAAACCTATGAAAACAGAAGCTAATACTTTCAGTAATTCGGAAATTACTGTGACTTATGAACCGAATGTTTGCATACACGCTGAGAAGTGTATAAAAGAATTATCAGATGTTTTTAGAACATCTATAATTCCCTGGATTGATTTGGACGGAAGTGATGCAGAACGCATCATTAAACAAGTTAACCGCTGTCCGTCTGGTGCCTTACAATTCAAAAGAAAACTGATTGTAAAAAAGGCCGAGATTAAGAAAAAGCCAGTTCTTGAAACAGCTGTTTAAACAGAAAAAAGTCCCATTGAAATTTTCAATGGGACTTTTTTTTTTAGCCTGAATTGTTTGCTGTAAACATCAAAACTCATATAAAATGTAATATTCTGAAATAAATTAGCTCCGCTGAATCTTCGATTTCAGAATGACAAGTCTTCTAATTTTGCCCTTAAGCCTGACCTGTTGGTCCGAAATTCAATGGAATTGGTGGTTGTTCGTAATCTTTAATTTCACCGTGAGCATTTTCAAAACGAGATACATTTTCAGCTAAGGCTTTTAATAATCGCTTTGCGTGTTGTGGCGTTAAAATAATTCTGGATTTTACCTTACTCTTAGGTACACCAGGCATAATATTTACAAAGTCAACAACAAATTCAGATACCGAATGATTGATGATGGCCAGATTAGAATATTGCCCGTCAGCAATTTTTTCATCTAATTCAATATTAATTTGTCCTTGTTTTGGTTTATCGTTTTCGTCAGTCATGTTTGATATATTTTTAAAATTAAAAAGCCTTCGAGTATAAAAATACAAGAAGGCTTTTATGTTTAAAGACTCCTGCCTTCGCAGGAAATCTTATTAGTTATAATTTAATTCTTGCTTTACTTGCATCATTTCGTCGAACTCTTCTTTAGAACCAACGATAATGTCTTGGTATTTACGTAAACCTGTACCTGCAGGAATTCTGTGTCCTACAATTACATTTTCTTTCAAGCCTTCTAAGTTATCTATCTTACCAGCTACTGCTGCTTCGTTAAGTACCTTAGTAGTTTCCTGGAACGACGCTGCCGAAATAAATGATTTCGTTTGTAACGACGCTCTTGTAATACCTTGTAATATTGGCGTAGCGGTTGCTGGTCTAGCATCTCTAGCCGATACCAATGCTTTATCTTCTCTTCTTAGTAATGAGTTCTCATCTCTTAACTGACGAGCAGAAACAATCTGTCCGTTTTTAAGGTTGGTAGAATCTCCACAATCTTCAACTACTTTCAATCCGAAAATGGCATCATTTTCCTGAATGAAATCTGCTTTGTGAACTAATTGATCTTCTAAGAATAACGTATCACCAGAATCAATAATTTGTACTTTACGCATCATCTGTCTAACAACAACCTCGAAGTGTTTATCGTTAATTTTCACCCCTTGTAAACGGTATACCTCTTGTACTTCATTTACTAAGTATTGTTGAACAGCTGAAGGTCCTTTAATGTTTAAGATATCTTCAGGAGTTACAGAACCATCTGATAAAGGCATACCTGCTTTAACGTAATCATTCTCTTGTACAAGAATCTGATTCGATAATTTAACTAAGTACTTCTTAACTTCACCTAATTTAGATTCTACAACAATCTCACGGTTACCACGTTTGATTTTACCGAAAGAAACCACACCATCAATTTCACTTACCACAGCTGGGTTAGATGGGTTACGTGCTTCGAATAACTCGGTTACACGTGGTAAACCTCCTGTAATATCCCCTGCCTTAGCAGATTTACGAGGAATCTTAACTAATACCTTACCAACAGTAATTTTATCACCATCATTAATCATTAAGTGAGAACCTACCGGTAAGTTATAAGAACGCATTGTTTCACCTTTAGAATCTTCGATATGAAGTGTTGGAATTAACTTCTTATTTCTAGATTCAGAGATTACTTTCTCTTGGAAACCTGTTTGCTCATCAATTTCTACTTGGTAAGTTACCCCTTGCTCGATATTTTCATATCTCACTTTTCCGGCGAATTCTGAAATAATTACACCGTTATATGGATCCCAAGAACAAACCACATCACCTTTACTTAATTCCTGACCGTTTTCGATCATTAAAGTAGAACCGTAAGGAATGTTATTCGTACTTAATGCAATACCAGTTTTCTTATCGATCAACTTAATCTCAGTTGTACGAGAAATAACAATATCAACTTCGTTACCTTCGCTATCAGTACCTTTAACCGTTTTTAAATCTTCGATTTCAGCGATACCGTCAAACTTAACGATTAATTTATTTTCTTCTGAAATGTTACCAGCAATACCCCCTACGTGGAACGTACGAAGTGTTAACTGTGTACCAGGCTCACCAATAGACTGTGCTGCCACAACTCCAACTGCTTCACCCATTTGAACCATTTTACCGGTTGCAAGGTTACGACCGTAACATTTAGCACAAATACCTTGTAAAGCTTCACAACTTAAAGCAGAACGTACTTCGATTTTCTCTAATGGAGAATCTCCAATAGCTTTCGCAATATGATCTTCAATTAATTGTCCTGAAGCAACCAATAACTCATCTGTTAATGGGTGGTAAACATCGTTTAATGATACACGACCTTCAATTCTTTCAGCTAAAGTTTCAACAACTTCATCATTTTTCTTTAATGGCTCTACTTCTACACCTCTTAATGTACCACAATCTTCAGAGTTGATGATAACATCTTGAGAAACGTCTACTAAACGACGTGTTAAGTAACCAGCATCGGCCGTTTTAAGAGCGGTATCCGCAAGACCTTTACGAGCACCGTGCGTAGAGATGAAGTATTCTAAAATTGAAAGACCTTCCTTAAAGTTCGAAAGAATCGGGTTTTCGATAATCTCTCCACCACCTGCATTCGATTTTTTAGGTTTCGCCATTAATCCACGCATACCTGTTAACTGACGAATCTGCTCTTTCGAACCACGCGCCCCAGAATCAAGCATCATGAATACCGAGTTAAATCCTTGTTGGTCTTCACGAATACGTTTCATAGACAACTCGGTTAACTCTGCGTTGGTCGATGTCCAAATGTCAATCACCTGGTTGTAACGCTCGTTGTTGGTAATAAGTCCCATGTTATAGTTACCTGTAATACCTTCAACTAAACCGTTAGCTTTATCGATCATACCTTGTTTTTCAGCTGGGATAATAATATCACCTAAACTGAATGATAATCCACCCTGGAATGCAAACTTAAATCCTAAAGTTCTAATCGCATCTAAGAAATCTGCGGTTTCAGGAACTGAAGTATATTTAAGAATTTGTCCAATAATATCTCTTAACGACTTTTTAGTAAGTACCTGGTTTATATAACCCGCGGCCTGTGGCACGTGTTGGTTAAATAATACACGACCAACAGTTGTTTCAATAATTGTTGGAGCTAACTTACCATCTTCGTTAATATCTAAAGTTCTTACTTTAATACCAGCATTTAAGTCTACACGCTTTTCGTTGAAAGCAATTTCTACTTCCTCTGGTGCGTAGAATGTTAATCCTTCACCTTTAACAACTAACTCAGGTGTAGATTTACGGTGCTTAGTCATATAATAAAGACCAAGAACCATGTCCTGAGAAGGTACTGTTACCGGTGAACCGTTTGCTGGATTTAAGATATTGTGAGAGGCCAACATTAATAACTGACACTCTAAAATAGCTTCTGGGCCTAATGGTAAGTGAACTGCCATCTGGTCACCATCGAAATCCGCGTTAAACGCCGTACACACTAATGGGTGTAATTGAATCGCTTTACCCTCGATTAACTTAGGTTGGAACGCTTGAATACCCAAACGGTGTAACGTAGGAGCACGGTTTAGTAATACTGGATGTCCTTTAAGAACGTTTTCCAAGATATCCCAAACCACAGGCTCTTTTTTGTCAATAATTTTCTTAGCAGACTTAACTGTTTTTACAATACCTCTTTCAATTAATTTTCTAATTACGAAAGGCTTGTAAAGCTCCGCCGCCATATTTTTTGGTAAACCACACTCATAAAGTTTTAACTCAGGTCCAACAACAATTACCGAACGCGCCGAGTAATCAACACGTTTACCAAGTAAGTTTTGACGGAAACGCCCTTGTTTACCTTTTAATGAATCTGATAATGATTTTAACGGTCTGTTAGAATCTGTTTTTACCGCTGATGATTTACGTGTGTTATCAAATAACGAATCTACAGATTCCTGTAACATACGTTTTTCGTTACGTAAAATTACCTCTGGTGCTTTAATCTCAACAAGTCTCTTAAGACGGTTGTTACGGATAATTACACGACGGTATAAATCATTTAAATCTGACGTTGCGAAACGACCACCATCTAATGGCACTAACGGACGTAATTCTGGTGGAATAACAGGGATTACTTTCATAATCATCCACTCCGGACGGTTCTCTCTGTTATTGTTAGACTCACGTAACGATTCTACAACTTGTAAACGTTTTAAAGCTTCAGTTTTACGTTGTTTTGACGTTTCTGTATTTGCTTTATGACGTAATTCGTATGATAATGATTCTAAATCAATTCTAGCTAATAATTCAATCAAACACTCAGCTCCCATTTTAGCTAAGAACTTGTTTGGATCTGTATCATCTAAATACTGGTTATCATTCGGAAGGGTTTCAAGAATATTTAAGTATTCTTCTTCTGTTAAGAAGTCCATTTTTTGTAATGGTTCTCCTTCTTCATTTTTAGCGATACCTGGCTGAATTACTACATAACGCTCGTAGTAAATAATCATATCTAATTTCTTAGACGGTAACCCTAATAAATAACCTATTTTATTTGGTAACGAACGGAAATACCAAATGTGAGCGATTGGCACAACTAAGTTGATGTGTCCAACTCTATCACGACGTACTTTCTTTTCTGTTACTTCAACACCACATCGGTCACAAACGATACCTTTGTAGCGAATTCTTTTATATTTACCACAAGCACACTCGTAATCCTTTACAGGACCAAAGATACGCTCACAGAATAAACCATCTCTTTCTGGTTTATGAGTTCGATAATTGATAGTTTCAGGTTTTAAAACCTCACCTCTAGACTCTGCTAAAATAGACTCTGGTGACGCTAAACCAATTGAGATCTGGTTAAATCTCTTTACTGTATTCTTATCTTGTTTTCTTGCCATAATATATGGTGCTATCGAATTATTTGTAAACTTTTAGCATACTGCTTAAATTGCTTTAAGCAGTATGCTGTATATTATTCCTCTAATCTAATGTCTAATCCTAGACCTTTCAATTCGTGCATTAATACGTTGAAAGATTCTGGTAATCCAGGATCTGGCATTGGTTCACCTTTTACGATTGCTTCGTAAGTTTTAGCTCTACCAATTACGTCATCAGATTTTACAGTTAAGATCTCTCTTAAAGTACTTGATGCACCATATGCTTCAAGTGCCCAAACCTCCATCTCACCAAAACGCTGACCACCAAACTGAGCTTTACCTCCTAATGGTTGTTGAGTAATTAATGAGTATGGTCCAATAGAACGTGCGTGCATCTTATCATCTACCATGTGACCTAACTTAAGCATGTAGATTACACCTACTGTTGCTGGTTGGTCGAAACGATCTCCAGTACCTCCGTCATAAAGGTAAGTATGACCGTATCTTGGGATACCTGCTTCGTCTGTAAGTTCATTAATTTGATCGATAGTTGCACCGTCGAAAATAGGAGTCGCGAACTTACGACCTAATTTTTGACCTGCCCAACCAAGTACAGTTTCGTATATCTGACCAATGTTCATACGAGAAGGTACACCAAGTGGGTTAAGAACGATATCTACAGGAGTTCCGTCTTCTAAGAATGGCATATCTTCTTCACGAACGATACGTGCAACAATACCTTTGTTACCGTGACGTCCTGCCATCTTATCACCTACTTTAAGTTTACGTTTCTTAGCAATATAAACTTTTGCTAATTTAATAATACCTGATGGTAACTCGTCTCCTACAGAGATTGTAAACTTCTCACGTCTTAAAGAACCTTGTAAGTCGTTTTCTTTAATCTTGTAGTTGTGAATTAAATCTGCAACAAGTTGATTTGTATGATCATCAGTCGTCCATTTACCAGACACTAAGTGTGCATAATCATCAACAGCATTTAACATTTTAAGCGTGAATTTCTTACCTTTTGGTAATACTTCTTCACCTAAATCGTTGTAAATACCTTGAGCAGTTTTACCATTTACGACGTTGAATAATTTCTCGATTAAAACTTCTTTTAATTCATCAAATTTTCTATCGTAAATACCTTCTAATGCAACGATATCATCTTTATCCTGAGCACGTTTACGTTTATCTTTAACGGCTCTAGAGAATAATTTCTTGTCGATAACAACACCGTTTAATGATGGAGATGCTTTTAATGAGGCATCTTTTACATCACCGGCTTTATCACCGAAGATAGCTCTTAATAATTTTTCTTCCGGAGTTGGGTCGCTTTCTCCTTTTGGAGTAATCTTACCAATTAAGATATCGCCAGGCTTAACTTCAGCTCCAATGCGAATCATTCCGTTTTCATCTAAATCTTTAGTAGCTTCTTCAGATACGTTAGGGATATCGTTAGTTAACTCTTCGTTACCTAATTTAGTATCTCTAACCTCTAATGAGTACTCATCGATGTGGATAGATGTAAAGATATCTTCACGTACAACACGCTCAGAAATTACAATCGCATCCTCAAAGTTATAACCTTTCCAAGGCATGAAGGCAACCTTCATGTTTCTACCTAAAGCAAGTTCTCCTTTTTGTGTCGCATAACCTTCACATAAAACTTGACCTTTCTTTACAACATCACCTTTAACAACAATTGGCTTAAGGTTGATAGAAGTTCCCTGGTTGGTTTTTCTATATTTTACTAATTGATACGTTTTAACGTCGCTGTCGAAGCTTACTTTTGCTTCATCTTCAGTACGCTCGTAACGTATTTGAATTTCGTTTGCATCTACGTAAAGTACTTCTCCATTTCCTTCGGCATTAATTAATACACGAGAATCTGAAGCTACCTGACGCTCTAAACCTGTTCCAACAATCGGCGACTCTGGCAATAATAATGGTACTGCCTGACGCATCATGTTCGATCCCATCAACGCACGGTTCGCATCATCATGCTCTAAGAACGGAATTAACGAAGCCGAAATAGATGAAATCTGGTTAGGCGCAACGTCTGTATAGTGGATGTGCTCTGGTTCAATTACCGGGAAATCACCCTCCATACGAGCAATTACCTTATCGTGTAATATTTTACCATCGTTATCTACTTTTACAGTAGCCTGCGCGATTAATTTACCTTCTTCCTCTTCAGCACTTAAGTAAATAGGATCGTTTTTAATATCAACAGTTCCATTATCAACTGGACGGTAAGGTGTTTCAATGAATCCCATTGAGTTTACCTTCGCGTAAACAGATAATGACGAAATTAATCCAATGTTTGGTCCCTCAGGAGTTTCAATCGGACATAAACGACCATAGTGTGTATAGTGAACGTCACGAACCTCGAAACCTGCTCTTTCACGAGAAAGACCTCCAGGTCCAAGAGCCGATAGACGACGCTTGTGTGTAATCTCGGCTAATGGATTGGTTTGATCCATGAACTGAGATAACTGGTTTGTACCAAAGAACGAGTTAATTACCGACGATAATGTTTTTGCATTAATTAAGTCGATTGGTGTAAATACCTCGTTATCACGAACGTTCATACGCTCACGGATAGTACGTGCCATACGTGCTAAACCAACACCAAACTGTTGAGATAATTGCTCACCTACAGTACGTACACGACGGTTAGATAAGTGGTCAATATCATCAATCTCTGCTTTAGAGTTGATAAGCTCGATTAAATATTTTATAATGGTAATGATATCTTCTTTGGTAAGCACTTGCTTATCCATTTCGATATCAAGATTTAATTTCTTGTTCATTCTGTAACGACCTACTTCACCTAAAGAGTAACGTTGGTCACTAAAGAATAATTTATCTATAATACCACGTGCTGTTTCCTCATCTGGCGGCTCAGCGTTACGTAATTGTCTATAGATATGCTCAACAGCCTCTTTTTCAGAGTTTGTTGGGTCTTTTTGTAATGTATTGTGAATGATGGCGTAATCACCCTGTTCTGCACTTTCTTTGTGTAACAGAATAGTTTTTACGTCTGCATCGATGATTTCTTCTATGTTGTCTTTATCTAGAATAGTATCACGATCAAGAATAATCTCGTTACGCTCGATAGATACTACCTCTCCTGTATCCTCGTCAACAAAATCCTCGTGCCATGTGTTAAGTACACGTGCTGCAAGTTTTCTTCCTTGGTATTTTTTTAATCCAGATTTAGAAACTTTAATTTCTTCAGCAAGATCGAATATCTCTAAGATATCCTTATCACGCTCAAAACCAATTGCTCTAAATAATGTTGTTACAGGTAACTTTTTCTTTCTGTCAATGTAAGCATACATTACCTGGTTAATATCGGTAGCAAACTCAATCCAAGATCCTTTAAAAGGAATAACTCTGGCTGAGTATAACTTTGTTCCATTAGCATGGAAAGACTGTCCGAAGAATACACCTGGCGAACGGTGTAACTGAGATACTACAACACGCTCTGCTCCGTTAATCACGAAAGTACCGCTTGGAGTCATGTAAGGAATAGTTCCTAAGTACACATCTTGAACAATAGTTTCGAAATCCTCGTGTTCAGGGTCTGTACAATATAACTTTAATCTTGCTTTAAGCGGAACGCTGTAAGTAAGTCCTCTTTCTATACACTCATCTATAGCGTATCGTGGTGGATCTACGAAGTAATCTAAAAATTCTAAAACAAATTGATTACGTGAATCTGTAATTGGAAAGTTTTCCATGAAGGTGTTATATAAACCTTCATCACCTCTTTCTTCCGATTTAGTTTCTAACTGGAAAAAATCCTGGAAGGATTTAATCTGAATATCCAAGAAATCTGGGTATTCTGTTCTATTAACAATAGACGAGAAATTTAATCTTTCAGCTTGTGTTGACAACATCAATGGACGGAATTATGATTAAAAATAATAAAAGTTGTGGCGTATGTAAATGTTATATACGCAAAATGGTTTAGGTCTTGAAGGTAACCTCCAGACCTAAACCTTTATGTTTTGTAAAAGCTAAGCTTATTTAAGCTCAACCTCAGCTCCTGCTTCTTCTAAAGATGCTTTTAAGCCTTCAGCTTCGTCTTTAGATACTCCTTCTTTTAAGTTACTTGGAGCTCCGTCAACTAATTCTTTAGCTTCTTTTAATCCTAAACCAGTTAATTCTTTAACTAATTTAACTACTGCCAATTTAGATGCACCAGCTGATTTTAATACTACGTCAAACTCAGTTTGAGCTTCTTCAGCCTCACCACCAGCAGCAGGACCAGCAACAGCAACTGCAGCAGCAGCAGCAGGCTCAATACCGTACTCTTCTTTTAATATAGTAGCTAACTCGTTTACTTCTTTTACTGTTAAGTTAACTAATTGTTCTGCGAAATCTTTTAAATCTGCCATTTTCTATCGTTTTTAATAAATTTTTAATTTTAATATAATTGTAATATAGTGCGTACTATGCTAATACTATCCTTCTTTTTCAGATAGTGTTTTAAGAATACCAGCTAATTTACCACCGCTTGATTTAAGCGCTGAAACAACGTTCTTAGCAGGCGATTGTAATAATCCAACAATCTCTCCTAATAACTCCTCACGAGACTTGATGTCTACTAAGGCGTCTAATTGGTTGTCGCCGATATAAACTGCTTCCTCAATAAACGCTCCTTTTAATAAAGGTTTTTCAGCTTTTTTACGGAAGTTTTTAATTAACTTAGCTGGCGCATTACCTGTTTCAGAATACATTACGATTGTATTTCCTTTTAAAACAGAAGGAAGATCTTCGAAATTTTTCTCTGAAGCTTCCATTGCTTTTTCAAGTAATGTGTTTTTAACAACTGCCATTTTCACGTTTGCTTTAAAAGCAGCACGACGAAAATCTGAGGTAGTTCCTGCGTTTAATCCAGAAATATCTGCTAAATAGATATTTGCATTGTTAGCTAATTCTAATGTTAACTCCTCAATTACTTGTGATTTTTCTTCTCTTGTCATAATAAAAGTATTTAACTAATTAACTAACTTTAGGATCAACAGCAACACTAGGACTCATAGTACTAGAAAGGAAAATACTTTTTACGTAAGTACCTTTAGCAGCAGTTGGCTTAAGTTTTATTAATGTTTGAATTAATTCATTTGCGTTATCTGCGATTTTATCAGCACTGAAAGATGCTTTTCCAATTGCAGCGTGAACGATACCAGTTTTATCAACTTTGAAGTCGATTTTACCAGCTTTCACTTCTGTTACAGCTTTAGCGATGTCCATAGTTACTGTACCAGTTTTTGGGTTAGGCATTAAACCACGAGGACCTAATACACGTCCTAATGGACCTAATTTACCCATAACACTTGGCATAGTGATGATAACATCTACGTCAGTCCATCCGTTCTTGATTTGATCAAGGTACTCATCTAAACCTACGTAATCTGCTCCAGCTTCTTTAGCTTCTGCTTCCTTATCTGGAGTTACTAATGCTAATACTTTCATGTCTTTACCAGTTCCGTGAGGTAATGATACTACCCCTCTTACCATCTGGTTAGCTTTACGAGGATCTACTCCTAAACGTACAGCGATATCAACTGAAGCGTCAAATTTAGTATTAGTAATTTCCTTTACTAACTCTGATGCTTCGTTAAGAGAGTAAATTCTCCCTTTTTCAATCTTTGCTAAAGCTTCTTTTTGCTTTCTTGTTAATCTTGCCATTTTCTAATGTTTTTAAAGATTAAGAAGGGAATTGACCTGTTACGGTGATACCCATTGATCTTGCTGTTCCAGCAACCATAGTCATAGCAGATTCTAATGTAAATGCATTTAAATCCTGCATTTTATCTTCTGCTATAGTCTTGATTTGATCCCATGAAACTTTAGCTACTTTTTTTCGGTTAGGCTCTCCTGAACCTTTTTTAATTTTGGCCGCTTCTAATAATTGTACTGCAGCTGGAGGAGTTTTAATAACGAAGTCGAAAGACTTGTCTTTATAAACCGAGATAACAACAGGTAAAACTTTTCCAGCTTTATCCTGAGTTCTAGCATTAAATTGCTTACAGAACTCCATGATGTTAACCCCAGCAGCACCTAAAGCGGGTCCAACCGGTGGCGACGGATTCGCAGCACCTCCCCGAACTTGTAACTTAACTACTTTACTTAATTCTTTTGCCATTTTTAATAATTTAGTGTGATAAACTTTTAGTTGGAAGCAAAAAGCCTATCCTTTTATATAGTGTAACAATTATTATACTTTTTCAACCTGCATATAGCTTAACTCTAATGGTGTCTTTCTTCCAAATATCTTAACCATTACTTCAAGCTTACGCTTTTCTTCATTTATTTTCTCGATAGTTCCATCAAACCCGTTGAATGGTCCATCGATAACTTTTACTGTTTCTCCTTTTGTAAAAGGAATAGCTACATTTGATGTTTCTTCAACAGATAACTCATCTACCTTACCTAACATTCTGTTTACTTCAGATTGTCTTAACGGCACAGGATCTCCTCCTTTTGTTTCACCTAAAAATCCAATTACGTTAGTAACTGATCTAATGATGTGAGGAACCTCTCCCGTTAGGTTGGCTTGAATCATAATATAGCCAGGAAAAAATACTTTTTCTTTGTGTGTCTTTTTTCCGTTTCTTATCTGAACAACACGTTCTGTAGGAACCAATACCTGATCAACATAATCCTGCATTCCTAAACGAGCGATTTCATTCTCGATATAGGTTTTAATTTTATTTTCTTGACCACTTACGGCTCTAACAACGTACCATTTTTTTTCACTCACCTCAGACATAAAATTTCAGTTTTCCCGTTAGTTAATCAGTTGAAAATAAAAAGCCATAAACTTGCTAAATACGGTATCAACTCCCCATATTGCTAAGGAAAATACGATAGAGAACACAGCCACTAAAACAGTTAAACTTTGTGCTTCTGCCCAAGTTGGCCAACTTACATTGTTTTTAAGTTCGCTAAATGATTCTTTTATGTAATTTACAATTCCAGCCATTTATTTATTTTTTATCAACAGATTAAAATTTCAGTTATTCGCTCTAAAAAAGCTACCCAAAACTCTTACATCCTTATTTATTGAAAGGAACCTAAAATTAAGTTCCTTATTGCACGGGTTGAGAGACTCGAACTCCCGACACCTGGTTTTGGAGACCAGTGCTCTACCAACTGAGCTAAACCCGTAGATATGTTAAGGTATCTGTATCTCTAAAGATACCTTAACATTATGTCTATTAAACTGTATTAGTCTAAAATCTCAGTTACCTGACCAGCACCTACAGTTCTACCACCTTCACGGATCGCGAAACGTAAACCTACGCTCATTGCGATTGGTTGAATTAATTCAACAGTGATAGTTAAGTTGTCTCCTGGCATAACCATCTCAACTCCTTCTGGTAAAGAAATGTTACCAGTTACGTCAGTTGTACGTACGTAGAACTGTGGACGGTAGTTGTTGTGGAATGGAGTGTGACGTCCACCTTCTTCTTTCTTAAGGATATAAACCTCAGCTTTGAATTGTTTGTGTGGAGTTACAGAACCTGGCTTAACGATAACCATACCTCTTGAGATTTGGTTTTTATCGATACCTCTTAGTAAGATACCAGCGTTATCTCCAGCTTCACCTCTATCTAAAATTTGACGGAACATCTCGATACCAGTGATAGTAGAAGTTAATTTCTCAGCACCCATACCAATGATTTCTACTGGATCTCCAGTTTTAGCAATACCTGTTTCGATACGACCTGTTGCTACAGTACCACGACCTGTAATAGAGAATACGTCTTCGATTGGCATTAAGAAAGGCTTATCGATCTCTCTTAATGGCTCTTCGATCCACTCATCACAAGCATCCATTAACGCCATAACAGTATCAACCCATTTTGCTTCACCATTTAAAGCTCCTAAAGCAGAACCTGAAATTACAGGACCATTATCTCCATCGTACTCATAGAAAGATAATAAATCTCTAACTTCCATTTCTACTAACTCTAATAACTCTTCATCGTCAACCATATCCACTTTGTTCATGAATACTACGATACGAGGAATACCTACCTGACGACCTAATAAGATGTGCTCACGAGTTTGTGGCATAGGACCATCAGTTGCAGCTACTACTAAGATAGCACCATCCATTTGCGCAGCTCCAGTTACCATGTTCTTAACGTAATCGGCGTGACCTGGACAGTCAACGTGTGCGTAGTGACGTTTTGCAGTTGAATATTCTACGTGAGATGTATTAATAGTAATACCTCTTTCTTTCTCTTCCGGAGCGTTATCAATTTGATCAAATGATTTCGCTTCTGATAAACCTGCATCAGCTAATACTTTAGTAATAGCAGCAGTTAAAGTTGTTTTACCGTGATCTACGTGTCCAATTGTACCAATATTTAAATGTGGTTTTGAACGATCGAAAGTTGCCTTTGCCATGTTTTTTAAATAATTTAATCTTAGTTATATAATAATATTAGTGTATTCTAATCTTTCTTCTTCTAAAATAGAGCCAATGACGAGATTTGAACTCGTGACCTCTTCCTTACCAAGGAAACGCTCTACCCCTGAGCTACACCGGCCTTAAATATTAGAGCGGGAGACCGGGTTCGAACCGGCGACATTCAGCTTGGAAGGCTGACGCTCTACCAACTGAGCTACTCCCGCAATTATTTAACAATTCCTTGTTTAGTTGAGACAAAATAAATTGTGGGGAGAGCAGGATTCGAACCTGCGAAGACATAGTCAGCAGATTTACAGTCTGCCCTCGTTGGCCGCTTGAGTATCTCCCCAATTTTACCTTATTTTATCTTACTTTATTTTAAAGAACTTGAGCCGATAGAGGGACTCGAACCCACGACCTGCTGATTACAAATCAGCTGCTCTAGCCAGCTGAGCTATATCGGCTTATTTTTTCCTTTTTTACGCATAAAAAAGTCCGCTATTTCTAACGGACTGCAAATGTATATATAAATTTCATTATTCAAAACATTTTTTGAAAAATATTTTCATAAATGTGCTCTTAATTTCTCTTTTCGCTTTTTAAGTTGTCTTTCTAACGATGCTGCAGCGGTATCTGCACCCTCTTCGAAGGTTTTGCATTGCTTTTTAACAACAAAACTATCACCGGGCACACTAAGCCTCACTTCAAATATTTTATTCTCTTTATCACTGGTATTTTCAACTTTTAAAAACACATCAGACTGAATGACTTTGTCATAAAACAAATCTAATTTATCCATACGCTTTTGGATAAAATCTATTAATTTTCTATCAGCATTAAAATTAACGGATTGCGTGTTTACTTTCATACTACTTAGTTTTTTGGTTAAACATTAATTCAAACTATTTCTTGCTTCTGGGATGTGTATTAACGTGCACTTTTTTTAACTCGGCAATACTATTATGTGTATAGACCTGAGTGGCCGCCAAACTCGTGTGCCCGAGAAGCTCTTTTACAGCATTTAAATCGGCACCTTGATTTAGTAAATGTGTTGCGAAAGAATGCCTTAGAATATGTGGACTCTTTTTTACCTTAGAAGATGCTTTACTAAAATAATCATTTATTATTCTGTAAACAAGTGTTTCGTATATTTTAGCACCTTTTTTTGTTAAAAAAAGAATTTCGTTGTCTACCACAATATCCAACGTATTTCGCACTTCTAAATACTGATGCAATGTTTTCAATACTGAACCTAATAACGGGAGGATGCGTTCTTTATTTCTTTTACCTAATACTTTTAACGTTTTATTATTATAGTCGATGCTGTTCATTTTTAACTGTACTAATTCAATGCGACGTATTCCGGTTGAATAAAATAACTCTATAATTAACTTGTCTCGTATCCCTTCAAAATCATCTTCGAAATTAAAATCTTCAAGCACCTGCTCTATTTCAGTTTCCGAAAACGGTACCTGTATTTTCTTTTTTGTTTTTAATGCTTTGTGTTTGACTAAAGGATTAACCTGAATGGTTTCGGTTTTTAGAAGAAACTTATAATAGGAATTTAAAGAGGATATTTTTCGGTTCACACTTCGGTTTGATAAGCCCTTTTCTACCAAAGTCACAATCCAAGCTCTTATTTGACCGTAATGAACTTCTTTAAGATGCTGCATTTGGTAATTGGTCTGAATAAATTCTAAAAATTCATTTAAATCGGTTTGATAGGCTTTTACCGTTAATGCCGAGTAATGCTTTTCTAACAACAAATAATCTATAAAAGACTTAAAGGGCATATGCTATTCTGGTTTATAATTACAAGGTACATAATTAAAATAAAAAATCGATTCAGATGATGCTATTCCCTGAATCGATTTTCTTTTTTCAACACAAATCATATGCTTGTTAAAACATTCCCCTTATACTTTTATACAGTAAAAAAATAACAACCAAACTTAACATTAACCCCAAACCTGCAAAAAGACTACTTGATTTTACTACAGGTTCTACACTTTGCATTTGAATTACTAACGGCTTAAAAGTTTCTGACCTTACATCTAAAGTAATTTCTCCCAACATAAGGCTATCGGCCTGATTGTTGAACACCTGATACACATCTATATCATGAGTCATCACTTCATGAATTACAGCATCGTAATTAAATGTAAACGTCTCTATTGGTATCTCTTTACTTGGCTCCAGCTTAAAATTTACAACCAGGAAAGGAATAACACCATGATGTCCTCCATAATGCGAATCGTCTTCATTAAAGGTAGAAAAAGAAAGCACATCAACCTTCCAATCCTGATTTTCACTTTGGACATGAACATGCTTTTGAAAGTATTCTTTCATAAAAGCTGTATCTATATGCTCTGGTTTTATTGTTTGTTTGATTGCAGACTCCAACTCTCCTAAAGGAAGCACAGCTTTTCCAATAATATCTGCTCCGTCTAGTTTTAAAGAAACTTTAGTTCCTGGTAAAGGATGTGCAAATGCATAGCAACTTATTAACAAGACGCCGCATAGCGTAATTATGTATTGCTTCAAATTAATTCCCGCCATAATCCCCATTTTTATCTCTCCATACTGAATGCGGATGTGGATCTGAAAGAATCACACCATTCTGAACACTAAATTCAATCCAAACCGAAGGGCCGTCTATGCGAACATAATCTCCTTTAGTAGTCATGGTTGTTGTTCCCGAATAAGACACATAGGTATTACTCAACTCGTTTTCATAAGTTGTTAAAATATCTGCAGCGTCATCATCAGCGATATCTAATACATAAGTTTTTATCGCTGCCATAACCAACTCCTGCTGAGCACTGGTTAAAGTTCCTACCTGAACACCAGAAGCCGTTGATGGAAAATTATCATCTGATTGCGGGCCACATAACAAATCGTTCCAAGTTCCACTTAACTTAGCAGTGGCTAATTCTGAGCTTGATAACCCTTCTAACATCTCTGAAAATGCATCGCGTTCTTGATTTAAAGGCTGATTAGATTCACTGTTGTAAGTAAAGGTTCCGTAAGGTTCTATACCTCTAAACGATGGTGTCGCCCCGACTAGCACGCCACCCTCATAAGTGTTAGCAAAAGCAAAATGATGCCCTCCAAACATAATCTCCCATAAGCCTGTTGCTGAAGGTGTTCCCAAAATAGCAATGTAATAATTTCCAGCACCATAACCACTACCTCCTCCTGCAGCATTCAAATAATCATCAGCATTTAGTGTCTGTTCAATCTCTTCCCAACCTTCATTACTTGTTGTTCCTGCGGCCGCTTTAATCAAAGCTTTCGCATAAGACACCTGAGTATCGGTCATTTCTCCAAAAGATAGCCCTGGTCGATTTCTGTAGATTGATTCAGGAAAATTAGACCACTTTTTAGCTGTGGTTGTACTGTAAGACAATTGCACCGTTGTTTGTTCTGATGAACTTAACTGCGATAGAAAGGCCTCTGCAATACAAACCAACTGATTGATGCCCGTCTCAGAATCACAGGTTGTAATATCTATAGGGTCGGCTGTTGTACTTCCTGTTTCCTCTTCTGTTTCCGAACTTGAACTTCCGTTATCACTACTACAGCTTAAAACCAACATAGGACACATGAGCATAATAACAACATAATTAAAAAATCTTTTCATAGTTTACTTAGTTTTAAATCAGGCTTCAATATTAATATCAAACTGATTGTCAAACTAATAAAACAGACCAACTCTAAAGATGTATAGACCAATCATCTAGAAGTTTCTTCGAAACAGATTTTACTAATCGTGATTTAAGGGCAAAAAAAATCCCGCTTAATTATTTAAGCGGGATTTTATGTATGAGTTAGAATCTATTAGATATCTTCTGCATCTCTAAGTCTTTGAATGTATTGTGCTTTTTGAATTTGCGCTCTACGTTCAACTGAAGGCTTTGTAAATTGCTTACGCGACTGTAATTGACGCTTAGCACCAGTTCTATCGAACTTTCTTTTAAAACGCTTTAGCGCTCTATCTATATTTTCTCCTTCTTTAATTGGTATAATTAACATAGTGTCTTAACCTCCTCTCTTTTAGCATTTCGGGCTGCAAATATAAAAAGTAATTTTTTATAAACAATTAAAAAAATAAAAAAAATAAAACCAGCTCAAATGAACTGGTTTTTATAGCTATATTTTTTTCAAAGACTGTCAAACTAACAATCTAGGTCGCTGGTTTATACTCCTTTTTATCAATCACTATTTTAGCTATAATTTCACGAAGAATCTCGGATGTTCCTCCTCCAATTGGTCCTAAACGGCTATCTCGTAACAAACGTGCCATTGGATAATCTTCCATGTAACCATAACCTCCTAAAAACTGTAGACACTGATAGATAACGTCATCTGCCATTTTTGTCGATTTTAATTTAGACATGGTTGCATGTTTTACAACATACTCACCTTTATTTAATCGAAAAGCAACGGAATAGTTAAACTCTTTACAGATTTCCATTTCAGTATATAAATCGGCCAGAGAATGACGTAAAGCCTGGAATTGATCAATAGACTTCCCAAAAGCCATACGCTCTGACATATATTGTAACGCATACTCTAAAGCAAACTCGGCTCTGGCATGGGCATTGATTCCCATAATTAAGCGCTCTAAAGAAAAGTGCTGCATAATATATGCAAACCCTTTATTCTCCTCCCCCATTAAATTAGTTACAGGAACTTTTACATTATCGAAAGCAATTTCGGCAGTATCTGAAGCTCTCCAACCTAATTTATCCAGTTTGGTTGCTGTAATACCTGCAGTTTCACGATCAACCACAAAAATACTTACTCCTTTATTTCCTAACTCCGGATTGGTTTTAGCAGCAACAATTAAATAATCGCTATACACCCCATTGGTAATAAACGTTTTTGACCCGTTTAAAATATAATGATCTCCTTCTTTATTTGCTGTAGTTCGCATACCCGCCACATCACTTCCCCCAAAAGGCTCTGTAATACACAGGCATCCTATTTTATCTCCAGAAATACTAGGTGCTAAATACTTTTCTTTAATAGACTCATCGCCCTCTGCATTTAGGTGTGTCATGGCTAAATACATATGGGCCCAAATAGCAGCAGCAAATCCGCCAGAATTAATTTTCTGAAGTTCCTCTAAAAGAATTACAGTATAAAATAAATCTAAATTTAAACCACCATAAGCTTCCGGATAATTGATTCCGAAGAATCCCATATCTCCAAATTTCTTCCAAATGAATCTATCGATGGTTCCGGTTTTCTCCCAGTTTTCTATATGAGGTACAACTTCTTTTTGTAAAAAATCTTGAAGGCTTTTTCTAAAAAGGTGATGTTCTTCGGTGAAGTACATACTATTCATTAATCTGTCTTTTTTTTCAATCGAGCGACAAATATAATTTAATTATATCTATTTTATTAATAGGAAAGCCTTTAACTTTTGTTAATTCGTCTATCGATTTGTAGCCCTCACGCAACTGTCGCTGTTCAATAATACGATAAGCTAAATCGTAATCGATATGCTGAATGGTAACTAATTGTTCCAACGTAGCGGTATTTACATTTATTTTCTCAAAGTTCCGTGGTGTTTTCACAGTAAATTCGGAAGTGATACGCTGAATAACTTCAGGTGTTAAACCGTAAACATCCTCCAACTGAATATCTGCAATAAACCCTCCCGGGAATTTGTTTCTGAATTTTACAATGCGATCAGATAAAACATCTCCAACCCCATTAACCGTTTTCAACTGCGCCGCTGTTGCTTTGTTTAAATCTAGCTTTTCGGCAAATGTCTTCTCTTGTTTGACATATGCTGAAAGAACACTTGGTTTTGGATTACTTACCCACTCGGGAAATTTAAAATAAGGAGACAATGCATTTAAAAGCGAATCGGATACCTGAGTGACCTTTTGAAAATCTTCAACGGAATTTATCCACTTGTTTTGTTTCCTATGGTTTAATAATCGATCGATTTCTTCGTTTGTCATCCCTAGCTGAGCCCCTTTATAATCGGTAATGTAATTAGGATTGAACGGATAAATCTTAGGTTTGCTTTCTTCAAGTTGAACCAAACGAAGCGAATCCAGTTCCTGAGTAAAGGCTTCTAATGCCTCTTGATTTACCAAAACATCCTGAGACGGCGGGCGGTTAACAAACAAATATCCCACCTGAAGAACTACGATAATTAATAGCAATAAAAAAATCCCATTTCGCTGTTTTTTAGTAAACGTGAAATGGGATTTCATATTGAGTTAGTTTTTAGTTTTACATATGCTTGGTAAGATCTTCAGCCCCCTCTTCAAGAGCGTCTTCTTTTACAGTAATAGCTCTCATGTATTTTCTCAATTCTTTTCTAATAATTGGCGATAGCACAACAACACCGATAATGTTTGGCACTACCATTGCGAAAATCATTGCATCAGAGAAATCAATTACCGCTCCAAGGCTGATAGACGATCCTACGATTACGAAAAATAAGAATAATATTTTATATATTAAATCGGTTTTCTTACCCTTTCCGAATAAAAACACCCAACCTTGCATACCATAGTAAGACCAAGATACCATTGTTGAGAAAGCGAATAAGATTACTGCAATGGTTAAGATAATTGAGAAGTGAGGAATAACAGAGTCGAAAGCAGTTGCTGTTAACTCTACACCTTCCTTAATTGGCACGCCGTATTCCATGAATGCACCATCGAAGTTAGTAATTACAATAACTAAAGCTGTCATGGTACAAATAACAACGGTATCAACAAACGGTTCTAAAAGTGCTACAATACCTTCACTTGCAGGATACTTTGTTCTTACTGCCGAGTGCGCAATCGCCGCACTACCTACACCAGCTTCATTAGAAAAGGCTCCTCTTCTAACCCCTTGAATCATAACACCAACTAATCCACCGGCAATACCTAATCCAGAAAATGCGCCTTCAAATATTAACATGAAAGCATCATCTATTAAATGCCAGTTAGCGCCCAAAATAATTAAAGCCGCAAACACATAGATTCCAGCCATAAAAGGCACTACTTTTTCGGTTACCGAAGCAATACGCTTAATACCTCCGATAATTACAACCGCAACCAAAGCTGCCATAATAAAGCCGAAATACATTCCTGCATTTTCACTTTGTAAATTGAATAATTTAGTAAACTGCGCTGCAGCCTGATTCGCCTGGAACATGTTTCCTCCACCGAAAGAACCTCCTACGACGAAAATAGCGAAAACTACGGCTAATACTTTTCCTAGTGGTTTCATACCTTTTTCAGCAAAACCTTTGGTTAAGTAATACATTGGTCCTCCGTAAACAGTTCCATCTTCACCTACATCCCTATATTTAACCCCTAAAGTACACTCTGCAAATTTAGAAGCCATCCCTAAAAGACCAGCTACTATCATCCAGAAAGTTGCACCAGGACCACCAATAGATAAGGCCACGGCTACCCCAGCTATATTTCCTAAACCTACTGTGGCCGATAAAGCTGCCGTTAAGGCCTGGAAGTGTGACACCTCACCATGAACACTGTCATCTCTTAAGGTTTCAATAATGTTATGCTCCTCATTGTGAGTCATATCACCATATAATGTATCTGCTCCATGTTTCTCGATGTCTTCATACTTTCCTTTAACAACAAGTAAAGCCGTTCTGAAACCTGTAAAGTTTATAAACTTAAAATAAAAGGTAAAGAACAAAGCGCCTCCAATTAACACAATTAACACCCAAGGAATACGGTAGTCGTCAGAAAATGGAATTTCATAAAAAATACCTTCAACGAACCACCCGGTATATTCTTTGAAAACGCGGTCGAATTTTTCCGAAGTTGACTCTTGTGCAAATGATAAAATTGGAAGTATTAATGTTAATAGGGAAAGAAGATATCTCTTCATAAGATAATTTTTTAGATTAAGTTTTTTGAAGTATTCTTATTAAAAGTCGGCAAGATGCTAAAAAAAAATCGATTTCTAAAACATCTGTTGTTAAAATAGTAATATAGGGTAAAATAGTAGCTTCGTTAGCTAATATTATATACACTGTTAAGGGTTTCAATCTGTTCCGGTCTTCCTAAAACAATAATTTTAGAATTCGCGGCCAATTCCATCTCTGCCTCAGGATTTACAACATATTCTCCGTTTTCATCTTTATACCCAATAATGGTACAACCTGTTCTACGACGCAGGTCTAAGTCCCGAATGGTTTTTACCGATTGGTCATCACGATATAGTTTTTCAACAGCCACCTCTTCAATATTAATATTTGATTTTCCAACAATTGAAAGATTATCAATAAACTCCATCAATCCAGGAACAACCACCAAAGACGCCATATGATCACCTCCTATTTTATCTGGTAGAATGACATTATTCGCTCCGGCGAATTTTAATTTATTATAAGATGATTCGTGTGACGCACGACTGATAATATTTATACCACTATTAATTTGGCGCGTTGAAAGCACAACAAACAAATTATCGGCATCGTTAGGTAATGCTGAAATAAAACTGGACGCACGGTCAATCCCTGCCTGAATTAAAATAGCATCGTCATTAGCGTTACCTATAATATAAGGCACTTCATCCTGCTGCAAACGCTCCTCCAGTTCCTTGTTTCTTTCTATAACCACAAACTGTTTATTATGCGCTAACAATTTTCTTGCAGCTTGTTTACCATTTCTTCCATAGCCACAAATCACCACATGATTCTTAAAGCTATCAATGTTTTTCTGCATCTTTTTTTGTTTTAGTTCTTCAACATTATTTTTACTTAAAATGTATTCGGTTATAACGGAAAGTGCATAACCCATAATCACCACACTGGCTAAGATTAAAAATACCGTAAAAATTTTTGATTCCTGATTTAAAGGCACCACTTCTCCAAAACCTACGGTAGTCATAGTAATCACCGTCATGTAAACAGCGTCAATCCATGAGTAATTGGCAATTATTTTATAACCAATAACTCCTAAAACTATCATTCCTGCTAAAAGAAAAATAGCCGTGTAAATTTTAGTTCTAAAAAATTTCAATAGTGGATTCATCTGTTAGATTTTATGGGTTTTAAGACAGATGTAACTCATTCAAAAATATATTAAAAAATTAATTTTATAAATCGAAAACCGAAGAGCGCTTGGTATACAATAAATCCTTGATACGAATCCAAAACGCTAAAAACAAATACAATGCAAAACCAAATCCTAAAGTAACAAAAGTTAGATACATAAACGATATTCTCACCACTTTAGCTCGTATGCCTAAACGATCGGCAATACGCTGACAAACGTAATACCCATGCTTTTGAAAAAACAATAATGGTTTGTAAACTGTATTCATTTTTTCCTTTTTCTATTTATTAATCCCTGTCGCAATTTAGTTATAAAGTTTGACAAATAAACAATACTATGCCTGTTACGCTTAACAAACCTATACCCCTTACTCCTATCCAATATTTTTCACTATCAATTTATTGCCAATACTACACGCTAAACATTTATTTTTATCGCAATATTCGGTTTTAAGCTGAATGAGCGCCTGCGACTGGAATGATGATTTGGATATTTTTTTCAAATTATTAAACGCCTCTACAATAGAGTTCTTCTCTGATTTAATTTCTGAAGCTATTCGTAAAACTTCTTCATCAACCTCTTTTCCTTGTGCCTTTGCATAGCAAAACTTTAAAGGTAACACAGTATTAATAAGCAATAAATCGATGAAAGATTTGGTTAAAACTTTTGCCGAAGGTTTTGATTCCTTATCGAAAGTGTAGTGCGTTTTCCAAAACTCTGAAGTCGCTACCTTAAACAATTCATAATACTCCTCTACATTATCAATCTCAATAACTTTTGAAAACAAGGTTTTATGAGTTACGTATAATCCAGCTAATTGCGACAACCGAATGGTTGGAAAATTTAAAGGGCGTAATCTAAAATATTGTACTGGCAATACCGATTGATTTGTTAAACCGAATTTCTGTTTTAAAAAACGATACTCTTTTACTAAATTTTGATAATAACTACTTTGAATATCCCTTTCCAATAAACCGGCCTGACCAAAAAATAAAGCTTCAAGAGCGATTTCATGTGTTTGAGATTTCCGTACAACCGAATATTCTACCGACTGCGCCATACTTAAAAATGCTTCCCCATTCACTTTAAGTCCGAAATTTTTAGCCAGCATAATAAACAGAACGGCTTCCCAGTCGTTTTTGGTTTCCTCTAAAAGCTTGTGAATGGTTTTCGATTTGCGCTCTAAACGTTCAAAATACAAACGCTCTAACCAATGACTTAAATCAAAATCGTTAACCGAAGCAAAATCATTTTCACAATTAATCCACTTATCTCCTTTCGAAAATAAATTATTATAGCTGCTTAAAGTTTCCTGAGAAATAAAGTCTTTTAAAACCAAAGTTGGAATACTGGTGTTGTTTTTCCTGAAAATTTCTGTATCATGCTCCCAAACCACATGAAGAATAACATTATCGTAAGCAGGATCTTGCTCATGATTATGCAAATACCAATCGGAAGACTTTACATGGATTTCTACATTTCCAGCCCAAAGCTGCCCTCCTATTTTTATCTGCGCATTAAAAAAATCTGGGCCAGAGTTTAAATTATGCTCACCAACAGAAGAAATAAAAACAGGTTCCTTCCGAGTCGTTTTCAACGGACTTAACTGAAACTTTTTATGTTTCCATAAATAATGTAGAAAGTCTTCACGCATATACTAATGTAAAACTTTTTTGACGAAATTTATAACACACATCCCAATTAAAGTTGGTAAATTTGAGTAAACATTATATCTCCATGGAAGAATTAACACTTACCACACCAGCAGTCTTATTTTCAGCTATTTCATTAATCATGTTAGCTTACACCAACCGTTTTTTAGCTTATGCTGCAACCATTAGGGATTTACACAGTAAATATCAAAAAAATAAAGACCGTGTGCTCTACGCCCAAATTAAAAACATTAAAACACGATTGTACCTTACCCGATCGATGCAAATTTTTGGCATTAGCAGCTTATTACTTTGTGTCTTGACTATGTTTTTAATTTACATACAACAACACACGGCTGCCGTTTGGGTCTTCGGAATTGCTTTAATCCTTCTTATTATATCGCTTTCTTTATTGATTATGGAAATTCAAATTTCTGTAAAGGCTTTAGAACATCATATTAGTGATATTGAGAAAGAATAGTGAATAGTAAAGTATGGTAGCACTTCTCGTTTTTCACTTTTGTTTGCGTTAGGGGTTGAAGCGGTATCCTTTTGCTTTTGCAAAAGATATAGCTGAAGACCCGACCCGAAGGGTAACGCCCAAATTATTCGAACCTAATAGCTTTAACCGGAGATATTCTGGTAATGATGTAAGACGGCACCAATAACATAAACAAACACAGAAGAAGGGTGCCAATGTTTAAGGCTAAAATATATCCTACATTAATATAAACTGGTGCTTCGGTTACGTAATAAACACTTGGGTCTAACGGAAATAATTTCAAATATTTTTGAGCCAGAAGAAGTGTTAAACCAATTAGATTTCCCCAGAATAACCCCAAAAGAATGAGGTAACTGGCATTAAATAAAAATAGTTTTCTAATACTCCAGTTATTACTCCCCAAGGCTTTTAAAATACCGATCATTTGTGTACGCTCCAGAATTAAAACCAGCAATGCGGTTATCATATTAATGCCTGCTACTAAAATCATGATTCCAATGATACCATAGATATTGGTATCGAAAATACCTATCCACTCAAAAATAGAAGCGTACTTATCGGTTATCGTCTGACTATTTAAAGTAGATGGTGTGTTCTGATAAATTTCTATACCCTTTTGCTGAATTTGATTATAATCATCAATAAAAACTTCGAAATTACCAACCTGATCTTCATCCCATTTATTGATACGTTGAATGTGTCTAATATTCCCAATTAAATACTGGGCATCTAAATCCTGAAAACCGGAATTATAAATACCTACAATATGGAAGGTTATAATATTTGGCAACTTTTCCGGGTCGTCCTTTGGGAATACCATTTGAAATTTATCGCCTAACTTAAACTTTAATCGATTGGCCAGATATTCAGAGATTAAAACTTCTTCACTCCATTTCTTTGTAAAATTTGGTAATTGCCCCTCAATTAAAAAGTCCTTAAAATACTCCCAATCGTAATCGGCTCCCACGCCTTTAAGATAAGCACCTTCAAAATCGGTTTCGGTACGAATCACACCAAATTTTGCCGCCACGGCCTGCACATGTTTTACACCTTCAACCGAAGTAAACTCTGGATAAAAATCTTGATGTTTAGAAATAGGATACAGACTCTCCTGCGAATTATTGCTATCGTAATTGGTAATCGTTACATGCCCATTAAAGGCCACCACCTTATCTCGTATTTTTTGCTGAAGCCCAATACCGGTTGCAATGGCGATCATCATCACTACAATTCCAATGGTAATTGCCGCTATACCAATTTTTATTATTGGTGCCGATACACTACTTTTATACGCTTTGCTACCAATAATGCGTTTAGCTATAAAATACTCGTAATTCAAAATTATATATGCGATTTAATGTTTTCAAAAATACAGTTTTATTATTTGTTTTAGTCATGATTTCCTGTGCGAATAAAAAAGGTGATAAAAAGCCCGAACATTTGCCCTCAGAACAAACAGAAAAACAGGAGATTCTGAAACATGTTCAGAATGCCAACACTATAATTGTTGGCGCCAATCAAACTGAAAACTACTTACCACTCCTACAAGAGAAACGTATTGGCATTGTCGCCAACCAAACCTCTGTTATTTTTAAAACGGATAATTCATATACGCATCTGGTTGACTCTTTAGCTGCTTTAAAAGTTAATGTGAAAACCGTTTTTGCACCAGAACACGGCTTTAGAGGTCAGGCTGATGCCGGCGAGCACGTTAAAGACGGTATCGATAAAAAAACCGGGATTCCTATTATTTCACTTTATGGTGATAACAAAAAACCAAAACCGGAACAACTTAACAATTTAGACTTGGTTATTTTCGATATTCAGGATGTTGGTGCCCGTTTTTACACGTACATCTCCACCTTGCATTATGTTATGGAAGCCTGTGCCGAACAAAATATTCCTGTGCTTATTTTAGATCGACCAAACCCAAACGGACACTATATTGACGGGCCCACTTTAGACATTAAAAACAAAAGCTTTGTGGGCATGCATCCTATTCCTGTTGTTCACGGTATGACCATTGGGGAATATGCAAAAATGATTAATGGAGAACAATGGCTTGAAAAAGGTATTCAATGTGAATTAAATGTAATTCCTGTCAAGAATTATACACATCAAACACCTTACAGCCTACCTATTAAACCGAGTCCGAATTTACCAAATGAGGTAGCTATTAATCTCTACCCAAGTCTTTGCTTTTTTGAAGGCACAAACGTTAATGCCGGTCGCGGAACTAATAATCAATTTCAGGTTTTTGGCAGTCCGTTTTTAAATTCTGAAGTCTTTAAATATAGTTACACTCCAAAATCTAACGAAGGGGCAAAATACCCAAAACATGAAAACAAATTATGTTACGGCATGAATCTAACGCAAACTCAACCTTTAAATCATTTAAATCTACAATGGCTGATTAAGGCTTATCAGAACACAAAAGACAAGTCTGCCTTTTTCAACAATTTCTTTATTAAATTGGCTGGAACCGATAAACTTCAGCAACAAATTGAAGCCGGTTTAACTAATGAAGCTATTGAAGCTACTTGGCAAAACGATTTAATTAAATTCAAACAAACACGAAAAAAGTATCTCCTTTATAATTAAAGACCATGAAATTACTGTTTGCCCCTATATTCCTTTTTTCGGTTTTCATAACTGTTGCCCAAACTGAACCAGCAAGGATTCAAAAAGCACAGACCATTGCCAACGACTTCCTGAAAAAAGAACATATTCCGGGCATGGCGATTTCGGTGTCGCACAACGGTAAATTAATTTGGTCTGAAGGGTTTGGTTATTCTAATCTAAAAACAAAAACACCTGTAAAACCAAATGAAACCATTTTTCGAATTGCCAGTATTTCAAAATCGGTTACAGCCGTTACTTTAGGTAAACTCGTTGATGATGGCATCATAGATTTAAATGAAAGTGTTTACTACTATCTGCCTGACTACCCAGTAAAAAAATACGATTTTACAGTGAAACAACTGGCTGGAAACATCTCCGGTATTCGTCATTATAAAAACAATAAAGAATATGCTTTAAATAAAAAAATGGGCATCACAGAAGGACTTAATCTCTTTAAACAGGACCCCTTACTTTGGAAACCAGGAACAAAATACCGATACTCCAGCTTAGGTTTTGTATTATTAAGCGAGGTCATACAAACAGCTGCTAAAATTCCTTTTAAAAATTTAGTATGTGATTCTGTTTTTTCCCCACTAAAAATGCATCATACCAGCATGGAATTTTCAGATGCTCCTGTTCAAAACCTAACTAACTTTCATAAGTTAAATATTGCAGGTAAACCTGTAGAATCAAAACCTGTCTCTAACGAATATAAGGTAGGTGCCGGCGGTTTTCTATCAACATCGGAAGACATAATTTTATTCGGAAATGAATTTATCACGCCTAAAATTATTACCCAAAAAACACTCTCCAAACTTACTACCTCGCAACGCCTTGGCAATGGTTATAAAACAGGTTATGGCATGGGACTTTCTATTAGAACATCAATTAATAATACACCAAAATACTACCACACAGGTGGCGGCATGGGATCCTCCAGTATTTTATGCGTCTATCCAGATGAAGGAATTGTTATCTGTGTTTTAACCAACCTTAGCGGTGTAAGTATGGTAGAATTTGGCAATGCTTTGGAAGAAGTTTTTCTGAAATAAAACCACTAAATAATTTTCATTTAATTTAAAAAATTACAGCCTTCAAGGAAAACAGCTACAAGCTATAGTTTTAAACTATTCTATTTTATGAAACTTTTAACTGTAACCATCTCTGCTTAGCCTTTTTGTTCGCGCAATACTTAGTATTTTTGAAAACTTTTTAAAAATAGCACATGAAATATTTCAAATTATTTATCCTGTTTATCTGTATTCAGGCTACCGCTCAACAAGGTGGTATGTGGATTCCTTCTCTTTTAGAAGGCATGAACGAAGCAGAAATAACAAGTTTAGGTGGTAAACTATCAGCTAAAGACATTTACGATGTTAATCAATCAAGCCTTAAAGATGCCATTGCACATTTTAATGGCGGCTGTACCAGTGAGGTCATTTCCCCGAAAGGACTAATTTTAACCAATCACCACTGTGGTTTTAGTCAAATTCAATCACATTCTTCATTAGAAAACGATTACCTGAAAAATGGGTTCTGGGCTATGGATTACGATGAAGAATTACCGAATGAAGGTTTATTTGTTGAATTTATTGTTCGTATCGAAGATGTGACCAGTCAGGTTCTGGCGGGCGTAACTAAAAATATGACTGAAAAAGAAAAGCAGTCATTAATCGACAAAAACAGCAACACTTTACAAACTAAAGTTGAGAAAGAAAGCTGGCAAGACACCAAAGTTAAGTCGTTTTATAATGGCAACCAGTACTTTTTATTTGTTACCGAGCGTTTCGACGACGTTCGTTTAGTGGGTGCTCCACCTTCGAGCATTGGTAAATTTGGTAGCGACACCGATAACTGGGTTTTCCCAAGACATACAGGCGACTTTTCTATTTTTAGAATTTACGCCGATAAAAACAACCGTCCGGCAAAATACAGTAAAGACAACGTACCTTACAAGCCTAAACATTTCTTACCTGTATCTCTAGATGGTATTGAAGAAAACGATTTCACTATGGTATTTGGTTTCCCGGGTAAAACCGAAGAATATTTGCCAGCCGTAGCTATCGAGCACATTACACAAGAATTTAATCCAAGTAATATTGCGATTCGCGAAGCGGCTTTAGGCGTTATCAATGCAAATATGAAAGCCAGCGACGAGGTTCGAATTAAATACGCTGCAAAACAAGCTTCTATTGCCAACTATTGGAAAAAATGGGTTGGTGAGAATTTAGGTATCGAAAAATCGAATGCCATTGCTAAACGCAGAGCCTTTGAAGAAAAATTTAAAAAAGCTCTAAAAAAGAAAGACCTGGAAGACGAATACGGACACATTCTTACCGACTTTGAAAGCCAATACGAAAGCTTTGCCGACGTAAATATCATGCGTCGAAATTTTATTGAAGTGTTTTTAACAACTAACGAATTGATGCAAATGACGTTTAGATCATATCAGTTCGAACAAACCATTGCTAGAAATCCTTCCGTTTTAGAAAAAGCCAAAGCTTCCATAGAAGGAACACTTAAAAAAATTCACAAAAACTACGATGCCAATGTAGACAAAGGTATTTTCGAAGTTGTAATGCCTTTATACAAAAAAGACCATGTAAATGCTTCAATTTATGAACATACAGCATTCACCAATTTAGATCAGGCTTTAGCTTTATTCGAAGGATCGGTAGAAGAGGTGTTACAAAAACTAAATAGCGATGCTGCTTATGCCTATGCAAAGCCTATTATTCAGGAATTTTATTCTAAAATAAACCCTGAATTTGAAGAGAAAAACTTAGCTATTTCGGCATTACAAACCGAGTACATGACGGCTTTAATGACTGCTTTACCAGACGAGCGTTATTTCCCTGATGCCAACAGTACCCTTCGTGTAACATATGGCAAAGTTAAAGGCTATGCCCCTCGCGATGCCGTTTATTACAACCACATTAGTTACTTAGATGGTATTTTGGAAAAATACGTTCCAGGCGATTACGAGTTTGATGTTCCTGAAAAACTAATTGAATTATACAACAACAAAGACTTCGGAAAATATGCCGATAACAACGGTAAAATGCCAGTATGTTTTATAGGAACAAATCATACAACCGGAGGAAATTCAGGTAGTCCTGTACTTGATGCTTACGGTAATTTAATTGGTTTAAATTTCGATCGAGTTTGGGAAGGTACCATGAGCGACATGAATTACGACCCGGATATTTGCCGAAACATCATGGTCGATGCGCGTTACGTGTTATTTATAGTTGATAAATACGCCAATGCCAAAAGACTTATTAAAGAAATGAAATTAGTTCATCCTAAAAAATAAGATGTAAGGAGAATTAATTAAAAACTAAAAAGCGAATCAATTATTTGATTCGCTTTTTCATTTCTTCTACAATATTATAAGCTGCCGGACAAATCGCGACATTTTTAATAGTCAAATTTGATATTTGCTGAAACTTCTTTCTATCGGTATGCGGATATTCACGACAGGCTTTCGGGCGCACGTCATAAATCATACAATAATTATCTGCATCTAAAAACGTACAAGGTACGCTTTGTAAAACATAATCGTTATCACTATCTATTCGTAAATACTGATTGATAAACTGCTGCGGTTTCATTTTAAAAAACTTAGAAATACGCTCAATATCTTTATCTGTAAATAAAGGCCCGGTTGTTTTACAGCAATTAGCACACTGCAAACAGTCGGTACGCTGAAACTCCTCATCATGCAGCTCCTGCATAATATAATCTAAATCCTTTGGTGGCTTACTTTTTAGCTTCTTAAAGAATTTCTTGTTCTCGTTTTGCTTATCTTTGGCGAGCTTTGGAAGATTTTTAATAATGTCTTGCATAGTGCAAAAATACGACTTTGAACGAGATGTTGAATCTCATATCCCATCAACTTATGAAGGATTTATTCGGAAAGGCCTTATTAGACTTCCAAAACGGAAATTACACTGAAGATATCATTACCTCAACAAGCATTTCAGATGAAGATGAATTGCCTATTCCTTACCTGTTTAGAAGCTATAAAGATATGCCTAAACTGGAACAAAAAGCATTACAATTTACTAAAGGCAAAACCTTAGATGTGGGTTGCGGTGCAGGAAGTCATAGTTTGTATTTACAAGAAATAGGAATAGACGTTAAAGCGATTGATATTTCAGAAGGTGCAATTACCGTTGTTAAAAAACGTGGTGTTTTAAAAGCTGAAGTAAAAGACATTTTAGATGAAACCGAAACTTTTGATACCATTTTATTACTTATGAATGGTACCGGAATTTTTCAGCAGGCTTCTCAGGTTTCAAAATATTTAGAACACTTAAAAAGCTTACTAAACCCAAACGGACAAATTTTAATTGATTCTTCAGATATTAAATATATGTATGAAGATGAAGAAGACGGCGGATTCTGGATTGACACCAATGCTGAATATTACGGTGAACTGGATTATTATTTAAGCTATAAAGGTGAAGACGAAGACCCTATGAAATGGCTTTATCTTGACTTCAATAATTTAAAAATGACCTGTAAATCTGTCGGTTTAAGCTGTGGATTGGTTTTAGAAGGCGAACATTTCGATTATCTGGCTAGAATAAAATACGAATAAAAAAAGCACCGTAATCACGGTGCTTTTCGACTAACACTTTGATTAGCTTGCTAATCAATTTTAAACTCTAAGATTTTAAATCTTTACCTTGTGCCATTTCAATCATTGCGGATAACTCTGCAACCATAGCATCAATGCCCCCTTTAAAACCAACAACTTTAAATCTAAGGTTTCCTTTAGGGTCTATTACTACTTTTGTTGGTATACCTGTTACACCAAAAGCATTAGCTGCCTGGTTTCTTCTTGTTTCTGCATTTCTATAATCCATATACAAATCAAAATCATAATTATTCTCACTCAAATAATTTTTAGCCAAGGTTAAAGGGTCTTTATCTTTCTCGAAAGTATGTACAAATAAAAACATGACATCTTTATCGTTTTTATATTTATTAGCTGCAGCTTTCATCCCCGGGAATGATGCCTTGCAAGGCCCACACCAGGTAGCCCAAAAATCAACAACCAAGGTTTTTCCCTTTAAATCTTCGTTAGTCACATCATTACCGTATACATCTTTTAATGTAAAACTTGGCGAAGGCTCATTAATCACGATTTCTTTTAAATGATTAAGAATTTCATCATTCATTTTATTCATTAATCCATCTAAATAGGTGTCGTAATCGGTGTTACCTAATGCGGTATACGCAGTTTTTAAGTACGCTTTAGTCTCTTCGGTTGCTTTACCATTAATTACCGATTTTTCTAATGCAGGTAAAGCATCTTCGTAACTACCACATTTGGCCAACATCGTTGCATAACTTAGACTTACCCCTGTAGATTTATCACCTGACTCACTTATTAATTCATGAATAACCTGAATGGCATCATTTTTCTTCCCTTCTTGATAAAAAGCCTCAGCTAAACTATATTTCAATCTTTTGTTTAATTGGCCATCTTTCATCCATAATTGATTATTGGACTTGCCGTGGTTTGTTTGTAACTTGTTTATTTCAGACTGAATTAATTCTGATAGCTTTAAATCCACTTTTGATTTGTCCTCCCCCCTAGTAATAAGGTCTAAAGCGAAGTATCTCATTTGGTTTGACTCATCCATTTGTTGTTGATAAGTAATGGCTTCCTTATAATTTTTTATATCAACCTGAAACTTAATCATGGAATAATAAGCACCATCGAAATTTTGATCTGGGAATTTTTCTAGAGCTTCGTTAAGAAGTCTGATTTTCTCCTCCGGATTGTTTTCACCTATTATTTCAGAAGAAGCCTTACGCGAAGCATAATACCCTCTAGGGAATTTATCTACGGCCTTATCTATAGTCTCGTAAGTTTTTACTTTATCTTTTTGAGCATTATAGTAAATAACAACTTTTTTAAAGTCTTCTTCGTTTTTACTCTTTAAAAGCTGCTTAATTGTTTTACTGGCATCATCTGGTTCTAATTGTTTTAATTGTTCTTGTGTTATTGAGCCTGTATTTTTTGTTGATGAACATCCAATTACCAATATTGCAACGAGTCCTAATATTAAATATTTCTTTTTCATAATTTTGTTTATTATTCTACAAATTCACTTTGTGAAAGATTTATCATGGCAGACAATTCTGCAACCATACTATCTATATTCCTTTTAAATCCTACAACCTTAAATCTTATATTTCCATTAGGATCTATAACCACTTTTGTTGGAATTCCAGTAATTCCAAAAGCATTTGCCGCCTGATTTTTTTTAGTTTCTTTATTTTTACAATCCATAAACAACTCGAAATCGTATTGATTTTCACTTAAATAGTTTTTAGCCAATGTTAATGGATTATGATCCTTTTCAAACGTGTGTACAAATAAAAATTTAACACTATCATCGTTTTTGTATTTGTTTACTGCGGCTTGCATTCCAGGAAACGATTGTTTACAAGGACCACACCATGTAGCCCAAAAATCTATTATTAAAGTTTTTCCTTTTAAATCTTTATTTGTTACATCGTTACCATTTTTGTCTTTTAATATAAAATCTGGTGCAGGTTCATTTATCCTTATGTCATTTACGTGACTTAATATGTTTGAATTCATTTGATTAATTAACCCTTTGAAATAAAGATTGAAATCAGTTTTTCCAGTTGCCTTATAGGCTTGTTCTAAATAATGTTTTATTTCATCTGTGCTTTTACCTTCAATTATTGCATTTTCCAACACAGGTAACACTTCATTATAACTACCACATTTTGCCAACAAAATTGCATACTGTAAACTCAAACCTTTTACTGTACTTTCTTCACGTCTTAACTCTTGAATAACTTCAATTGAATGTTTATTATCTCCAACCTCGTAATAAGCTTTTGCCAGTTGAAACTTTAACATCCTTAATAGAGAGTCTTCATTTTTTTGATTTTTCTTAGTTGACCTCAGAATTTCACTAAATGCCGATATATCAGATTTCAGATAATTAATTTTATCTATCTTGCCTTCAGACTTATTTAAAATACTAATTAACAAATAGTACCGCGTTCGACTTGTTTTTATCATTTCTTGTTGATATTCCAAAGCCTCTTTACACATATCTTTATCAAGAAAAAATTTTATGAAGGCAAAGTAAACAACGTCAAAATTATGAGCAGGAAAATTTGCTTTCAGCTCTTCTAAACCTTTCTTTTTTAATTCAAGGTCTGTTTCTAATACAAAAGCTCCAGAACTTTGGCTAAAAGCATAATAACCCTGAGGAAATTTTTCAATAGCCTTATTTTTTACTTCATAATATTTTTTTGTATCCTTTTTAAAATTATAATACTTAACAACCTTTTCAAAATCCTTTTCGTCTTCACTCTTCAAGAGGTGTTTTATGTTTATTTCGGCCTCTTTTAAGTTCATTTGATTTAATTGTTCCTGAGTAATCTCACCTACCTTTTTTGATGAAGAACACCCTAAACTTATTATTGTAGTAAGTCCTAAAACTAAATGTATATTCCTCATAACTCACCTATTCTTCAAGCCCTAATAATGCGTCAAATTGATTTCTTAATAATTCGTTTGAAGGTCTTAAGGCATCGGTTGAGATAATTTTTCCTTCTTTATCAAATAATAAAAAGCGTGGTATTGCAGTAATATCGTAGTTTTTGGCAATTCCAGAACTAAATGCGTTATCCGCCATTAATTGAATACCTCCTAACTTCTCATTCTTAACGAAGTCTTTCCATTTTTGTTGGTCTTTTAATTTATCAACCGATACACTTAAAAACACTATATCCTGCCCCTGGTAGTCGTGCTCTAATTTCTTTAAATGTGGAATTTCTCCTTTACATGGTCCGCACCAGGTTGCCCAAACATCTACATAAACAAACTTTCCTCGAAAGTCTGAAAACGACACTGGTTTACCGTTAACATCGTTATAAGTAAACTCATATCCAGCCTGCCCTTTGTTTGTATGCATTTGTTTTTCAAATTGCAAAATATAGTTTTTACTTTCTTCAGATGTTAAATACTTATAAAGTGGAGGAATAACAACTTCATATTCTTCTGGTTTTAACCTTAAGCTCTTCAGAGATTCTAAAACAAATACTTCAGTTAATTCGTCTCCTGAAACATGCTTAATTTCGTTGTTAATAACATCTACTCTCGCTGGCTTTTCTCCTGAATTATATCTATAATAATAGCAATAGCCTAACATCCATTTTACCCCATTATCAAGTTTTAAAATATCCGGGTTAGAAAATTTAACACCATCGGTATACAACTCGGCGTATAGAGCTGGTCTATTATCTTTTTT
Organism: Aestuariibaculum lutulentum; assembly: GCF_032926325.1. Classification (NCBI taxonomy): domain Bacteria; kingdom Pseudomonadati; phylum Bacteroidota; class Flavobacteriia; order Flavobacteriales; family Flavobacteriaceae; genus Aestuariibaculum; species Aestuariibaculum lutulentum. Next base: position 447,724 of record NZ_CP136709.1, read on the forward strand.
AGGATGTGCTATTCGTGGCAGTCTAAAGAAAAAGAAAGCTTCAGACTCATAATCTGCCTGAACAGCCAGCTTTAAAAGATCGTTAAACGCTTGATCTTTCGTGTTAATAGAGTTTTTAAAATCTTCAACCATTTTCTGACCTTCATTTTCTAAAAAAGGAAAAAAATCCTCATAGGTTTTCATCGCAGTAATTCGGTTATACCCTCTAAATTTATTAACCATATTATTTGCTTCCTGAACCAAACTATTGTATCCGTTATTTTTACCTAAAAGTTCGTAGGATTCCTCATTTACGTCTACCTTAATTTCCAGACCTTCTTCCAGGTAAAAGCGAATGACTTGTCCTCTAAGGTTATTATTATATTGTCCATAGTCTAAATAATAAAACCCTGGCTCTATAATTAATAATTGGAACGCAAAATCGCCATTTGCATTTATAGTTGTTGTTGTGTGCTCTGCTAATTGCCCATTTACCACATGATGTAATGTTATTTTGTTTGTTTTAGACTCAAAACTTAAATGTCCGTTTATGGTTGCTGTACTTGTTTTTGACCTAGCTTGTACTACGTTTAACATAAACATGCAGCAAGCCAACACATAAATAATTTGTTTTTTCATTATATTTTTGGTTTTAATAATTTTGTTTTAAATTAATTAAATACGTTTCTGCTTCACATAAACCAACCTTATTAATACACAAATTAGTGGTTGACTTAGGAATGTAGATTTCCATTACACTTTGTATAAAGTGTTTAAAATTGAATAAATTAAAGATTAATTTTATCTGAATAAAAAAAGAAGAAAAGAGAAGAGAAACTTCTCCTTTCTTCTAAATATAACTTTTAACGTTTACGGTAAGAAGCACTCACTATTTTACCAAAACCATCAAATCTTGTAGATAATTCTAAATCACCATTAACTGGTGGTACAATGTAACGCTCTACAGCTCCGTTTTGTGTAGCATCATCGTAAGTATATACGTGTAATTGCTTAACAACACTACTTGGCACATTACCTTTATTTTCAAATTTCATTAATGTTATTTCTTCCGATCCTTTATCTAAAACCACTTTTGATTGTTTTAAACTAAAATCGTACTCGTAAACTTTACTTCCATCATTATAAAACAGATAACCAAATTCAGGGCTAATAGCGAAATCTTTAGACTGTGCCATAACCTGTGCAACTTCGGTTGGAATTTCTTCGTAATATACCTGCTTAACACTTCCTGTTATACCAACAGACATTCTGGCTAAATACATCTTAGAATCTGCCGGGTCTTTAAGTATAGCGTGTACTTCACCACCATTATATTCGGTACGGGTCATATAAACCAAATCTTTACCCGTATTATAATCGAATAACGTCCCTTCAGGTAATAAACTACAGCTTTGCTGGTTATAGGTATGTTTTAAGAAACGTTGGTTATCTTCATCGTAAACAATATCAATAAATAATAAACACTCGGCAATATAAGGCGACGCCTTAAAGGTTTGTGCTTCACTTACCACAATATTTATAGGCACAGAATATCTAAACCCCAGTACTCTTAAATAGTAATACAAATTACCATCTTTACCCATTATAGAGCAATTAGATCCAAAAGAAGTTATATTTATAAAATCTGCTCCCAAATCTGTAGGTACACTTAAATCCATCATCTCATAAGACAAATAATACTCTGGTTTCCAATCGAAAGTATCAGGATGGATTTTTGTTGTTCCTGTACCTTCAGAAGTCACGTAAATTCCATAAAAACCGTACTCATAAGGATAACAGTACACAAATTTTGGCGCACCTTCTAACTTAAGTGATGATCCTGAATACGCTAACACATCATTAATAGACTTGTATTCCCCATTAATTAGTGATAACATATCTAAACGCGCCGTACCATTATCGTTGCAAAGTAACATGTACCCTTCGTAAATTGTACTGGCTACGCTTAAATCGAAATCTGTTTTCCATTGTACACCTGTTTTTTTATCGGTTACGCGATAATGAATGGTATATTCTCCAGGTGGAATTTGAACAGCTTCCATTATTAAATTTTTATCTGTTCCGAGAGCCACATCTTTTTCAGAGGCTATTAATTGTCCTCCTAATTTTATACCAATCCATTCGTATTCATAATCATCTTCGTTGCCAATTTCATCTTTGGTAAAGCTAAGCTCTGGTCGCACCTCGAAAGGCTCCCCTAAAAGGGCGCTGTAACTTTCTTCGATATTTCCAAAAATCACTTCATTTATATCGGTATAATCGTAATTACCCAAATCTTCAGAACAAGATTGCATTAGGCAAACACTTAAAACGAGTACTGCTAAATATTTTATTTTGTTTATCATAATCTGCGTTTTTTAATTTTGAACATTAGGTCCCATAATCATTGGGGTTCCATCATCTTCTAAAATAGGTTCTCCTGCTTTTTCCCTTTCGTTTAAATAACGTTGTGTATAAAGTCCTTGATATTTCATCAAATCGTATTCGTATCCATCGGTAGTTTCATAAAAATCTAAGGGAATTCCAAAAAGTTCAGTTAATAAAATCATTTTCTTAGCCGAAAAATCTCCTAAATAATACCAGTACCAAAATTTTGGCGTTCGTAAAATATCGTTGATGGTTAACTGAAATACTGAAAAGCTTCTTTTCTCCTGGGTTAAAGGGTCGATAACTTCGTCTTTCATATCTACTGAAAAGTCTCCACCTTCTACAAGTTCTAAAACTAGAGTGTATGAATTCTCTTTCATATCTGAAGTTCTATAAAATGTAATAGGGATAACATCGGAAGCTTTGTTCGCTCCAAAAATTATTTTTTCCGGCAAATCGAAATGTACACCTTGTTTGGCTGTACTATTTGCCCCAATATTTACTTTTATTTCTCGATCGTAATCTACAACTTTACCTTGCACTGAAACTTTTAAGTTAAAAACTGTTTCAGTTATTTCGGCAGGCTGAAAAGCAAATGTATTCCCCAGACTATCTGGATAAACCGTTGCCCCTTCTAATCTAACCCCTTCAACAGGCCAGGTATAATAAATATTATCCTTTGCACTATACGTATTTAAAGTGTCTTCATCGCATGCCATTGTAAAACAACTCAAGCACACTGCTGTTATATATAGAATGATTTTTTTCATATAAATTGTTTTTAACTCTATTGGTATTTTAATTCAGACTCTGGTAATGGGACCACATAAGATTCAGGTGTCATTGTTACAAACGATCTTGATGAGTTTGAATTGGCATTTGTTATTTTCTCTATGTTAAGTCTTTTGTAATAGAAAAATATTTGTCCTTCACCATAAAATTCTCTCATGTACTCTTTTTGAATTTCAGCCTGAATATCTACACCTGCCTCTACATCTATTAAACCTCTATTATATCTAACTGTATTTAAATACTCTAAAGCTTTAGTTTCATCGGTTTCTGTTTCTGCCAAAATATAATACATCTCTGATTTTCTGATTAAAGGCTGCATATACCTAAAGTTCATACGACTTTCGGCTACATCGGCAAATTTGTAGAAGGTTTTAAAAGTAATTTCACCTGAAGTTGGTCTAATCCATGTTGAATTGTAACGATAATCGTTTTCATTATCTTCAAACAACTGAGTTAAACGCGCTTCGCTATAATACAATACAGACGTTGCTCTTAATTTATCTGAAAACAAAGCATCATGTCTTCTGTAAAGTTCAACATTCTGTGGCCCAAAAATAACTTCCTTAGAAAAAACACGATCTGGATCTCCACCTGCCGAAATAATAGCTGCTGGTGCCGTCCATGGGAAAGTCGCGGCAGTTTCATCGATAACAAACTTTGCTGCTGTATAAGCTTCCTCTGTATTTCCTGCATACAAATTTACTCTGGCCTGAAGTGCTTTTACCGCATAATAATTAAAACGTAGTTGTCTCACGTTATAATCGTAATTCGATGATGGAGGCGTACTACCTATAATGGCATCATTAGCTAAGAATTCTTCTGCCATATCTAAATCTGCCAGTACCAAATTAATGACTTCGGTTGCCGATAACAATTCTCCGTTTTCAGCCTTAGCTTCAGTATAATACGGAATGGCAATATTATCTGGGTTTAAACTATAAACAGGACCAAAAATTCGTAATAAATCAAAATGAATCATGGCGCGAAGCCCATAGGCTTCTCCTTTATAAAGCTGAGATGTCTCTTCATTTAAAACATTATACTTATCAATGTTCGTAATTAAGTCGTTTAAATTAAGAATAGCATTATACGCGTTTGTCCAGATACCTTCGAAAGCACCTCTAACACTTCCGTTAGAATAATTATAGGTTCTAAAAGGTGTATAGTACGAATCTGTTCTTGGAAATGTATAACGTTGTCCCAGCACTTCCATGGTACTCATTGTTAATCTTCCTCCATATAATGGTTCTGAAGTTAATTTATGATAGACCCCGTTAAGTTGATTATTAATACCTGCTTCGGTACTGTAAAGCTGCGATTCCAACAACTTATCTTCAGGTGTAACATCTAAGTAATCACTACAGGCTGTAAATGCCCCTATCATTACTATACATGTTATTTTATTTAAGATGTTTTTCATAATATTTTTATAGTTTACTTATTAAAATGTTGCGTTAATACTAAACGATACCGAACGTGCAAAAGGATAATCTATACCTCTTTCTGCTAATACCGAAGACACTCTAAATATATTGTTCATGTATGCGTTAAAACGTAACGATTTCATTCCGATAGCCTCAATCCAGCCTTTATTTGTTGCTCTATATCCAAAATTGATAGACTCACCAATGATGACATTCTCATCTTGTACAAATCGTGAAGAAATTGGCACTGAATCGGTATCTGAAATATCTTTGAATTGAGCCAGGTCTCCAGGCTGTTGCCATCTATCGTAAAGTGCTCTTTTATCCTGGTTGTTAATAACGCCCCAATAACCAATATTTTCTACCTTATTAAATAGGGCATTGTTAAATTGTTGACCACCAAAACGGTATCTTAAATTTACACCAAGGGTGAATCCTTTAAGACTAACAAAATTACTAAACACACCTTCAAACGTTGGTCTTGAATTTCCAACTACCACTTCGTCTTGGTAATCATAATCGAAAGTGGTTTGTCCGTTTTTCTTTAAAAACACTTCTTTACCTGTTGCAGGGTCGATACCCATAGATGGTACTGCCCATATATCGTCTGGGCTATAACCGTCTCTGTATCTTAATAAAGAGCCACTTGCAATAGCATCTTCATCTAAATCCTGAAGTTTGTTTCCAAAACCATCGTATTCTGTTTTAGCGGTAGCTCCTGTTAAACCAACACGCCACATAAAGTCTTTTTGGGTATTGTTAATCACTTTATAATTTATAAGTGCTTCAAAACCTCTAACTTCTAATCGACCTACATTTAATGGGTAACCTACAAGACCTGTTGATGATGCTAAACTAACTGGCACAATTAACGGATCGGTATTTTTTCTATACAAGTTAAACTGTCCGTCTAACCTATTGTTAAATAGACCAAAATCTAAACCTAAGTTGGTATCGTAGGTACGTTGCCATTCCAGATTAGCGTTTGCAAAAGTCACCAGCTCTGTCCCTACACCAAGTATATTAATAGTATTTCCGTAAGCATATACAGATGTTGAAGCAACACTACCTAAATTTTGATTACCTGTATAACCAAAGGTTTGTTTTAAACGTAATAAGTTTATAGTATTAGAATTAAATCCTTTTTCATTATGAATATTCCAACCAAAACCTGCCGACCAGAATGGCGAAAATTGTTCGTTAGACCCAAAAGCTGTTGATCCATCTAAACGATAGTTAAAATCTACTAAATAACGTTTGTCATAAGAATAATTTAAAGATCCCATAACGTTATTACGACGGTATTTTCTTGTTGAATAGCTAGGTTTTGAATCGGGACTATAGCTAAATGAGAAACTAGGGTTAGGATTTGCTCCCGCTGGAAATCCTACAGCTTTAGTACCATAAACCTCATTATTTTGTTCTTCAATTTCAGTTCTAAAGTTAACGGTTAAACTGTGCTTTTCTGCAAAAACATTGTTATAAACTAACATCGCATTAGCCATATAACTAAAAGCCTGAGTTTCTGTATTGTTGTAAGTTCCTTTTTCGAAAAAACTATTATCGTCAAATCTTGGATCTTCCGGATCGACAAATACTTCTCTTTCTGTTAAAGACTTTCTTACTTGAAGCCCTCCTTGCAATCTTAATTTTGAAGTAAGATCTATAATCGCCCCAAAGTTATTTTGGATGCTAAACCCGTTCGTTTGATCGCTACTATTTAATAATGTTTGATATAACGGATTTACCAAATCACCTCGTAGTGAATTATCTAAATATCGTGTAATTTCACCAAACTCATTATATTTTCTATAGTAAGGATTAGCATTGGCAAAATTTGAAAATGAACCATAATTAGATTCTTCGGCTTGATACCCACTTACATATAATCTATTAGATATATTCACTTTACCATTACGATAAATTAAATCGACATTACCTCCCCAGGTATCACGACCAGAACCTTTCATAACACCTTGACCATCGCGATAGTTAAATCCTGCATTAAAACGAAGTGCTTCAGAACCTCCACTTCCTGTAACAGAATGCCTTTGCGATACCGCTGTACGAACCGGCTCACTTAACCAATAGGTATCAACCCCCCTAAGGATATCGGCTAACCTTTCGTTATATAATTCATCATATCTTATTTGTACTTGCATATCTGGTATATAATAAGTCCACATACCTGCTAAGCGCTCATATTCTAATTTCTCTGTTGAATTCATTAAGTTATAATCACTTAAATCTGGAACCTCTACAGTAAAATCACCCGTATAACTTACTTGAATTTGACCTTCTCTGGGTTTAATCGTTTCTACAACAACAACACCATTTGCAGCTTTAGAACCATATAAAGCAGTAGAAGCAGCATCTTTTAAAATAGTAATGGAAGCCACACGGTTCATATCTAAATCTACAATGGTACGGAGGTTGGTTTCAAATCCATCTAAAATAAATAAAGGACTGTTTGGATCGGCTCCATACTCGTCTCTTAAGTCTTCGTTAGAAATACTCGTTTTCCCTCTTACCTCAATGTTTGGCAGCACATTAGGGTTAGATCCCTGAAGATTATTCTCGAGAACTATAAAGGAAGGGTCTAATGTTTTTAAACTTTCTATTACATTAACATTACCAATAGCTTTAAGTTCTTCTCCACTTACAGTATTTACTGCTCCTGTGTAGGTATCTTTTTTACGCTCTACAATACCCGTAACAACGACCTCATCTAAAGCCGAGATATCTTCGGAAAGCTTGACAGTTATACTTTTTTGATTTTCGTAAACTAATTCTTGAGATTTAAAACCAACATAGCTAAATACCAGCGTTTGTCCCTTTTCAACTATAATCTTATAATTACCATCAAAATCGGTACTAACACCTTTTTTGGTTTCTTTTACTAAAACAGTTACTCCCGGTAAAGGCTGACCGATTTCATCGGTAACCACACCACTAACCAGGGTTCCCTGTTGTATTTCTTCCACTGGTACAATTAAATATAAGCCGTTACTTTGCTCTTCTAATCTGAAACCAGCACCTATTAAAGATGTAACAATTACTTCTACATCAGTATCAACAAATTCTACATTAACAATTCTATTAATATCTAACTCATCATCACTATAAAAGAAATCGATATTAGCCTTATCCCCAACTGTTCTTAAGGCTTCATGGAGAGTAACGCCATTGAGATTTAATGTGATTTTTTGTGAAAATGCAAAAGCACCGATATTGAATAAAATAATAAACAAGTACATTGATCGCCTCATAATGCTTAGAATTTGTGGCATGAATCGCCTGAGAAGAAAATACGTTTCTCTTGAAAAGTTTTTTTTCATACATTTACGTGTTAAAATTGGTTAATTATTTTTAGTCACTTAGTTAATCAACAGCATTTTACAACCGGTTGATACTGCCAATATCAATCGGTTTTTTTTCACTGTTATTTTTTCAATATTTTCACTTCAATAGTCTTATTTTGGTTTTTATATGCTTTATAATCTATTCGTGCTGTTTTTGCAATCATATCCATTAAGCTTCTCAACTCATTATCCTTTCGAGCAACCCCAGTAAATACCACTTTTTTAATTTTGTCTTCCTCAAAATTCACTTTAAAATCATACCATCTGCCTAATTTTTTTAGTATGTTTTCCAGTGGTTCGTGTTCGAAATAAAATTTACCATCTTTCCATGATGTATAGTTTCTAACACTTATTTTTTGGTTTAATTGAATATGATTGTTTCCTTTTATGTAATAACCTTGCTGATTTGGCTCTAACACAATACTACCAGCGTGTTGAGATGTTAACTCTACTTTTCCTTCTACCAAAGTTGTTGCGAAAAATTCGTCATCATCGTATGCACTTACATTAAAAGAAGTACCTAAAACAGTAACATTTAACGTATTTGTTTTAACAATAAACTTCTTATCACTTTTAACCACATCAAAATAAGCTTCCCCAGACAATTCAACTTCTCTGGTGTTTCCTGTAAAAGCTTCTGGATAGGTAATTGATGATGCCGAATTCACCCAAACTTTGGTTCCGTCCGGTAATACCACACTATAAATTCCACCATGTGGCACATGTAAGGTATTATAACCTACCGAAGCTAAAGCTTCTTGATTTGATTCTTTATATTCAAGAACGTTATCTTTATTTTGAATAGAACTTACTCCATTGGTTTGAATACTCTCATTTTTATGTGAATCTAAAGCGATTTCGGTACCATCAGCCAAAATCAAGGTCGCTTGAGAATACCCTGGTTTAATTTCATTTAATATTTCCTGAGATACTTTCTGTTCTTGCTCTGAAGCTCGATTTTGCCAATAAAAAGTTACCCCAAGAAGGATAACCACAACAGCTGCATACTTTAATACGCTTTTAATTTGTCTTACCCTGCTAGATTTTTTAATCTTTTGTTGAAGTTGATTGAAATTTTTATCGGTATTTAAAGATTGATAAAATTCATATTTATCGCTCAATTTGTTTTGATTGCAAATTTCGTTGTACAACTTGGAAGCTTCTTCATTCTGCAGCCAGGTATCAAGCTCTGCTTGTTCCGTCGATTCTATAGTCCCCATTAGAGATTTACTAATCAACTCGGCAATTTTATATTTTGAATACAATTTTCTGCTCATATTTAGTTCACTAAAACATTATCAATTTATTAATAATACAATGTTTTTATAGTAAGAGTAAAATAAATACGGAATGGGTGGAAAAAATTTTTAAAAAATTTGTGTTTTTAACAAAATTGATAAATAAATCACAACAAATGATTGATCTTTTAAGCTTCGTTTAAGAAGCTCAATAGCCCTTGATCTCTGAGATTTAACAGTATTTACTGTAATATCCATCTCTGCTGCGATATCTTTATATTTTATACCATCAATACAAGACATTTTGAATACTTTTTTGCATTTTTCTGGCAATTCCTCAACAGCCTTCATCAAAATAGCATGAGTTTCTTCTTCGATGATAAACTGATCTTCCTGAGAAAGCAACTCGGTATTTACAGCCTCTAATGGTATTTCTTTATAGTTATTTCTAAGATAAGCATAACACCTGTTTTTTACCATAGTGTACAGGTAAGACTTTAAATCTTTTATGTTTTGCAGGTCCTTTCTTCTCTCCCATAAATACAGCATGCATTCCTCCACAACCTCTTCTGCAACAAATTGATCGTTTACATATTTTAAACTAAATGAAAGTAATCGTGGATACATGGAATAATATATCCCTTTGAATGATTTTGCTGTAATTTCTGAATTTTCAGCTATCAAGTTAAATTAGTTTATAGAATTAAGGCTTTTGTTAAAAATTTAATAAATATAAATTTTCTTTTATTAAAACAAAGTGTCAATCTAACATTTTTAAAAGATAAAAATCCAGGTGGACAAAATAACACAAAAACCCTTACAAACACAAAAGCCTGCGACTCATCGCAGGCTTCTTTGAGTATATGAAAAAGTTTTTTTTAAAAATCGAATTTATAAGTTGCTCCGGCCAAGGCCTGAAAACTTTGTACCGGGAAGTTTTGCCAACGTTGATAACCTTGACTCACCATATTATTCATTTTAGCAAAAATGGAAAGCTGTTCTGTGATATGATAACCTACATGAGCGTTAGCATCAAAATAGCCATCTAAACTAATTGTTATCGGTGTTGAATTTACAAGTGGATCGGCAACGTAATATTGATCCTTACGTTTACCTACAAAATAAATATTAGCTCCTGCAAACCATTTTTCATCTATCTGGTAATCTAAGAACAACGAACCTTTAAAATCTGGCAAGTTCCAGGCCTCCTCCTCGTTATTAGTTGAATATGCGAAATACTGTCCTTTCAACGATGCCGTAAAGTTTCGATTTAGGTCGACACTTAATTCTCCAGATACACCAAACGATTTCATATCATCGTAAACAACACCAAAAGAATTTCCGTAAGAATAATTCATTTGATTTTCTGTTTGAATAGCATTGTTTTTAAATAAGGCTTTACTCTTATCTGAAATATAGTGGCCGGCAAACTTATAGCTCATATTACTGGTAACTTTTCCTTTTATTCCAGCAAATGCATTATATAACTGATCGGTAGGCTGAACAAATAATGTGGGAGACACAAACGAATTTTCTTTAGCAAAATCGTAATATGAATTTTGTTGTAAGTCACCTTGAATTCCCCCATATGCAATTAACACCTCACTTACCAATCTGTAACTTGCCGAAATATTTGGATAAATAAACAGTTTATTATCGCTGGCTTCAATATCGCTCATAAAATAAACAGACACCCCCAAATCTAAAGTTAAATCGTCTTGTTTTAACTGATAGGTTGGCGACAAGCCTATTTGAAAATTACTATATTTTATTTCTTCTTCCAGATTATAACTTCTATCGAAACGCCCCCCTAGATAATCAATTTTAAGTTCGGTTGCTATTTCTTCATAATTAATAGGAATATCGGCTTTACCAGTTAAAACAAAGCGATTTTCACCAGACCCCATATTATCTCCAAAATGCCTGAACAACGCAGTTCCTGAGTTTAAATAGGTATCTTCAAAGGTGATGTCTCCGCCAACATAAGCATTATTAAATTTATGATCTACCTGAATACCGTCAAGCTGCACCTGATCGATCTGAGATTCTGGAACACCATACCAATTATAGTTTTGATGCTGGAAGCCTCCTTCCAATTTCCAGGACATGTATCGTAAACGCGAAGCATAATTCACGTTGATTTTAGAATCTGAAAAATTATCATCTAAAACAAGATCGGCAATTCCTCCACCAGAAGAATGATGGCTAAAATACCCTCCTACGGTTTCAGTTCTACTTAACGCATGGTTTACATACAACTCACCTATAAGTGTTGTATAAGAGCCTACACCCAAAGTAGCATAATTATCAAATAATTTTATTGGTTTAGCCTTTTCAATACCTTCTGCCTTCCCCTTTGCCGGTGTGAATGTTGAAGCTACCGGAAATGAAAAAATATTATATTTAATATCCTTTTTAGTTTCGGTAGTTTTATCATCTAAAGTTGGCACTTCCTTCACCTTAAACGCATCGGAAATTGTTGGTGTATACGGTTTAACTACATCAATAACTCCTGTGTTTAAAGTATCTTTCGGGTTATTTTGTGAAAATGCTGCCACACCTGTAAAGGTTACCGCAGCAGTTAAAATATGTTTGATTTGCTTTCGCATAAGTTCTTGTTTTCGTTTTTAGATTTCGGGGTTAATTACCTTCAGGTTGAACAGACGAATTGGTTTTGGCCTCATTTGCCTTTATAGCCCTTAATTCTTTACTTGCTTCTTCTGCCACATCGTCAAACTCTTTAAAGTTTTCAATCACACTTTCTAAAATATAAGTCGCCTGAAAAGCATCGTTTAGCTGATAAAAATTCTTTGCCATTAACACCAAACCTTTGGCACTATAATACTTATACCCTGAATAATCTTTAGCCAATTTTTGCACCGCAACATTTGAAGCTTCATAACTACCTGACTTATTTTTAAAGTAAGCATTATAGTAAAGAGCTTCGGCTGCTGTTTCGCCGGTGGCCACAGCTTCAACCTGTGCATATGCCGTTTTAGCCTTAGCTTCATTACCCGTTTTCATCGCTGATCGTGCAATAATAATATGGGCATCACCCTGAATTTTATTATCAATCTTAGAATTCGACAATACCTTTTCGGCATAAGAAACGGCTTCATTATAATGCTCTAACTGGTAATTAGCTTTCATTAAATTCGATTGTGCAAACACGACATTTTGAGGCAAGCTGGCCTCACTCTCTAAACGCTCAAGTAAAGGCATGGCCTTGTTCCAATCTTTTTGTTCTAAATAATATTGTGATAATCTAGAAAGTGCAACTTCTGTAAATTCATTTTGTGGCACACCAACAACATACTCGTAATGAGGTGCTGCATTAGCCGATAAATTTTGTTTGTAGTACAACTGAGCCACATAAAAATGCGATTGCAACACATGTAATCCGTTAGGGAACTGATTTAAATACCCATTGAATTGTTTAATAGCCTTATCGGCATTATTATCTAAATATTGTTTTTCGGCTGCCTCATAGGTTGCATTGTCTAAATCGGCATCGGTAACCTCTACATAATTTAAGGTTTTTACCCAACTTGCGTATTCATCAACACGTCCCATATCTATGTAAATAAGTCGTGCTGTCGCTACCGCCTGAACGGCTTCAGGTGCCCCTTCATATTCCGCTGCCACTTTTTTAAACTTAGTTAAAGCCTGTTCGTTTTGGTTTCCATTATAATAAACTAACCCTTGGCGCAATAATGATTTTGGCACAAACGAGCTCATTCGGTATTCCGAATTTAATCGATCGTAAGCACGCATCGCTTTATCCGATTGATTCACCTTAACCAAAGTATTACCTAATTCGTACATGGCATCGTCACGTAATTTAGACTTTGGATAAGCTGAAATAAATTCTTCAAGTTCGCTAATCTTTTTAGAATCTTTACCTATATATCCTGCACTAATCGCTTTTTGAAAGAAGGCGTAATCCGATTCAATAGCGTTTAATTTAATGGCACTTTCGTAGGCGTTAATAGCATTCTGATAGCTACTTGACACAAAAAACGCATCTCCCAAACGTAGATATGCATCATTCAACCTTACATTATCGCGCTGCTTTGTTGCAGCAATAAAGGAACTGAAAAACTTCGCAGACTGATCGTAACTTTTAAGTTTAAAATAGGTATAAGCTAAATTGTAATCAATATTTTCATACTCAGGTGTTGTCGTTGCTCCACTTTGTTGTTTAAACTGCTTAAAACCCACTAAAGCAAGATCATAATTTGTTAAATTATAATCTGTTTCGGCTTTCCAGAATGTTGCTCTGGCTGTGTAATTGGCATCACGTGGTTCTTTAAGAGATGATTCAAACATCTTCTGAGCTTCCAAAAACTGATTATCGTTATACAATTCCAAACCACGATAAAATGCTACTTTTTGATATGCCACTTTATTTTCAAAACTATTTTTCCCTTCTAATAAACGCAGAGCTTCCTGATAATTTTTAGAAGTAATATATGAATCGATCAATAAAGTTTCTATTTCTTCACGTTGTGTCGATTTCGGATATTTGTCTAAATACCCGGTTAACACCTGAGGTGCCGACTGATACGCATTACCAATCTCGTAGCTAATTTTGGCATAATTTAAATAGGCATCTTCCTGAATTTTTAAATCGAAATCCATTTGAGACGCATTTCTGAAAGCATTTAATGCCTCCTGCTTTTTACCTAATTTTATGTAGCTTTCTCCTAAATGATAATATGCATTTTGGGCAATGCTGTTGGTTCCACCAATAATTTTATTGAATTCTGAAACCGCATTTTCGTAATCCCCTTGCTTATAATACGCGTAACCTAACTGATAAAAATCGGTATTATTCCACTTCCCTTTTTTACCCTTATAGGCTTTTAAATATGGGATGGCTTCTGCATATTGTTCAAGGTTGAAATAACTCTCTCCTATAATTTTTGAAAGTTCGGAAACCTCATCCCGATTACTCTTTTTCAACTGAGCTTTAGCTAAATCGATAGCCTTCTGAAAATTCCCAAGTTTGAAATTTAAATCGGCCTGATAATACGACAGCTTTTCTTTGTAACGCTCCTGGTCACTAACCTGATCGAAGTACTGATTCGCTTGTTTATAATCGTCTCCTTCATAAGCCATATACCCAATGTAATATTTAGCCTGAGAGCCATATTCTTTAGAGCTTTCTACACGCGACAAATACTTTCTGGCATCACCATATTGCTTTGCTGCAAAAGCTGAATATCCGTTATTAAAATAAAACTTTTCTTTATCGCTGTAAGCAAGACCACCTTCATCTACTTTATCATACCACTTCCTGGCATAAGCATATTTTCCGTTGGCAAAATAATAATCGGCTACATCTAAATAGGCGGTATTTCTTTTGGTACTTGTTGGGTAGTCTTCAACAAAACGCTCTACAAGTTTATCGGCATTTTGCTGATTTAAACGCACAGCACAATTGGCAATGTAATAGGTACAATCAGACTGTAAACCTTCTTCTTTATGCTGCTTCTTAACATTACTAAATAATGCCTGAGCTGCCATATACTGTTGATTATTATAAAGCGACAAAGCCTTTTGATAATCTACTAAATCGCTGGTATACACAGCCGATTGTTGTGCTGAAATCTGATAGCTTATTCCGAGGGCCATCAAAAGAGAAACACTATTTATTTTAATCATTAACGATTCGTTTTTTTAATTTAAAATCAAAGATAATTTATATAAAAGGTATAACGCAATAATCGTGCTATAATTATAAACCGACTTATTAAAAATTGAAAAATAACGAGAGATAATCAGCGTTTTAACTTATAGCCAAAAAACTTTTTAAACATTAATTTTTAAGTTTCAACTTATAAATAATACATTTACAACACATAAAAACTTTTCATTTAAAACCTATGTCAAATCCTATTTTACAATTAAAAGATGCTTCTATATTTCAGGGAGAGAGTTTAGTACTATCTAACATAAACGTTGAAATAAATAAAGGAGATTTTGTTTACTTAATTGGAAAAACAGGAACTGGTAAAAGTAGTTTTATGAAAACACTATATGGAGATTTACCACTTACCAAAGGTGAAGGACATATTGTAGATTTTAACCTGAATGGTTTAAAAGAGAAAGACATCCCTTATTTACGTAGAAAACTTGGTGTCGTTTTTCAGGATTTTAAACTTCTAACAGATCGTACTGTTAATGATAATTTACTATTTGTTTTAAAAGCAACTGGCTGGAAAGACAAGCAAGAGATGACTAACAGAATTGAAGAAGTTTTAACCAAAGTTGGCATGAGTACAAAAGGCTTTAAGTTTCCACACGAATTATCGGGCGGGGAACAACAACGCATTGCCATTGCAAGAGCATTACTTAATAATCCTGAGCTTATTCTTGCCGATGAACCTACAGGAAATCTAGATCCGCAAACGAGTATTGAGGTGATGGAAGTGCTTCAGGATATCAACAAAAATGGCAACACTATTTTAATGGCTACCCACGATTATGCGTTGTTATTGAAATACCCAAGCAAGACCTTAAAATGTGACGAGAATCAGGTGTATGAAGTGGTGCAAAGGAAGGGGTAGTTTATGTATGACTTCATTAAAAACAGCATTGCAGCTTTAATTCCAAAAAAATTACTTTTTGAAAATGAATTGTTTTTTAGATCGGTTTATAGTTTATTATATTTAGGCAATAACCATACATGTAATATTTGCAATTATAAACTACGTAAATTTATTAGACTAAAGAATGGAGATTTGCTATGTCCGTCTTGCGGTAGTTTGTCACGAAACCGACGCTTATGGAAACTATTAAATGACAACCACCACATAACAGGTAATATTCTTCATTTTTCACCATCAAGAAGCCTGTATAGAAACCTTAAAAAAATTGAATCCCTTTCATATTTCAGCACAGATTATGAAGATGAATTTTTAGCTGAATATAAATTTGATATTACAGATATCAACCAAGAAAACTCTAAATTTGACACCATTATATGTTATCACATTTTAGAACATATCGTTGATGATCTAAAAGCCATGAAAGAGCTCTACAGAGTTTTAAATTCAACAGGAACAATTTATATTCAAACCCCTTTTAAAGATGGTGATATTTATGAAGACGTATCCGTTGTTACTCCTGAAGAAAGAAATATTCACTTCGGACAACATGATCATGTAAGAGTTTATTCAATTAAAGGTCTTAAATTAAGATTGGAACAAACAGGTTTTAAAGTTAAAGTTATTAATTTCTTAAAAACTGATGATGACGTTATTTACGGCTTTCTTTCTCCTGAAACAACTCTAATCGTAACAAAGTAAATGCTATCAATTTTAATCCCTACATATAATTACAATGTATATCCGCTTGCTTGTCAATTGGAAAAACAAGCTCTTGAGTGCAACATAGAGTTCGAAATAATATGTATTGATGATGGCTCTCAATCTGACCTGAATAAAGACAATAACAAAATCAACCAACTACATAATTCAAGATTTAAAACGCTTTCTGAAAATGTTGGCTTAAGTAATAATCGAAATATACTTGCCGATGCTTCAAAATACAATTTACTTTTATTTGTAGATGGAGATTCATTACTTCCAAATAACAATTATATTTCAAATTATATTGAAGCTATAAAAAAAGATACAGATGTTGTGTACGGTGGAAGAATTCATCCAAAAACTGTATCCTCATCAAGAAAACTGCGATGGAAATATGGAACATACAGGGAAGACACAACCTCTACCCAAAGAAATAAAAACATTTATAAATCTACACTTTTTAATAACACTTTAATAAAAAAAGAGATTTTTAACAAAATTGGTTTTGATAAAACCATTAAGGAATATGGGCATGAAGACACCATATTTGCATTTAACTTAAAAAAACATCATGCTTCGGTGTACCACATTGACAATCCAGTTCTGCATAACGACGTAGACTTAAATACTGTATACTATGTTAAAACGCAAAAAGCTTTAAATAACTTAAATTCAATATATCGAACAGGAATTATCGACCCCAACTTTGTAACCTTTTTAAACATTTTTATATCCTTAAAAAAGTTTAAATTAAATTATCTTTTTGCAGGATTTCACGTTATTTTCGATGGTCTCTTAAAATACAATTTAATTTCAAGGCGACCATATCTTTTCTTATTTGACCTTTTTAGAATTACCTACTTTTCATATATTAATCTAAAAAAATAATGCCATTCTTTTCAGTAATAATCCCTCTATTCAACAAGGAAGACAACATAACAAAAACATTAAATAGTGTTATTAATCAAACCTTTACTGATTTTGAGGTTATAATTATTAATGATGGCTCCACAGATTCTAGTCTAAGCAAAGTACAAGAAATCAGTGATAAAAGATTTAAAATTATAAATCAGGAAAATTCAGGAGCGTCAACGGCGAGAAACAATGGTATAAGCTTATCACAAGGAAATTACATAGCCCTCCTAGATGCTGATGATTTTTGGCACACAAACCATCTTGAAGAATTAAAAAAGCAAATTCATTTATTTCCTGATGCAGGTTTATATTGCAATAATTATGAAATAGAATTCAAGAACAAAACTATTAAACCTGCGCTATTTAATTTTAATTATAGCTCTTCTCCTATTATTATAAAAGACTATTTTAAAAGTAGCATTATAAATTCTGTAGCCTGGACTTCTGCAGTGGCTTTCAAAAAAACATCATTTTTAGCAATCGGTGCTTTCAATTCTAAATTTGAAATCGCCGAAGATATAGATTTATGGATTCGATTTGCTCTTAAATATGACGTTTGTTTCAACCCCAGAATAACGATGATCTACAAAAAAAACATAGAAAACAGTTTATCCAAATATGAAAGAAATGAGATACGCTATAATTTTATAAACAACTATCGTTCATATGAACTGGAAAATAAATCATTAAAACTATATCTTGATGTAAATAGATATGCTGTTGCTTTAAGATGTAAAATGAATAACGAAAAACAACTTTATGAAAAGTTGAAATCTGAAATAGATTTTAATAATATTAATCTAAAGCAAAAAGTATTATTACATTGCCCCAATAATATTCTAAGACTCATAAAAAAAATTCAGAGTATTCTTTTAGAAAACAACATCTATTTAAGCGCCTACAAATAATTTAAAGTCACTATAATTCCTAATATAGTCATTTTCATTAAAAACATCAGACGCCAACACTAAGCATACAGATCCAGATGAAAAATTCTCCAATTCTCTCCAGACGCCAGTTGGAATTAACAACCCAATATTTGGTTTATTGAGCATTACTTTTTTCTTCTCAAAACCATTATCTAAAACAACCTCAAAGCTTCCGCTTAGAGCAATTAACAATTCCAATTGCTCTTTATGCGCATGTCCCCCTCGATACGCATCGCTAGGCACATCATACAGATAATATACTCTCTTAATATCGAAAGGGACACCATCCTTCTCTATAACGGATAAGTTTCCTCTACCTTTTTCATCAATAATTTTAGGAATTTCTATTAAACTAAATGTATTCTTTTCAATATGCATATTAACTATTTCTAATTTCTAATCCTTGTCTTAGCAAAGATTTATATTTTAAAATCCCTTTAAGACCTGCTTTGTACTTTATAAAAAGTTGACTGAAGTATAAATCATTATTTTTTAACAACAACAATAAATGATAAGCTAATTTAAAATAAGTTACAATTCCATTATATTTATAAAAAACAGCACTTCTGGCAAAAATAACTTTATCACTTGACACATCTGTTCCTGAACTATAACAAGGGTGTTTTAAAATTATTATTGGTTTATAAAACAAATTAAGATTTGCTCTTAAACAACTTCTTAAAAAAACGTATTCATCAGCCGTTTCAAATATAGATCCCAATCCAAAATAATTATTAAAAAACAAATTATGTTCAACAACGCTTTTTCTTCTAAATGCAATTACCACAGAATTTACAGTACTAACCGTTTTTCTATCATGTTTAACTGTATCTGGGTATCTGTTATATAATTCCCCTTTATCATTAATCATTTGAAAAGTAACAATATCTGCTTCTTTATAATCAACAAAAGCATCTAATATTTTCTTAGAAAAACTTTGCTGATATTGTATATCATCATCAGCTAACAAGCAATACACTGCTTTTGCATTTTGAATAGCTAAATTTCTACTTTTCGAAATTCCTTTTTCAAACGAATTAATTACCCGAATATTTGAATAATTGGATTTTAAAATGTTCGCCTTTGAAGTCTGATTAACAATTAAAATATTGTAATTTATATAATCGTCTGGAAACATATTTGAAAGAAATCCTAATGAGGTTCTATTCATTGTTGAAATAAGTATTTCCAGATCTTTTTCTTTATTTTCAACATTAACCATTTAAAACCTATATTTGAAACAAATGTATAAAATTAAATGAAGATTTTATTAGTAGGTGAATATAGCAGATTACACAATTCATTAAAAGAAGGCCTAACCAAATTAAATCATGATGTTACTCTAATTGGTAGCGGAGATGATTTTAAAAACTACCCCATAGATATTGATATAAGCCCTTCCCTTTTTACAAAATCATTTCTTTTTAATTTATCTAAAGTTGTACATAGGCTCACCAATATTAGTTTTATAGAATTAGAAAATGCTTATAGATTTTATAAAATATTACCAAAATTAAAGCACTATGACATTGTTCAGCTCATTAATGAGAATAGCTTAAAAACTCACCCAAAATTAGAAATTTGGCTATTAAAAAAACTTTTTAAACAAAACGGAAAAGTATTTTTACTTTCATGTGGCACAGATTACATAAGTGTAAAATACGCTTACGACAATAAATTCAAATACTCTATTCTAACCCCATTACAAAACGACCCAAGATTAAAAAAACAGTTTCGTTTTATTTTAATGTACCTAAATAAACACTACAAAAAATTACATTTATTTTTATATAAAAACACAAAAGGGGTTATCGCTTCTGATTTAGACTACCATTTACCCTTGAAACATAACCCAAAGTATCTGGGGTTAATCCCAAACCCAATTAATACCAATAAAATTCAATATCTTGAAAATAATTTCGATGGAAAAATTAAAATCTTTCATGGAATAAACAGAATGAATTACATAAAAAAAGGTAATAAATTCTTCGATGAAGCTTTAAATATCATCAAAAAAAAGTATCCTGATGAAGTTGAAATTATTATTACCGAAAATATTCCATACAATGAATATATTAAAATATACAACAGTTGTCATATTTTGCTTGATCAGGTTTATGCCTACGATCAGGGCTACAATGCTTTAGAAGCTATGGCTAAGGGAAAAGTTGTTTTTACTGGTGCAGAACAAGAATGGTTAGACTACTACAAACTTGAGGAAGATACAGTTGCTATTAACGCCTTACCAGACTCTAATAAAATCGCCGAAAAAATTGAATGGCTTATTCTTAATCCTAATATGATTAAAAATATTTCAAGGAACGCCAGAAGTTTTATTGAAAAAGAACATAATTATGTTAATATTGCCAACACATATTTAAAAACTTGGAAAAATAAATGATGATAAATAATAGTATTATATCCAATAAAGCTAAAATTGGAAAAAATGTTGAAATCGGTTTTTTTTGTATTATAGAAGATGATGTAGTCATTGGAGACAATACTATCTTAAAAAATTATGTAGAACTTAGAAAGGGAACAATAATAGGAGAAAATTGCTATATCGACTCTAGAGTATCATCTTCGGGAAACTGCACAATTGGAAATAACGTAACAATACGCTATGATAGTATTTTAGCCAGAGGATTGAAGGTTGGTGACAACACTTACATTTGCCCTAAGGTCATGACCAACAACCTTGACACTAACAAAGAACAAATTGGTGGGGCCAATATTGGACAAAACGTTTTTATAGGCACCAATTGTGTTATCCATCAAGGAATCACAATAGGAAACAATAGTATTTTAGGAGCTTTAACTTATGTAAACAAGGACATCCCAAATAATGAAATCTGGTTTGGTAACCCTGCTAAGTTACATAAGAAAATATAAATCTATAACACCCTTTTAGCTTTTTTCAGCATCTCCTTTTCAATCTCCCAATCTCGTGCGAAATTAGTTTTAATTAATTTTGCCGGGATTCCTCCCAACAATACATTATTTTCAAATTGCCTGTAATCAGCATTGCATAAACTATTTGAAGCCACTACACAATGATCTGGGGTTTTTGTCCCCCCCATAATTGATACCCTATTGGAAATTGCATTATAATTTCCTATCCTAATTGAAGAACTCATTGGATAATACTGACCTGTAAGAGTGTTTTTCATAGGATGAGAGTTGGTATCAATTACTTGAGACTCATAACCTATACCAGCCCACTCCCCTATAATTATCTCTTTAGTGCAAACCAATTTTACATCAGATCCCAAACACCCCATAAAGCCAAACTCACAGTATGCATTATCCTCTACACAAAAAAAAACATCTTTACCGAAATGAGCGTGACCTTTAAAAACCAATTTACCATTTACTATAACTTGAGAGATTCCCTTCTCCACTGACATTTTTTCGAATCTTTGCCCAAAACCTATCATACCTCTCTTTATCGGCGCATCAATTATCACCTCTCCCCTAAGACTTGATAATTTAACTTTACCATAAAAAAAGACTGGCAATTTTATAGCAACATCAAAAGGAAACATTTTTAAATTAAAATAAAATGTTTTTATCCAATTAACAGATAAAATCAACTTTATATTTTTTCTTGACAATAACATTCCTTGATTAATTTTTATCACTGTTAAATATATTCTTTAAAATTGAATTCAAATCAATTCTCTTTTGGAGCTCATTCCACGTAAAAATTACAGATATAACCACCACTACTAGCATTACTGGATAGCGAAGAATACCCCGAGAAATAAATGTTGTTAAATAAGATATTAGGCAAATACAAAAACATATTAAGAATGTTCTATAAAAAGATTTACTCAAAGTTATTCCATACAAATTATGAATTATAACCTTCAATGAAACCAAATGTATTACATAATAAATTAATAGGCCTACACCAACTCCTGTCAATCCTCCTAAACTAAAAGAGTAAATACATAAAAAAAACATCAATAAATTAAAGCCTATCGAAGTTTTCAAAAAAACTTTTCTGTCTCCTTTAGCAATTATTACATAGCCTAAGGAAAACGATACTGCCTTAAATAAAGTCCCTAAAATACCAAAAGTTAACAAACCTTTAATTCCAAAAAATTCCTTAGTATAAAGAACTGTTATTATCTGAGGTATAAAAGTCAAAAAAACAGTAATAACGCAAGTAATTATTAAAACAGCTATATCAGCTTGCTCATTAACATAACGACTGATTAACTCTTTATCTTTATTAATCGCAGCTAATCTAGGATAATAGTCGGTACCCATAGCATTAAAAACCATACCTACATATGAATTAATTACCAAAAGACCAGCATTATAAAACCCAACAGTATCCAGCCCACTACTATCTCTAATATATACTTGAATTAACCATAATGTTAAAGCCACCAAAAGCGCGTTAAGGCTCATTGTTGCTCCCAGCAAAATAACATCTTTACTTTTTGTAATAATCTCTTTAAGACCCAATTTTTCATCCTGAACTTCATTATCTTTTTCCTTTTCATAGTAATAAAAAACTAAGTAACTAATAAAGAAACTTATTACTATTGAAGGTACAATCCCATTAAGTTTAAAAAAATAATATAAAGGGACCGATACAATAAGGCTTAAGAAACTACCCCATAAATTTGCCTTTGCCAATCTTCTTAACTTATGAGTGCCTTGAAGTATAACTTTTTTTCCACTTGCTAACTGAGCCAATAAAACGGAAATAGACAACCAAATAAATGCATAAGTATATTTTGAATCACCAAAAGTCCATAAGCTTAGCCATTTGGAAAAGATTATTGTTAGTAATGCCCCAAAAACTCCTGTTATCCAAAATAACTTTTTTAAAATATAAACAAACTTTTTATACTCCTTTTTTTTCTCTCCAGAATAGTATTCAGAAACCTCTTTAACAGCACTTGTATCTAACCCGAGTTTAGTAAAATCGACCACCACCCTAAGTGTTGTAGTAAGTAATCCTAAAATACCAAAGCCTGTAGCTCCTATTAACAAAGTAACTACCTTGGTTTTGATGACTGATATTAAAATAGTAAAAACCTGTACTCCTCCAAATAATGAAGTTGATTTTAAAATTTGTTTATATGATGTTTTATCGTAATTCAAACGTTAATCAAATTCTACCAATGCTTTAATTATTATCTCCAAATCCTTATCCGATAACAATGGGTTCATTGGCAAGCTTAAAACTTCATCATGAATCTGCTCGGTAATAGGAAATTCACAATCCTTTAAATCAGCGTACGCCTCCTGCTTATGGACGGGAATAGGATAATGGATTGCCGTTTCAACGCCTTTACTTAATAAATATTTTTTAAGTTCGTTTCTTTTAGAGCATCTTACAACAAACAAATGAAAAACGTGCTCTTCAATATTCGAAACAAAAGGAAGTAAAATATTTTCCGATTTTACCCTATTAAAATAAAATTTGGCAATATCACGACGCTTACTATTATCGCTATTTAATTCCTTTAGTTTTATTCTTAAAAACGCAGCCTGTATTTCATCTAACCTACAATTAAACCCTTTTTCTTTATTAATGTAAGCTGATGTTCTTCCATAATTTCGAAGTTTCACAACCAACTCGGCCAGATCTTTATTATTTGTTGTTACAGCTCCTCCATCACCTAAAGCCCCCAAATTCTTTGTAGGATAAAAACTGAAAGCCCCGGCATCTGAAACATTACCTGCTTTTCGTCCATCCTTTCTCGAAGCCCCATGAGCCTGGGCTGCGTCTTCAATTAAAAGTAAATTATACTTTTTACAAATTTTTTCTAAGGAATCAAAATCGTATAACTGGCCATATAGATGAACACCAAGTATTGCCCTTGTTTTAGAATTAATTTTCTGTTCTATATTTTGAGGATTAATGTTAAATGTTGAATAAAGAGGCTCAACTAAAACAGGTTTTAAACCAGAATTACTTATTGCTAATATCGTAGCGATATAAGTATTTGCAGGAACTATAACTTCATCTCCCTCTCTTAAATAACCAAGAATTTTATATGCTTCAAAAATAAGCATAATAGCATCCAAGCCATTACTCACTCCAATACAATATTGCACACCACAAAATTGGGCAAATTCCTTTTCGAAAGCTTCAACCTCTTCCCCTAAAATGTAGTTGCTTGAATCTAGAAAAGACTTGAAAACTGTTAAAAAATCGTTTTCAAATCTGCTATTTAGCTTATGTAAATCTAAAAACTTAATCATTATAAATCTATGCTAAAGGAATCTTGTAAATAAACATTACAACCAAACTCTTCCTTTTGTTTTAATAAGCCCTCATTATACCCTTTAATACTATTATCGCTAATAGTCCCCATAGAAAAAAACTTTTTGCCCTCTTCCTTATATTTATCTATTAAAAATAAAAACAAATAATCTAATGCCCGAAATCTTTCACCCTCTGAAGTTGTTGCTCCATACTGAGATTTAACAACATTCTTATTTTCAAAAATAGTAATACCTGCCAAAATTTGATTCCCTAAATAAATA
This sequence comes from Aestuariibaculum lutulentum, assembly GCF_032926325.1. Taxonomy (NCBI): domain Bacteria; kingdom Pseudomonadati; phylum Bacteroidota; class Flavobacteriia; order Flavobacteriales; family Flavobacteriaceae; genus Aestuariibaculum; species Aestuariibaculum lutulentum. Next base: position 472,580 of record NZ_CP136709.1, read on the forward strand.
TTGAATTGTTTTATATTCTTAGGAAAATTTCTTTTTAACAGAGTTATTTCTTCTAATCTATGAACAGGTTTTGAATTAAATCTTTCTAACAATCTGGGTTGTAAAACATTTATCCAGAATTCATCAAAAGTATCATCTTCTTTAATCTCAAAACCAACATCCCTTCCCTTTTTATAATGTTTAAGTTTAGTTTTATGGATACTAAACCCTTTTTCAAAATCAATAGCTAAAACCATTTGACGCTGAAACAAACTATATTTTTGGCCAATTATAAAAGAAATCTCTGAAGTAGGCTTATCACAGTAGAATTCAGGAATTTCCCTTATTGTAATTTTGGAAATATTAATTTGTTTACAATATTTTTGAATTACTTCAAAAACAGAAAATACTTTAACTACCGATATGTTATTTGGTAATAGCACTCCTCCATAAGTTAATCCTTGATGTGAATATATTTCCTGTCCAGATTTATTAGCTGGTAAAATAGCTTGCAATTTATTCCTTTGAAATATCAGCAGTGAAAAATCTTCAAAACGATCACTGTGATATTCCATAAAATCTCTATGAAATAAAAAGGTTCCATTTTTTGACTTAGCAACAAAATCATTCCATTGTTCATAATATTCCTTAGAATACTTTACAACTTTAAAATCATCAAAATGTCCTTGCATTGCTAAATTCTTAAGTTATTCTTCATGACTCACAACCCCAAACAATGAACTTCCAAAAATGAGCAAAATTATTCCGTAGTACATTATATAAGTAACAAAATGAGCTACAACAGCACCTTCAACACTATCGAACAAATCGATAAAAAATATACTGGTTGTATACAGCGCTATAATTAAAAAAGCTTCCGTTAAAATATAATGCCAGAACATTTTCTTTGCAAGAAACTGATAGGCAATAACAGTTGATAACACTTTTAAGAAATCACCCAACAACTGCCATAAAAACAAGTCTTCTACCGGGCGGAATTCTTCTGTTAAAATTACATTTACAATAATACCCTTTAGGAAATAAATAGCTATAAATCCGACAACTAAAACAGGAATTATAAGTTTATAAAAACCAAAAACTTCTTTTCTAAATTCCTTCACATCTTCAATTTCTGAAAAACGAGGCAAAATATAAAGTGCCATTAGAGATGTAACCATCATTAAATAGTACTTCGATATTCGTGTCATAGCTTCCCAAAATCCAGCGTCTTTGTATCCGACATGTTCCATGATATACATTCGTATAGCAATGGCAACTAAAGGCAGAAGAACAGCTGAAAACAATGCCATTAACGAGTATGAACTCATTTGTTTTAAAAACCTAAAACTCACACTTTTTACCTTTATAAGAGGTATTAAGCTTCTTCTGTTTATAATTCCAACTAAGGTTATCAAGAATATCAAAGATTCAGCAATAGCTACTGATATTAAAGCCCCTTTTATCGCATTTTGATAAATTAACAACAGTGCGACGGACATGCTTAATATCTGTCCTATAATATTTATAACTATAAGAATTTTATACTTCGAAAACCCATTCATTATAGAAAATGAAAACATATTCAACGTATAAAACGGCAAAACAAATGCGAATACTTTTATAACAAATGCGTAATTATTATAGGAAGGAAATATGAGATTATTTATTAAATCGGCGTTGAAATAACAAAAGAAAGAAACCAACACCGTAGAAATAAAACCCACATAAAACACAGTGGAAACCACCTTACTTAACTCGGTAACACTTTCTTTTAATTCTGAAATATATTTAACAGTGCCATTATACAAACCTACGACAGACACCGTTTGAAATGCACTTACAAAATTCTGAAGATTTCCAATTAAGGCCAACCCCACTGGACCAATAAACACCGCAATAGCTTTAGATGTTAATATCCCAGCTATTAATCGGGTAACAACAGAAGTCGTTTGTAACGAAGTAACTTTAATTAAAACGTTATCGTTTATGTAATCTATTAATTTTTTCAATTAATCGAAATAAGTTAACTGGTTTGTTAATGTAGCAATTTAGTTTAAATGTACAAACACTATCGGTTAACAACAAACAAACGATTTACTTTTTTAAAAGGTAATATAAATTTACACAAAGAATAGCGCCATTAGTGATAATAATAGGCTTAGCTATAGGATCCAACATAAAACCATAAATAACGAAAAGCAAACAGCCTATAGAATTTACTATCCTTAATTTTGTAACAGCTTTCATTGTAAACGAAAGCAATAGCATGGCCATCGCTGCGTATCCAACCCATTCTGTAAATGAAACTCCAAGAAAATCCATATTTAATTTATATTTTATTAGTGCCTTATTGCAATTTAAGGATTTTTATTTCAATATTTAATAACCTCTGAGAACATAAAAAAAGAGGATTACCAATTTAGTAATCCCCTTTTATATTTCTTATTTAAGCTTAAACTGTTTTGTTTCGCTTACGCTCAACTTCAGTTAAAAAGATTTTACGAATACGTAAAAAGTTTGGTGTAACTTCTACATACTCATCTTTCTGAATGTATTCTAAAGCTTCCTCTAAACTGAACTTGATTGCAGGTACAATTTTAGCCTTATCGTCTGCTCCTGACGAACGTACGTTACTCAGTTTCTTAGTCTTTGTAACATTAACCGTCATATCATCTCCACGAGAGTTCTCTCCAATTACCTGACCTTCGTAAATATCTTCTCCCGGATCGATAAAAAACTTACCTCTCTCTTGTAATTTATCAATCGAATAAGGAATAGCTGTACCTTTTTCCATAGATACTAAAGATCCATTTTGACGCTCAGGAATACCTCCTTTTAACGGTTGATATTCTTTAAAACGGTGAGCCATAATAGCTTCACCAGCAGTTGCTGTTAATAACTGGTTTCTTAATCCGATAATACCACGAGATGGGATAATGAATTCACAAACCATACGATCACCTTTGGCTTCCATACTTAACATTTCACCTTTACGTAAGGTTACCATTTCTACAGCCTTTCCTGAAACGTTTTCTGGTAAATCGATAGTCATTTCCTCAACCGGCTCACATTTTACACCATCAATTTCTTTAATGATTACCTGTGGCTGACCAATTTGAAGTTCGTAACCTTCACGACGCATAGTTTCGATTAAAACCGATAAGTGAAGTACCCCACGACCAAATACCATAAATTTATCGGCACTGTCGGTTTCGTTTACTCTTAATGCTAAGTTTTTCTCAAGCTCTTTAGTTAAACGGTCTTTAATGTGACGAGATGTTACAAATTTACCATCTTTACCAAAGAAAGGTGAATCGTTAATAGTAAATAACATACTCATTGTAGGCTCATCAATAGCGATGGTTTTTAATCCTTCCGGATTTTCAAAATCGGCAATAGTATCACCAATTTCAAAACCTTCAAGCCCCACAACAGCACAGATATCTCCAGCTTGTACTTCATCTACTTTCTTACGGCCTACACCTTCAAAAATGTGAAGTTCTTTAATTTTATTTTTTACAACAGCTCCGTCTCGTTTTACTAACGAAATGTTTTGTCCTACTTTAAGCTCCCCACGTGTTAAACGTCCAATAGCAATACGACCTGTAAACGACGAGTAATCTAAAGAAGTGATTAACATTTGAGTAGATCCTTCCTCGATTTTTGGCGCTGGAATATGCTCGATAACCATATCTAATAATGGCTCAATATTGGTCGTTTGCTTAGTCCAGTCTTCGCTCATCCAGTTATTCTTCGCCGAACCATATACTGTTGGGAAGTCCAACTGCCATTCTTCTGCTCCTAATTCGAACATTAAATCGAATACTTTCTCATGAACTTCATCAGGCGTACAGTTTTCTTTATCTACTTTATTTACAACCACACATGGCTTCAATCCTAAATCGATTGCTTTTTGCAATACGAAACGGGTTTGAGGCATTGGCCCTTCAAAAGCATCAACTAACAGCAATACACCATCAGCCATATTAAGTACACGTTCTACTTCTCCACCAAAATCGGCGTGACCAGGAGTATCAATAATATTGATTTTTGTGTCTTTATAAATTACAGATACGTTTTTAGATGTAATAGTAATACCTCTTTCACGCTCTAAATCGTTATTATCTAGAATTAAATCACCTGTATTCTCATTTTCTCTGAATAACTGACAGTGATACATAATTTTATCAACCAAAGTCGTTTTTCCGTGGTCAACGTGTGCAATAATTGCAATGTTTTTAATATTAGCCATAGTAGTGCCTGAATTTAAGGCTGCAAAGGTACGTCTATTTTTTTTGATTTAGTTAATAAAATGTTACAATTAAAATCAGTTATAATTTTAACGCCCTTTTAACGTTAACTAACTGTATATTAGAGATCCAAAATCAAAAACCACACGTATAATCTTATACAGTTTATAATTAACATCTCTCACAAAAATGAAAACGTTAAACAAATATTCAAAGTTTGTACCCTATCTATACTTTTTAGCTGCTACCGCCTACTGGTTCACATTAATTAACAGAACTCAAGGTATAACAGCTTATCCTATTTTACTTTTAGGTATTCCCTTTTTATGGCAACTTATAAAACCTAACAAAAGCTTAAATTTTACATTAGGCATTACCTTTGTGTGTCTGTCATCGTATTTAATTGTCGGCTACTTATTAGACATATCGGGTATAATTAGTTATTTTCAACATTCGCAAACTTTTATATTTAATGGTATTGGTTTTATAGTTTGTAACCTACTAATGGCCTTATGGATTATTAGAAATAGTTTAAATAGAGCGTTCTAAAAATAACTATCTTTGTCGCTTAATTTTATGAAATATTAAGCAGATGAATCTTCAAGAGATCCCAAAAATAAAACACGTAGATGCTAACAACTTTTTCCTGCTTTGTGGTCCATGTGCCATTGAAGGAGAAGATATGGCGTTACGTATTGCTGAAAAAGTTGTATCGATTACAGACAAATTAGAGATTCCTTATGTATTTAAAGGAAGTTTTAAAAAAGCCAACCGAAGCCGTGTTGATAGCTTTACCGGTATTGGTGATGAAAAAGCATTAAAAATTCTTCAAAAAGTATCTGAAACTTTTGATGTACCTACGGTAACAGACATTCATGAAGTATCTGATGCTGCACTGGCCGCACAATATGTTGATGTACTACAAATTCCGGCGTTTCTAGTTCGCCAAACCGATTTAGTTGTTGCAGCTGCTAAAACAGGGAAAGTGGTTAACTTGAAAAAAGGACAATTCATGAGTCCAGAAGCGATGAAACATGCCGTACAAAAAGTAAAAGATTCAGGAAACGACAAAGTCTGGATAACCGACAGAGGCACCATGTTTGGTTATCAGGATATGATTGTCGATTTCCGTGGTATTCCAACCATGCGTGAATACGCACCTACGGTTTTAGACGTGACTCACTCGTTACAACAACCTAACCAAAGTCACGGTGTTACAGGCGGCAGACCTGATATGATTGAAACCATTGCCAGAGCTGGTGTGGTTAACAATGTTGATGGTTTATTTATTGAAACTCATTTCGACCCTGCCAATGCCAAAAGCGATGGGGCTAATATGCTTCATTTAGATAACCTTGAAAAACTAATGAGCAATTTAGTTGCCATTAGAAAAACCATTAACAACCTATAATTTAAAGTCATAAAAATGACGAAAAACATCATAAAACCTATTCTCTTAGGTGCAATATTTTTATTGTCTGGTTTCAAAATTAATGCTCAAGAAAGCACGCCAATAAAATACACTGCAAACAACAAAGGAAAATTCTTTATTAGCTGGGGAGGTAACCGTGAACGTTATTCAAAATCAGATATCACCTTTAAAGGCGAAGACTACAACTTCACCATTAATAATGCCACAGCGCACGACAAACCTAAAGGCTGGCATATCGATTATATCAACCCTACGCGCATTACTATTCCGCAAACCAATGTAAAAGTGGGTTATTTCATCTCTGATAAATACACCGTTTCGTTGGGTATTGACCATATGAAATATGTTATGGATAGAAATGAATCCAGACGATTAGATGGGTATATCGATTTACCGGAAAGCGAACCAGGATCGATATATAACGGCAACTATAACAACGATGCCTTTTTAGTATCTGAAGACTTTTTGAAATTCGAGCACACAAACGGTTTAAACTATGTATATGCCGAAATTGCTCGATTTGATGATATTTCCTCTATTTTTGGCATTAACAATACCGATAAATTTCAGATTAATTTTACTGAAGGATTAGCTGCAGGTGCATTAGTCCCTAAAACCAATACGACTTTATTACAGAAAGACCGTTATGATGAGTTTCATTTATCGGGTTATGGTATTTCGGCAACTGCCGGATTGAATTTATTATTCTTTAAGCATTTCTTTATTCAAACCGATTTAAGAGGTGGTTATATTAATATGCCCGATATTAGAACAACCAGTAACACGGCCGAAAGTGCTTCGCAACACTTTTGGTTTATTCAAAACGTTATTGCTATTGGGGGAATGTTTAGAATTTAATTTCCCGGATAACATATATACCTTATAAAGTCTCCAGTTTGGGGACTTTTTTTTATTATTATTCATATTAACAATTGTTAAACGAAGAAAACGCTACAAAAAAATCGTTTAATCTTAATTATATTTTTTTTGGAAATATTAAAATTAATTCATTTACTTTGTAATTCAAAGTACTTTAATATGGAACCGAAAGACTATTTAAAAGACATTAGTGAAATTAAAAATTTAATGAATAAATCCTCTCGATTTATTTCACTTAGTGGTTTGTCTGGTGTTATGGCCGGAATTTATGCCCTTATTGGCGCAGCTTATGTGTATTGGTTGGTGAGCAACTCAAAACATGAGTATTTAATTTTAGATGGCACTATTTTTACATTGGTACTTCTGGATTTATTTTTGGTTGCCCTATTCAGTATTATTACGGCTGTTATATTAACCACTCGAAAAGCAAAGAAAAACGGTTCTAAAATCTGGGATGCTTCGTCAAAACGTCTGCTTATAAATTTTTTAATTCCTCTAGTTTCAGGAGGTCTTTACATTCTTATTATTTTAGGAAACCAAAAATACGGTCAAACTGGAGCATTAATGCTTATTTTTTATGGATTAGCATTAATTAATGCTTCAAAATACAGCATTGGCGATATCAGATATCTGGGAATCATTGAAATTATTTTAGGACTAATTGCTGCCCTATTACCGGGTTACGGCTTTTGGTTTTGGGTCTTAGGCTTTGGAATCATGCACATTGTTTACGGAACGTGGATGCATTTTAAATACGACAAAAATTAACTTTAAAAATGAATACTATGCTAACTAATTACAAGAGAATGCTTATCATTTTAGGTGTTATTTCTGTATTGCTTGTAATTCCGTTTATTGCCATGCAATTTAGCAATGAGGTAAACTGGAGTCTTTTCGATTTTATTGTTATGGGTGGTTTATTATTAATCGTCGGACTTTTCCTTGAATTAATTCTAGGAACATTCCGAAGGCCATCTGTTAAGATAGTTCTAATAGTTATACTATTTTTGCTCTTTCTGTTAACATGGGCCGAATTGGCCGTTGGCATTTTTGGAACACCATTCGCCGGAAGTTAACCCCACAAGTATGAGCCTTTAAAAATACACTATGAGTATTATTAATAACATAAATAAAGTTTTCGATCATCGTATTCGCTTAGGCATTATGTCTATTTTAATGGTGAATGAATATGCCGATTTTAATTCGTTGAAGGAGTTGCTGGGGGCCACCGATGGCAACTTAGCTAGCCACACGAAAGCTCTTGAAAAAGCAGAATATATTACCATAGAGAAACAATTTATAGGAAAAAAACCCAATACAAGATATAGCACAACTCAATTGGGTGAAATCGAATTTAAAAAGCATATTGATGCTCTTGAAAAACTGATACACAAACAATAGCTCTATTTTTTTACACATTAACTTTGAAAAACAAAGTACTTTTAAAATGAATTTAAGAAAAAAACTTATTGAATGGTTGTTTAATATATCTCAGAAAGTATATACTGATATGTTTAAACATCATAAGCCTTGGGGAATAACCAAACATGACCTTCTTAACTACCCTAGCGACAGTATTGGAAAACATCTAGGTTTGTTTTTAGATCAGAATAATTTTGAATTAATTGCCAAAGTCGAACGCCATGATGCTTATCATACCATAACCGGATATAGCACTCTTGTAGAAGATGAAATTGCTTTACAGTGCCTTTGTTTTGGAAATGGTAAACGAAGTATTTATTTATATGGCGCCATGATTGTAGGCATTATCATTTTACCTGATTACTTACCTTATTATTACAAATCATACAAATTAGGCCGCACCGCAAATTCCTTTCATCATTACGATTATAAAAAATTACTGCTTGTCAATATCCATGACTTTAGAGAAGTTATTTTTTCTAAATCCTATTTCCAACATAAAATCTCATCTTATGAACAAGTTACATTTAAGCCTTAAAATTGCCCTTACCTTTTTTGGTATGGCACTATTCTATTTTTAATTCAGTTAATCATCAACAAAATAAAAGTTTTTAACCATGAATAATCTCAAAACCTATATCTATAATCAATTTAATATTTTAGTCTTAATCAGTTTATCCGTGCTTTTTAGCATCGTGTTATTAATGATTAGAATCAAATTGAATCAATCTTTTTTCTATCTGTTTTTAATCTGGAATTTATTTTTAGCATGTATCCCATTTACTTTAACAAGCTACTTATCAACAAGACCAAAACAACACAAAGTTTCTTTTGCTTTATACTTTTTCACATGGCTTGCCTTTTTACCTAATGCGCCTTATATCATTACCGATTTTCTACATTTGCGATTCGGAGATTACCACTTGTTATGGTTAGATGTTTTAATGTTAGCTTCTTTCTCTGGAAACGGGGTTTTACTATTTCTTCTATCTGTAAAAGAGATGAAACATATACTCCTTCAACATTTTAGTGCTAATATGTCTAACTACATCATAACATCTGTTTTTCCTTTAACAGCATTCGGTGTATACTTAGGTCGTTTTTTACGCTATAACTCATGGGAAATTATTCTAAACCCAATTGAATTATTTTTAGATATTTTTAATATTACAACCAATCCAAATGTCCATTTTCAGGCTTGGATATTCACATTTGTATTCAGTATATTTTTAGGATTGCTATACTGGATTAATAATACCTTAAATAAAAACTAAACTGTTTCCCTGTTTTTTTCCTGAATTTTACGAACAATCGAAGTCGCTGTTCGTCTGGGCATAAATCGAGGAATTACGGCAAGAAATTTATTGAATCTACCCGGAATAGCATAACTCTTACCATTCAGCATGGCTTTGTATCCGTAGGTAGCAACAGCTTTAGCACACCCCATATTAAAGGTAATTTTATTGTCGCAGCTATCGGCTGAAACCGTTTGTTGAAAAGCTGTTTTTGTGGGCCCGGGACATAAAGCAGTTACTGTAACACCAGTGCCTTTTAGTTCATTGGCAATCGCCTCAGAAAAGGACAACATATATCCTTTTGATGCATAATAAATTGACATTAATGGTCCCGGCTGAAAAGCTGCCAGGGAAGACATGTTCAAAATGCGCCCTGAACCACGCTTTACCATACCCTCTAACATGAGTTTCGTTAAATGGGTGGTAGCCAAAATATGCACGTGTAACATAGCCAACTCCCGTTCCCAATCGGTATCTACAAATGACCCGAAGAGTCCGAAACCAGCATTATTAACCAAAACATCAACTGTAATGTCATTAATTGCTTTCATAATTTCTGCTGCAACATTGGGTTGACTCAAATCCTTAGTTAAAACATCAACCTTACAATTGTAGGTTTCTTGAATATGGTTTTGAGCTTGAATTAGGTTCTGACTGTTAATATCTATTAAAATCAAATCATATCCATCGTTAGCTAATAGTAATGAAAGTTCGTAACCTAAGCCCGAAGCTGCTCCGGTTATTAATGCAGTTTTTGTCATAAATTTTTAAAATAATTGGGGCGTTAAAAGGCTAAATCTAATGTTTTCCATTCACATAATCCTGTAAATACGAAAAACGTTGAGTTAATTTGCCATTTTCGGTGATTTTTGCGCGTTGCAATACACCATCCTTATCGTTGTTGAAAAATGCCGGGATAACATGCTGCAAAAACATTTCTCCAAAGCCTTCACTGGCATCTTTTGGCAATTCACAAGGTAAATTATCTACTGCCATAACGGCTATAGCTCCTGGACTTATATAATCGGTTTCAGACTCGGTTTGTGGATCGTAACCATAAATAGGATTGGCTATGGTTGACGCTCTCAATGTAGTTGCCACTGGCCCGTCGACATCACAGCTAATATCTGCCACTACTGCTATTTTAAAATCATTAGATTTCACATCATCACGGGTATATAAAAATGGTGCACCATCTCCATAAAAATGACCAGCGATATAGAAATCGGTCTCCTTTGCAAAGCGCATAAAATCGGATTGATAAGCTTCAGGATGATTAAAAAAGTCGAAATTATCAATCACTTGTCCGTCTCTTCGTTTGTTATAATCTAAAACATCTATTTTACAATACACCGGTTCGGTGAATGTTTTATTTAAATAGTCCTCTACAGAAACCTGTTTAATCTCCATAGCTTCTAACATTTCCTGTGAACCATTTGCCACCTTTCCACTACCCGTCAACAAGATTTTTATATTAGGAAGTTTTAATGTTTTTAATTGCTGAACGAGTTCTTCCTGATTTGTCAAGGTCCCAGCTTTAGGCAGTTCCCATAAATTATATTTCAATCCCCAGGTTCTAAATCCATTGTAGGTTCCTACAATTCCTGCATAACGTCCGAAACCAATTAATCTAAAGCCTTTCTCATTAACTATGGTTTCATGATCGTAAAGTTCGATGTTCTTTTCTAAAATGGCCTGAAGCAGTTTTCGGTTATAGGGTTGCTTTTTTATGGTATGCGAAAAGAAAAAGTACTTTTTGTCAGGTACCAAAGCATCAATGGGCACTTCCTTTACACCAATAAACACATCGCAGTCAGACACATCGTTAGTAACCTCAAATCCCATTTCTTTATATTCTACATCAGGAAACACTCGAATATCTGAAGCTTCGACTTTAAAGATGGCATCAGGAAATTGGGCTTTAGCTTCGGTTAATTTTGATGGAGAAAATACCACACGACGGTCTGGTGGGTTTTTACGTTCTTTTATAATAGCAAATGTTATAGGCATAAACTACTGGTTTATTTGGTATTTAAGTTTAGTTGAAAATGAATTTGGAATAATTCTTGCTCTAAAATAGGTGGATTATTATTGAATTACAAAGTTTTTGATAACTTTGCGTTCGCGTTAAGGATTAAGGCATTGTTGGAGCACCTTGAAAAGAGCGACTGCCGAAAGCCTGACCCGACAGGGTAACGCCATACTTATTACATTAATACTGGGGTCGACTGGTTTTGACAGCGAGATTAATTGAACGGTAAGCACGTCGTGTAATGATTTTGAAACACGTTAAAGGCTAAATCAAACTTTAAACGGCGAGAATAACTACGCTTTAGCTGCTTAATTCTGAATTATAGTAAGATTGCCTAGGCGCACAAGGTGCGCAAGCTAAATGTCTCCGGAAAGCCTTGGTTAACGGCGTTCCTTTTAGAGGCATCGTAAATGTTGACATAGATTGGGTCCTGCTTCGATGCCCTTTCGAAACTTAAGAAGCTAAGCTAATAAGTAGGTTGTCTTTAACCAGCTTTTAGTCGAAAACTTAAGAAAAGAATAAACGTGTAGAAAGCCCTTTGGTTACTTGTTTGGACGAGAGTTCGATTCTCTCCGACTCCACTTAAAAAACCCATAAAACATTAATAATTAATGTTTTATGGGTTTTTATTTCATACAATTGTACGATTTATGTACGATACAACTAATTAAAACACACCGAAATTAATTATTTTTAAACACCACTGTAATACTTTAATGAAATTAAAATCTCCATTTAATTTTAAAAAATATCAATAGATTTGTCCTTGTCAAATATAAATTCTAAAAATTTCAAAACAGCTAGAGTTTTGAAAAAATATTGGTTTATAAAATTTTTTAATCCCAATATTACAAGTAAATTAAATAAGTCTAGAAACAAAAAACAAATACTACTCAAATAATGACTGATACAATTTCAAAACCATATAAAGTTGATGATTTAGTCCAATCATTTGAGGAGCAACTAGAACTGTTTTTTTCAAAAAATTTTGAATCCAAATCAAAAACTCCTGAATTAGATGAAAATCTTGGGCAAGTATTCACCTCTCCTGTACTAGCTAAATTTATGATTAGCCTTTTTAAGGAGAAAATTCAATCAAATTCAAAAATACTTGATCCTTGTATAGGTCCAAATACGTTTTTCAAATTACTACCCATAGAAGTTTCAAATTGCTTTTTGAAAGGTATTGAAATTGATAAAAGTCTTATAAACGATGAGATTGAAAAATTCTATAACAACTCAAAAAGAACACTGATTAAAGGAAGTTTTTTTGACTTAGATTCTAAGGAAAAGTTTGACCTAATAATTCAAAACCCTCCATATGTGAGACAAGAATTGTTAGCAAATGGAGTGAATTCAAAATCAAATATTAAAAACGACCTTTCAATAAATTATTCATCAATTCCATCTCAATCAAATTTGTACATCTATTTTTTACTTAAAAGTATTTTACATCTGAATGATAATGGAATAATGGTAGCTGTAATTTATGACAGTTGGCTTTACAGTAGTTTCGGAAAATTTTTAAAGAACTCATTTCTAAAATTAGGCCATTTAGAAAGCATTTATCACTTTAAAAAAAGTGCTTTTGATAATGCTGATGTTGGAGCAACTGTAATCAAGTTTATTAAGAAGAAAAATAATCGAAAATCAACTTCATATTATTCTTTAAACGATTTAAATGATTTAAAAACATACAATGGACTTAAGGACAAACCTCTTAAACTCGACTCCAAAGAATTTTTAGCTTATTCATTTAACAATACTAGTGTAATAAATTTTAAATCTAATTTATTTAAACCTCTTAAGTCAATTGTTTCTAAATCTATACAACGCGGCACATCTGCTATTGTAAATAATTATTTTATTTTTTCAGAAAAAATATATCCAGAACTCAAACCCATAGTCAAGAATATTTCTAAAATAAAAACTTATAAAATAGCTGAGGATAATTCATATATCTTAGCTTTAAATAATTCAATTTCGGATAAGACAAAACAATATCTAAATTCTGTAAAAAACAATATTCTTAACGCGCCAGAAGATAAATACAAGGCTGTTAAACAAGATATTGCACAAAACAAAAAATGGTATCAGGTTAAAATAAAATCATCTGGGAATTTTATTTTCAATTACTATTTAAGGAACAATATCGATTTTATTTACAACCCAAATAAACACCTTTCTTCTGATAATTTCTATTCTGTAAATATTGAACAATCAGAGTTAGCATATTTAGCTATATTAAACTCATCGTTTACTAGATTAAATATTTTAAATAATTCTAGAAGTCAAGGTAACGGTTTAAGAAAAATACAACTTTATGAATTTAAAGAAGTTAAAGTCATTGATATAAAAAATATCTCAAGTGAAACCATCAAAGAACTTGAAGGATTAGGTAAATCATTAATGACTTCGAATCGATATGACAACCAACAAAATGAAATAATTAAGCAAATTGATTCAATTTTATTGAATGAATATAACAATTACAATAACTCCTCTATTGGGATTGATGAGTTGATAAATGAATTAAAAGAATACATCAAATAATATGATAAACCTATGGTATGACTCTGATGAAGTTCAAGGCTTTCATCCAGTTGTTAAGACTGCAATAGAAAACGCTATAACAAATTGTGGTTATGACTCTTTATTAGAGTTAGAGCATCACCCTCCGATTCCAAATAGTACAATTGTTCCAGACTTTGCGATTAAGCTAAAGTCTAATAATAGATACATTTTTGTAATTGAAGTAAAAAAGACAGCACGCGATATAACATCTCAGAGGTTTCAAAATCAATCTAGAAACTACGTGACAGACCTTGCTACTAATTGGGCTCCAAATTATCCGAAATACTTTTGTTTAACAAATATTGAAGAATTAATTCTTTTTGCCGACAGACAAGGACCAATATCAACTTGTATTTTAAAAGGAAATCCTAAATCACACACTCGTTTCAATCCTCAAACTCGAGATGCTACAAAAACTAGTAATGAGTTTCAATCAACTTTCGAGCAACTTTTACCGATTATTTATAATAGGACACAACCCGATTGGGATAATAATTGGCAACCAATTATTGATTCATTTTATCAAAATTTCCAAAGTGTTAGTAGTAGTTTACCCCATAACAAAGAGTTATCTGATGAACTGTCATTATATGAACTTTTTAGACTTCTAGCATTTACTTATTTGAAAGATTATTATAATCAGACTAATAATCCCAATCAAAGTTATTTTAGAACTTTTCCACCTGCTAGTGATAACCTACAAAATTTCAGGAGCAAACTATCCAATAATTATAATAGAGTAATACAACTTGATTTTAATCAGGTGTTTTCCAATCATCCAAATTCAGCAGACAGAATTTTTCCAGAAAATTTTAGTGCTTCTATTTTACAATATTTCAAGAATACAATCCAAGCCTTAAATAACTTTGGCTCACAAGCTGTTTCTGACAATCCTTTACCAGAATACATATTCAACCTATTGACTTCGAAAGTTTATGACAAACAAACACTTCATAAGAAAGGTAAAATAATGTCAGACACAGAATTGTCCATTTTACTGGCAACTGTAACAATCGAAAACACAGATTCAATCGTCATTGACCCTTGTTCTGGAGATGGTGCTTTATTGGATGCAGCTTATGATTATTTAAATATTCTTAACCTTTCAAACAATGGTGTTGCGAAAAGTCATAATCAACTACTTAATCAAGTTTCAGGCATTGAATATGACCCTTTTTTAGCTCAATTAGCAACATTTAGATTGGTTTCCAAAAACCTTTCTGGTGTTGATAATAGTACTAATGCAAATATTCAAACCGGTAATGCATTTACTAAACCAAATAGTTCTGCCTTTGATGTCCTGTTAATGAATCCTCCGTTTTTAAGAAACGATAACCCAGATGCACCAATAACAATTGCAGATAAAGCCTTAATGAATAATGCAATAACAAGTAATGGGCTATCAAACTTTGTTACTCTAGCTTCTCAACCAAATTTATATTTCTACTTTGTAAATTATACTTGGCACTATTTAAATCCTCAAGGAAGAGCTGGTTTAATATTAATGGCCAAATTCTTAAACAACGAAGAAGGAGAACATTTAAAACAATTTATTTTAGACAAAGTAGATGCAATTATTTTATATCCGAGAAATTATTTTGAAGATTTCAAAGTTACAACTGTAATAACTGTATTAAGTAAACAGCCTACCAACGAAATAAAGTTTTTAAGGATAATAAATCCAGATTTATTATCACGACCAGATGATATAAAATCCATTATTTCTTCGAATACAACAACAACGATTAATTCTGATTATACTTTAAAAGTAACTGATAGAAGCATTAGCCCTTCAGGTAATTGGAAAATGTATTTTAACGATCCTGAAGGTAAATTTCAAGATTTAGATTCTCTAACATTTTTAGAACCTTTAGATACCTTTTTCACTGTTAAAAAGCGTGGAGGTGCAGAAAATAGTGGAGGTTCTTCGATTATTTTTCCTGATTTTAATGAGTTGCCATATTCTGGCATTGATAATTCTAATAAAGGCTTTGGCATAAAAAATAGTAGAAGTGCAAGAAAATTAATTTTAGATCAATCAAATTTAGAAGAGGAACCTGCAATACATTTCCCAAGTAGATATGATGACAATTCAAGTAATGGATTAGATGTGATGCATCAAACTGACACATCTCTTAATGCAGTTTTCAATACCAATAATATTCCCAATCCTTCGAGATGGAAAAGAATAGTGAATGCAGCATTTAGAAATAAAGTTTCATTTGACATATTAATTCCTAGAGCGGAAAGAACCAAACATTCTTGCTATTATAATCCTATCTCTTCTCCAGTAGTACTAACAACTAATTTTTTCTATTTATCAGGTTTTCAAAATGGAAATACCGACTCTACAATATCTTTAGAAAATCAAATAAAATTTATAACAGCTTATTTAAATTCTTGCTTTGGTCAAATACAATTCGAAATACATTCAAACAACCATGAAGGAATGAGAAAACTTGAAGGGTTCCACATAGACGAATTAAAAGTGCCTGACTTAAGACTTTTGTCTAAAACAGAAATTGATACGGTGGTCACCGCATTTGAAAATTTAAGTACTCAAAATATAACAGTTAGCGGAGATGAAGGATTATCAACTCAAAGAAGGCAATTAGATGAGGAAATAGCGAAAATAATTTATACCAAAAACAATTTAGGATTTAGTTCAAGTATTCAATTAACGAATTTCTTCGAACTCTTTTTAGCTGACCTAGTAGAAGATAGAAGATTATGAAAAAAAATAAAATTAAGGTAGTTGGATTATTCTCTGGCTGCGGTGGATTAGATTTAGGATTTAAACAAGCAGGTTACGATATCATTTGGGCAAATGATATTTTAAAGGATGCTTGTGAAACATACAAGGTAAACATTGGCGACCATATTATTAATGAGGATATTACTAAAGTAGATTTAGACTCTATTCCTAAGGCTGATGTAATAATTGGTGGTCCTCCTTGTCAGGGATTTTCAGGTATAGGAAAAAGAGACCCTAATGACAATAGGTCTGCATTGGTATATTCCTATTTAGACGTAGTAAACAAAGTTCAACCTAAAATTTTCCTTTTTGAAAATGTAACAGGAATTAAGTCATCAAAGGCTGCTGATGGAACTAAAGTAATTGATAATCTAAATGAAGCATTTCAAAAAATTGGATACCATATAAACATTCACACTCTTAATGCTGCCGATTATGGTGTGCCTCAAAAAAGAAAGAGAGTATTTATAATTGGTAACAAATTTGAAGTTGATATTAATGCCCCAACCCAAACTCATTCTGAAAAAGATTCAAATAAAAAGAAATGGATTTCATCTTTTGAAGCTATTTCTGATTTAGAATCACCAACTGATGATGGACTTGTAAAATACACTAAACAACCAAGTTGTGAGTATCAGTCCTTGATGCGAAAAAATTCAACTGAAACAACATTGCAGATCACTCCTTATTCAAGCCCAACAGATAAGGAGATTATTAAACACGTGAAACCTGGAGGAAACTATATGGACATTCCTGATGAGGTTTCCACTAAGCGAATAATGTATTTCAAGAGCACAGGGGGAAGAACAACCACATATGGGAGATTAGACCCTAAAATGCCTAATTACACATTAAACACACATTTCAATAGACCGAATATAGGATGTAATATTCACTATGAGGAAGATAGAATGATTACAATACGAGAGGGTTTAAGATTTCAATCTTTTCCTGATGATTTTCATTTAATATCTAAAACCAAGAGAAACTATTATGTTCAAGTTGGAAATGCAGTTCCTCCCCTCTTATCTAGGGCTTGGGCTGATCATTTACAAAAGTACTTAACCGCTGAACGCATATCAAAAACCTCAAGCACCAATAACTTAAACCCCTCATTGTTAGAAACCTAAAATTATTTAAGCAGCCCTTTTGCTATTCTAAAATAAATAATTACTGCATTAGGGCTTGTTTATTATATTTTAAGCCTTAACATCTCCAAAACTTTTTGTCCTATTTGATTATCCAAATCCCTACTATCCTCCTCTAAGACAGAAACAAAACCCATTTTACACTGATGATCAACTTCAATATAATTTAGTAAATCATCCTTAGAATAATCATCTGTTAAATATGATTTGAAGTCTGAGTCTTTTAGTTTACCAGGATAAAGCAATAGAGCCTTATCAGCATCCCAAAAACGACAATAGGCATACATTTGTCTTAAATCACTAACAGAAGCTACACTTTTCAAAGGACGCTTCCATTTTGTATCTATTATATAGGTTTTATTATTTAATCGAATTACAACGTCTGGCCTTAATGTATTATTACCCCAAAATGATTTTGTTTCTTGACCAGACACCAAAATATCCGTTCCAATTGATGCTTTTTGTAATTGCTTCAAAATGTATTCTTCCCATAATTCATTCATATCAAAAAGAAGTGATAACATTTTCTCATTGCCACTAGCTATATCAGGTGAATAATTTAGAATAATAAGTCTTGACAATTCTAAAGCATAGCTATAACCTCCTGATTTCCTATCTAATTTAAGATTATTTAAATGTGCTGCGGTTATTTTTTTATTATCAACTTCTGGAAAATTCAATAAAACTCTTCGGCATAAGTCATATAACCGTGAACCAGATGTAAACTGATCAACTATCAATAAAGCCTTTCTTAAAATTTGATGTAGTAAATGGTTTGTATCATAAACCTGATGTGTTGTATAAAACCTTTCCTTATGAACAATATTTCTATTTAAGTGTCCTGCAAATTCTAACTTTCCTTTTAATGCTTTAGAATTTTCAGTTTGCTTTCGATACTGCTTGATGAGTCCTTTTCTTGTCAAACTTTCCAGTTCCAACAAATACAACTCAAAATATACCTCCAACAAGTTTAAATGCTGTCTTTTTACATGAGCAGCACCTGAAGAGTCAGGCTTTAGCTTACCACAAGCTTGAAGCATTTTAAGTAACACCCCTTTCCACTGATTATCATTATCATCCTTATCAGCTTTGGGATTGATTTCTATCGTTAAACCATCAACCTGAATCACACCAACATACTGATTAAACTTTACCCCTTTAGCTATAGGCTCGAAATATTTACCTTCATGATAGTCATTTAGCTTTAACAAGGCATCTAAATGCATTTGTTTAAACCCTTGCTCACCAATGCAAAGGCGTTGATGCTCAAAAACTGATATGATTTTTAGGCTTTTCAATTAAATTTCTTGATTATTAGTTTTCTCTCCTAATAAAGTTTTCACTGCATCCATGACATTATTTTCATCAACTCGTTTTAATATAAAAGTTGGTGTTTTAAAATCGCTAGCATGATCATAATCAAAATCTGCAAACTGCACATTGCTATTCCTTATTTTATCAACAAAACCGTTTCCTAAAACAAGTCCAATTTTACCATAATCACCATAAAAATATTCCTGTAACAATGGTACTATTTTATTATTAAAAGCATCAGCTAAACCTTTTTTAGTATTAATATTTACAAAGTACGAATGCCCTATGGTATGATCTCTATCTACCAGTAATTCAATTCTCTGATTAATTTTTTCCAAAATAACCGACAACTTAACACCATCGATAGTTTCATTTTTAATAACACTTAGGTCAGGCATCATCTCTTTAAACTCAAAACGACGTCTAAGAGCTGTATCTAAAGCTTCTACAGATCTATCAGCCGTATTCATAGTTCCATAAATATCTAAATTCGCTGGTACACCAAATTCCTTTTTTGAATAAGGAAGTTTAATCTTTATTTCATTTTTAGCTCCAAGCCTCTTATCCACCTCTATTAAAGTTATAAGCTCCCCAAAAATAGCAGACACATTTCCTCTATTGATTTCATCTATAAAAATCGCATATCGGTTGCTTGGATCCTTTTCTGCCTTTTTACATAATGATTTAAAAACACCATCCTCAATTAAATAACCTAATTCCTTTGAAGATTCGTCTTCAACAACCTCATTATCATCTAGCAACGGCTTTATACCTTCGATAAAATCTTCATAGGCAAAAGATTGATGAAAAGTCACAAAATCATAATTCTTAACAATTTTATCTGGATTAGGATTATAATTATCTACTGAGCTCTTTAAATCATATAATTCAGGCACTAATTCTTTAGCTTCTTCTTCTAGTAATTCCCAATATGAATCTTTAGTTTTATTAAAAATTAATGGCTGCATTCTATTACTCACATTTACATATTCACAATCTTTAATTGTATGACTCTGTAACTGTCCCCAAAGCGTAGGCCTTACCGTATTAGAACTTGACAAATTTGCTTTTATCTGAACCCATAAATGCTCTGAAATATCACTTACCTTTGCCTTTTTTAAATCCATTAATGCAATCGTAATTACTTGCCACCATGAACAGCCTCCAACAACATTTTGTAAATATTGATCTTTTGTTATTGAAGTTTCTCTTAAAGTATATTTATCAAATAATTCAGATTTAAGATAAAATGTTTTTCCCGTTCCTGGGGGGCCGTATAAAATTTGGTTTACCGGAGTCGTTCTATACAAAGGTGTATATTTTTCATGAGTTTCATTAACGCTATCTACATTCAACTCCATTGCTTTTTCAATTAAATTTAACAAGGTATAATACTCTATTTCAGTAGCTCTAAAATTAGTTCCCTGATGTCCTACTTTTAAATTTTGAAGTTCTCGATACTTTTCAACCTCTTTCTTTAAAATGGGTGAATTAGCCAAATTATGTGTTATTCGGATACCTGCTTTTAATGAATCTATTTCTTCTCCTGACCATAAATGACTATCTGTAGATACATATTCCTTTTTAGTCGGTTCACTTGTAACATCGGCTAAAGCATAACACCCAGATTTGCTTCCTGTAATCCATAGAATAACCTTGTCTCCAACTTTTATTTTGTCCTTATGAGCAGTAACAGTCCAATCATTTAAAACGCTTCCATTTAGTGCTTCTTCAAAATCAAACACTTTCGGACTTCCTTGAAATACCCAATAGTTTGTTTTTACACTAAACTTATCATTTAAAAATTTCAAATAATTATTCTTTCCCAATAAGGCTTTTGGTATACCATTACTGTGTTTAGAATCGTATTCTACAAAATCTGGATGTTTAACACGTTCCTTCTTGCTCATCATGAACTGAATAGTACTAATCAATCCATTTACATTATTAGGATCTACTTCAAAAAAATCTATATCATCAAAGAAGTTATTTACTTCGTCTAATCTATTTTCTATATTTCCTACTGTATTTCCTAAATAAGCTCTGTAAGAATCGAAAGTATTTTTATCAAGCCATTTAGCAAAATCTCTTTTTACATTAATCAAACGAGATTGGTATTGTTCCCATAATTCTGAAGTATATTTGAAATAATCTTTATCACTTGGCTTTTGAGCAAGTATACTTCTATGAAACTCACTAATTGATGTTTTATTAGTATAATCTATATTAAGATTAGTAGCTACAACTCTAAGAGCATCTAGCTTAAACATATTTAAGCAATTATAATCTCCATACAAAAACGCTATTTTCCATTTGTAGCCATCCCCTAAATCAATATCATCTATTTGTTTTAGATCATTATTCCTTGCTGCTTTTGCAATTCTAATAATTAAACTCTTAATCGAATTGAAAGCTTCTTCTTTGGAGTTTTCACCATACTTTTTAAACCATGCATATTCCCCATCTGTAGTTCGATTACTTTCCTCCTTTACATCACTATAACTACTTCTCTTGTAAATTCCGAACTTATAAGAACTCCCTCCAACAATACTTCCCAAATCTCTTGTAATGTGCTCAACCCAGTAACAAAAAGAGTCTTTATCTAAATTAGTATACTCTTCTAGGTACATGCTTTCCAGTTTTTGGATAGGCCAATTTTCTAGAAAACTTTCTTTTAATTCATATAGCCTCAAATTTTTCTCACTTGATTCCTTCTTAACAATCACAAATCCATTTTTCCTAAAAACATCAAAACATTCTGTATTATCGCCTCCTGCAAAATTATTATCAATCTCATTTCCAGTTGCGTGATGATTAGCATAAGCCATAACTGCCTTAGGAGGAAAATACTCCCCTTCAAAAGACACATCATACGTAGATGACTGACCAAATCCGCTTGGCACTCCTAATTGTTTAAAGTCTTTAATCCCTTGAAGAATATGTTCTTTTGTTACTTTATCGAATAGCATAAATTGGTTGTAAGTTATTTCAAAAACTAAAAATAAGTTATTTAATTAAGAATGTATTATGGTTTCTCACAATGAACTTTTGAATAAAAATCCGATTTAAATAACTGCTTTAATAAAATCTTTAAAGACGAGTTTTAATTTTTATATCAAATCCGCCCCTAATTCTTTAAAAAACTCATAAGTATTATTAAAATTCCAAACTGGAGGAAAAAATAACACAACACCATCTCGCCCTCTGGTTAACAGAATTCTATATGTATTTACTCTTAAACAAGTATTTCCAAATATAGAAGTCTCGAAATCAAAATTCCAAGAACCATGACTCCACTAAAAACCCTCAAAACACTAATGTTTATGAGGGTTTTGTTTTTAAGGTGACAATTTAGATGACAATTATAACTGTTTATAGAATTAGTATGTTTATAGAAATCAATTAAACTTAAATGTTCTCCTCTAAAAATGTAAATCTTTATTTTATTATGAAACATTTAAAACATTTATTGCCCTTAATCTTATTTACAATCACACTATTTTCTTGTAGCAAAGATGATGACAATGAAAAAGAAACATCATCAAATTACATTAAAATTGACACAGAAGATTTAGGTTTAAAAGGTGGAATTATCGAAGATTATGGTGACTTTGGAAACGGAACTTATAATTTAGACCTTACTTTATACTCTTCAAATGTAACTTACGATGGTAATTCTGAACCAAACGGAAGCGGAGTTTTAATGTATTTTGAAATTTTTAGTGAAACTCCAGAAGTTCTGAAGCCAGGTATTTATTCTTGGATTAATTATGAAGATCCTATTACGACCTTCTCTTTTGACGAAGGATATATTTATCAATTTGACAACCTATCGTCTACCTACGAAGCTGCTTTTGTAAGTGGAACACTTACAGTTAAAAATTCCTCAAAAACTCAATATGAAATTTCTTTTGAAGGTGTTGATGAAAACGGAAAAACAATTACAGGATATTACAAAGGAGCTATAGCTTATAGTTTAGAAGAAGAAATGTAATGTGCTAATACTTAATTTATTTTTAAAGCGGGTAATTCCCGCTTTTTTTGTCTTCCTTAAAATTAGAGACATCTGAATCATGAAGTTTACTAACCTTTTCAGACTTTTCCTTATCTTTAAAGTATGACTATAGCAAAAACTCCAAAACCACCTTATTTCGCCGTAATATTCACTTCCGTTAAAACCAATAATGACAAAGGTTATAAAGAAATGGCAGAACTAATGGTTGCTCTTGCCAAACAACAAGACGGTTTTTTAGGTATTGAAAGCGCCAGAAACGAAATAGGAATTACCGTATCGTATTGGAAAGATTTGGAATCTATACGAAACTGGAAAAACCACGTCGATCATAAAGTTGCCCAAAAGGGAGGTAAAAAAGAATGGTATAAAGCCTACAAAGTAAGAATTACTAAGGTAGAACGAGATTATGGGTTCTAATCTAATCTCAACTTTCTTAGTTAAACTTTAAGACATTTTTTCTTCTAAAATTTTATTCCACCCCTTGTAAGCTTCATGCGGTATAAACTCTCTTAAGTTAGGTTTAAAAGTTTTAACATTTTCTTCCATAGGTTCAGGTAAGTATTCTAAACCAGACCAAAATTTTATACCGAGCCCAGACATGAGGGCAGCCCCCCATGCTGACACATCAGTAATTCCCATGTTAACAACAGGAGTTTTTAATAAATCTGCTAGAAACTGCATTAAAAAGGAATTCGCTGTTATTCCGCCATTAACTTTTAATTCCTTTAATTCTGTGTGCGTTTCCTGCTCTATGGAAGTTATTACATCCTTAATTTGGAATGCGATTGATTCCAAAGCGGCACGAACCAAATGTGACTTATTAGTTCCAAACGTTAGTCCGTGAATAGAACCTTTCCATTGATCCTGCCAATAAGGGGCTCCCATTCCACTAAAAGCAGGAACTAAATACACGCCTTCGTTGGTAACCAAAGATGTTAACATGATCTCTATCTGATCATATGTTTCAAAAACACCTAACTGATTTTTTAACCATTCTAACGTAGATCCACAACTTACAATAACCCCTTCTAAAGCATAATTAACTTGATTACGAATACTCCACCCTATAGTGGTTAACATACCGTTTTCGGTTTGCCCTTTAATATTTTCCGAGTTCCATAATATTGAAGAACCTGTGCCTAAAGTTGCCTTTGCAGATCCATTTTTAAAGCACCTTTCACCAAAAAATGCAGCCTGAGAATCTCCAATGACTCCAGTTATTGGAATTGAAATATCGAAAACACCTTCGAAGTTAGAGTCTCCATAATCATCAGCCGAAGAGGCTACTTTTGGTAATTTCAATGATTCAAGATTAAACGACTTCAATAATTCAGAATCCCATTCCAAATCATAAATATTAAAAAACAAAGTTCGAGACGCATTAGTAAAATCCGTTTTATAACAATTCCCATGGGTCAATTTGTATAACAACCAAGTATCTACTGTTCCAAAACAAGCTTCTCCCTTATCTATAGCTTGTTTAATTTTTCCATTATTTTCATAAAGCCACATAACTTTAGTTGCTGAAAAATAAGGGTCTATTGTTAATCCGGTTTTAGAACTAATTAAACTTTCTAAATCTTTTTCTTTTAGTGTTTCACAAATTGAAATTGACCTCTTACACTGCCAGACTACTGCATCACATAATGGATTGCCTTCTTTATCCCATAAAACAAAAGTTTCTCTCTGGTTTGAAATGCCACACGCAATAATTTTATCTACTTCACCAATATATTTCTCTTTAAACTCAGTAATACAATTTTTAACCGCACTAATAACCGATTGATAAATTTCTTCTGGTTTCTGCTCAACAAATCCAGAGGTCGGATAGAAAGATTTTAGAGGGGTTGTACTTTTAATTATTACTTGACCCTGCGAATCAAAAATAATAGCCTTTGACCCACTGGTTCCTTGGTCTATAGATAAAAAATAAGATTTAGACATGTAACTGAAATTTTAACTTTTAATCTTCATTTGGATAATTCAACCTATCCATTATTACTGCTATAAGGATTACAAAACCTTTTATAATTTGCTGCCAGAACGGAGATACATTCAGCAATACCAAACCACTATTCAACACACCTATTATAAGTGCCCCCTGAACGGTTCCCATAATAGATCCGCGACCTCCGGATAAAGAAGTTCCTCCTATTACAACAGCAGCAATCGAATCTAACTCATAACTCATACCTGCATTAGGTTGGGCCGAATCTAATCTAGATGTAAGGATTATACCTCCAACAGCTGCCAAAACACCTGCTATCGCATATACCCAAATCTTAACACGATTGATATTTATACCTGATAAGCGTGCTGCACTTTCATTACCTCCAATGGCGTAAATATGTCTCCCGAATTTGGTCTTCCTCGTTACAATTACAGCAATAACAACCACCAGAATCGTAATCCACACTGGCATGGGAATACCTAAAAACCATCCGGTTCCTATAAAAGAAAAATTATGACCAAATCCAGTTATAGGAAACCCTCCCGTCCATAACATTGTGGCTCCCCGGGCAATGGTAAGCATCGCTAAAGTAGCTACAAATGGAGGCACTTTAAATTTCGTAATCATCCAGCCATTAAACAGTCCAAGGCTTCCTCCCGTAATAACACCAGCCAGAATAGTTCCAAAAAGGGTAAAACCTATGTAGGCATTTAAAACTGGTATTTCAAGTCCATATTTTAAAACACCTGCGGCTATTGCGCCACTGAAAGCTAATATGGAGCCAACAGAAAGGTCGATACCTTTGGTTAAAATAACGAGTGTCATCCCTACGGAGATGCATACATTAATGGAAATTTGTCGTGCTATATTCCATCCATTCTCTAAGGTGAAAAACTTATCGGATAAAATTGTTAATACAATGCATAATACTAAAAGTGCAATGATTGACTGAAATCGTACTAAAGTAGATTTAACATTGGCCATAATATCTTGTAATCTTATTTATATTATTTAAAAAATTCTTTATGATGTGGCAGCAGACATGATTGATTCTTCACTTGCTGTTTGCTGATTAAAACTACCGGAAATTCGGGTTTGACTTAACACCAGTATACGATCTGCTATTGCCATAATTTCAGGTAATTCTGAAGAAACAACCACGATACCTAATCCTTCCTTAGCCAGTTTATTTATTAAATGATAAATTTCATTTTTAGCATTAACATCAATCCCTCTTGTTGGTTCATCGAGAAACAACACTTTGGGCTTTGTTGCCAGCCATTTAGATAAAACTACTTTTTGCTGATTTCCTCCACTTAAATTTTTAGCCAGTTGTTTCTCAGAAGGCGTTTTTATTTTTAATGCTGTTATATATTTTAGTGAAAGTGCAGCCTCGAGAATAGTGCTTAAAAACCCTTTCTTTACAACCTTATCAATACTAGCCATACTAATATTTTTACATATAGGCATTTGTAAAACCAAACCATCTTCTTTTCGATCTTCGGGAACCAAAGCTATACCGTATTTTATAGCATCAATTACAGAAGTAATTTTAACCTGTTTTCCTTCAATAAAAACAGCGCCAGACATATGTTTGTAATGTAATCCAAAAATAGTTTCCAAAAGTTCGGTGCGCCCTGCACCCATCAAACCAAAAATGCCCAGCACCTCACCTTTCTTCACATTGAAACTTACATCTTTAATTAAAAAGGTAGATTTATCATTTACTCGCGGAAGACTAATATTTTCCACCCTTAAAACCTCCTCACCTAAAACCACATCGTCCTTTTGGAATTTATTATCAATATCTCTTCCAACCATTAAACGAATAAGATCGTCTCTTTTTGTGTTTGTAACATCTTCAATCGTACCCACCGATTTACCATCTCTCAAACCTGTAAACCGATCTGCTATGGCAAATAGTTTATCTAACTTATGTGAAATATAAAGAATGGATACATTATGATCTTTTAGCGTACCGATTATCCTGAAAAGCACCTCTATTTCTGAATCTGAAATCGCCGAAGTCGGCTCGTCCATTATCAACACTTTAGCTTCTTCTAAAAGTGCTTTAGCTATTTCTACGAGCTGCTGCTCTCCTACTCTTAATTTAGAAACCCGAGTTTTAGGATTTAATTGACAATCTAAGCGCAACAGCAGTTCCTTGGTTTTGCTTATCATGGTTTTGGTGTCCAGCATTCCAAAACGATCTTGTAATTCCCTTCCTAAAAAAATATTCTCGTAAATAGATAGGTAAGGAATCAAGTTGAGTTCCTGATGAATAATGGCAATGCCACTCTTCATGGCTTCTTTAGGATTACTAAAATTCACAATCTCACCATTTAAAATAAGTTCCCCTTCATAATCTGGATAAACACCAGATAGAATTTTCATTAAAGTAGATTTACCTGCTCCATTTTCACCTACAATAACATTTACCTTTCCAGTATGTACATTCAGGTTTACGTTATCTAATGCAGTAATACCTCCAAACTTTTTGGTAATGTTTTTAGCTTGAAGCAAAATATCTGGTTGATTCTTCAATGCTATTCGTTTTTGAATTTAACATCAATAGGAATTACTCTTAAATCATCGAGATTTACCTGTTTTACGTTCACTTTTACTGCTCCTTTAAAATGGATAGTATCTTCTATTTTTACGTTTTCTTTAAAGGGAGGAATAATATTTTCACGAACATAATTATTTAGTTCAACTGATATATTATTATAGTCCATAGTATTTTGGTAATCGCTAATATTAGCTATTTTGGTTCCTTCACGAATAGCATTTCCGAATATAAAATCGGTAGCGATTTTAACATTTTGATCTTTACCGTCAATTAATGATACTATGACATTTTCATCACCTATATAACGAACTACGGCATCACTTTCAACAATAAAATAATAGCTATTACTGATACCTAATTTATGTCCTTGTGTTTCACAATAAGCCGTAACATCTTTTGCTAATTCATCCAAAAACACAGCCGTTGATATGCCTTTTAGCGATTTAGCTTCCGAGGTCATAAACGCATTGGCAAAACCTTTAGCATCAAACTTAGATTTACCATGTTTTTCTTTTACTTCAGTTAAATTCTCTATGTATATCGAATTATATAACGACACACAAATTATGACACCAACAAGGATATATTTAATGACTCTTTTCATAGCTTATTCGTTTGATCCGTATGCATTAAACTGATTGATATTCTCCTGAGTAACCACCTCGACTTCAAGAGGTGTTTTGGCTCCAAAATCACGCCTACCTTTTATATACTCATCGGCTAATTCTGCTGCGGTTCTTGCCATTTGCTTGGGCGATTGCATAGCCGTTGCCATTATTCTTTTGTTGTTAATGGCATCCATAACATCTTTAGCGCCATCAAAGCCAAAAACCATTACGCTATCAGCTTTTCCAGATGCTACTAATGCCTGATAGGCTCCCATAGCCATAGCATCATTACCACAAAATACAGCATCAATATCTGGGTTGGATTGTAAAATAGACTCCAGCACTTCCATAGCTTTACTCCTGTCGAAGTCTGCACTTTGCTGAGCCACCATTTTTAAGTCCGGAAAATGATCGACCACACTATGAAACCCTTTAGATCGGTTCCAGGTATTATTATCTCCAACCAAACCAAGTAGTTCCACATACTTTCCTTTTTTATGAAGCTTTCGAACAAAATACTCACCAAGCTCTACACAACCAGAAAAGTTATCAGAAATAATTTGGGAAGCTGGATCGTCTAGAGAATTCACTTCTCTGTCCATACAGAATGTAGGTACACCAGCCTGCTTAGCACGTTTAACATTGGATACCGATCCTTCTGAATCCGTAGGATTAAATAAAATGGCACTGTAACCTGCAGCAATTAAATTCTCAAAATGTTCTGCTTCTTTAGATGTATTATTCTGGGAATCGAAAATGGTAGCTTCGTAGCCTAATTCCCTTGCTCGTTCTGCAGCCGATTCTCCCAAAACGACAAACCATGGATTATTAAGCGTAGATATAACTACGGCTACTTTTTTTGCGGATTCCTTTTTATCATTATTACAAGATGTTATTAAAAATAAAAAAAGAAAAAGCAGTAAATATTTTATTGGTAGTGGTGGTATTAGTTTAGTTGGTAAAGTCATAACATCAAATTTTAAGATTCAACAAAGTTTTACAGGTTTCATACAACCCAACTTCCGAAATACCGTAGTGGTTAAATATTTCAACCTGAGAACCCGTAATAGTATATTCATCAGGAATTCCAATAATTTTAAAGGGGTTAGTAAAACCTTTTTGAAACAGATGAGAAGCACAGGCTTCTCCCAGCCCTCCATTAATCATGTGTTCTTCCACAGTAACAATTGGTGAATTATTTGAAGCCAAATTTTCTAACAATTTAACATCTAAAGGCTTAACAGTATGCATACTAACAACCGTTGCTTTTATATTATGATCTTCCTCTAGCCTTTTGGCAGCTAGCCACGCGGGGTAAACTGTTTCTCCGGTTGCGATTAGGGTAATATCTTTACCTTCTTTTACAACGCGACCTTTCCCAAATTGAAACGTTTGATTCTCTTCGCTTAGAAAAGGCATGGCTTTTTTTCCAAACCTTAAATAAACAGGCTTATCGTGCTTAGCTGCTAACTTCACAGCTTGCTCAGTTTCAAAATTATCAGCTGGCGCTACTATCGTTATATTGTTAATAGCTCGTAAAGCTGCAAAATCGTGTAAACTGTGATGCGTTGTTCCTAAAGCGCCATAACTTACCCCAGCACTGATTCCAACCAATGTAACGGGGTTATCAGAATAACACACATCATTTTTAATTTGTTCTAATGCCCGAGCGCTTAAAAAACACGCAGGAGATACAGCAAATGATTTTTTTCCTGCGGAAGCTAACCCAGCTGCAACTCCTACAAGATTTTGCTCTGCGATACCTACTTCTACAATTTGTTTGGGATATTTTTGAGCGAAAGGAACCAATTTACCAGACCCTCGGGAATCACTGGTTACAGCTATAATATCCTTATCGGTTTCTGCTAAAGCCTGAAGTGTTTCAGAAAACACAATCTGATTAGCCTCACCCATTTTTAAATATTTATCTTCTATTTTATCTAGCTCCATTATCTTATTCAATTAATGCTTCCGCCTGATTTAGTTCACTTAAAGCCAATTCGTATTGTTCCGGACTAGGCACACCGTGATGCCATTTTATATTTCTTTCCATATAACTCACCCCTTTTCCTTTAATGGTATGAGCAATAATAAAATTAGGCTTACCTGCTTCAAACGGCCCGTTATTTAAGGCGTTCTCTAAATCTTCTAAATTATGTCCGTCAACTTCTTTTACTGCCCAACCAAAAGTTTCTAACTTTTCCCGAACGGAATCGGTGTTCATCACATCTTTATTGTCTCCGGTGATTTGTTGTTTATTATAATCGAGAATCGCATACAGATTATCCAATTTATAATGTGAAGCCGACAAAAAAGCTTCCCAATTAGAGCCCTCTGGTAATTCACCATCACCTAACAATGTAAAAATCCGGTGTGATTTATTATCTAATTTTGCTGCTATAGCTTCTCCTACACAAATAGGCAATCCGTGCCCTAATGCCCCGGTATTCTGCTCAACACCGTTTACTTTTTTTGTAGGGTGTCCTATATAATGGGATTGATAACGGCATAAGGTCTCTAAATCTGATTCAGGAAAAAATCCGCGATCTGCCAAAGTCACAAACAAAGCTTCTACGCAATGGCCTTTACTTTGTACATAGCGGTCTCTATTCGGGTTCTTAAAATTATTAGGGTCTACATTTAACACACGATTATACAACACATTCAACGTATCGACACAAGAAAGACTCCCTCCTGTATGCCCAGCCTTCGCATGGTATATATATTTAAGAAGGTTCTTCCGTAGATAAACTGACTTCAATTTCATTTCTTTGTTTGTCATCATCTCTCTAATTTGAAGTTTAATATTATCCCTTGTGATTGTAGACTTCCCACCCCATATAATTCCCCAGAGCTTCCTCCAGAATTGAAGCTGTTTTAGAAGCATTCATAACCACATGATGCTCAAAACCATTTCTGCATATGTGATGCATTAATCCGTTTAAATCACCTATCTGAGCAACGGCTCTATTTCCAAAGGTGTTTAGAGGATCGTTGGTAAGTTCCCCTTCTCCAACATAGGCTTTTATTATTCCTTTAGGATCGTCTGTACTAATTCTTCCGAAGGTAAGCGGCATGGCCGGAGTTCTTCCGTCTAATGCTCCATAGGTATTTTCCACTCCAATACTGGTACCCAAAATAGGCGCATTACTGATCTCTATGTCTGGTAAAAATGATTTTGCCCAGTTTCCACAATGAAATAAAACACACTTATTTTCATCATCGGCATAATTATTATTCCAATCTACCAAAGCACTTGGTGAACCTGATGCCAATTGCATGGCGTACATACTTAAAGTTCCTGTAACATCAACTTCACAGGCCGAAGGCAACATGTTTTCAGACATAATACTCATACTTGTACACACATTACATCCGTAATTTTGCTGTAGTGACGTCCAACACTGAATGGCTGTAGCATCCAAGGCATATTCTTCTACATACTCATTTAAAACCACATCCAGTTTAGCGATTTGAATCATAGCCTCATCCGGAGTTTCCCCCTTAGGGGCATAAGCATTTATAGTTTCTAAATGCTGCTTGACAGGTTTATCATCTTTGGTCAACTTATTGGCCCTACCTAAAATTTCTGAAAGATCGGCAGTAACCACTGTAATACCATTTCTTTGTAAAATCTTTTCTGAAAAGCGTACCGTATTAAAAGCTCCAGGTCTGGCTCCAATAGCTCCAATACGAATATTTTTCATCCCCTTTACCACGCGGCATACCGCTAAAAAGTCTTTTAAATCGTTCTGAAATGGTTTCTCTGACGGGAAAGACACATGCTGACTTGTTAACGAGTATTTAATACCGTATTGATACAGGTTATTACAAACTGATATTTTACCACACCAAGAATCTCGTCTGTTAGCAACATTCATTTTAGATAATTCATCCGGATAGGCCTGGACAAGAACTGGCACGTTTAAATTTGCAAGTTTCAATGTATCGGCCACTCCTCGTTCATCCCCAAAATTTGGAAGCAACACCAGTACTCCTGCTATTTCTTCATTGTATTTTTTAAAGAGGTCTGCGCATTTCTGAGAATCTTTGTAAGTTTCTACACCTCCTAATTTAGTATCTGTAGTTTCTAATAAAATAGGTTTTATACTTAGCTCTGAAAGAACATTAATAATTTCTGTTCTAGCTTTTTCTACTAAACTATCAGGAAAAAAATCCCTATTACCTATAATTACCCCTAGGCTTAATAATTGTTTCGACATGCTTATTTGTAAGTTTGTTGGCTCTAATATTTACATTTTAATAATAAAATACTGTTAATTTTAAACGATGGTCAATTTTATAAAAATTTAATTGCGATAATTTCAAAATAAAACAAACACATTTAACATCTACTAAATTTACAAAAGTTCATCAAGCAATCAAACATATCTGCTTATCAACACACGAAACAAACAATAACCAACACTTTCGTTATCTTTATTGACAAATAGAAGTTTTTTAGTTTAAAATAAAATGAATAAATATCAGGAGACATTTAACACCTGGAATAGCATAGCCAACCGCTATGAGGAAGCGTTTTTTGACCTGCATTTATATAACGACACTTACGATTTCTTTTTAGACAATCTTCCAGATAAAGAATCAAAAATTTTAGATGTGGGCTGCGGACCTGGAAATATTACGAACTACCTGTTAAACAAAAGTCCAAACCTAAAAATTAAAGGCATAGATATTTCAAAAAACATGATTGCTTTAGCTCAAAAGAATAACAAATCAGCTGAATTTAAAATCATGGACATTAGAAATTTAGATTCACTACAAGATAGCTTCGACGGTATTATTTGCGGTTTTTGTCTCCCTTATTTATCTAAAAAAGACTACTCCAAACTCATTTCAGACTGTAATCTATTACTAAATAAAAACGGCATTCTATATCTAAGTTTTGTTGAAGGTGACACCAAAAATTCAGGATATATTTCCGGAAGTACAGGAGACCGTATGTATTTCTATTATCACAACCTAAAAGACCTTAAAAACGAATTAACTATTCACGGTTTTGAATCTCCTAAACTTATTTTAAAATCTTACGCAAAAAGAAATGGATCTGAAGAAACCCACAGTATTTTAATAAGCAGAAAAAAATAATTCCCTAAAGTAGTTGTGAAGTAAAACAAAAAAAGGTCCGTTAAAACGGACCTTAAATTAATAACATTTAATAAAGACTCTAAATTAAAGTCTTTATTTTTTCAATTATAGTATCAGCTAACGCATCGGCACTTTCCTGAGATGTGCTTTCTGTATAAATTCTGATAATCGGTTCGGTGTTTGATTTACGAAGGTGTACCCATTCGGTTTCAAAATCAATCTTCACGCCATCAATCGTATTCACGGCTTCATTTTTAAAATGTTCAGCTATTTGATCTAAAATAATATCAACATTTATTTCTGGCGTTAACTCTATTTTCTTCTTACTCATAAAATAATTTGGGTAAGAATCACGTAATGCTTTACATGATATTTTTTGATGCGCCAAATGCGATAAAAACAAAGCCACACCCACCAGAGAATCTCTTCCGTAATGTGAATCCGGATAAATAATTCCGCCATTACCTTCACCGCCTATTACGGCATGAGCGGCTTTCATTTCAATAACTACGTTTACTTCACCAACAGCACTAGCCGTATAGGTTCCGCCATGTTTTTGAGTGATATCTCGTAAAGCCCTTGACGATGATAAATTAGAAACGGTGTTTCCGCCATTTAATCGACCCAACACATAATCGGCGCAAGCAACAAGGGTGTACTCTTCGCCAAACATAGAACCATCTTCACAAATAAGTGCTAAGCGGTCAACATCTGGATCGACCACAATACCAAAATCTGCTTGTTCATCTACAACCAATTTAGATATATCCGTTAAATGTTCTTTTAAAGGTTCTGGATTATGAGGAAAATGTCCGTTAGGCTCACAATACAACTTAACACACTCTACACCTAAACGCTCTAATAATGACGGAATAGCAATGCCTCCTGTTGAATTTACCGCATCAACTACCACTTTAAAACCTGCTTGCTTTATCGCTTCAGCATCGACTAATTCCAGTTTTAAAACTTCTTCTATATGTTTTTCTATATAACCTTCAACCTCAGTATAAACTCCTAAATGGTCAACTTCTACAAAAGCATAAGCATCATTTTCGGCTATTTTTAAAATTTTAGCGCCTTCAACACCATCTAAAAATTCGCCTTTGCTATTCAATAATTTTAAAGCATTCCACTGTTTTGGGTTATGACTTGCCGTGATGATAATTCCACCATCTGCACCTTCTAAAGGCACAGCGACTTCAACGGTTGGGGTTGTAGACAAGCCTAAGTTTTTCACATTAATACCCAAACCAATTAAAGTCTGACTCACTAATGTGCTTATCATTGCCCCCGAAATTCGGGCATCTCGCCCTATAACAACGGTTAGTTTTTTATCTGGATTTTGCTCCTTTAACCACATACCATAAGCTGCGGCAAATTTCACAGCATCTACAGGGGTTAAATTATCGCCTACGTTTCCACCAATGGTTCCACGAATCCCTGAGATTGATTTTATTAATGTCATTGTACTTTATACTATTTAAGCTTGGTTCTCATGAAACTCGCACACATGTTTATGTATACGCTTTAAATGTTTCATCATATTTTGGCAAGTCGCTTCAGTCTTACCTTCTACTACTAATGTTACATTAATTTTATTTTCAGCATTCTGAAAACAACTAATACTAAACCATCCATTAGGAAAAAACACTTTCAATGCTTCTGATTCTTCGTTCTTAAGGAATAAATCAAATTCACCAATAACCCAATTTAAAAACCGACAATAGGCTATTTTACTATCTACTGATGCCATTTCCTGTATTTGGAAATTGGATGGCTTAGTTTTAGTGTTTGTATTTAATGCTAACATTTAAATTTATATGATTAGAATATCCATCTTACAAAGGCTTCCATAGCTGCATAGTGCGCTAAACCTAACTGATGATATAATTCTGCTGTTTCTCTGTTTCTATCCTCTGCACGTTGCCAGAACTCTCTACTATCACTTCCTTGAAATACTACACCATCTTTTTGCGATTGGTGTTTGAAGATTCCGTGACGTTTTTCCAATACCTGACCCGGACTCATCGGTACCGCCATTTCGATTTCATCGATTCCCCATTCCTGCCATGCGCCACGGTATAACCAAACCCAGCAGTCTGCCATAAATGGCTTTTCTTTTAAGCGCTTTACTGATTCGAAAATGGCATCCAAACACACTTTATGTGTCCCGTGCGGATCGGCCAAATCTCCGGCTGCATAAATTTGATGTGGTTGAACCTTCTCGATAAGAGCCATGGTGATTTTGATATCTTCCTCTCCAATCGGTTTCTTTTCAATGGTACCGGTTTCGTAAAACGGTAATTCCATGAAGTGGATATTTTCATCTGGTAAACCAACAAATTGAGCGGTAGCTCTTGCCTCACCCTTTCTAATAATTCCTTTTATGTAACGTACTTCAGGAATATCGATTTCACTATCTTTTTTATTCTTTAAAAAGTCAATCGCTTTTTCATAAATCGCCTTAGCCTCCGGACTTTCAATTCCGAATTTCTCATTGTAATCACAAACGAAAGCAGCAAAACGTAACGCTTCATCATCAGCAACAGCAATATTTCCAGAAGTCTGGTATGCGACATGCACGTCGTGACCTTGCTCTTGAAGACGTTTGAATGTTCCTCCCATACTAATGATATCATCATCTGGGTGTGGCGAGAAGATTAAGGCACGTTTTTTAGCTGGCTCAGCACGTTCAGGACGGTTTGTATCATCAGCATTTGGTTTTCCTCCTGGCCATCCGGTAATGGTTTGCTGAACTTTATTGAAGATGTTGATATTAATGTCGTAAGCAGGTCCTGAATCGGCTAATAAATCACTCATTCCATTCTCGATATAATCAGCATCGGTAAGCATTAAAATAGGTTTCTTCAAGCTTAAGGCTAAACCCAATACAGCCTTTCTTGCCATTTTATCGGTCCACTCTACTTTTTCTACCAACCATGGCGTATCAATACGGGTTAATTTTGAAGCTGCACTTTTATCAATAACAAAGGTTGCATTTCTATGCTCTTGTAAAAATGACGCCGGTACCTGGTTGGTTACAGGTCCTTCCACCGAAGCCTTAATAATGTTCGATTTTCCTTCACCCCAAGCCATTAATACCACGCGCTTAGCTTCCATAATTTTCTTAACTCCAAGCGTAATTGCTGTTCTTGGAGTTTTATCTAGCCCACCAAAATCTTTACTTGCAGCCACACGGGTAATATGATCTAAAGCTACCAATCTGGTTTTTGAATTTTGTAATGATCCTGATTCGTTAAATCCGATATGTCCATTACCCCCAATACCTAAAATCTGTAGATCGATACCACCTAAAGCTTCTATTTTAGCTTCATAAGCATTACAATATGCTGATATTTCTTCTTTAGATAAGGTACCATCTGGAATATGAATATTCTCAGGTAACATATCAACCTGATTAAACAGTAATTCCTTCATGAAGCGGACATAACTAAACACTGAATCCGGCTCCATCGGATAATACTCATCAAGATTAAAACTGATTACATTCTTAAAACTTAAGCCCTCCTCTTTGTGTAATCGTACCAGTTCAGCATACAAACCCTTTGGGGTTGATCCTGTTGCTAATCCCAAAATACAATTTTCATTTTTCGATTGCTTTTGTTTTATAAGCTCTGCTATTTCTTTTGCTACTGCTTTCGATGCTGCTAACGAATCTTCAAAAACTACAGTATCTGCGTTTTCAAAACGTTTTTCAAAACCTGTGGCCTTATCTGCACTACTTTTAATCAT
The DNA here is from genome assembly GCF_032926325.1 of Aestuariibaculum lutulentum. Lineage (NCBI taxonomy): Bacteria > Pseudomonadati > Bacteroidota > Flavobacteriia > Flavobacteriales > Flavobacteriaceae > Aestuariibaculum > Aestuariibaculum lutulentum. The sequence goes on from NZ_CP136709.1 coordinate 509,665, forward strand.
AACCTATCTCCTTTTTAATCTAGTTTAATCCTTACAATATGTTTGCTTTAATCTTTTTCCAAATGCGCACTAATAATACTCCTGATATTAGAGCGATAATAGTCATTACGAGCGCCAATGTTGTTTTTCCGTAAATCCAGTATCCTGTAGCGAACATGGCACTGTAGATTAAGGCACATCCTAACACCATAGCCATAATACCTGCAGGCACTGACCAAGGTTGTTTGTTATCTTCTAAAACCACACCATCTGCTTCAGCTTCACTTAACACAAGAGACCATCCTGGTCCTCCTGGTTGAATCTTTTTATAAAAACTTTGTAATACCGCTTTACTTTCTGGCTGAGTCATATACGTTGCCACTAACCAAATAACGGTGGTTATCAACACTACAAAAGGATATTCCAAATAACTTGCAAACACTCCAGTTTCTTTAGCAAAGAAAAATGCTCCCGCAGGTGTTAATTTTAAAATGATTGAAATGATTCCTGAAGCAAACATCGCTGCTATTTCACTCCAAGCGTTTATACGCCACCAGAACCAACGTAAAATAAAAATAAGTCCTGTACCTGCACCAAATACTAATAATACCTCGAATAGTTGCAATGCATTTTGAAGCAACAACGCTAACAATGCACTAAATACCATTAATACAATTGTTGATATTCTACCTACGGCTACCAGACGCTTTTCTGAAGCTTCCGGGTTGATTTGTTCTTTATAAAAATCGAAAACAATATATGATGACCCCCAGTTTAACTGCGTTGAAATGGTACTCATATATGCTGCAATTAATGATGCTAAAACCAATCCTAATAACCCACTAGGTAATTTGGTCAACATAGCTGAATAGGCTAAATCGTGACCTAATTTATCATCTGCAATACTAGGAAACGCCTCTTGAATACTTGCTAAATCCGGGAACACCACTAACGATGCCAAGGCTACTAAAATCCATGGCCAAGGACGTAAAGCATAATGCATGATATTAAAAAAGAATGTTGCTCCAATAGCATGATTCTCATCTTTAGCCGCTAACATACGCTGTGCGATGTAACCACCACCACCTGGCTCTGCACCAGGATACCACGAGCTCCACCACTGTACCGCTAATGGAATTATTAATAAGGTTATTAAAGATTCTGTATCACTAAAATCAGGAAGTATAGATAGTTTATCAGCAACATGCTCATTAGTAATTAAAGCCGCAACACCACCTACTTCCGGCAGGTTCACTAAATAATATGCAGCACCAATCGCACCACCCATCGCCACGAAAAACAATAAGAAATCGGTATAAATAACACCTTTAAAACCACCAAGTGCACTAAAAGTCACCGTAATGATTCCAGCACTAATTACGGTCTGCCAAGGCTCTAAACCTAACATAATTCCACCAATCTTGATGGCTGCCAAGGTTACTGCCGACATGGTAATGACATTAAAAATCACCCCTAAATACACCGCTCTGAACTTTCTTAAGAACGAGGCTGGCTTTCCGCCGTAGCGTAATTCATAAAACTCTAAATCGGTATTTACATTAGATTTACGCCACAGCTTTGCATACACAAACACCGTTAATAATCCGGTAAGCAAAAAGGCCCACCAAACCCAGTTTCCTGACACACCGTGTGTTCTTACAATATCGGTTACTAAGTTAGGTGTATCGGTTGAAAAGGTAGTGGCTACCATAGACACCCCTAATAACCACCATGGCATACTTCGCCCCGATAAAAAGAATTCTGATGAGTTTTTTCCTGACTTTTTTGACACCCAAATCCCGATACCCAAGGTTAACGAGAAGAAAATGATGATTAACGTGTAATCTAATGGACTTAATGATACCATATACGTGTGTTATTAGTTAATATTTTCGTTTTGTTAGTATTTGTTCGTTATGCCAATTTCGTAATCTGTTTTACTTCTTCATACTGCTTTGAATAACTTTCTAATAGTTTAAATTGATTTTTGGCCCGATCTAAATTATGATGACTGTAAGCCGCTTTATAATAAATATCGTTGTTTAGGAAATCGGTTAAAAACCTTAATCCCATAATAAATATAATGCTTTTAGCTCCTAATGGGAGATACTCCAATTCGGTTGACGTTAAAGATTCCCCTACCGTTTCTAAAAACCCTTTCACATAAGATTTATAATAGTCAATATTGAAATTCACCTGATCTAAATCTTGTTCATCTTCGGCTGCTGTATTACAAATCGTTCTGATTGCATCACCAAAATCATAATGAATAATTCCAGGCATAACCGTATCGGTATCAATAACGCAAAGTCCTTTATTGTTTGTATCAAACAAAGCGTTTGATATTTTTGTATCGTTATGCGTCACTCTTGTTGGAACTGCTCCCGACTCTTTTAACGTTTGAAGAATATGCATTTCTTCTCTTGACGATTCAACCAGTTCTATGCAAGATATTGCCTCCTCTTTTCGCTGTTGAGATGCTCCTTTTAAAGCCTCATCAAACTGTTTATAGCGAAACGACATATCATGAAAATTTGGAATCACTTCTATCAAATCATCCACTTTAAAATCGCTGGTTTGATTTAAAAATTCTCCAAATAACTTTCCGCCTTCATACGCAATTTCATCATCTACAACTCGTTCGAAAGTGACACTATCATCTATAAATTGTGTTAAATTCCAGTATCCCGTTGACTTATCTTCATAAAATGATTGACCTTCAACAGTAGAAATGAAAGACAAAACACGACGTTCCTGTTCTCCTTTTGGCAAATGTGACAACTTCATTTTTAAATGATTACTGACACTTACCTTATTATTAATTAAACCCGGTACATCAGGAAAAACACCATGATTAATGCGCTGAAGCACATAATAGGGTTTATCTTCTGTTTTTATTAAATAGGTATCATTAATATGCCCTGAAGCCAATTCGGAAAATGATTCGAACTGACTTTCATGTTGAAATTGATCAAAAATATATTTTAATGATTCCTGATTCATATTACCATAAATATTCAGGATAGACATTTGCTTCTTTCAACTCTTCTATCGCTTTTTGAACGATAGCCTTATCTTCCTGATAAGTAACACCAAACCATTTAGCATCAGACTTTAACACCTCAACCGTTGCTTTACCTGACTTCAAAATCTCATTAACAATGGATGGCAAATAAAATTCCGCCTTTAAATTAGCTTTGTTTTCTTCTAAAAACTGCAAAAATAGCTCCTCTCCAAATTCAAAGCATTTAGGTGTAAAACCCCAAAAGTTCATAGAAACTACAGTATCCGGATTTATAGATACAAACTCACCATCATCATCCTTACGCATCAACTCTCCATTAACTTTTTCAATATGGGTTCGTTCCGTCACATCTAATAAAAACCCGTTTTCATCAACTTGACATTCTCCTCTTGACACAAAACCATGATCTGAAACGGTATTTTTCAACAAATAAGCCATAGTCTTGAAGTCATAAGATTCCTTATCCGTTTCCTTTAAAGCCTTCGCCATACTCTCAAAAGCCTCTCTACTGTAAAAATCATCAGCATTAATAATGGCAAAATTTTCCTTTACAGCATCTTTAGCCATTAGCAAAGCATGACCGGTTCCCCAAGGTTTTGTACGCTCCGGATTAACATAAGCTTCAGGTACACAATCCAACTCCTGATAAACATAAGCTACCTCAGCCTTACCTTCTAATTTCTTATTAAAGATTTCCTTAAATTCTGCCTCAAAACTTTTTCTAATAATAAAAACAAACTTCCCAAAACCAGCCTGCAAAGCATCGTAAATTGAAAAATCAATAATTGTATCTCCCTGCGGAGTAAACGAATCCATCTGCTTCAAGCCTCCATATCGACTCCCCATTCCTGCCGCTAAAACTACTAACGTTGGTTTTTCCATATCTGTTTTAATCATTTAAATTTTCAAGACATTAAACAAGTCATCAAATAGTTAAAAATCAACACTTTTCAAATTCATTTCAAAGCATTTTCAACTATCAACTTTGCGAAAGTATGTATTAAGTTTTACAAAAAAAAGAAAAACCACAAAAAAATGTGCTCGACAACATTTTTAAATGTGTTCGAGCACATTTTTTGTAATTCAATACAACTTTTATATTATATTTGTAGTAATGAAAAAATATACCATCAAAGATATTGCTCAATTAGCAGGCGTATCAAAAGGAACTGTAGATCGCGTTATTCATAAACGAGGGAAAGTATCGGAAAAAGCTTTAGAAAAAGTAAATAAAATACTTGCTGAAATAGACTATCAACCCAACCTAATGGCTAGAAGTCTAAAAAACAACAAGGACTATGTTATTTGCGCCCTATTGCCAAATCCTGATATTGATCCGTATTGGAAACCTTGTAAAAAAGGTATAGACCAGGCTTACAATGAATATAAATCCCTTGGAATTACCATTGACACACATTTGTTCGACCCTACCGATACCGAATCTTTTCTGGAAGTCAATGCTAAGGTTTTAAAACTAAATCCTGACGCAGTAATTATGGCTCCTTTATTTTATAACGAAGCTAAAAAATCGATATCTACATATAGTGAGGCCAATATTTTGGTTAGCATTATAAATAACCGCATAGGTTCTGATGATATTAACAATTTTGTGGGTCAGGACTTAGTTCAAAGTGGACGTATTGCAGCACGCCTGATGGAAATGATTACTCCAAAAGACTCTGAAATTATTATTGCTCACCTTGATGAATTTTTTCATAACGCATCGTTTATGCAGCAAAAAGAGAAAGGATTTAGAGACTATTTCGAAAATTCCTTAACAAGCGACTACACTCTTACAACCTGTAATTCAATAGAATCTAATCACTATAAAACCTTATACGACGCCATAAATAACTCAAAAAATATTTCTGGTATTTTCGTTACAACTTCCAAAACTTATAAAGTTGCCAAAATGCTGGAAGACTTCCCAAATTTATCCATCAAAATAATTGGTTACGATTTACTTGAAAAAAACCTTAACTACTTAAACAGTGGTAATATTGATTTTCTGATTCATCAAAATCCAAAACAACAAATCTACCTTGGTTTAAGTCAGTTAGCAGAACATTTTCTGTTTGACAAACCAATTACAGAAGAATTGCTGTTACCTATAGACATTATAAATTCTGAAAACTACAACTCCTACTTAAATCAATAACGTATTTTTGCAAGAAAAACTTTTTGTAAAATGACTATTGAAGACCTTGTAGGCACTTATAATATTATCGGCAGCAATCAGGACGAGGAGGCCTCGCCTTATACCGGCACCCTTACCCTGTCTCTTGACATGAATTATAGAATTAAAGCTAAATGGCTAATTAATGACGAACAAGAACAAATAGGCTCTGGTTTTTTTAAAGATAACATCCTGGTTATTAACTTTAACTATAAAGGCAACGATTACAATACATACAAAGGCGTAGTTGCTTACAGATGTATAAACAAGAATCTGTTAGATGGTTTTTGGTCTGAAAAACACGGTAACCCACTTTGTTTAGGCGAAGAACAATGCTTCAGAGTTACCGAATCTAAAGAACTTTTAAATTAATTGTTTGTTGTATCATTCCAATCTTTCGAATCGATCTGGATGTAACTCACTGTATTCCTTATCCTGAAATAACCCCATAAAAACAGGGTCTATATTTTTTGCGTTCCAATTATTAAATGTTCTTGCTAAGCTATCTAAAGCAAGAGGATTAGTTCCTGCTATATTTTCAGTTTCAGAAATATCCACATCCAAATTAAAGAGCATCGTATCTTGATCTTTCACTAAAAATTTATCGCCGTTAGCATGACGCGTTGCATAAATTTGCTCATCAAACTTACTCCAAAATAGAAAATCATGCGGCAGCCCCTTATTACTTCCTAATAAAAAAGGAATTAAATCTACTCCATCAATTTTGTTTTTAGTTTTAATCTCTTTTTTAGTTTGATTAACTATTGTTCCAAAAATATCTAAAGAAATAACTGGTTTATTATATACCATTCCTGCGGGAATTGTTCCAGGCCATTGCATAGCAAAAGGTACTCGTACACCTCCTTCAAACAAATCGCTTTTCATCCCTCTTAGAACACCATTATCTGACCCATTGTGAGGTTCAGGCCCTCCATTATCAGATAAGAATACAACAATTGTATTTTCCGTTAAATTTAAAGCATCCAACTGGTCTAAAACTAACCCCACTCCATCGTCTACAGAACTAACCATTGCGGCATAAGTTCTCCGTTTTTTATCCTGAATGGTATCAACTCTGCTTAAATATTTTTCAGTAGCCTGAAGTGGCGTATGCGGTGCATTATATGCCAAGTACATAAAAAACGGATGATCTTTATGTTTATCGATATAGTGAACAGCTTCACGAGAAAGGGCATCGGTTAAATATTCTTTTTCCTCAACTCTTTGATTATTTCTTAAAAGTTTTGTTTTATAGGCATCATACTGAGATTTCACATCAAACTCATCATTTAATATCCATTTTTGAGGGAAGTAATGATGCCCTCCAGTTAAAAAACCATAAAAATCATCAAAACCTCGCGTCAATGGCTTTAAAGATTCATGAGCTCCCAAATGCCATTTCCCTAAAGCTACAGACTTATAATCCGCCTTTTTCAAAGCTTCAGCTAAAGTTTCCTCTGTTAAAGGCAAACCCATTTCAGGATCATTAGGAGTAAATAAAGGATTTCTTGAAAACCCAAACCGATCCTGATAACGGCCTGTTATTAATCCTGCTCGACTAGGCCCACAAACCGCATAACTTACATAACCATTAGTAAACTTAACCCCTTGATTTGCAATTTTATCAATATTTGGAGTTGGAATATCTTTACACCCATTAAAACCAACATCAGCATAACCTAAATCGTCAGCTAAAATCACTATTAAATTAGGTGATGTTTTTTGCCTAGTTTTAATATTGACATTTTGTTTTTCACTATTCTTAACCTGCAGGCATGACACCAAAATTAAAGACATCAAGAATATTAGAGTTCGCTTCAATAGTTTTTTCATATCTGTTTAAATATTGTCTTCAGTAAAAATAGACTAATCTAAAAAAACTATGGTAGGCAAACTTTGCAAAAGCGTATGACTTTATCATATTTTAGTAATAAAAACCTTTTCACGACTCCATCTAGAGCATTATTCTAATGTAGTGTATATACCGCCATTTAATACACCTGTATCATTTCGTTATTACATACTATTTTAGTAGTTTTATTTTTTGAAGACTTAAATATTACTTTATAGATATGGCAAATATTGTTTGTTATGGTGAAATTTTATGGGATGTTTTTCCTGAGCATCGAAAAATTGGTGGCGCACCATTAAACGTGGCCAGCCGATTAAAATCCTTTAGCAATAAAGTTGCTATGATTAGCGCTATTGGCGATGATGTACCCGGAAAAGAATTACTAGAGTATTTAAACTCTAACGAAATAAACACAAGCTGTATACAAACCATTAAAGAATACCCTACCAGCGAAGTGCATGTTAGTCTGAATGAAAAAGGTTCGGCAAGTTACGACATAAAATATCCTTGTGCCTGGGATAAAATCGATTTACATTATGATGCCGAAAATCTCGTAAAAAATGCCGATGCTTTTGTTTTTGGTAGTTTAGTCGCCAGAGATTACACCTCGAAAAACACGTTATATAAACTAATTGATGTTGCCAAATACAAAATTTTCGATCTTAATTTACGCCCCCCATACTATACTAAAGATCTCTTGATTTATTTAATGAATAAAGCTGACTTCATTAAGTTTAATGATGACGAACTTTTTGAAGTAAGTAAATATTTAGGATCGAAATACAATTCTCTAGAACAAAATCTCATGTTTGTAGCCCAACAAACCAACACGAAACATGTTTGTGTTACCAAAGGCTCACATGGTGCCGTCTTATTATACGATAACAAGTTATTCTACAATAGTGGCTACTTAATTAAGGTCGTCGATACAGTAGGCGCAGGCGATTCCTTTTTAGGGTCTTTAATTAGCAAACTTTTAAATAACAGCCACCCGCAGGAAGCTATAGATTTTTCCTGTGCCGTTGGCGCCTTAGTTGCTCAAAGTGAAGGTGCAAATCCCAAACTATCGGATTCCGATATAGAAACTTTTATAAACCCTTTATAAACAAAAACAGCAAATAGATTAACCTACTTGCTGTTCTTTAATTTTTTTAAGAAGCTCTAATTCGTGTTGAATCTCTTCTTTGCGTTTATTGAATTTTTCTACTCTGGCATCAATTTCCGCTTGCATTTTCTGGCGTCTTATTACGCGTTGTGCTTCGGCTTCAGCTTCTAATTGCTGTTCCTTTTTCTGCTGAGCTCTTTCCTTAAACACAGAATAATAAGAGAACCCATACATAGAAAGAAATAATAGAGCAATGATACCTAAAATGACATAACCATTTTCCATAAGTCTTATTTACTAATTAAAAAGGGAGTTAAACAAATAGATGCAACTATCTAAAAGTAACATCTTTACTACCTCAAAATTATCAAAAAGACAGGTTGTTAAAAAATAAACAAGTTAAAGTGCTTAAAAAAAAGATAAAATCATAAAGCACTGAACTCCCACTCGTTGAACAACAAAAAACAGCTACTTAACGGTTTTATAACCCGCTTCATTCCAACTGGTAATACCACCTTCCATGTTATAGATTTTAGTAAAACCAAGCTCTTTAAAAATGGCTGCGCTTTTACTGCTTCTTCCACCAGATTTACAGTATACAAGTACTGGCTTATGCTTATCTAATTTTTCAATTTCCGCCCTAAAGCTATCAGAGAAAAAATCAATATTTGCAGCTCCTTCCAGATGCCCTGCCTGATACTCTTCTGGTGTTCTTACATCTATGAGTTGTAACTTACTGGTGTTATCAACCAGCTCAATAGCTGAAGATACCGGGACATTTGCAATATCCTTCTGAGTCGATAATCCTTTACAGCCAAAAAAACTGATAAGTATTACACTTACTAAAACAATTATCCGTCTCATAGTATTTAATTTTTAATTATTTGAAATCAACAATATCGCCTGTCCAGGCCATAATACCACCTTCTAGGTTGTAAGCATTTTCAAAACCTAGTTGTTCCATAATAGAACACGCCTGTCCGCTGCGGTTTCCTGAACGACAATACACATAATAATTTTTGCTCTTATCTAATTCTTCAAGTGCATAAATAAATCCTTGCCCTTTAAAAATATCGATATGTATAGCATTTGGAATAACGCCCTCGGCAACTTCGCCATCGGTTCTTACATCTAAAACCACCGCGTTATCATCGTTAGCTAATTGTTCTGCCCACTCTTCTTGTGTTAAATCTTCCATTATAATGTATTTAGTGTATCACAAAATTAATATTTATAACCGTTATAGACGAAAAAAAATCTAAAGTATTACACTTTAGATTTTTACTTATTAAAACGATATATTTCTCAAACTTAAACTTTAATGGAGCAACCAATAGCCTTAGTTTCTTTTTGCTCTACTTCTTTTCCTTTTAATAACGCATCAACGGCGTCCTCTACATATTTTGTAGTCACGGCTTCAGCATCTTTATAATTATCGTCAATGGCACCAATGTATTTAACAACATTTCCTTTTTTTGTTTTTTGCAATACAAACATATGCGGTGTTTTGGTTGCACCATACTTTGGAAAAACAGTTTGCTCACTATCTATTAAATACGGAAACGTAAATCCTTTTTCTTTTGCGCGTGCTTTCATAGCATCTAAATTATCACCCGGTTTTATATCCGTATTGTTTGGCATAATAGCAATTACCGGATACCCCTTTGAAGCATATTTTTTATCTAAAGCAATAATACGATCTTCGTAAGCTACTGCAAACGGACAGGTATTACAGGTAAACGTAACTATAAAACCTTTGGCATCTTTATAATCGGCTAAAGACACCATCTTTCCATCTATATTTTTAAGGGAAAAATCTTCTGCAATATCCCCTACTTTGTATCCGGGTTCAACAGTCGTTTTCTTAACAGTAAACGCACTAACAACAAGTACAAGTAGTACAAGCGGCATAAATTTCATTAGTTTTTTCATACGGAATTAATTTAAAAATGGTTTAACTTGGTTTTCTAACTCTTTAAAAGTAAACGACTGTTCAAAGAACTGGCGCTCATCGTCTTTATATATAATCGTTGCAGGAATAGACCCAGACCATGATTCATTAACTTTCGGAATCCATGTATTCATATCGGCATCATCCAATGCTACGACTTCAGATTTTATTTTTCTTTCTTTTATAAAAGGTTTCAGTTTGGTATCGTATTGATGTGGAAAATCTAAACTTACTAACAACACCTCAACATTCTTATCGGCATATTCTTTTTGTAACTGTTCAAAATAAGGTAGCTCCTTTACACAAGGCACACACCAGGTCGCCCAGAAATTTATAACATGTACTTTCCCGTCTTTCTTGTTCAGCAATGGTTCTAACCCATCAAAATCATAAACTTTTAAATCGGATTCAAATTCCTTCTGAACAACAAATTCGGTTTCCCTGTTATCCACTAAGGCCGTTTTGTTTTTTCTTCCATCTGATTTACAACTTATAATCAGCAAGAAAGCAACAAGTAAAATATTAAATTTCATCATTTAAAATTTATGTGTTAGACCAACTATTAATGAAATGGTTTAATAATCTGTTAATAGAATCCTAAAATTAATTAATACTTTGTAGTTAGAAATCAGTTTAACAATCTTTTATGTAAAAATCATCCGGAAGTATTGTGTAATTTTATTTTCATTTCTATATTTGAGGCAAACAATAACAAAAACATGTTTACAACTTTAAATACTATTTGGTGGTGGAGCTTTACAAACTTACGTTCGTGAAGTAGACCCCTTATATATTTAAATTAAAATATTAGAAAAAGGCTTGTCATTCACGACAAGCCTTTTTTAGTATCAAAAAAATTGAAAAACAATTAAACACTGAACAAATTTCAGCATAAATGACAACTTATAACTTATACACGCATTACAAAAAAATTCTAGCAGACACCATTACACCTGTTAGTATTTACCTAAAAATAAGAGACAAATATCCAAACAGCATATTACTAGAGAGTAGTGATTACCATGCCAACGATAATAGTTTTTCGTATATCTGTTTTAACCCGATTGCTTCTATAAAAGTAGAAAACGAAACTATTTCACAAACTTTCCCAGATGGGAGCAATTCTATAGAAGCTATTACTAACACAACCGATGTCGCTGAAGAAATTCATAAGTTCACCAAACGATTTGAAGTAAGTTCAGACGAGGAATTCAAGTTTATTAACAATGGTATTTTTGGATATATCGCTTACGATGCCGTACGTTATTTTGAAGATGTCGACATTGCTAAAAAAGAGAATTCCATCACAATTCCCGATGTGTATTATGCGGTTTACCAGAATATCATTGCGATTAATCATCATAAAAATGAGGCTTATATTTTTGCGCATTGTCACAATACCAAAAGTAACATTGAAGAAATCGATCACCTTATTAAAGTACGAAGCTTTGCTTCTTACAACTTTGCTTCAAACGGAGATATTTCATCCAATTTAAGCGACGACGAATATAAAACACACGTTGAGTTAGCCAAAAAACACTGCGCCCGAGGTGATGTGTTTCAGTTAGTCCTTTCAAAAAGTTTTACTCAGGAATTTAAAGGCGATGAGTTTAATGTATACCGTGCTTTACGCAGCATTAATCCGTCTCCATATTTATTCTATTTCGATTATGGTAACTTTAAAATATTTGGTAGTTCGCCCGAAGCGCAACTTATTGTTAGCGAAGGCGTAGCCGAAATTCACCCTATTGCCGGAACGTTTAAGCGTACCGGAAACGATACCAAAGATGCCGAACTGGCTCAAAAACTAGTAGCCGATGACAAAGAAAATGCAGAACACGTCATGCTGGTAGACCTAGCCCGAAACGATTTAAGTCGTCATGGTAGCGGCGTAACCGTAAACACCTATCGTGAGGTGCAGTTCTTCTCGCACGTTATTCACTTAGTGAGCAAGGTCACCGGTAAAAAACACACCAACACACCAACAATGCAAGTCGTTGCCGACACCTTCCCTGCCGGAACGTTAAGCGGCGCTCCAAAACATCGCGCTATGCAACTTATCGAAGATTACGAAAAAACAAGCCGATCGTTCTACGGTGGCGCCATCGGGTTTATGGATTTTAATGGCAATTTTAATCACGCCATTATGATTAGAACTTTTTTAAGCAAAAATCACGAACTACACTGGCGTGCAGGAGCTGGAATTGTTTCAAAATCAAGTGCCGAAAGCGAATTACAGGAAGTGTATAACAAATTAGGCGCTTTAACAAAGGCCATTGAATTAGCTGAAACCATATAAACTACAAAGCAAAAAAACACCTGTTAAACAGGACTATATAAAAATGAAAAAAGTATTAGTTATAGATAATTACGACAGCTTCACTTACAATCTTGTACATTATTTAGAAGATTTAAACTGTGATGTTACCGTTTTACGAAACGACAAACTTACCTTAGAAGATGTTGAAGCCTTCGATAAAATTGTACTATCGCCTGGCCCAGGAATCCCAGACGAAGCGGGTTTATTAAAACAAATTATTAAAACCTATGCACCAACAAAAAGCATTTTAGGCGTGTGCTTGGGTCAGCAAGCCATTGGAGAAGTCTTTGGTGGCACTCTGGAAAACTTAGAAGACGTTTATCATGGTGTAGCCACGAAAGTAAACATAACGGTAGACGACGAAATTCTATTTAAAGGTTTAGACAAGGAAATTGAAGTCGGTCGCTACCATTCCTGGGTTGTCAACGCCAACTTACCCGAAGTATTAGAAGCCACCTCTGTAGACCATAACGGACAAATCATGTCTTTACGCCATAAAGTTTACGACGTAAAAGGTGTGCAATACCATCCGGAATCGGTTCTAACTCCACAAGGAAAACAAATACTTAAAAACTGGATAGAGAACTAAACCAAGATTTAAGACATTAAATTATGAAAGACATTTTAAACAGACTTATAAATCACGAAAGCATCTCTACCGACGAAGCCAAACAAGTCTTGGTTAATATTTCCAAAGGAGATTATAACCAAAGTCAGATTGCGGCATTTCTAACAGTTTATATGATGCGTAGCATCACTTTAGACGAATTGAAAGGCTTTAGGGATGCCCTTTTAGAATTATGTATACCAATTGATTTAAAAGAATTCAACGCGATTGATTTATGTGGTACTGGTGGTGACGGCAAAAACACCTTCAATATTTCAACCCTTGCTTCATTTGTAACAGCCGGTGCCGGTGTTCATGTAGCAAAGCATGGTAACTATGGGGTATCATCGGCATGCGGGTCATCAAATGTGATGGAATACTTGGGCATAAAGTTTTCAAACGATGAAGATTTCTTAAAGAAATGTATCGATCAGGCGGGAATTTGTGTACTTCACGCGCCACTGTTCCACCCGGCCATGAAAAACGTAGCCCCAATTCGTCGTGAATTAGGTGTTAAAACCTTTTTTAATATGTTGGGGCCTATGGTAAATCCGTCGTTTCCTAAAAATCAAATGGTAGGGGTTTTCAATTTGGAATTATTGCGCCTGTATGGATATCTATATCAAAGTACAGATAAAAATTACAGCGTGGTTCATGCATTAGATGGGTACGATGAAATCTCTTTAACCGGAGGAACGAAAGTCATTTCAAATAATAAAGAAACCATGTTCACGCCGGAAGATTTAGGCATTGCTCAAATCACCCAGGAATCTATTTACGGTGGAGATACTATCGAAGATGCAGCTAAAATATTTGTGAATGTCATTAACGGAAAAGGTACTGAACAGCAAAACAATGTGGTGTGCGCCAATGCAGGATTAGCCATTGCAACCACCAAACAAATTGGTCACAAGGAAGGTTTTGAATTGGCCAAAGAATCTTTATTCTCTGGAAAAGCCAAAGCGAGTTTAGATAAATTAGTAGCATTAAGTAAGTAATGAATATATTAGATAAAATTACAGCCGATAAACGAACCGAAGTCGCTTTAAGAAAATCTTTGATTCCGATTTCACAGTTAGAACAATCGGTGTTATTCGAAAGACCAACAGTGTCTTTAGCTGAAAAATTAAGAACCAGCAACACTGGTATTATAGCTGAACATAAACGTCGTTCGCCTTCTAAATCGGTTATCAACCATAACCTCAATGTTAATGATGTTGCTAAAGGGTATGAAGAGGCTGGTGTTTGCGGCATGTCTGTTTTAACTGACGGTAAGTATTTTGGAGGCTCGCTAGACGACTTACTACTGGCTCGCGCTTCCTGTAATTTACCATTATTACGCAAAGAATTCATTATCGACGAATATCAGTTACTGGAAGCTAAAGCTTATGGTGCCGATGTGATTCTGCTTATCGCAGCCATCTTAACACGTGATGAAATCAAGCAGTTTTCAGAATTTGCTAAAAGCCTGAATCTTGATGTGCTGTTAGAAGTGCACAACGAAGAAGAACTAAACAAAAGTATCATGCCGAGTTTAGATATGTTAGGTGTTAATAACCGTAACTTAAAAACTTTCGATGTTAGCTTAAATATCAGTAAATCATTAAGTGCATTGATTCCTGATGATTTCGTTAAAGTATCAGAAAGTGGCATTAGCAATATTGAAGCTATAAAATCGCTACAACCATTTGGTTACCAAGGTTTCTTAATTGGTGAAAACTTTATGAAAACTGATAATGCCGGCGACAGTGCTAAAACATTTATAGAACAATTAAATAAATAGAACCTGAAACAAGTTCAGGTTGACAAAAAGATGAAGTTAAAAGTTTGTGGTATGAAATATCAGGATAATATTCAGGCGGTAGCAGATTTGCAACCAGATTACCTTGGTTTTATCTTCTACGAGAAATCAGCAAGATGTTTCAACACCTCCATGCCTGACATTTCTAAAAACATCAAAAAGACCGGTGTTTTTGTTAATGAAACTTTAGAGTTTGTACTTGAACAAATTCAAAAATACGACTTACAGGCAGTACAATTACATGGTGAAGAATCTACGGAATATTGCAAAACCTTAAGACGTCGTCATTCCGAATTTATTTCGGAATCTCATCAAGAGAACCCGAAACACCTTCAGGTTGACAAATCATTAGAAATCATTAAAGTCTTTTCCATAAAAGATGAATTCAATTTCGATGTTTTAAAACCTTACGAAACAGTTTGCGATTACTTCTTATTTGACACCAAAGGAAAACTTCCGGGAGGCAATGGCTATACCTTCGATTGGAATGTATTAAACGATTATCCATCAACCAAACCCTTCTTTTTAAGTGGAGGCATTGGTCTTGAAGAAGCTGAAAAACTAAATAAATTTCAACTAAGCCCTGCATCAAAATACTGTTATGCTATTGATGTAAACAGTAAATTTGAAATAGAACCCGGATTAAAAGATATTGAACAACTAAAACAATTTAAAACAAATCTGTCATTCCGTACTTGATACGCAATCTATTATAAACTAATAACTAAAATAAAAAGATCCTGAAATAAATTCAGGATGACAATAAAAAAATGAACTATAACGTCAACGAAAAAGGGTACTACGGCGAATTTGGAGGTGCATTTATTCCAGAAATGCTTTACCCGAATGTAGAAGAATTACGCCAGAATTATTTAAAAGTGATGGCTGAGCCTTCGTTTCAGGAGGAATTCAACCAATTGTTAAAAGACTATGTGGGGCGTCCTTCGCCTTTATATTTCGCCAAGCGTCTTTCAGAAAAATACAACACTAAAATATACTTAAAACGTGAAGATCTGAATCATACAGGTGCACACAAAATCAACAATACCATCGGGCAAATCCTAATGGCAAAACGCTTAGGTAAAACTCGTATTATTGCTGAAACCGGTGCCGGACAGCATGGCGTGGCTACTGCTACGGTTTGTGCTTTAATGGGACTGGAATGTATTGTGTATATGGGGGAAATTGACATTGCCAGACAAGCACCAAACGTAGCAAGAATGAAAATGCTGGGTGCCAGTGTGGTTCCTGCAAAATCAGGTAGTCGTACACTTAAAGACGCCACTAACGAAGCTATTCGCGACTGGATTAACAACCCGGTGAACACCCATTATATTATTGGTTCAGCCATTGGGCCACACCCTTATCCGGATATGGTTACCCGTTTTCAAGCAGTAATTTCAGAAGAAATTAAATGGCAGTTAAAAGAACATGAAGGTCGCGAAAAACCAGACTACGTGGTTGCTTGTATTGGTGGCGGTAGTAATGCTGCCGGAACTTATTATCACTTTCTACATGAAGAAGACGTTAACATTATCGCTGTTGAAGCTGCTGGTCACGGAGTCGATTCAGGCGAAAGTGCTGCGACTTCGGTGTTAGGTAAAGAAGGTGTGATTCACGGTTGTAAAACCTTATTGATGCAAACCAAAGACGGACAAATTACTGAGCCTTATTCAATATCTGCTGGTCTAGATTACCCTGGTGTTGGACCAATGCACGCACATCTTTGTAAAACCGGACGTGCGGAATTTATGGCCATCACCGATGATGATGCCATGAATGCAGGATTAGAACTTTGTAAATTAGAAGGTATTATCCCTGCTATAGAAAGCTCTCATGCCTTAGCCATCTTCGAACAAAAAAGCTTTAAACCAGACGACGTTGTGGTGGTAAGCTTATCAGGACGTGGTGACAAAGATTTACAGAACTACATCGATTATTTTGAGATTTAGTTTTTTTATTTCCGCGTAGGCGGAAATCTATTTAATATTTATGGATGTTTATTACGTGTACATATTAACAAATAAAAATCATACTGTTCTTTATGTGGGCCGTACAAAACAATTAAATATTACTCTAAAACAACATAGAAACAATAGTCAAAAAACATTCACAGGAAGATAAAATGTTCACAAACTGGTTTATTTTGAAACAACTAAATATGTTAATAATGCCATTAAACGTGAAAAACAAATAAAGAAATGGAATCGCCAATGGAAGATAAATCTAATTAATGGATTAAATCCCGATTGGAAAGACCTTTCAGAGTATGTTTAAAGGATTCCCTCCTTCAAGGGAATGATAAAACAAATTAATTTATGAACAGATTACAGCAAAAACTACAGGAAGATAAAAAGTTAATATCTATATATTTTACAGCCGGTTATCCAAATTTAAATGATACCGTAAGTATTATTCAAGACCTAGAAAAAAGCGGTGTCGATTTAATTGAAATCGGTTTACCATTTAGCGACCCGTTAGCCGATGGACCTACCATTCAGGCCAGCTCTACACAGGCGCTTAAAAATGGCATGACTACCGAAATATTATTTAATCAGTTGAAAGATATTCGTAAAACGGTGAATATTCCATTAATAATTATGGGCTATTTCAATCCCATGTTACAATATGGTGTAGAAGCCTTTTGTAAACAATGTCAAGCCATAGGTATCGACGGATTAATTATTCCGGATTTACCAGTGGATGTGTACCATGATGAGTACAAAGCTATTTTCGACACATACGGATTGGTTAATGTATTCCTAATTACACCACAAACCAGCGAAGAACGTATTCGTTATATCGATTCAATTTCTAACGGATTTATCTACATGGTAAGTAGCGCCAGCGTTACCGGAAGTCAGTCAGGCTTTGGAGATGAGCAAACGGCTTACTTTAAACGTATAGCTGATATGAAATTGAAGAACCCACAAATTGTCGGCTTCGGAATTAACAACAACGAAACCTTCAATCAGGCTACCACTTACGCAAAAGGCGCCATCATTGGAAGCGCATTTATAAAACATGTGTCTTCAGAAAAATTAGACACTATTCCAGATTTCGTAAGCGGCATTCTTCAATAAAATGTCACCAAAATACACATAACAAGAACCGATAAGACATAAAATCTTATCGGTTTTTATTTAATAGGACAAATACTCCTATTTATTTTAATTAGTTGGCATGTTTATTGTGTTAGTCAACTTAAATTCAAACACATAAACCATAAATTCCCTTCTCATGAAAAAGCATCTAAGTGCCCTTGTTTTTGCTATCGCCATCGTTATCGCATCCGTTATTTTTGGAAACGCCGTAATCAATCGAAATAAAAAAGCCGGAACCATTTCGGTCACTGGACTTGGTAAAACAGATTTCACTTCAGATCTTATTGTATGGGAAGCCCGTTTTTCACAGGTTAATGCCGATTTAAAACAAGCCTACGCCGACCTCAAAAAAGACAAGGAAGCTATTGTTTCTTATTTTAAGTCCAAAGGTATTGCCGAAGATGCCATCATTTTTAGCGCTGTGGAAACCAATAAAAACATGAAACAGAACTACTCTTCAGAAGGCAAATATATGGGACAGGAATTTACAGGTTATACACTAAGCCAGACATTGCAAATAAACTCTAAAGATGTTGAGAAAGTAGAAAAATTATCCAGAGAAGTTACCGAACTTTTAAACAAAGGCATTCAGTTATATTCGGTAGCACCACGCTACTATTACACCAAACTAGAGGACCTAAAAATAGAAATGGTTTCTAAGGCAACAGAGAATGCCCGACTTCGCGCAAAAAGTATTGCGGAAAATTCAGGCGCCAGACTGGGAGAATTATCTACAGCCCAAATGGGTATCTTCCAGATTACAGGACAAAACTCTACCGAAGATTACTCCTGGGGTGGTGCTTTCAATACAGCATCAAAAGAGAAGACCGCATCGATTACCATGAAGCTCACCTATCTTATTGACTAATATTAAATTTTAGCTAAAGTCCTGATTCTTCACTATAATTTCATTAAATTTCATCTGTTATTTTTATTTTAAATACGCAGAAGGAATGCCTTTATTATCATTTTCGATTGATTTATAATCAACTAATAAAGACCATTTCATAGCATACCTAGTTATTTAATGCATACCTAAAATTTTATGGAAGAGATAGAAAACATTGAATTAGCCTACCTGAGTTTAGACGATTACGACGAATTGAAAGAAGCCATGATTGCTTCCTACGCCTCCATGCCCGATGCGTATTGGCGTGAGTTTCAAATTAAGAAACTTATCGACATGTTTCCCGAAGGTCAGGTGGTTATAAAAGTGAATAACCAGATTGCCGGATGTGCTTTAAGTATTATTGTTGACTACGATAAATTTGACGACAATCACACGTATAAGGATATTACCGGAAACTACACTTTTAATACCCATACCCCTAATGGCGATATTATTTATGGTATTGAAATATTTATCAAGCCGGAATTTCGTGGTCTGCGTTTAGGCCGTCGTTTGTATGACTATCGCAAAGAACTTTGTGAACGTCTTAATTTAAGAGGACTGGCTTTTGGCGGACGTATTCCGAATTATAAAAAATATGCCGACACCTTAAGTCCGAAAGAATATATTGGAAAAGTGCGAAGTAAAGAGATTAACGATCCGGTACTGAACTTTCAAATCTCGAACGACTTTCACCCGACACGAATCATTAAAAATTATCTGGAAGGCGATGCCGACTCCAAAGACTATGCAGTGCTTCTTGAGTGGGATAACATCTATTATGAAAAGCAAACCAAGCAGGCCGCCATCATTAAAAAGATTGTACGACTGGGCTTAATACAATGGCAGATGCGTTTGTATAAAGATCTGGATGAGCTGATGCATCAGGCGGAATTTTTTGTCGATGCCGTTTCCGGGTATCGCAGCGATTTCGCTTTATTTCCTGAGTTTTTTAATGCTCCGCTAATGGCTGAAAACAACCACATGTCTACACCCGATGCTATTCGGGAACTGGCAAAGCATACGGCCGAAATTGTGAGTCGCTTTTCAAAACTTGCCATTTCCTATAACATTAACATCATCACCGGAAGTATGCCGGAGATGGTCAATGACAAACTATACAATGTGGGCTATTTATGTCGACGTGATGGTACAAGTGAGCGTTACGAAAAACTACACGTTACCCCTGATGAAGCTAAGGTTTGGGGTATGGTAGGTGGCAGCAAGCTGCAAACCTTCGACACCGACTGTGGTAAAATAGGTATATTAATCTGCTACGACTCAGAGTTTCCGGAGTTGAGCCGATTACTGGCCGACGAAGGTATGGATATCCTGTTTGTTCCTTTCTTAACCGACACGCAGAACGGATACTCGCGCGTTCGCCATTGTGCTCAGGCACGCGCTATAGAAAACGAGTGCTATGTTGCCATTGCCGGTAGCGTGGGGAACCTTCCTAACGTTGAAAATATGGATATTCAATACGCACAGTCCATGGTGTTCACACCTTGCGATTTTGCCTTCCCTACCAATGGCATTAAAGCTGAGGCGACACCTAACACCGAAATGATTCTTATTGCCGATGTGGATATCGATTTGCTGCGAGAACTTAACCAGTTTGGTAGCGTAAAAAACCTGAAAGACCGCCGTAAAGACATCTTCGAATTACGTAAGCAACCGTAAGACTTTCAGTGTATTTTACTACAATAAAAGAAGGTTAATACATAGAGTTAAAAATAAATTGATTATCTTGTTAATCCAAATCTATGTATTAACCAACTCCTAACATTATGAAATGGTATCTAAAAGTCATTCTGGACAATTACGCCAATTTTCATGGCAGAGCCCGTCGTAAAGCCTACTGGATTTTCTTCGCTTTTAATCTACTCTTTACGTACAGTATTGCTTATATAGCAAGTATACTGGTTGAACTTACAGACTTCGTCTATTTTATGTGGTTACCTATTATTTACTTAATCGCCGTCACTATCCCAACTATTGCTGTTGGTGTACGCCGAATGCACGATGTAGGTAAACCCGGCTGGTTTTTACTCATCCCGGTTTATAGCTTTATACTAGCTGTATCGGCTGGAGAAACCGGAACCAACAAATATGGCGAAGACCCTAAAAAGGAATGCCACGAAACCATAAAAGACTATATTAACGACATTATTGAATTACGTGAGCAACAATCATAAATTAAAGTTTTTTAATACAAATGACGACAGATAAGTTGTATATTAAATGGTAATTTGAATATATTTACTTTCAAAACGTATTATTAACTAACCCCAAATTTTATGAATTGGTATTTAAAAGTCGTAAAAGATAATTACGCAAATTTTGATGGTCGTGCGCGCCGTAAAGAGTATTGGATGTTTACACTGATTAATTCTCTTATTCTGTTTGGTCTCATCGCTATATCGGTTGCTATTAGTGTAACTTCTGATGCTCTCGGATTTCTGTCGCTTTATTTCATTTACATTTTAGCAATGATTATACCTAGCCTTGCTGTAAGTGTTAGACGTTTACACGACATTGGTAAAAGCGGATGGTATTATCTAGTAGCTTTTATTCCTTTTATTGGAACTTTCTGGTTATTATTTTTATTAATTACTGAAGGCGAAAAAGGTTCTAACGCCTACGGTCCAGACCCTAAAAATATAACTGCAGAAGAAATTGACCAGATTGGTCAGATTCAGGTAGACTAAACTTTAACTCAAAGTAAATAAAAACCCCATGCTAAATAGTATGGGGTTTTTATTTTTTTATCGCTTTTTCTGTTTCAGCATATTCAAATACAT
The DNA here is from genome assembly GCF_032926325.1 of Aestuariibaculum lutulentum. Classification (NCBI taxonomy): domain Bacteria; kingdom Pseudomonadati; phylum Bacteroidota; class Flavobacteriia; order Flavobacteriales; family Flavobacteriaceae; genus Aestuariibaculum; species Aestuariibaculum lutulentum. The sequence goes on from NZ_CP136709.1 coordinate 531,275, forward strand.
CGCTTCAACCTTAGCTCTTGCCCAGGGCGTACGTCTTAAAAATTTCAAACTGGATTTAACCGTTGGGTTACTTTTAAAACAATTAATGTTTATGGTATGCCCCATATATTCCCATCCATAATGCGCTACTAAATCATTAATAATTTGCTCCAGCTTAACGCCATGCATCGGATTATTGGGTTGTGCTTCCATGGTTTCTTAATTTCTTCTTCTGTTCCGCGTACGTCTGCCACGAGCCTGACTTTTATCGGTATTACCGGCATTGGCCTTTGCTTCTGTTTTAGGCTGACGGTTGCCACGTTGCCCTTGCTGACGTTTCTCGGGTTTGGTTGAGGCATTCGGATCTGGTTCAAAACCTTCCATAATTTCAACAGGCAACTTTATCCCTACCAGTTTTTCAATATCACGTAAATAGGTGGTTTCATCGGCACTTACTAAAGATAAAGCTTCACCGCTGGCTCCTGCTCTACCGGTACGACCAATACGATGCACATAATCTTCAGACACATTAGGCAACTCAAAATTAATAACATGAGGTAATAACGGAATATCAAGTCCGCGAGCCGCGATATCGGTTGCTACCAGTACGCGTACGCTTCCGTTTTTAAATCCAGCCAAGGCTTTAGTTCTTGCACCCTGACTTTTATTTCCGTGAATAGCAGCAGAAGTAATCCCTGCTTTCCCCAGTTTTTCACTTAGCTTATTGGCGCCATGTTTGGTGCGCGTAAATACCAGTACCTGTTTCCAGTTCCCGTCGGCAATCAGTTTGGTAAGCAGTCCGGTTTTTAAGCCTTTTGCTACACGATATACCTTTTGGTTAATGGCATCGACTGTTGTGTTCTCGGGTGTAGCCTCAACCTGCACAGGATGTCTTAAAATTCCATGTGCCAGCTTTTTTATTTCTGGTGAAAAGGTTGCCGAAAACATTAAGTTCTGGCGCTTTTCAGGCATGATGCTAATGACGCGTTCTATATCGCGTAAAAACCCCATATCCAACATACGGTCGGCTTCATCAAGCACAAAAATTTCCACGCGTTTTAAAGACACTAAGCCCTGACGCTGCAAATCTAACAAACGTCCTGGTGTAGCCACCAATACATCAATACCCTGACGGATGGTTGCGGCCTGTGGTTTTTGATTCACGCCACCAAAAATAACGGCACTCCGCAAATTCAAATAAGTACTGTATTCTTTAACGTTCTCGTAAACCTGCGCAGCCAACTCACGAGTTGGTGTGAGTATTAAGGCACGAATAGGACGAAACTTTTGTTTTGGGTTTTCCGATAAGGTATGTAATAACGGTAACGTAAATCCGGCGGTTTTACCGGTTCCGGTTTGTGCCGAAGCCAACACATCATGCCCTTCTAATATTGGTGGAATGGCTTTTTGTTGAATCGGGCTTGGGGTTGTGTATCCTTTTTCGCTAATCGCTTTTAGCAAGGCATCAGATAAGCCTAAGGTGGTAAATGACATAAAAATAATTTAGTAAACCCTTTTCGGGTTGTTGAGATGAACATGCATTCTTGTAGACCACCTCCTTTTGTTAAGGCACAAAGGTACAGCTAATTTATGGCTTCACAGGATTTATTTAAAAAACACCAATATGAAGCCTGTAACAATTTATAAAAACGGGGGTTTTCTTATGTATGTTTGAACATCTCACCTAACAAGCTCCAATAAACTTTAACAATTTAACAATCAATATGCTGTTGTCTAGATTTATTTTTATTTGTATTTTTAAGAATTAGTCTACAAATTACGATTAACACTTGATTTTTAAACTCTAATTTCCATATTATGATTAAAACTAAACACTTAATTAAACGAATACTATTTACGGTATTTGTATTACCGTTAGTTACACTGGCACAAGACAAGCCCAACATTTTAATCATCTTTCCGGATGATGTGGGTTGGAGTAACGTAAGCGCCTATGGCAATGGCGTTATGGGTTATACAACACCTAATATAGACCGTATTGCTAAAGAAGGTGCCATGTTTACAGAGCACTACGCGCAACCAAGCTGTACAGCGGGGCGTGCCGCATTAATTACCGGACAATACCCTATTAGAAGTGGTATGACCACCGTTGGTAGACCTGGTGGTCCGTTAGGATTGAAAAAGGAATCGCCAACCCTTGCCGAAGTGCTTAAAGAGCAAGGTTACGCCACAGGGCAATTTGGTAAAAACCATTTAGGTGATCTTAATTCGCATTTACCAACCGTTCATGGTTTTGATGAGTTCTTCGGAAATTTATATCACCTAAACACTCAGGAAGAATACCAACAAAAAGACTACCCTCAGGATCCTGAATTCTTTAAAAAATATGGTACCCGCGGTGTTTTACATACCTGGGCTACAGATAAAGATGACACGACTGAAGATCCGCGTTTTGGTAAAGTTGGTAAACAACGTATTGAAGATACAGGGCAACTTTCAAGAGAACGCATGGAAACTGTAGACGAAGAGTTTCTAGAAGCTTCTTTAGATTTCATTAAACGTGCTCAAAAAGATGACAAACCGTATTTTGTTTGGTTTAACCCAAGTAGAATGCACATGTATACACATTTAAAACCTGAGAGCCGCTATTTAGCACTTGAGCATACTACCGAGCACGACTTTTATGGCAGCGGTATGATGGAGCATGATATGATGATAGGGGACATGTTAGATAAACTTGAAAAAATGGGTGCTTTAGAGAACACTATAGTTATCTATTCTACCGATAACGGTCCGGAACATAGCGCACGCTTACATGGTGGTACCACACCGTTTAGAGGTGAAAAAATGACCACCTACGAAGGTGGTGTTCGTGTACCTATGATGGTGATGTGGAAGGATCATATCCCTAAAGGACAAGTACTAAAAGGTATTCAATCGCACATGGACATCTTTTCAACCGTAGCAGCCGCAGCAGGTGTGCCAGATGTTGCTGATAAAATGATGAAAGAGAAAAAACAATATATCGATGGGGTTAACAATCTAGATTATTGGTTAGGCAAAAGCGACAAAAGTGAGCGTAATAATTTCATTTATTATCACGAATCTACAATAAGAGCGATAAGAATTAACCAATGGAAATTACATTTTGAAACCAGCGAAAACTATTACGCGCCTTATGAAAAACAAAAGTTTCCAATAATGTATAATATCCATTTCGACCCTTACGAAAGTTTTGATAACCTGACAGATCGTTCCGATATCGTACAAAAAAAACAATTCTTAAATGAACCTGTTCAGGAAATTCTTGGAGAACATATTAAATCACTTCAGGAATATCCGCCTGTACAAAAAGCAGCTACTCTAGACTTTTCTGAGTTAATGAAAGGTTTACAGGCAGGTAAGCAATAACCCTTTTATTATAAATCATAAAAAAGCCCGGGCAATGCTCGGGCCTTTTTTTATTCGCATATTTTAAACTAACAAATACAGGAGACTTTTCAACTTTATGTTATCATAACACAAACAAAACATTAGCTTACAATTATTTACACAATTATTTGTATCTTTAGGAAAAACCAACAAAACAAACCTACACTTTGGTTTTAAATATAAGTTAGTCACTTTTTAATTTATTTATTAACCTTTAACTTGTTTTAAATTATGAATTTAAAAACTATTGCTACTACACTAATTTTAAGTGTGACTATGGGCGTATTCGCTCAGGACAAACCCAATATTTTAGTTATTTGGGGTGACGACATTGGCTGGCAAAACGTTAGCGCATACGGTATGGGCACCATGGGCTATACCACACCTAACATTGACCAGATTGGCTACGACGGTATCCGATTTACCGATCATTACGCACAACCCAGCTGTACTGCTGGTAGAGCTTCGTTTATTACCGGGCAATACCCTATAAGAAGTGGTATGACTACTGTAGGACAACCAGGTGATGCCTTAGGTCTTCAGGCCGCTTCACCATGTTTAGCCGAAGTGTTAAAAGAAGAAGGCTATGCTACAGGACACTTTGGTAAAAACCACCTGGGCGACCGTAACGAGCACCTTCCAACAGCACATGGCTTCGACGAATTTTATGGAAATCTTTATCATTTAAATACTCAGGAAGAATCAGAACAACGCGATTATCAAAACTTTGCTAAAGCCTACTCAGGAAGCTTAGAGGAGTACGAAAAGAAATTTGGTACGCGTGGTGTGATTCACTCATGGGCAACCAATTCAGAAGACAGTACAGATGATCCACGTTTTGGTAAAGTAGGTAAACAGCGTATCGAAGATACCGGACCATTAACTCAGGAGCGCATGAAAGAATTCGATTCTGAAGAAGTGATTCCTATGGCAGAAAAATTCATGAAGAAAGCTAAAGACGATAAGAAACCATTCTTTGTTTGGTTAAACACCTCAAGAATGCACTTGTACACACGCTTAGATGACAAATGGCGTTATGCTGCAGAAAACTATACCTCTGAGGCAGACGTACATGGTAGTGGTATGTTACAGCACGATTACGACATAGGCACCATTTTAAAATGGTTAAAAGATCAGGGCTTAGATAAAAATACCATCATCTGGTATTCTACCGATAACGGACCAGAACACAATGCATGGCCTCATGGTGGTACAACACCTTGGCGCGGTGAAAAAATGGGAACTACAGAAGGTGGTGTACGCGTTATAAGTATGGTAAAATGGCCAGGCGTAATTGAGCCTAACCAAATTAAAAACGGTATTCAGGCACATATGGACATGTTTACTTCTTTAGCTGCTGCAGCTGGTGTAGATAATGTTGCCGATAAAATGATGAAAGAGAAAAAACAATATATCGACGGGGTTAACAACTTACCATACTGGAAAGGCGAAACCAATAAATCGGCCAGAGATATGTATTACTACTATTATGAAAGTAAACTGAATGCCGTACGTATGGGCCCTTGGAAATTCCATTTCATCTATAAAGAAACCTATTATGGCACCGCCGAAGCCAGAACAGCACCATTAATCTTTAACTTACGAATGGATCCATTTGAAAGTTACGATACCGAAGATGCTTACGGCCACCTGATGCAAAAAGTATCCTGGCTTATGGCACCTATGGGCGAACAAATGAATATGCATATTAAAACTTTACTCGACTACCCTCCGGTACAAGGCGGTAAGAGTTTCGATATGTCCAGCGTTATGGATGCTGTGGTTAAAAAAGGCCATCAGTAACACAACACACATAAACAAGTTAAAAAGGTCTGGATATAATCCAGACCTTTTTGTTTGCTAATAGCACCTATTTAATATCAGTTTTCACTCCCTGCAAAACATAATAATTAAAAGAAAACCCAACATTTTTAACCTAATCAGGTCATACAATCGGTTACAAAGTATCCTGAATTTTAACAAAATAGACGCCTAATTTACTTTGTCGATAAATATTCTTTTACGTATTTTTAAAGCATTATCTTACAAGTATAGAGTAACACTTAAATATTAAACTTTAATTTCTATAATTATGATTAAAACCAAACCACTATTTAAACGAATATTGTTTTCAGCATTCGTATTACCTTTATTGGCACTCGCTCAAGACAAACCCAATATTTTAGTTATTATGGTCGACGACGTAGCCCCTAACTCCTTAGGGTGCTATAGTTTAGGTATGCAATACCCAACACCAAATATCGACCGCATCGCTAAAGAAGGTGCCATATTTACCGACCACTACTCACAACCTAGTTGTACTGCAGGGCGTGCCGCCTTTATTACCGGACAAAAACCAGTACGTACCGGTTTAACTACGGTAGGGCAGCCAGGTAACCCACTTGGGATTAAAAAAGAAGACCCTACGTTAGCTGAATTATTAAAACCAATGGGCTATATGACAGCTCAGTACGGTAAAAACCACTTAGGTGACCGTAACGAGCATTTACCAACGGTTCATGGTTTCGATGAATTTTTTGGTAATCTGTATCACTTAAATGTATCGGAAGAAGAAGAACAAGCCGATTATCCAAAGAACAAAGAGTTCTACGAAAAGTACGGACCTCGTGGTATTATTGAGTCTTACGCAACAGACAAATATGACAGCACCGAAGATCCGCGTTTTGGCGTTATAGGAAAACAAAAAGTTACCGATATAGGTAAATTAACGTCTAAGCGTATGGAAACCTTTGATGAAGAATTGGTAGCCAAAACCAAAGACTTCATGAAACGCGCTAAAGATGCTAAAAAGCCGTTTTTTATCTGGCACGCCACCAGCCGTATGCACGTGTATACGCATCTAAAAGAAGCATCTCGAAACCTTGCCACACCTATTAGTACCGATATGGACTTATTTGGTTCTGGTTTAATGGAGCATGACGGGCATGTAGGGCAACTGTTAGATTATATGGAAGATTTAGGTATCGATGAAAATACCATTGTGATTTACACCACCGATAACGGCCCGGAACAAAGTACCTTCCCACACGCTGGTGTAACGATGTTTAGAGGCGAAAAAATGACCACTTACGAAGGTGGTGTACGTTCGCCATTTATGGTACGCTGGCCTAAAAACATTCCTGCTGGTTTAGTTAGAAATGGTATCTCAGCTCACGAAGATGTATTACCAACGGTTATGGCTGCCGTTGGAAAAGAAAATATTAAAGACGACTTAAAGAAAGGCTATAAAGCCGGCGATATGACTTATAAAGTTTATGTAGACGGCTTCCAGAATTTAGACTACTGGACTGGTAAAACAGATGAATCTGCCAGAAACTATTTCTTTTACTACTACGAATCAGGTTTAACAGCAATGCGTGTAGGCCCTTGGAAAATGCACTTTGCTACTAAAGAGCGTTATTTTGACGATATGGTAGTACACACCATGCCAAGGTTATTTAACCTAAGAAAAGATCCGTTTGAGCATTACGACGACATTACAGGTTTCCATATGATTATGGAAAAATCATGGGTATTCCAGCCAGCTATCGGGATGTTAACCGAGCATTTAATGACTTTTAAAGACTTCCCGCCTCGTCAGGCTTCAGCGTCTTTAGACATTAACAAAGCCATTGAATCTATTATGAATAGCGACACCAGACAGTAATCACTTTACCACACAAATAATTGCAAAACACCCGGCCTTTTGGTTCGGGTGTTTTTTTATATCTGTAAAATATGAATTAAAAAAATACGTAGAAGTAAGTATTTTTTATTTGTAAGATTTTTATTAACTATGTGATTTACAATTTATTAATCCATGTATTCATGACCTAATCGTCAACATAACAGCACCCAAACCCCTCTATTATGAAACCTGAACACCCTAAAAGTAGTGCCTTTAAAGATGAGCACTGGATGACCGCCGACGAAGTACAACGTTTCTTTAAAATTAGTCGAAGCACCCTGTACCGCTGGTGCAAACAAAAACAACTGCCCTACACCACTATGGGAGGCACGCGCTACTACCCGAAGTATTTTACCCTGAATTTGATGCAGCATAATATGCGTTGGGAAGATTTGTAGGTAGCTGTGGAAACTAAAGATGGAGATTCCGAAACCAGTTCGGAATGACAATATTTGTTTATCATATTTATCCTGTCATGCTGAACTTGTTTCAGCATCTACAGAACCCAGCCCCCGAACCAAGCAAAATAACCGCATTAGTTAGCAAACACAGAGTGGTTTATCTAATAGATTCCGAAACAAGTTCGGAATGACAAAATCCCCCTGTCATGCTGAACTTGATTCAGCATCTATACCCCTTTTGGATAGCCCCTGAATCAAGTTCAGGGTGACACCACTACAACTGTCATACTGAATTTATTTAGCTTCGCTGAATCTTTGATTTCAGTATCTATACCCCCTTTGCAGCTAGACCCTGATTCAAGTTCAGGGTGACAAAGTTTATCTCTTTTGAACAGGCATATCACAAAAAAAGTGAGAAGCACAACACCCCTCACTATTTAAAACTCACGTCTCACGACATACGCCTTACACCTTAGGATACCGTCACCGCACCTAAAAACGTACTCGTCGCAGCCAGTTGCTTATCGGCTGTTACGAAAGTCGCCCATACCTGAACCTGCTGGCCTGCCCAGTATGCTGGCAGTGGCATTTGTACCGTGGTAAGGTCTCTGGTTCCTGCCGGGTTAGCTGTTTCAAACAAATCGAGCGCCTCGCAATACACGACTACCACCAGCTCGTCGGTAGTGGCGGCATTACCCTGCCCACTGTTATCATCCCAGGTGATGGTGAGTTCCTGACTGGCAGCAGCTACCACGGCCCCATTCGCCAGTCCACGTAAATCACCTTTGGCAATAAGTACCTTCGGGTAATCTATGGTATAGTCGCCCAACCCATCGGGTAACAAAGCTTCTTTTAACACGTAACCCGTAGCCAGATTAAAAGCACTTTTGTCGCCCTGCTGTTTTCCATAATACGACGACAAGACATTTTTTATAGGCGTTACAAAACCTATAGCCGTTTTAAACCGCACACGCTGATCGAGCTGTGCCGTTGTTGGCACATAATTACCCCGTTGCGGTAAACTGCGCATAATATCTTGTCCGCGCCAACGTGCACCCACCACGTTTCCTACTTTTCCGGAGAACCCTCCAAGGATGCCTTTACTAAATTTTCCCATGATATATGATTTTTAGGGGTTAAACAGTTCGAAACTAGCACACAACACAATGAATTACAAACCCATGACACCATTTGACACACATTAACACAGCATGAGACCATTTGAGACAGTTTGGGACGATTTGAGACTGAAGCCAAAAAAACAGGGGTTTTGTTGCAGTTTTGTTCGAGGTTTGTTCAGCTCTCGCTCAGGGTTATATTTTTAAAATCGACTTTAGCTGAACATGGGTGGAATAACCATGCTTTTAAACAGGGATACACATTATACACAACTGTTAATAAGTCGTTATAATTGTGCGTAACTTCGGTTTAAAAATGTAAGAATAAGCGTTATATTTAAAATCTGAAATATGTTGTTATCCTACCTCGTTAGGATATTATCAAACAAATAATAACGCATATAAACAAGTTGTAGCCAATGCCTGAAAAAGTAATCATTCATTAAATGAAGTGGACTAACATAAAAAAAGATTTAAGAAAACCGCAAATTAAGTCACTTGAACTGACGGAAAAATATCTCACTTCAATAGAATCTGGCGCTTGCTTAATTCATATGCCTACAGGTAGCGGAAAATCTGGAATTATTGCTACAATATGTAATTTACAATTCGATAAATGTACTATAATAGTTACACCAAGAATAGCCTTAACAGACCAAATAAAATCTGCTGTTGAAAAAGATTTTTTTGAAGACGTTTTAAAGAAAAAAGCAAACCCGAACAATAAGATATTTAAAGACTTGTTGTCAGACCAAATACCACTTGATGATAAAGGAAATTACGACGATATCATCTATATTTCAACAATACAAAAATTAGATTGGATAAGAAAAAACAATATTCATCTTTATGAAAGTTTGATAAAGGAAATAAAATTGGTAATCTTTGATGAAGGTCACTATGAACCAGCTTACTCATGGAGTCAAACCATCCGAGGTTTTAAGTCCAAAAAGATTCTTTTTACTGCCACTCCATTTAGAAATGACCTGAAACCTTTTGATATTTTGGATAAATTCATCTTTCCTTATAAATATGCAGATGGAATAAAAGATAAATATCTTCGAGAGGTAGAATTTAAATCAGAAAACAGAGAAAAGGATGATGATTCTTTTCTTAAAAAAGTATTAGCTCACTATAAGTTTAAATTTGGTTCTTTCACAAAAGACTCACCTAAAATTATTATTAGGTGTTCACAAAGGTCTACCATAATCAGATTAACTAATAAAATTAAGAAAGATTATAAATCAATTGAAGTAGTATCTATTCATGAAACTTTTAAATCATCAAAAGAACCCTATTTAGTTAGCTCTGTACCTAAAAAACCAGCAAAACATTCTGCCAAAATCTGGATTCACCAGAATAAATTATTGGAAGGTATTGATGACAACCAATTTAAAATGCTTGCTATTTATGACGATTTTAAAAATGATAGAGCATTAATTCAGCAAATTGGTCGATTAGTAAGAGTCGCACAAACAAATGAACAATTTAAGGCTTATGTAATAGATTTTAGTAATGGGCGTCACGAGAAAATTTGGAATAATTATTTGGAATTTGATAAGAAACTAGATAAATCTTCTTTTAAACCAATGTCAGATAAAATCCTTGAAAAGTTTTATGGTATTGGTGAAGACTATGAATATCTATTAGATGGTTTTAAAAAGAAATTTGATTTTAATTCGAACAAATTACCTGAAAGTATTAAGATACCTTTAAGGACTAATTTCATTCAAAAACATAAAAATTTTGATTTAGAAAATTTCAAAGAGTTTATATCCGAAAAACTTGAAGAAGATGATAAACGATATATTTACGAGGAGTTAACTTTTAATAAAATAAAGCTTCAAGTTTACTTTTGTTTAAATATTTCTTTATCTCCATATTTAGATGACTATTATTCTATTAACATTGGCAACGAATTAATAGTCTTCTTCGAATTCAATGATGTTCTTTCTTATTTTGATAGCACTGGATTTTTACCAATTGGAGAAGAAGATTTGGGCTTGGGTAAAGTAAAAGAAGCGGATTTTTTTAAGCGTCTTTTCAACGAGGAAAAAGATTCTTGGATTAGTTCTGTTTCCTTAAAAAACTCTAATTTAGGAACTAATAGTATTAGAGCACATACTATATCGGCTAATTCGATTGATAATACTGTCTCTTATCTTGACGATAAATCTCAAATAGTCTCAACAGCTACAGGGAAGCATAGAAAACTTATAAAAAAGAAAAAAGAAACGGAGAAAGGAATTGAAGATACTAATATCACTCAAAATATAAGTCGATATGTTGGTTTATCTAAAGGCAGGGTTTCTCAAAGAGCAGAATGGGTTGAACTTGATGATTATGTTGATTGGGTTAACAATATTCATACTATTATGAATGATTCAAGTTTGAACCCGAAAAGTACTTTTGCAAGATATGCTAAAGCAGTGAATACAGTCAAAGAAACTAATCCAAAGCACATACTTCTGGATATAGGTGAAATTTCTAATGACTTTAAACTAACAGAAGAATTAACTATTAATGATATTAAGTATAAAAAAAATGAGCATCTTGTCATCGAAGATGTTTGTTCAGAAGTCAGTCAAGGTAGTTCAGCAAATGAATTTGAATTCAATATAAAGATATCAGATGATATAAGTGTTACGCTTCAATTATCATATGATTCAAAAAAGAAAACTTATCATGTAGATGGAGATGATTTAGACAAATATTATCAACCGAACAACAATGTTCAGTTCATCACTATTACCCAATTCTTAAACACTAGACAATCTTTTAAGATAATTCCTGAAGAACCAAATGTTATATATGCCTATGGTGAATTTTATGAAGTTCATTCAAACTTTGGTAAAGGTTTCAAAGAAGAAACTTTTAATTTAAGAGATATAATTATTCCAATTAAAGAATTGAATACAATTAATTCAGAAAAAGGAAAAACTACAACTAGAAACGCTGGAGGTTCCTGGGTACAAGATTCTATTTTTGGACTTTTAGATGATTTAGGTGTAAAATCAGAATTAGAAATCCATATTAAAACTCCGGATATTGTTGTTTTTGATGATATGAATACCGAAATGGCAGATGTCATTTACGGATATGAATCGAAAACTGAAAGTAAAGTTATTTTTATCCATGCTAAATGTGGTTCAGGTTCATTATATTCTGCTACAGCATTGCAAGAAGTAACTTCACAAGCAACTAAAAATATCAAATATTTAAATTCTTACAATGAACTTCCAAAGGAAAGAATTCGTAAGTGGAATAGTAAATGGAAGAGTAGAGGTCTTGTTGTAGACAAACGAATTAGAAAACCTAATATTAAAGGTAAAGAAACACTTGAAAGGTTGGAGAAAATAATTCAAAACCCAAATTCTACTAAAGAAGTATGGTTAGTTTTAGGAAAAACTCTAGAATATAAAGAACTTATTAAGGCATTAGAAAAAGGCAAAGCGGAGGCTATTCAAGCTACTTTATTATTGCACTCAACTTTGCAAAGTGTAGGTACTGTAAACGCTAAACTAAAAGTATTTTGCTCTCCTTAAAGTTGAGTAAAAGCACAGCATACAACACCGTATAAAATTAATTGCTAGTTCAAGCTTATTTACGAAAATGCTCGCGGATTTTCTATTCGGTTTGTATTTGTTAAATTAGGTGCTTAAACACGCAACTAATCTTATACATCAACGTTAAAAATTTAAAATGAATAAAACCCCAATCATTTTATTAATTGCACTTTTTCTGCATTCATGCTCTCCTAAAATTAGAAGTAGCTTAACCGATACTAAATTCCCCCAATTAGAAGATACCGAACAGGTTTTTCTTTTAGGTCGTGAGGATGAGATTCCAGAAAACTCACTATTTGTTGGTGATTTAAAAATTGGAGATTCTGGGTTCTCTACAGATTGTGGATACGAAACGGTTATTGAAAATGCCAAGCTAACAGCCAAAAAATCCGGAGCTAATTTGGTACAATTAGTTGAAATTAAAAAACCAGGTTTTGAAAGTACATGTTATCGTATAAAAGCCAAAATGTATAGAAATATACAAACTGAAAAACTAATAGATTTAATTAATGAAGATGAAAGGAGAAATAAATCCAGATTACCTGACAGTGTAAACTATTCGGTTGTCTATTTTTATAGACCAAAGAAATTTAATGGTTCATTAATCGGATATAAAATTAAACTTAATAACGATTCCATAATTGGAAGAGTTCGTAGTGGTGAAAAATTTGAATATAGAACATCAAATTATGGTAAACATACCTTCTGGGGAGTTACTGAAGCAAAAGACTCTGTAGTTATAAACATTAAAAAAGGTCAGGAATATTTTGTAAAATGCGGAATAAATATGGGTATAGCTATTGGAAGACCAGATATGTATGTAATTGATAATAAGATAGGGATTCGAGAGTATGAACAAATAAAATAAAAACTTTTCCCTGTATTATATAAGTTTTGTTGAATCGGATTTTCTTCTCGAAAAATCCTCGCAATTTCACTATATTAGTTATGTAATCTGAGAATCCTATCGGATTTTCTTGTAACAAACCTAAGCAAAACGGCTGTTGTGTATTTTAGAAAAGGAGGATAAATACATTTAAAGGAAAATTAAATCGGAACAAACTATAATACATCTATAATATGACGAAACTGAAGCAGTATCTACCATATGTTTTATTATTAGTCTACATTATCGAATTTATTGCATTAGCAATAAACCCAATTGACAGAGCCGTATGGTTTGCTGAAAATTTACCCATTATAGTACCTGTAGTGCTCTTGGTTTTTACTTTTAAGAAATTTAGGTTTTCGAATTTATCATACTTCTTAATAACTTTATTCTTCATGTTTCATACATATGGGGGCCATTTCACTTTTGAACTAGCTCCCTTCAATTTAGGAAATAAAATATTAGCTAATCTCAATATGGATTTCTTATTTCCAAGTGATCGAAATAATTTTGACAGAGTTGGCCATTTTTTAGTTGGTATTCTTGCCTATCCTATTGCCGAACTTTTTTTAAGAAAAGGTTGGGTTAATAATAAAACGACTGCTATTATTCTTGGAATTCTTGCTATGGGATTCTGGGGTGCTCTATATGAGATAATAGAAATGTATTACGCAGTATTAAAAGGAGGTAACTCTGGAGCTGCTTTCCTTGGATCACAGGGAGATATATGGGATGCACAAAAAGATATGTTTTTAGATATTCTTGGTGCGATATCAGTGTTTATAATATTGGGATATTATCTTAATAAAAATGATAATAACTATCCGTTAAGCAAAACATAGAACGTTTAAGACGAATCAAAAAAAAGAAAAAAAGCGTACGACAACACGTGGTAAAAGACATAACCACAATCTTTGCCCCTTGTAAGTATCGCAATTAAATTTCCGTAATACAGATTGACATTCAGGCTAATCGAATGATTGCCTCGACCTAATATCACAAAGGTAGAGCACAATTGCAAGGAGTGAAAGGATGCAGCATAACATTGAAGAAATTTAGAACCTTTACCCAAAAAATGATAAGCACTAAATAACTAATGATAAAGCTATATAAAAGTAAACATTCACTAAACTAAACCCGGCAAGTATGAAAACAAACGGTATGTTTTTTAAAGTAGTGATTGCATTTCTAATTGCCTTTGCGGCGGCAAGCCTAGTTACATTGTTATGGAATTTGTTAATCGAAAAAAATGGAGCAATAGTTGATTGGGGAACATCATTTTTCTTAGCGATATTAATAGGGATAATTATACCAATTGCCAGGAATAAAATGAAATAAAAACGATTTGTAACACCTCATAAAGTTCATGACTTCTAATTTTCTTCTCGGAAAATCCTCGCAATTTCACTATCTTAGTTAATAAACCTGAAAATCAGATATATTTTCTGAGATCATAGACCTTATACGAACCGTTTTCTGTAATAAGTTAATCTAACCAAATAATAGAATGAATGATTAAAACTAATATCATGAAATATCTAATCCTCATTTTGGCTTTTTCATTGGTTTATAGTTTAGGAGCTCAAGAGGATGAACTAAAATCAAAAACTTTTTTGAGAGTTTACAATTTAAACGGTAAAAAAATAGCGAAAGGGAAGTTGTTATCGACAGATAAATTCAATTTAAAATTAAAAAGAAATAAGAATCATATAACTATCGCTCTTGATAGTATAGGTTCAATTAAAACTAAAAGATCTGCAGGTCATAACATATTAATAGGCTCATCAATTGGTGCTGGGGCTGCAATGATTCTTATTGGAACATCAGGAACATCGGCAGATAATTATGATACCCTCACAGGAATTGGGTTTTTATTATTGACCCTAGGTGGTACGGGAATTGGGGGAATTACTGCTATTGGTAAAAACTCTAGGACATTCCAAATCAATGGAGATCCAATTAAATGGGAAGCATTTAGAAGTCTTATAATTAATGATTGACTAAAAAGAATATAACATACACCATAAACTGCATTAAAACACAGTTTAGTCAAACCTGACCGAATGAAATTCATTGAACGCTTTAAATTATCTGAATCTGAAAAACTTCAGGTTTTAGAATTGTGGAATAATGAATATCCTGAAAACCTGTCTTACGAGTCTATTGAGGAACTTGATGAATATCTTCAGAAACTGACTGAACAATCTCATTTACTTCTTATTGATTCTTATCATGAAATTAAGGGTTGGTATTTTGACTTTAAACGTGAAAACGCAAAATGGTTTGCAATTATTTTAGACACTAGCATTCAGGGCAAGGGTCTTGGGACTAAAATATTGAAGCTTGCACAAAAAAAAGAGAATGAATTGAACGGTTGGGTAATTGACCATAACAGAGATAAAAAGAAAAACGGAGAGTTTTATCATTCACCTTTAAACTTTTATATTAAAAATGGATTTAAAAAAATGACAATGGAACGATTGGAATTAAATAACATATCTGCCCTAAAAATCCATTGGAAAAAATAAAATAACGTAAACAACCATGCAAAGTTTATTCATCCCATTTTACTAGATGAAAATCCTCGCAATTTCACTATCTTAGTTAATAAACCAGATATCCTATTGGATATTCATGTACCCCGACCTTATAAGCTGTTAAGCACTATGCTTACCAACTCATGTTTAATTGAATATTTCAAAATAAAAAACGGCCTTAATGAGACTAGATCCCATAGATAAGTATTTGTTAATTCCAATAAATCGGTTTATTAGCAATTCAACAACCAGTGGCATTCTGTTATTTGCATCTGCGATACTGGCATTAATACTTGCAAATTCGCCGCTTAAAGATGCTTACCATCATTTTTGGGAGCATACCTTTACTATTGGTTTTAGTGATTTTAAAGTGTCTAAATCTTTGCATCACTGGATTAATGACGGGTTGATGTCGATATTCTTTTTTGTAGTGGGTTTAGAATTAAAGAGAGAAATTATGGCTGGCGAACTTTCGAAACCTAAAAATGCAATGCTACCTATTTTTTCAGCCATAGGCGGTATGGTGGTTCCTGCATTACTATACTGGTTATGGAATTCATCAGGCGAAGCTTCCAATGGATGGGGGATTCCAATGGCAACAGATATTGCTTTTGCATTAGGTATCCTCTACTTATTAGGAGATAGAGTACCCATATCACTTAAGATATTCTTAACGGCTTTGGCTATTGTTGACGATTTGGGAGCAGTATTGGTTATAGCCTTTTTCTACACTTCCGATATTTCCACAATTAGCCTATTGATAGGGGCCGGTTTTTTTGCTGTGCTTTTATTAGCTAATATTTTAGGGGTGAGAAGCACTGTATTTTATGGAGTTGTTGGCATTGGTGGCTTATGGATGGCTTTTTTGCTCTCTGGAATTCATGCTACCATTGCTGGTGTAATTGCAGCTCTTACAATTCCTGGAAATGTTAAAATTGGAGACACTTTATTTGTTAAAAAAATGAATGAACTTACTAATGAGTTTGAAAGAAGTGCGCCTAACAATGTTTCTCTTATTACGTCAGACCAGCTTCATATTTTAGAAAAAATAAGTCGTTACTCGAAAGGAGCTATGACTCCGCTTCAACGTCTTGAACATGGTATGCACCCATTGGTTAGTTATGTGGTTATGCCCATATTTGCGCTTGCCAATGCTGGCATAACGTTTTCCGGAAGTTTTTTCGATAATTTGGGTAGTCATGTTAGCCTGGGTGTCATATTTGGCCTGGCGTTTGGTAAATTTATTGGAGTGGTCGGTTTTTCTAAAATCTTAATAAAACTAAAATTAGCAACACTTCCCGAAGGTGTTAACTGGAGGCAAATTTATGGAACAGCTTTACTGGCAGGTATTGGTTTTACCATGTCTTTATTTATAACAGATCTGGCATTTGCCGATCCAGCCTATATTCTGCAAGCCAAAATAGGTATTTTTGCAGCTTCACTTTTGTGTGGTATTGCCGGGTATTTGACTTTAAGAAAAGCCTAAACCAAAATGACATGGTAACATTATTTTTAAATGAAGGATGGCTCAACATCCCTTGATTTATTATTACAAATTACCTCCCCCTTTTAGCTTATTGACAAAAAAATGCGTAATTTAAAGTAGTGCATTCAAGTGTGCCTTACAACGAATATGAAACCGAATACAACGCATATAACCCTCATATTCTTTCTCCTTTTTGCTATACCAATACTAATAGCACAGGAAAAACCTTTGGTCTATACACCAGGTCCTGCAAACCTGAACCCCGACACTTTTGCGCATATTTATTTTTTGAGAGAACAGGATGACGATTTCCCCGATAACTGGTTAGCCGTAATACTTAATGATGATGCCGGATTTTGTGTAAAAGCTAAAATGAATAACGTGTATCGGGTTCATACCAGACTAACAGACACGACAAAACTGCACACAAAAATTAAGAATGCATACATCGAATTAAATCTTATCCTGCAACCTGGTAATGACTACTATGTCTCGCTAAAACCTGAACGAAACACTCAGGGCCTTTTGGGGTCTTTAAAACCATTGGATAACGCCGAAGGAAAAGCCAGACTACAGGCCTACACCGGCCATATTCAAGACCGGTATTGCATTGTTCCTATGACTGGTAATTATGACTTCCGTGAAAATATATACAACGATACCATACCCTGGTATGCCGACAAAACACACAACTACCTTTTTAGACCCTTACCTTCCTGGGAAATACTGGGTCAGGATAGCCCAAATACGGCATTTGCCTTCAGAAACCCTTTAATTTCAAACACCTATTCTGAAGCTGGTGGTATTACGAATTTATCCTTAAAAAAATGTACGACAATAGAAGCCTTCGATAACTACTGCAACACAACATTTATAAAAACCATTTTAGACAAACAACACGACACCTTAACCGGCATCACTCTAACGCCGGTATCTTTACCAAAGGGTATAAGCTATGCCCGAATGCTGGCTATTGAAAACAAGAATACGAGTGCCATGCTGCCTGAAACTACTGAACTACTTATGCGCTCTGTTCATATTGTATTCTTCTGGACCGACGAAAAAGGCAAAGGCAACACAGCCAGTATGTACCTGTCTGAACGTGGCGTACCTAACGAGTTGCATAACTTCTCTACCCTGCAAGATCGTTTGCTTTGGGTGTGGCATAGTTTTAAGCTGGTAAATATTAAATAAAAGGTTAACTCCTTTTGTTAATAACTCTGAAAAACTGTGCGTAACTTCGTTTTTGAATTGAACCAGAATTCAAATAATCATGGCATACATAACCCAAGTAGTTCAATAAAATACCCTAACATATTTACCACACCCACCAGGGAGCAGAAGATTGTTCCATGTATAACCAAAAGTCAAAAAAACAATGTGCTAAAATAGCAGGCCATAACGATCCTGTTGCTTTGCGGGAATAACCCAAAATCAGTCCTGCCAGAAAAGTATATCCAAATAACTCTAAAGCGCTATTATTAAGAAGTTGCGAAGGGAATACAAACAATAGCCCTTTGTATCCGGCATGCGACACGGAAGCCAGTATGACAGCTCCTGTTGGACTCCATCGTTGCGCAGCTCCCTGCACAAATCCTCTAAAGATAACTTCTTCTACAAAACCTATAAAAACAGCAACGATTACAAATACGCCTATTTTAGATGGTATGGCCGGCAAGCCATCTTCTATTCGTGAATAAACCGAAAGAGCCAAAGAAAAAACAAAGGCTATAACAATCCAGTTACGGGATTTCTTAAAACGCCATAAGTCAGGAGTAAAAACAGACTCTGGAATATCTCTATGTATAGCACTCATCCAGTAACCTGCCAGAATTAAAGCCAATAAGGCAACTGCTTTTAAAGGAAATTCAAAATTGATAAGCAACGAAAAAAGCCATAAGGTTCCGGTAAGAGCAAGGGGTTTAAATAAGACTTTGTTAGACTTTTCAATCATTACCCCTAACCTTTTTGGACTTTAAAAAATAAAACCAGAGACCCGCCAGAGGCATGATGAGCAACAACCAGCCTGACCCAAGACAAGCGCCTGAATTTGGAGCAATAACCGTATTGGGCAATGCCTTCTGTAATTTCACCACATTGATAGAATCCTTTAAAAACTCCTCTGAAAGCGAAAGGTAACGAAGCTGCTTTAAATGATAAAGCGTTGAATCTAATCCTACTTTACCAAAGACCGTGAGATACTTTAATTTTTTGAAGTTTTTAATATCACTGTAATCCAGCAGGCTGTCATTATTTTTAAACTCAAGAGATTCCAGTTCAGGAAAAGCATCCGGTACCACTTTAGAATTTAACCCCATAAGGGAGTCTCCAATTGAATAAAGAGAAAGCCTTTTAAGTTTATTTTTCTTAAAAACATCTGAAATGGACGCTACTTTATTCTCATTGAATCCTAGGTGCAGAGCTTTCAAATCAGGGTGATGTACATATAAATCGTTAAGAATTATACTATCTGACTCGATATAAAGATTTTGAAGCTTTTTCAAGGTATTTAAAGCAGTCCAGTCTACATGTGCTTCACTTTCATTAAGTATGGTTAAAGATTCTATATTAGGATTTTGCGCAAAAAACGCATCACCAATAAAAGTACTATCTTCTTCATTATACAGAATGATTTCTTTTAAATGCGGGAGATGAGGAAAAGAAACTGCTCCATGTACAGGCAAGCCAACAAAGAGTGTTTCTAAGGAAGGGAAATTTGCAAGACTGGATACAGAAACAGAATCTATTTCATTCTGAAAGAGTAAGGCTCTTGGTTGAAAATATTGTGAAAGCCAGCGCAAATCTCTATTTAATAGATTTACGGAGTCTATTTCAGGAAAAAAAACAATATCAAGCCCAGGATTTATACGACCAATGTTTTCTAAATAAGGTTTAATGGCATCTGCAATAGGCTCCTTAAATTGTATGGTTCGAAGTCGGGAAATGTCTTCTGAAGTCAGTTGATCAAAAAAGGGAATTGACGGACTGTCTTTTGAGATGGAAATTGCAACTAAATTTCCATTGATATACATGACTGAATCTAATTCACGGATGTGCAGGGTATCTTCGAAATCCCTGTGAACAGAGAATAAAAATTCGTCTGTATTAAGCCAGTCGCCATTGCGGGTCAAAAGATTAACATAACCAAGACTGTCTATAGCAGAAAAACTAGTCTTTACATCTATAAAATGCCCTATGTCTGCACCCTGAAAAGTAAGCAACCGAAATTCTTCCTTCTCTTTCTCCTTGCATTGCCAAAGCAAAATTATGACAATAGAAAGAACAATTCGGCTCATATATTTTCTAAATACCATAACGTAATATCAGGATTATTGCCTTGATTCTATTAAAGATACGAAATAAAGCCTTAGCTTGATTTATTAAATAAACCATGTGGCATAAGAAATACCATTTATGGTTTTACCAACAACTTAATGCTTATTATTAACAATAGCCTTAACTCATAACTCTTTCTCGCCTACTTTTTAAAAATTCTTATCTCAATAAATTTATCGTTTTTATACCTATCTTTTTATTAACTTAACACTAAAGTATGCGCCCCTAAAGGCATTAACCAATTAAAACAGCAACTCATGAAGAAACGCGTCTTATTATTATTGTTATTGGCACAGACCACTCTTTTATTTTCGCAAACAGATTCTATTTCTGAAGGGCGGGCAGCAGTTTATTTCACCAGATCAAGTGGATTGGGAGGCTTAGTAAACTTCACTTACTTTGACGGCAAAAAAGCCATAGGGAAGTTTAATGGTTCGAAGTATATGAAGTATGAATGCGAACCAGGCAAGCATCTGTTTTGGGCAAGATCAGAAAACAAATCATTTGTTGAAGCAGAACTGTTAGGTGGAAAAACATACATCATTGATGTTATACCAACCTTAGGAGGATTAAAAGCAAGTGTTATATTAACTCCTGTTGATAAAAACAATTATAAATTAAAGCCTATTCAAAAACTTTTAGAAAAAAAGGATGCCGAAATATTTGAAAAGGATGAATTAGACGCTCTACAATTAGAAATGGCCGATGTTATTGTAAGAGGATTTGAAAAATATAATGAACTGAAAGAAAAGGGAAAAAACATTCCAATACTTCTCCCTTCCATGACGGTTGAAGCATCGGACTTGATATATGTTAAAAAATAAGTATCTTATAGAGGCAAATAACCATCTATAAATTAAGCGACTTATGAGTTATTATTTTAGTACCGTTTTAAAAGAAAAAGACTTCGATAAAGCTATTGAACAAGTAGCGGCCGCCTTAAAAACAGAAGGTTTTGGCGTGCTTACCGAGATAGATATAACCCAAACCTTGAAAAACAAACTAGATGTCGATTTTAAGAAGTACCGCATACTGGGCGCCTGCAATCCGCCATACGCCTATCAGGCATTAAGTAATGAAGATAAAATAGGGCTCTTCTTGCCCTGTAATGTCGTGGTTATGGAGAATGACCACGGCGATATTGAAGTGGCAGCAGTCGATCCGGTCGCGTCTATGATGGCTGTAAAAAATGAAAATCTTGGAAGCGTGGCTATCGAGATTCAGCAAAAGCTTAAACGTATTATTGAACATCTGGATTAAAGCTAAAAATGAAAAACATGAATAACCTCAACACCCTTTTAGGGTGTTTTTTTTATGAATTAAACTTTGTTAAGATTTCCGTTTTGAAGTTCGAAAAAAGCAATTTATATTGTGAGAAAAATTACAACCCAAAAAAACCAATATTTATGAAAACTTACTTAAGCGCATTACTTTTCTTAACATCAATGACATTTGCATTTGCACAAAATACACCTCAAGAATTGACAGATGTATTTTTTAACACCTTTCAAAAAGAAGGTGCTTCAAAAGCGCTTGATGAATTATACTCAAGTAACTCTTGGATTTCGAGAAATGCTGACGCTATTACTAATTTAAAAAGCCAAATGGAAGGCTTGAATATTGATTATGTTGGTGAATATTATGGTTATGAAAAAATAAATAGTAAATCTTTAGGAAGTAGCTTTGTACACTTGAGCTATATGGCAAAATACGACCGTCAACCCATTCGCTTTGTTTTTCAGTTTTATAAACCAAAAGATAAATGGGTTATTTACTCTTTTAGTTTTGATACAAACATCTCGGAAGAACTAGCAGAATCTGCTAAAATATATTATCAGAATTTGTAGTTTAACCTTCATAATAACGAACATGTTAAAAAAACTATTAAGTGTTGTATTAATCTTTATAGGCATAAGCCTTCTGATCTCATTAATTCCAAAAATCCCTTTAATCATTACTGCTTTTAGCAAGGCCATGATAAATCAACAAGGAGGCGACTGGGGGTCCTTTGCAGGGTTACTAACCATATATGTTCCCATTGGTATTCTGGATTATTTTTTATTAAAATTTGGATTTAAGCTTTTCAGAAACGATTAATTAGCATGCCCCATTATTACAAAGAAAAAGAGCTGAGTGCAGTTAATGGTAAAATAGAAACCATAATAAGAGAATCTAACTTCATTCAAAAAAACATCTGGAAGGTTATAGGATTTGGAATAATAGTGTCTTTATGGGCACCTACATATTCTAATCGTCATTCTTTAAGCAGACGTAAATCGGCTTTAGATATTAGTAACCTGAGTTATTATGAATTGGTTTTACTTACAGCCATTGTGTTCACCGTAATTTGCGTTCTTACCCATTACAGTATAAAATACCAGGATGGTAAAAAGTTAAAACAATTACACACCAGAAAATTAGAATTGGAAAAAGAACTAAACATTGTTAACTAAGCATTTCGCCTAATAATAATTTAACTAGAGATTTAAATTTTATATGTAGTTTTATCGATATTTCAAATTTACTGCAAACCAAATTAGATGAAACTTATAAAAAAAACGCTACTTCTACTTTTAGCTTCCCTTAGTTTTTCCTGTGTAAAACAAGAAGAAAAAAAACAGCCCAATGTCGTACTTATTATGGTTGACGATATGGGCTATGAATGTCTGAGTGCATACGGTTCCACTTCGTATAACACGCCTAATATTGATAAATTAGCAGAAAAGGGTATGTTGTTTGGAAACTGTGTATCACAACCCTTATGTACCCCATCGCGAGTAAAAATCATGACAGGGAAATATAACTACCGAAACTATGATTATTTCGGGCATTTAAACAATTCGGAATACACCTTTGGGAACCTGATGCAGGATGCAGGATACGAAACCTGTATTGCCGGCAAATGGCAATTAAACGGGTTATCTTTTAAAGACAGTATTAGCGATTGGAATGACAATACCCGTCCCAACAAATTTGGTTTCGACGAGTATTGTTTATGGCAACTTACCAAAACCAGAGCCGATGGTGGCCGATACAGTGACCCGTTAATTGAACAAAATGGTGAATTCCTAAAACGAAACGCAGACGATTATGGCCCTGATATTTTTTCAGATTATATTTTAGATTTTATAGAGCGTAAAAAAGACCAGCCATTTTTTGTGTATTACCCTATGGTATTAGTTCACGATCCGTTTGTACCAACACCAGATTCCAACACCTGGAATGACCGAGAAAACCGTTATAAAAACGACACAACCTACTTTAAAGACATGGTAGCATATACCGATAAAATAGTCGGTAAAATAACCCATAAACTGGAAGAGTTAAAATTGACAGATAACACTATTTTAATCTTTACCGGTGATAACGGTACCCACCCTACTATTCAATCGCATATTAACAATGAACTTATTGTTGGTGGAAAAGGTAACACCATTGATGCCGGAACCCATGTACCACTTATCGTATACTGGCCGGAACAAATAAAGGAAAAATCCGTTTACAATCACCTTATTGAATTCAGTGACTTCTTCCCTACTCTGGCCGAATTAACAGAATCGAAAGCTGTATCAGATGGTAAAAGTTTCTATCCGCTGCTAACTGGCAAAGAGTATCAACCAAGAGAAACTGCTTTTGTGCATTACGATCCGCAATGGGGAGCAAATGTTAGTAAGTATAGAAACCAGTTCGTACGTTCTTTAGATTATAAATTATACCCTAATAACAACTTCTATAATCTCAATAACGATAAACTGGAACAACATCCGTTAGCATTAGATTCCCTTGACAGCAACGAGCAAGACATTAAAAACACCTTAGAAAAAGAATTAGAGAAACATCCAAAATGGAAATAAACAATACGTTTTCAGCTTTTAAATACCTTCTTTTAAGCATTGTGTTTACAAGTTTGGCAATACAGGCACAAACTACAGTAATGTCGTTTAATATTCGTTACGACAATGCTAACGATAAAGCCAACTGGTGGGAATACCGTAAAACGGAAGTCGCGAAACTAATAGACTACTACCATCCTGACTTTTTAGGTATTCAGGAAGGGTTGCACCATCAGGTTACTTTTATAAAAGACCACATGACAAATTACGACTTTATTGGCGTTGGGCGCGACGATGGAAAAACCAAAGGCGAATATTCAGCGTTGTTCTACGATAGTAGTAAATACGACGTATTAAAACAGGATACGTTCTGGCTTTCGGAAACGCCTGAACAAATATCTGTAGGATGGGATGCTTCTATGGAACGCATCTGCACCTACGGGTTATTTAAAAACAGAAATACCGGAGAGGTTATTTATATATTCAATACGCATTTTGACCATATTGGTCCTAAAGCTCAGGAAGAATCTTCAAAACTTATTTTAAAAACTATTGAACAATTAGGTATTACTAAAGAAAAGCTGGTGGTTATGGGCGATTTAAACAGTGAACCTAAAAGCCCTCCGATACAAACCTTAAAAACAAAACTGAACGATGGTTTAGAAACAACCTCAAGTCCGTTTTATGGACCTTTGGGTACCTTTAATAATTTCGACCCTATGGCTGAGTTAAACAAACGTATCGATTATATTTTTACCAAAAACGCCACAGTGCTTCGCTACCGACACATAGACGACCGACGCATCAACGGACTTTGTGTTTCAGATCATCTCCCTGTTTTTGTCAAGTTGAAATAAGACTCTTAATTACAATAAAAAAACGCCCTAAAAAGGGCTTTTTTTATACCTATTATTAAATATAAAAGTATTTTGAAGTTGTAAAAAACATGATATCTTGTGCCAAATTAAAATCACCTAAACAAATATGTGCTCCAGCACACTGCAATATTACCAAATGATTAAAAAACACATTACACCGTTATTTATTCTATGTCTACTTACCTTAACTAGTTGTCATAAACAACCCAATGAAATTTTCGTCAGTCCTAACGGAAATGACACTAATCGAGGCTCTAAACAATCTCCTATACAAACTATACAAAAAGCACTTGATTTAGCAAAAGCAGCCAAAACTCGTGCTGATGATAAAGTTACTATTAAATTATTAGCTGGTGATTATTACTTAACTGAACCTTTAACCATAACTCCAGAATTAAATAATCTTGAAATTATTGGAGAAGGCACTAATAAGGTTAATGTTAAAGGTTCGAAAATTATAAAAACCAAATGGAGTATTTATAAAGATAATATCTGGGTAACCGAGATCAATGAAAACATTGAATTTAACCAACTTTTCATTAATGGTAAACAGCAGATTTTAGCTCGATATCCTAATTACAATAAACAAGGTGGTGCATGGCAAGGTCATGCGGCCGATGCTATTTCTAAAGAACGTGTAAATGGTTGGAGTAATCCTATTGGCGGTTTTGTACATGCCATGCACAGCGGACGATGGGGTGGATTCCATTATGAAATTACCGGTATATCTGAGGATGGAGACCTACAACTTACCGGCGGCCATCAAAACAATCGCCCCTCTGCCATGCATCAAAAATTGCGCATGGTTGAAAATATATTCGAGGAATTAGATAGTGAAAATGAATGGTACTATAGCAAACAAGATAAAAAACTTTACTTATGGATTCAACCAGAAATAGATTTAAATACTGCCCAAGTTGAAGTTTCTGTTCTAAAACACTTGATTGACATAAAAGGAAGTTTAGAACATCCTGTCAAAAACATTCTTATTTCTGATATTACCTTTCAACATGCCAAACGTACTTTTATGGAAGAGTACGAGCCCTTACTCCGCAGTGACTGGACGATTTATCGTGGTGGGGCTATAACAATGAACGGCACCGAACATTGCAGCATCGAAGATTGCACATTTACTAACCTTGGTGGTAATGTTATTTTCGTGAATGGTTATAACCTGTCGAATAATTTCAGTGGGAACCACATCTATAATTGCGGGGCTTCGGCAATAAGTTTTGTCGGCGATGCTTCGGCAGTACGTTCACCTTCTTTTAAATATGAGGAATTTGTTCCTGCAAAAGACATAGATACTATTAAAGGACCTGCCAACAACTTATATCCTTCAAAATGCATTGTTGAAAACAATCTTATTCATGATATAGGCACAATAGAAAAACAAGTTGCTGGGGTACAATTGTCTATGTCGATGAAAATTCATATTAAAAATAATAGTATCTATGATGTACCGCGTGCCGGAATAAATGCTAATGAAGGCACATGGGGAGGACATATTATTGAGTACAACGATGTATTTAATACCGTTTTAGAAACCAGTGATCATGGCGCATTTAATTCTTGGGGACGTGACCGTTTCTGGCATCCTACCTATAACGTTATTGATAGCCTTGTACATGCAAATCCTGAAATGCCCTACTGGGACGCGATGTATACGACTGTAATTCGAAACAACCGTTTTCGCTGTGACCATGGCTGGGATATTGACTTAGATGATGGTTCTTCAAACTATCACATATACAACAACCTGTGTTTAAACGGAGGTATAAAACTTCGTGAAGGTTTTTATCGAGTGATAGAAAACAATATCATGGTAAATAACGGATTTCATCCTCACGTTTGGTTTGATAACAGTGAAGACGTATTTAAACACAACATTTCTATGACCAAACATTTCCCGATTCGCCTTAAAGGCTGGGGAAAAGAAGTTGATTACAATGTGTTTCCTGATAGTACTTCCTTGGCTTTAGCTAACCAAAACTACACCGACAAACATAGTGTTTATGGTAATCCAATGTTTATAAATCCCGGACAGGGAGACTTTAACGTGTCACAGAACTCAATTGCATTACAAGTAGGCTTCAAAAACTTTCCTATGGATCAGTTTGGAGTTCAAAAACCAGAACTAAAAGCCCTGGCTAAGCAACCTAATATTCCTCAATTAAAGATTAAATCAATTTACAAAACAAACAGTAAAACTCAAGAATGGCTGGGTGCTACACTTAAAAATATTGAAACGCCAGAGGAGCAATCGGCATCAGGATTATTTGACATGAATGGTGTAATTGTTTTAAAAATAAATAGTGATAGTAAACTGATTCATTCCGGATTAAAAGAAGGTGATGTTATTGTTGGAATGGAAGAAGAAAAAGTGAAGCATATTGCAGATTTCTTAAAAAAATACAACAGCAAAAATCTAAATGGAAAGATTAAACTACGTGTTGTTCGCAATCAAAAACCAACAAATCTAATTCTAAGCATACAATAAACTCGTAAAACCTTAAGAACAAAAACGCCCTAACACAGGGCGTTTTTTTATACCCAATAAGTCCGCTTTTTAGAGGGTAGCAGACATAATAATTCGTACCTTTATAAATGGGGTTGACTGAATACTAAATTTAGAAATCATGGCAACTTTAAAAAAACTCAAATCCTGGTTTTACCCGGTTACCCCATTTACCATCGTTACCATATTAGGCATCGTAATCGCCATACAATCCATTTACATCGGACTCACATATGAAAGTCCGATGATTCTTTATCCCATTATGGTTATACCTATTGTAGTCTTTATTTTTGCTATCTATGTTTTAGATCGATTCTTTATTAAAAGCACGCCTTACTACATCATCTTTATCATAGAATTAATATTATCAATAGGTGGTTATATTGGTTTTAAATACATGAATGGCACCAACGATATTCATTTTACAACCGACAAAGAGTATATTTTAATTATTTACGATGCCAAAGAAAATTCAATGGATCGCTTTAGTAAAACAGACCTCTTTAGTAAAGAATTAAAATCAAATGAAAATGTGATACACTTAAACCAATCCTTATACCTCAGCAACAAGATTCGTATATTTTCTCCAGATCGCTGGAATGGTGGATTTGAAGATAATAGCTATTACTTCTACCAGGGAGATTCTATCCCGTATTTATACATGTCTAACAGTCATTCACCTAAAGATCAAAAATACACCGAACAGCAGTTTATTGATAGTTTGTTAAAATTAGAATTAGATAAATAACAAAAAAAAGAACCTTCAAAAGGCTTTAAGAGCTGAATTTTACACGCTTAAAATCAACAGATTATTCCTATATTGTAAAGCCCTTTCTACCTTACTGCTTAATACTAACGAAGTCAATCTATGAAACAAGTTTTTCAAACACTGCTCCTTACATGTATAATTCTATCATTGGGTTTTATGGATGCTCAAACCATGATGCAACCCAATTTCGATACACCTTATGGCAACAACACAACTACTGGAAAGTTTGCTGAAATTAATGGAGCCAATATATACTACGAAACCTATGGCACTGGAGAACCATTACTTCTTATTCATGGTTGTGGTGCGAACATAAAATCTATGGAAAACCAGATTGAATATTTTAAAAATAAATACCATGTGATTGTTGCCGACAGCCGAGGCCAAGGAAAATCGGAATTAAAAACAGACTCACTAACCTATGACCAGATGACAAAAGACTGGGAAGGCTTGGTACGATATTTAAAATTAGATTCTATAAATATTCTTGGATGGAGCGACGGTGGTATTATTAGTTTAAAAATGGGCATTAACCGACAAGCCAACATTAAAAAAATTATAACTATGGGCGCTAATTTACGACCAGATACCACAGCAGTTAACAGCTGGGCACCAAAAAGTGTTAGGGAAGATTTAGATTATGTAAAGCGTATGATTTCTTTAAATGATAAATCCAGAGACTGGGAAAAATTTAAACAATTAGATGAATTAGTATTGTTTCAGCCTAATATCACTCATGAAGAACTACAACAAATCGAAGCCGCAGTTTTGGTTGTAAATGGAGATAGCGATATTATAAAAAATGAACATGCAGTTGAAATATATCAGAATATCCCAAAAGCCCAACTTTGCATCATGCCTGGCGAAACGCATTATACACCTGGTTCTAATCCAAACTATTTTAATGCTATCATTGAAAAGTTTCTGTCTGAACCCTTTACACGTCCAACCTCTGAATGGGATTAACCTAAAAAGATAAATAGTTTTTCCAATAACATTTTACGGAAAACCCTCATTAATTCCGAAAGAATATCATCTATATTTGAGTCCGAAAAACATCACACAATCTTACCACTAAACGACTCATGAAAAAACGACTTTTTGCTCTTTTGGTTATAATAACCACAGTAGAATTGCATGCTCAATTTTTTAAACCTACGGCTATCGATGCTAAAATTGGCTATGCTTCAACTATTCCATACGACGACATCGATATTTCAACTAAAGGATTTTATGCGCAAGGCGAATATGTTCTTGAAGCCTCTAAATGGTTTGATGTACGTCCTTATGCCGGCTTGTTTATAACTGGAAATAAAGCAACCGATTTAGATGGAAACCGGAGCATATATAACTCTTCAACAAAAGCACTTTTGCTTGGAGGTAAAGCCAGACTAACCATTCCTATTCCTTATGTCGCTCCTTTTATTGAATTGGGGATTGGAACATCGATTGGAAAATTCAGAACCTACACCCCTTATACCGATATTAATCATAGCGGACTAAGCTTTCATATCCCGATTACATTAGGTTTAGAACTAGGGAAAGACCGTAAAACAACTTTTGCTTTCTTTTTTTACGACCACTTTAATCAAGAACAGTTTTCTGGTGCCATGGCCATAGGCGTTGCTATTCCTTTAAATAAATAACACAAAAGTCTAATTACAAAATCAACATTATAATAATCACTAACCTTTCAAAATGAAATTATTCAAATTTTCCTTAATTCTATTAACCACATTAAGCTTAACAAACTGTGCATCGCGCTATAATAACATTAATCCTACTTCTGTAAAGTATGTTTCACAAACCGAAAAAAACAATATTAAGTTAGAATATCAATACAGTTTACTGGAAAAGAAATACGCTAAAAAGGAAACTAAAAAAGGTGTAAAAGTAGTTTCGTTTAAGATTACCAACAATTCAGACAAAGACATTGTTTTTGGTGACGATGTAACATTAAACTATGCCAATAATGAAGCGGTTAACGTTCTACGACCAGAACAGACCTTTAAAACATTAAAACAACAAACACCACTTTACTTATTATACTTATTATTAACGCCTTTAAACTTTTACACCTCTACAACCAATTCGTATGGTGTTGAAGAACAAACCAGTTCTACCCCAATAGGATTAGTTGTCGGCCCAGGTCTTGCCATAGGAAATATGATTCAATCTGGCTCAGCTAACAAAAAATTTAAAACAGAATTAGAACAATACAATCTCAACGGACAAGTTATAAAGCAGGGAGAATCTAAATATGGATTAACAGGCATAAAAACCTTTCATCATGATGCCTTAAAATTAAACGTTAAATAAATAACTATTACCATACATTCGAAACACCCTAATTAGGGTGTTTTCTTTTTTATTAAGTTAGTATCTTAGTATTGTTAAAGACTACAAATAATGATGACTACCAATGTAGAAACCTATTTTTTAGAAGGCTGTGGTCGCTGTTCCCTTGGAGGCACAGCCGATTGCAAAGTCCATACTTGGGAAAGTGAACTACAAACCTTACGCACCATTATTTTAGATTGCGGCTTAACAGAAACCTGCAAATGGGGCGTGCCCTGCTACACCTACAACAACAGCAATATCCTTATGCTTAGTGCTTTTAAAAACTACTGCTCACTAAACTTTTTTAAAGGTGTATTACTCAGTAATAATAAAGGACTTTTGGTAGCTCCAGGAGCAAACTCACAAGCTGTACGTCTATTAAAATTCACAAATTTAGCACAATTGAAATCGCTGTCTTCAGATATAAAAAGCTATATTTTTGAAGCCATTGAAATTGAAAAACAAGGTTTAAGCCTTCCTGCTAAGAAACAACTGGAACCACTACCCGAAGAGCTAGAACAAAAATTTAATGAAGATCCGGTTTTAAAATCGGCATTCGAAGCGCTAACACCTGGAAGACATCGTGGTTATATTCTGTTTTTTTCAGCACCTAAGCAGTCTAAAACCAGATTATCCCGCATAGAAAAATGTGCCGATAACATTCTAAATGGTATTGGTCTACACGATAAATACTCTTCAAAAAAAAGATAAAACCATGAACAAGCATAAAATATTCTCTATGGCTTTTTCCAGCGTATACCCACATTATATAAATAAGGCTGAGAAAAAAGGACGTACCAAAACGGAAGTTGATACTATTATTTTTTGGTTAACGGGATACAACGCATTACAGTTTCAAGAAATATTAGATAACAAAACCGACTTTGAAACATTCTTTAATAAAGCTCCTCAGCTTAACCCTAATGTTTCTAAAATCACCGGAGTTATTTGTGGTTACCGCGTAGAAAATATCGAAGATCCCCTGATGCAAAAAATCAGATATTTAGATAAACTTATTGATGAACTGGCTAAAGGAAAGTCTATGGAAAAAATATTAAGATCTTAATCCAAGTATACAATGTATAGTCCTCAAAGTGTATAGGTTAATTCTTATTTTTCTATTATCTTTATAGAATACCTAAACTATAAAAGTCATGAAATCATTTTCTAAAAATGCCATATTACTTTTCATTTTATTAACGACGTCACATCTTTATTGGTCTTGTAAAGAACAAAGCAAAAACCAGCAAACAACTGGAGTAACAGAAAAAATTGATGTATTACCATCATTTAACGAAGGGACTTCTAAAACCGATATTATTACATTCGTTGAAACCATTTCAGACTCTACAAGTAATAGTTTCGTAAAACCAGAAGATCGCATAGCCTGCTTTGATAACGATGGCACCCTTTGGGTAGAACAACCTTTACCTTCACAGATATTTTTTGTTTTCGAAAGAATAAAAAGCTTGGCTAAAGACCACCCGGAGTGGGCTAATGAGATGCCTTTTAAAGCGGTTATTGAAGATGACTTAGAAACTATCAAAACCCTTCATACTGGAGATATCCTTAAACTGGTGGGTACAGCTCAAGCCTCTGAAAATGTCGACCAGTTTGACAGTGTAGTTACCGACTGGCTGGCAACGGCAAAACATCCGGTTATGAAAAAGCCATATCTCGAATTGGTTTATCAACCCATGCTTGAACTACTAGATTATTTACGAGCACACCAATTTAAAATCTACATTGTTTCAGGAGGAAGTCAGGAATTTATGAGAGCCTGGGCTCCTGAGGTCTATGGGATTCCCAAAGAACAAATCATTGGCTCTACATTTAAAAGAGAAGTGATTATCCAGGGCGATTCAATTACGATTACTCAAAATACAGAATTTGACTTTAATGACGATCATGAAGGAAAGGTACTTGCTATCAGTAAATTTATTGGCAAAAAACCTATTCTTATTGGAGGAAACTCTGATGGAGATTTAGAAATGATGCAATATTGCGATACTAACAATCCCCTACCTCATCTACTCATTTATGTAAACCATACCGATAGTGACCGTGAGTTTTTATACGATGAACATACCGCCATGGGAACACTAAAAAAAGGGATGGATGTTGCACTTAGACGTGGGTGGACCATTATTGACATGAAAACAGAATGGAACAAAGTTTACCCTAACGAGTAATTAATGGGTAAATCTAAGGCAAGCATTGGACTTAAGGAAGCTATTTCCATAGGTATTGGAGGCATGGTAGGAGGTGGTATTTTCGCAGTATTAGGTTTAGCTGTATCTTTAGCTAAAGGTGGTACTCCTGTTGCTTTTTTACTCGCCGGACTGTTAGCCTTAATCACTTCGTATAGTTATGTAAACCTTTCAAAATCTTATCCTGACCAAGGTGGAACCGTTAAATTTATTAATCAAGGTTTTGGCAAATCAGTTTTTAGTGGGGCGATGAATAATTTGCTCTGGGTTAGTTATATTATTATGTTATCGTTATACGCTTCGGCATTTGGTTCGTATGCGCCAAACCTCATCGTGTTAACAGGTAACAAAACTATCGATTTTCATATTTATGCCAGTGCCATTATTGTTATTGCGACAGCAATTAATTATTACAGCATTACCATAGTTGGAAAAATAGAATCTTATGCAGTTATTATAAAACTAATAATTCTTCTTGGTTTTATTGGCATCGGTGCTTATGGTTTGTTCGGAAACCCTAACATGGAACAATTAGCCATAAATGAATGGGAAACTCCAGTCAAATTATTTGCTGGCGGGATGGTTATTTTTGTAGCCTACGAAGGTTTTGAACTTATTGCCAATGCAGCACCAGACATTGTTAATCCCATTAAAAACATACCTAAAGCTTATTATTACTCCGTAGTTTTTGTAATTATTTTATACATCATTATTGCGTTTGTAACAGTAGGCTCGTTACCGTTTAAACAAATTGCAGACGCCCAGGATTATGCTTTAGCCGAAGCAGCAAAACCTATGCTTGGAAAACTTGGGTTTAGTATTATTACCGTAGCGGCATTAATTTCTACGTTTTCTGCAATTAATGCATCGCTTTATGGGGGTAGCCGAGTGAATTATGAAATTGCTGAAGACGACGAATTACCGCATCACTTTTTATCAAAATTCTGGAATCAACCTATAGGGTTATTAATTACCTCTATAAGCACTTTAGTTTTAGTAAACCTGTTAAAACTGGAAAGCATATCAACTGCTGGAAGTGTCGGTTTTCTGCTTATATTCGGTGTGGTTAATTTTGTAGGTTATAAACTTTCAAAAGATATTAATGGAAATAAAGTTATTCCGTTTGCTGGCTTTATTTTATGTCTAATTGCCTTATTTATCTTAATCAGCCAACAATACCAATCCAATCTTGCAGGTGTTGTTATTGCCATCGGAATAATAATCATGTGCTTTATCATGGAATATATTTATAAAAAAACTGAAAGAGCACAGATCGATGGATAAAAAACAAAACAAAGTATTTATTGCCACTAGCCTGGACGGATATATAGCCGACGAACAAAATGGTATCGACTGGTTAACATCAATCCCAAACCCTGATCAGGACGATATGGGTTACCTGACTTTTATGACAGGAATCGATGCTTTGGTTATGGGTAGAAACACCTTTGAAACTGTTATGAGTTTTGACATAGAATGGCCATACGATAAACCTGTGTTTGTGTTAAGTAATAGTCTGAATTCGATTCCTGAAATCTATAAGGATAAAGCATTTCTGTTAAAAGGTGATTTGAAAAACATCCTGAATTATATACATAGCCGTGGGCACTATCAATTATATATTGACGGTGGTAAAGTGATTCAAAGTTTTTTAAATGACGATTTAATACACCAGATGATTATCACTACCATTCCGGTGCTCTTGGGTAAAGGCATCCCACTGTTTTCGAATACTTCACAACAACTTCATTTTAAATGTATCGATACAAAAATATATCTCGATTACATCGTTCAGAGTTATTTTGTACGTATATAACACAATAAACTAATTTGATATTTCCTGAAGCATTAATAAAATCCTTCTAAAATGATTATCTTAGTTTTTTCATTTAAAGCCCCAAATTTAGATGTTTAGGTAAAGTAATAGCGCAGTATTACAACCACAAAAATCATTTTAACCCATAAATTAACAGACAATGAAAACAAAACACGGATTACTTACAATTTTCTTCTTTTTAGCTTTAACCCTCTCCTTCTCGTTTGAAGGATACAGCCAGCCACCAAAATGGGCTCCGGCACACGGCTACAATGCTAAAACAAGACACATATATTTCCCAGACCGTAATTTCTATTACGATCTTCAAAAGAGTTCATATATTTATTTAAGTGGAGACAGGTGGCAAGTAAGTGCTAAGCTCCCTTCTATCTATGCGAGTTTCGATTTAGGAAGAGCTGCAAAAATAGAACTGGACTTAAATAGCGATTCGCCACAGAAATACAACAACGACCATATGGTAAAATATAAAGGTAAAAAGTTTAAAAGCAGCTCAGGAAACGACAAAAAAAATAATCCCGGAAAAGGCAATAAGAAATAATAGATTTAATGACTTTATCTTTTCATCAAATTCATAACGATGATTTACCAACCGTTTTAAGATTATTTAAAGAAGCTGCCGAAAAGATTGCTAAAATGAAAATTGACCATTGGCAATATTGGAAAAATCCACCGGCAGATAAAATTAAGTGGGTTAAAGACGGTATTAACAATAACGAATATTTCTTTATAAAAAATACGAACCATGCTACAATAGGCATGGTTCGTATTTTAAATGAAGATATTTTATACTGGGGCCTACAGCAAGCGTCTGCCTTATATGTGCATTCATTAACAGTTAAGGAAGAGTATAACGGTCAGGGTATTGGTAAATTAATTCTCGACACCATAGAACATCAGGCTAAAATGAAGCAATGTGAGTATTTAAGACTTGATGCCGATTCTAAAAACCCTAGACTTTGTAATTACTACGAAAGTTTAGGATTTAAAAAAGTAGGAGAAAAAACATTAACAATCTCAACTTACAATCTCTATCAAAAGGAAATCTTATAACACATGAATCTTTTTGAACCCGAAATCGACCCTTTGAAAAACTGGCTTCCGTATGACGGTACAGTTAATTATTATGGAAAGTTATTCAATAAAAAAGAGGCAGATTTTTATTTTAACAACCTTCTGAATGAAATTGAATGGCGTAACGATGAAGCGATCATCTTCGGAAAACTAATTATTACCAAACGGAAAGTGGCCTGGTACGGTGAAAAACCATTCTCTTACACGTATTCGAATACCACCAAACATGCCTTACCTTGGACTAAAAGTTTATTAGACTTAAAAAATCTAATTGAACAAAAAACAGGCGAAACCTTTAATTCCTGCCTGCTTAACCTCTATCATGATGGCAGCGAAGGCATGGCATGGCACAGCGATGGTGAAAAAGATTTAAAAAAAAACGGTGCCATAGCCTCACTAAGTTTTGGAGCCGAACGTAAATTTGCGTTTAAACACAAGGACACTAAAGAAAAGGTTGAATTGGCTTTAGAACATGGTAGTTTACTCATTATGAAAGGTGAAACCCAAACTCACTGGTTGCACCGACTTCCACCGACTAAACTCATTAAAACACCCAGAGTTAATTTAACCTTTCGTACCATTGTTGAAAACCAGAAGTAATTCTATAAATTACATCTTAACGATTTAACTATCTACCGTTTAACGAAAAAGTTAACGTGCTATACGAAAATACTGTCGCATTTTCTATTTTTGGTTTGTGAATGCGTAAAATCATACACGCCCCTAACTTAAACCAAAACCTACTTGACATGTTGTACAAACTATTAGACAGACCCTATCTGATATTTTGGATTTCTATCCCTATCATAATATTGAATGCAGCATATAGTAGAAACGATACTATGCAATTTAATGTATACGACACCTATTACATTTTTAGCCGCTTTCATTTATTTCTATCAATAACTATTGCTTTTGCTTTTATGGGTTTAGGTTACTGGATTATGCATAAAGCCGGAAAATGCTTGTGTCAACCCTTAAGTATTCTGCACATAACTTTAACATTTGGAGGCATATTTACCGTTTGGATTATATCCATTTGCCTTAGAGTTTCCATTATGCAATACAATACCAGTGACCATTTAACTAATGCCATTTATCTGGTTTCGTTTATTGTACTTTTTAGTCAAATAGTCTACCCAATAAATATCATTAAAAGTCTTTTTAAGAAATAGGTTTTCTCTTTCGACAAGACAAATATTTCTCACATCTTAAAATTATTATATATTAGATGGCTTAACCAATCATGAAATTTTAATACAACTAATGAAAACCACGGAAACATTCAATCTAAGCAGTAATATCTTAAATAACTATTCTCTACTTTTTGTAAAACTTGTTATTACCGTAATTTTAATTTATACCATTATTCTTATCATCAACTTCTTAAAAGATAAGTTTATAAACAAAGTCGATAACTCTCAGAAAGTAGAAATCAATGTGCTGCTAATACTATTAAATAAGTTGTTTTTTATTTCCGGGTTTGGATTTATCATAGGAAATGTTTTAAACGTATTATTTTTAGAAATGGGGAGAAAGCGTTTACCTGCTAACTGGGATTATTTAACTTTTGGAGTTATTTTAATATTTGTTGGATTAAGTTTCAAAGCAGCAAATAAAGCCTTGAAAAAAGAAAGCATCTCAGCTGAATAACAAATAAAAAAAAGCCAGTGCAAATGCACTGGCTTTTTTTATCGACTACAATTAAACGATTTATTTATAGATTAAATCAAATCTATCTAATTTCATAACTTTCTCCCAGGCCTTAACGAAATCCTTAACAAATTTCTCCTTAGAATCTGAACTTGCATATAACTCAGCAAGCGCTCTTAATTCTGAATTTGATCCGAAGATTAAATCAGCACGAGTTGCAGTATATTTAACTTCACCTGTTGCTCTGTCTAAACCTTGAAACTCTTCTTTAGTATCTGAAGTCGCTTTCCACTCAGTACTCATATCTAATAAGTTCACGAAGAAATCGTTGTTTAACACATCTGTAGCATCAGAGAAAATACCGTGTTTAGAACCGTTGTAATTTGCTCCTAAAGCACGCATACCTCCAACTAAAACAGTCATTTCTGGTGCTGTAAGTGTTAATAACTGTGCTTTATCAATTAATAACTCTTCCGTAGGAATTGTGTATTGCGTTTTTAAATAGTTTCTGAAACCATCAGCCATTGGCTCTAACAATCCGAAAGACTCAACATCAGTTTGCTCTTGTGTAGCATCCATACGACCAGGCGTGAATGGTACATTTACAGAGTATCCAGCATTAGCTGCTGCTTTTTCTACTGCTGCATTACCTGCTAACACGATGATATCTGCTAATGATACTTTTTTAGCTCCAGATTTACTGTTGAAATCATTCTGAATCGTTTCATAAACCGCTAAAACTTTAGCTAATTGCGCTGGATTGTTAACTTCCCAGTCTTTTTGTGGTGCTAATCTAATTCTTGAACCGTTTGCTCCTCCTCTTCTGTCTGAATGACGGTAGGTTGAAGCCGATGCCCAAGCCGTTGTTACCATTTCACTAATGGTTAAACCTGAGTTTAATAATTTTGCTTTAAGTGAAGCTACATCATTAGCATTAATTAATGCGTGATTTACCGCTGGAATAGGATCTTGCCAGATTAAATCTTCAGTTGGAGCTTCAGGTCCTAAATAGGTAGTTTTAGGTCCCATGTCTCTGTGGGTTAACTTAAACCATGCACGAGCAAATGCTTCGTTAAATAATTCTGGATTCTCATAAAAACGTCTTGAAATTTTCTCGAAACTTGGATCCATTCTTAACGATAAATCCGTGGTAAACATACTTGGTTTGTGGTGTTTTTCAGGATCGAAAGCATCAGGCACTAACATTTTTGGTTCTCCTTTAGCGACCCATTGGTGACCACCTGCTGGGCTTTTTGTTAATTCCCATTCGTTTTCAAATAAACTAAAGAAGAATTGGTGACTCCAACGTGTTGGTGTTGCCGTCCATGTTACTTCTAAACCAGAAGTAATAGCGTCTGCACCCTTACCAGATTTGTAGCTGCTTTTCCATCCGAAACCTTGCTCTTCAATTCCCGCTGACTCAGGATCTGCTCCTACGTGAGAGGCAGAAGCCGCACCATGGGCTTTTCCTAAAGTGTGTCCTCCTGCAATTAAAGCAACGGTTTCTTCTTCATTCATTCCCATTCTTCCGAAGGTTGCGCGAATATCATCGGCAGCTAATAAAGGATCTGGCACGCCGTTTGGACCTTCCGGATTTACATAAATTAATCCCATTTGTACAGCAGCTAAAGGTCTTTCTAACTCGCGATCACCTGAGTAACGCTTTTCGTCAGATAGCCATTCTTTTTCAGCACCCCAGTACACATCTATTTCCGGTTCCCAAACGTCTTC
This sequence comes from Aestuariibaculum lutulentum, assembly GCF_032926325.1. Lineage (NCBI taxonomy): Bacteria > Pseudomonadati > Bacteroidota > Flavobacteriia > Flavobacteriales > Flavobacteriaceae > Aestuariibaculum > Aestuariibaculum lutulentum. Next base: position 570,508 of record NZ_CP136709.1, read on the forward strand.
TCTACCGCCGGCAAAACCAAACGTTTCGAAGCCCATATCTTCTAAAGCTACATTTCCGGTTAACACCATTAAATCTGCCCAAGAAATTTTATTTCCGTATTTCTGTTTAATCGGCCAGATTAAACGTCTAGCCTTATCTAAATTAGCATTATCTGGCCAGCTGTTAAGCGGTGCAAAACGTTGTTGTCCGGCACGCGAACCACCACGACCATCGGCAGAACGATACGTACCTGCACTATGCCATGCCATTCTAATAAATAAACCTCCGTAGTGACCGAAATCTGCTGGCCACCAATCCTGAGATTCGGTTAACACTTTTCTAATATCACTTTTAAGCGCTTCGTAATCTAAGCTGTTAAATTCTTCGATGTAGTTGAAGTCTTCATGCATCGGGTTTGATAATGAAGAATTCTGACGCAGAATAGCTAAGTTTAATTGGTTTGGCCACCAATCGCTGTTACTCGTAGCTGCTTTGTTTGATTTACTTTTTGTAGCACCAGAACTGGCATCTACCTGAGCATCGTGCTCTTTACCTTTTTGACATGCCGATAGCATTAATATGGCTACAAGCAAAGAAAGTGATAGTGTTTTTTTCATCGTCTTTTATATGATTAATTATCTTAAATCTTGACTGCAAAAAAAACGTATAAAGCGAAACCAAATCCAGAAACAGGATTGATAGTTTTTATTCGAACATAAATTTTATCAATTAAAAAAAGTATTTCAATAGAAAGCATCTAACAAACAACAACTTAAAGAAACGAAACTAAAAGTCGTTGAAACCCCAATAAAAAAGGGAGTAATTTAAAAAACCACTCCCTTTTGTTATTAAATTTCTTTGTATGAATTATTTAGCTTTAGGAAGAAAAATAATGTCTAAAGTATTAGCACTATTAAAAAAGTTTTGCGCTGCTTTCTTTATATCTTCGGTTGTTACTTTATCTAAAATGGCATCATAATACTCCGGAGCCATCATGTTTTCATCATAATTGTAATAGGCTTCTAAAGTCGCCATCCAATATGAATTAGACTGCGTCATAAGTGGTCTGGTTTTCTTTAAATTCTCGACCACCTTAGCTAAATCGGATTGTTTTACATCCTTTTGAATTTGTTTTAATTCATTATACACCAAATCATTTAAATGTTCGGCATTATTCGGGTCGCAACTAAATGATATATCCATATTTAATTTAGAGGTTGGTACACGCACATCTCTCGCATTAACAGAAATAGTATATACACCACCTTCTTTTTCACGAATGTTTTCAATAAAACGAATGTTAAGAATATCTCCTAAAATATTGTGATGTACAATAGTCTCTCGATTGTAATCGACATTCTCTTCCATTTTAATGACTACCATGGCTCTTGGCGCTTCCATTGGTATCTCAACACGATGTTTATTTAATCCTTTCGGAAAGTAATCATCTAATGCGTTATAGGTTTCCTTTGCATCTTCACCCTCAAGAGCACCGATGTATTTTTCAACCATCGACTTCACCGTATTGAAAGGTACATCTCCAATTAAATAAAATGTAAAATCACCGGCATTACTGAATCGCTCACCATAGATTTCTTTCATTCTATTGAAATTAATTTGATCGAGATAAGCTTTATCAAATTCAAAATATCTTGGATCTCCATTTGCCACTAATGTTTTATAGGTATTACTCATTACCGTATTCGGATTTTGAACAGCATTGTTCAAACTGTTGTAATTACCAGTCATCAATTCATTAAACTCAGCTTCATCAAATCTAGGAGTTTCAAAACGCATGTAAACTAATTGAAACATCGATTCTATATCTTTAGTTGATGCACTGGCAGTAATACGCTCGTTGTAGGTTTCTAAACTCACATTAGATTTTGCTGAATTATCGGCCATGACCTTACTGTAGGTTAACGGATCTAAATCTCCTATACCAAACCTGTTTACCAAACTTACTGCCTGTAGCGACGGAATATCTTTAATATCGTACACAGAAGCACCTCCTTGACTAACGGCATTAAGTTCAAGATGTCCTTTTTGTGCATTACTGAATTTATACACCACTTTAGCTCCGTTAGACAATTGCCACTCTACGGCTTTAAAATCTTTAATTAATTTCTCGCTAATAATTTTTCCACCTTCAGGAATGGAATCTAATAGAGCCATATCAACAGGAAACTGATCGACGTAAGGCTCGAGTTTACTTTTTTCAACCTCAGCCATAATGGACTGAATTTGTTTCAACGTAGGTACTTGTAAATTTTCCTTTTCTGGTGCAGTAATTGTAAATACACGGTTCTTTTCAGTTAAGTATTGTTTTGCTAAAGCCGATACTTCTTCTTTGCTAATGCTTGGAATAATAGTCTTGGCAAAATTGTAACTAAACTCATGTGTTGGTACAGCTAAACCATCTAAATACGCACTTTTAATACTCTTTGCATAACTATCGGAGCTACTGTTTTTACTTCTTTGTAACCAGATGTCGTTATTCTGAAGCATTTTAGATTTTAAACGATCGACTTCACCTTGAGTGAAACCATGCTGAACTACACGCTGCAATTCGGTATATACTGCTTTAAAGGCATTTTCTACTTCACTTTCATTCGCTGAAAGACTTAAATTAAAGGCCTTGTAATTTTTCTCAAAATCGGTATACAATGCACGAGGCGATTTAAAAGGTGTTTTACCTTTCATAATAGCTTCTTTGTAACGCGCATTCATTAAACTATTAAAAACGGTATGCACAAAGTTTTCTCTTTGCTGTGCCAGTGAATTATCTTTTCTATAAAACTGTCTGATTTCTAAAGTCAATCCTACATTTTTAACTTCCTTATCGGTAGCGACTTTATACAGCGGTTTTTCATTATCTGGAATAGTTACATATTTACGTTCCTTAGGATTTTTAATAGTTGGTATTTTAGAAAACAACGCTTTAACTTTTTCTTCCATGATATCGACATCAAAATCACCCACAATACCAATTGCCTGCAAGTCGGTACGGTACCAATCGTGATAAAAATCTCTTAATGCTCTATATTTAAAATTTTTAACCACATCCATACTGCCTAAAGCATCACGCTTAGAATATACACTGTTGTTATATTTAACACCTTTAAGTTGTTTTTCTAAACGGTAATTAGCATTATAGCGCTGTCTCCATTCTTCCTGAATCACGTTACGTTCGGCATCAATTTCTTCATTGGTTAATGATAGTTCGTTACACCATTCGCTTAAAATCAACAAACAGGAATCAATAACCTTTTCATTAACAGTAGGCACTTCACTTAAATTATAAACGGTCTCGTTGGTAGAGGTATAGGCATTAATTTCTTTACCAAACTTCACTCCCTTTTTTTCTAACCAGTCAATCACTGAATTCCCCTGAAAATGGGTAGTTCCGTTAAAAGCCATATGCTCTAAAAAGTGGGCCAAACCGTTTTGCTTATCACTTTCTAAAACAGCACCTACGTTTTGATACAAATAAAAACTGGTTTTATCTTTCGGTATTTCGTTATGTTTAATGTAATACGTTAATCCGTTTGGAAGGACTCCAGTTCGAATCGTTTTATCGAACGGAACCTCTTGAGTTAAATCTAAAGTGTTTTGTGAAAACCCTAAAAAGGAAATGAATCCTGTTAAAATGAATATTAAAAATTTACGCATGTTTTTGAATAAAATAAGGCAACATGTTTATGGTTGAAATAAACATATTGCCTTTTGATTTTTTATAATTCTATAAATTTAAAAGCTTAAAGCAAAATGTCTTCGCCTGCCTTCATTAAATCTAATTCTCCTTTAATAGCCGATAATCTTTTAAGGTTTTCTTCCTGTCCTAATTTAAAGGCCTCCTCCTTAACTTCTATTGCCTTATTTTTATCTCCAGCAACATAAAGAATATTGGCATAGTTACTAGTGTTTTCAGCTGAATTAGGACGAATATAATAAGCTACTTCCATCCATGATAACACTTCTTTCTTCTCTTCTTCGGTATTTACAAAACCGACATAATCTTTTAACATTCTGTAAAGATCCTCGCTATACTTAACAGCATTTGGTCTAATCATTCTTAAGGCTTCCGGATCACCTTCTGCTCGTTTCTGTAACCAATCTAAATAAAAGGTTCTGGAACCTTCTTTATCTATTGCTGCAACATATTTTGCTATATCGTCATGCACTAAAGCTTTATATTTTTCGCCTTGTCCAGAGTTTAAATAATAGTACGTATACATGCGTTTTCTTTGCGCATCATTAGCAGTAAAACCAGCTTCACCTGCTCTTTGAAAAGTTAACTCCAGGTACGTTGTATCACGTTTAACAATGGCATACTCTGTGGTTGCCGTAATCATTTTTTTTGGCAAACCCTGGTAGATTTCTCTAATGTCTTTTCTAACGTACTTTTTCCAAGCCTTGGTTTTTAAATTTTCGTTAATAATACGATCTGCCTCTCCTCCAAACACAAGTTGTTTATTATGGTTAGCTAATAAGTTTACCATAGCCTGACTTGAATCTGCAATAGAAGTTTGAACTTTTAAATACTGTTCCAGAATATCTGTGTAGTTTTTATCTGTTTTTACTTCTAATAACTTATCTAAATATTTTGCTAATAAAGCTTCGTCTTCTTTATTTTTATTGTAAAGTTCTGATAAGCGTGCTATACTGTTAGGATTATTAGCTGAAGCCATAGCTGCTTTTGCCTCACTTAAAAACTCTTCAGCAGGCATCGCACTTGATGATCTGTATACCACCTCATCATTTGCATCTATAAACACATAACTTGGCAGCCCTTGAATTCCGTATTTTTCCTTAAGTTTTGGTCCGTTACCTTTTTCAATGTTTAATTTATAGGATACAAAATGCTCGTTGAAATAAGCGCCTACCTCTTCTTCCATGAAAACAGTTTTTGCCATTTTTTTACATGGCGCACACCAGTCGGCGTAACCATCTACAAACAACACTTTATTTTCTTTTTTTGCTTTATCGAACGCTTGTTGAAAACTTCCTTTTTCGAAATGGATACCCTGTGCAATTGCTAAAACAGGTAAGAGAAGTAAGGTATATAAGATTGATTTTTTAGTAATCATGAATATGTCTTTAGTTGTTTAAATTGATGCTCCTTTTTTCATTTGTTCCAGTTCGTATGCTTTATTTACAAACTTTTTATCAGAAGTTGGCCAGTTTTTAATGGCCCTTTCTTTAAGCTGAATTGCTTTTTTAGTCTTACCTTTTTTATAATACATTTCAGCTTTAAGATCGTCTGTAAAACAATTATCTGCTTTTAACTCGTAACCATACTTAATCCATGTTTTAACAACTTTATACTCTGAATTAGAAGTTACACGTTTTAAATATTCTTTACCTTTTTCGTCAATTTCCTTAAGAAGTTTTAAAGCTTTTAACCCTTCTTTTGAAGCATTTAACATAGATACTCTTTCAGGTTTAGGATCTCTATCATAAGCTTTTTTATACATTTCATAGCTTTTTTTATCTTCCTGATGAATGTCTTCAATTGAGGTTTTAGTAATAAGCATGTTAATATAATTCGCTGCAGTGGCTTTATATGATGCATCATCATCTAACATATCAAAGTATATTAATTCTGCTTCGACTAAATAATCTTCGCGAATACGATCTTCCGGCTGACTTTTATAAGCTTCAATATAAGTTTTCATTAACTCAGGGTCTTTGTTACGGACAGCAGTATCGAAGGTTCCATTAAGAATTTGAGTCTTAATTCTTGGTAACATCTTAGCTTCAAAAGAAGAAGCTTGTTTCATAAATGTTTCGTAATTTTCATCAAGAATCTGTTCACCTTTTCCTCCTATTAAAATATTTCTCGAATTTTTAAGCAAATATTTTAACATCTCAGGGCTCGACTCGTCCATTTCAGTTTGCACTTTTAACCAAGCATCAACTCCAACTGAAATATCCTGTCCGAATTCATCCATTTTTTTGATATACATCTTAAGAAACTGTTCATCGTTTTGCTTATCAACAAACATGTCTTGAAGGTTTTCTAAGCTATACTCACTATTTATAGATGATATCGCTCTTTCTGCCATATCTAAAAAAACGTCTTCTGGTTTGTAAGCCGTATCCATAAGAAGTACTTTGCCGTCTGTATCTAAATACAATAAAGTGGGGTACCCTGTTACGTTATATTGCTTGGCAACAGCTTCGCCTTCTTTCTCGGCATCTAACTTTAAGTTTATAAAGTTTTTGTTATACATCTCTCCTACTGTTGATAGTGGAAATATATCTCGAGCCATTTTTTTACAAGGGCCACACCAAACCGTATAAAAGTCGATAAACACTAATTTGTTTTCGGCTTTAGCTTTGGTTAATGCCTCTTCTAAGGTTATATGTTCGAAATTCATTCCCTGTGCAATCCCTAAAAAGGGCATCAGCAAAAGAATGAATACTAATATTTTTTTGTTTATCATAGTCTGTACAATGAAGTATTTAGATTAATTCACCTTTTTTCATTTGCTCTAATTCGTACTTTTTAGCCGATAATTTTTTATCGTCTGCAGGCCAATTAGCTAAGGCTTTTTCTTTGTACTCTATAGCCTTCTTTGTTTTTCCTTTTTTATAAAAGAGATTACTCGTAAGATTATCCATTAAATATGGGCTGCTTTGCAACTTGTAACCATATTCTACCCAACCTTCAAGTTTTTTATAATCACTTTTTGAATCGGCATATTTTAAATACGCTTCTCCTTTGCTGCTAAGGTCCTGGACAATTGCTCCTGATTTAGTTTTACCTGAAGTGTTTTCAACCATTAAGCTATCTACGTAATTTTCAACCTCTTTTTTATAAGACTTAGAATCTTTAAGTAACGCATAATAGGTTATTTTATAGTCTAAGTAATTCCCTCTTTTCTTATATTTTTCTGGTAATTCATTGAAGGCTTCCATAAAGGTTAACCACAACTCAGGGTTTTTAGTTTGAAAAGCATAATCTCTTGTGTTTTTTGCTAAACGTACTTCCTTAAAAACTTCTAATTCCTCTTCTTCTTTTCTGGTTGCGATATCCATGTATTCATCGAAATTGGCCATCAAGATTTCTGCTCCTTTAGAATTAAGTAAAATATAGTCTTTATACTTTAACAAAAACTCCATCATGTCTACATCGGCCTCTTCTATTTCATTCTGTACTTTTAACCAGGCATTAATCCCTTCAGTTGGGTTTTGCCCATACTCTAAGAGTTTAGTAAAATAAACTTTTAAAAAATCGGCATCATCCTGTTTGTTTGGAAATTTAGCCTGTAATTTCTCCAGACTAAACTGGCTGTTTTCTGAAGCTACAGCATCACGTCCTAATTGAATAAAATCATCAGGCATACGTGTTCCTGATTCCTTATACACTATATTACCATTTGAATTTAAATAAACGTAAGTAGGGTAACTATTTACCAAATATTTTTTAGCCGCAGGTAATCCTTCCTTTTCGGCATCAAGCTTAATGTTTATGTATTCTTTGTTATATACTGCACCAACTTCCGGCAAGGTAAATACATTTTTTGCCATTGATTTACAAGGCGCACACCAAGTGGTGTAAAAATCAATAAACACTAATTTATCTTCAGATTTAGCCTTTTCAAGTGCTTCTTCTAAAGATATGTGTTGAAATTCGATGCCTTGTGCAGATAAATTTAAAAACCCTATTAAGAAGATAACAGCAAGGGTTAAAACATTTCTTTTCATATTTTTTCATTAAGTTTAGGAAATAGCCAAAGCCGGCTACATATTATTAAGACGCATTTTTTACCGTTTAGAGTGACAGAACAACAAAAAAAGCTGTTACCTATAAAGATAACAGCTTTTCGATTTTTTTACAAACTTGATTAATATGCAATTACAAATTGGTAAGCTTTAATTCTGAATTAGAATAAAATACTTATCCAGATTGATTAAGCGTTTCATGTGATGCTCGATATCTTCTTTTGAAATGTTACGAATCATCTTTTGGAAATCCTTCATGGTGTATAATTTCCCATAATCTAATCCCCATTTTAAATAATCAGAACTCACACGACTGGTTTCGTAAAAAGAAGCCACATAATCTTTTTCCAAAAGGGCCTTAATTCCAATTGCCTGGTCGTCTGTCAAAATACCTTGACTCATAGATGGCAAGACCTCTTCCTGCATTGCCTTTTGTGCTGCCTCTACATTGGCCAGATCCTCCACAATATAACGAATACTAACTGCATTTAAATTTTGAGATACATTGGCATATCCAGAGGCTCCTAAAGAATAAATATAACCATACTTCTTTCTCAAAATATGAAACATGCGTTTATAACCATATTCTGCTATACCTTCACTAATCAATTTATCTTTAAACGAAATTGCCTTATTATCTACACTTGAAAATATAAAGCTTGATTTTGAAGACTTTTTCCCCCAGTCAATTGTCTCTACAATATTTGATTTTGCCAATAAAGGTGGTCTGGTTTCATTTACAGATGTATTAAAATCAACTGGTTTTAAAGTACCAATATATGTTGAAATTAACTCATCAACATTCTCAGGTAATGCACCTCCAACATAAATATATGAATCTCTAAAACTACGCTTAAACATGGAATAATAGTCGAAGTATCTATTTACAGTTTCTTCAGTAATAGTTGTATCTGTAACTGTTGGTACATTTAAGCCTTTTCCTAAAATTTCATTTACATAATCGGCATACTCATCTTTAGAATTTCCTGATCGCTTTAAATAACGTTTATAACTCTCAGAAATACGGTCTCCTTTTGGTAAAGTTTCATTATTAACCATAAGGTTAAAGATTTTCACCAATTCTGAAAAGTTGTTATTAGTCCCTTTCAACTGGAACTCATAATCGTAATTATTAAAAGTAACACTTTTATATACTCTAGTGCTTCGGCATAAATCTTTGGCTTCTTTTTCTGAATAATCAGCAAAAGACTCATCAAAATTATCGGCAACAAACTTAAACATAGCTCTATCCTTTTCAGGAATATTATTCAAACCGTGCTTACTTACAATTTTTATTTGTGTTTCTGAATTTGGAGCATAGTTCACAACAACTTTAATACCGTTATCATACTTTAACAGGTACAGATAATCGCCAAGCTTTACCTTCTTTTTAATTGATTTAGGATTAAAATTCTGAATTCTAACTTCAGGTAAGTTTGCATTACTTCTTATTTCAAACTGATTAGATGGTTCTGCAAATTTATAAGGTGCAACCTTCGTGTTTTTGTTAATATGCTTAATGGCTCCTAAAATATAAGCTTCATTAAACGCTGCATCAAAAGCTTTAGCATGTTTATCAAACAAAATGGTTTTGTTTAAATCTGTGAAACCTTTAAGAACTTCTGTAAAATCTTTAGAGGTAATGGTATTAGCAATTTCCTGCATGTATTTTACCTTATCTGATGTAGATAATGGCATTTCTCCTTTAAAGAAATGCATTTGTACGGCACCAAAATAATTATCAGGATTACCAAGATTACTTTCATAACGCTTTAATAATTTATCTACGAAAAAATCTATTTCTTCCTGAAGAAAGCCATAACGTCTTGCCTGCGCAACAACATAATTAAAATTGCTAAGCATGGTTTTATATGAAGCATTGTCTTTGGCCTCAAGCCTGAAATTAAACCACAAATTACCTGTAAACGGATAAGCCACATTAGCAGTAACTTTCTCAATATTTGAGTCAGGTAATTGATTTAATCTATTTTGAAGCATTTCGCAAAACACTTTATAAATCAAATCCCTTTTATACGAATCAAAATCGATAACAGGAAAATCTCTGGTTTTAAACCCTAAAACCAGCATTTCGGAGTTTCTATTTTCGTAATCTCCCTTAACAATTGTCTCCTGGCTTAGGTCTAAATATTTGTTATTGCTTTTACCAGTTGCATGAGCAAGTTTACCATATAATTTATCGATGTACTTTGAAACCTTTTTCTCATCAACCTTACCATAAATAACAAGTGCTAATTGATCTGGAGTGTAATACTTATTGTAAAAATCTTTAACATCTTTTGAGGTGACACTTCTTATCTGTTCTTCAGACCCCAAACCATTATGTCCCTCTAAATAAGTTCCAATAACAAAGGGGGTGCCTTCTCCTTTTCTAAGTTTAATTTCTTCAATAACTACTTTCTTCTCGACTTCTAAATCGGTGGAATCCATTTGAAGATTAAAACACCAATCATTCATCAATCGCAGCGTTTCTTTTAGAGTAGCATCATTATTTTCTGGAATAAAAATACGGTACTCGGTATGGGTATCATTTACAGAGCCGTTATAATCCCGCCCAATTCGTAAGCCCATACGTTCTAAAGCTTCGGAAGTTTCATTACCAGGGTAGTTTTTGCTTCCCTTAAACACCATATGCTCTAAAAAGTGTGCTACGCCACGCTCTTCCTTTTTCTCTACAAAACAACCAGTATCAGATAGCAGATATAGACCAATTTTCCCTGGTTCACCATTTGGAATAATGTAATATCTAAACCCGTTTGGTAATTGTTTATATGTAATACCTTCTGGCATAAAAAAATTCTGCCCATAAGAATGGGCAGAAATTATAATAATGCTTAGAAAGTGTAATATGTGTTTTACACTAACTTTCATAGTTTATATTTTTATAAAACCTACTTAATAAAAGAAGGAATAAACTTCTGTTGCCTGATAATAAAAACTTGTTCCTTTATTATATAATTTATTGATAGAAGTAATATTACCATCGGCATCTGCCTGGTAGGTATACGACGGTTCTCTTAAATAGCTACTTGAATAACTTGGATCAGTAGGTACTGTTTTAGTCATAATATATTTATGCCATAACAAGTCGTTAAATGCATTTAGCATTATATCGTTATATTTTACAAATGGAGGTAGTCCTGCTTCAAAAGTTGGAATTAATATAGGATCGTAACCCTCACGATGTTGTCTTCGTACTGTATTACTACCTAAATACGAATCATCCTGCCAGAACTCGCTAAAAATACTTTCTCCCAAGCCAAATGGATCTTGGTAATCGATATTTTCACATCTTGAACTGGTAAAGAAAGAAACCACTTCACCCTTTTCATTATACACAAACTCATCAGACTCTACGTTAACACTACCTATAGAGGTAACATTTCCGTTGTCATCAGTATTGAATATTTGCTCTTCTATACTTGAAATCTGCGTTGTTCCTTCTACATAATTAATATAAGTATAAGTTATACGCGAATAGGTTCCACTGGAATTTATAGTTCGGTAACTAATAGTATCAACCATATTCAACTCATTATAGCTAAATTCATTGTGATGATTAGTTCCATTGCTAAAGGTATAATCAAAAACAACTAGTCTATCCTGATCGTCATAAGTTGGAGTTATTGTAATTAGGGAACCTAGATAATTTGAATAATTAATATATTTTGGTTTCTTGACAAAATCACTTTTTCTTACAGTTATAGGTGTAATTGACTCCTGTCCTTTATCATCAGTAATAATAACTTCTATTGTATATTCCTGACCTTCCTCTAACTCACCAACAAATACTTGTGTTTTTAGAGTCATCTCATAAAGCATATCTTCCGGTGTGGCCGTAAAACTGTACTGCTCTTCTCCTTCAAATAAAACTTTTACTGTACTAATAGTGTTTAAACCTGTAGAAATAATCCCTCTAACATTATAAACCGGTGCCGCTACAGCAATACTTGTACCACCAACCAATCTAATTTCAGGAAAAGAAAAGCCTTTAACATCTATTCTAATACCACGGTTGGTAGAACGTGCATCTTTATCAACTACTTTTATTATGTAATTTAAAACAGTATCTTTTTCAAATTCAGTTAAATCTACGCGATAATTAAAATCGAAATTAGTTTTACCGTTAAACTCATCAATTTCGTCCAATAATGTATAATCTGTAGCATCTAACAAATCAATATGGTCTACACCATTAGGCACATTCATTTTAAAACTGATATCGTAATAATCGGCTGTATCACGACGAACTTCAACACGTTGATCTCCTATTTCAAAACCTGGATCAGGGAAAACAGGATCGCTTTGGCAAGCCTGAAACATAGCCAAACCAAGTAAACCTAATACTGCGCTATATATATATTTCATTTTCATGATATAATTTTTAGTTTTTAATTTAACACTTCCAGATCTGGATTCACACTTAACATATCTACTCCCCATCCAACAAATAAGTCTAATAATATTTTCATATTATCCTGAATATTTTGCGGATATGCCGTAATCTCAGCACTACTGTTATGAATCATTTCATTCAAATAAGAGCGAACGTCTAACTCTTTACTTGCCACAAATTCATCGCTTGGTGCTATGGCATTATAATGATAAATACGACCAATTACGCCTAGATAATTACCATCCTCATCATAATTCTGCTGAATAGTACCAATTTCTGAATCGTAGAAGTATTTTGCATCTATAAATCCTTTCTCATAAAACCAATCTTTATCGATTACAAAAACCAATTTTTCATCTGCTATTCCTGTTTCTTCTCTAAATACAGGTTCCATTTCTAACCCATAATACTCATCTTTACCAAGCGAGAAAGAACTTGGCACTTCATCATATAAATTATGCATCCCCATAATTCTGGATAACAAAACATAAAAGTTATCTTTCGAAAAAGCATCTATTCTTGATGCTGTACCGTAATTATCAAGATTTAAGTTAAAAACTATAGAATGGCTATTATAAACTGTTTTTAAGCTGTTTTCAGGACTTGACACCTGTCTTGAATCTGACTCGATAATTACACGGGCAACTTCACCCTGAAGTTTATTATCACTAAAAATGGATTCGCTGATTAATACCTTGTAAGGCATCATTGCTGCTATACGACTATCGGCAATAAAATATTTAAACACATTATCGTTTAAAAAATTTACAGCCTCTGTAGTATAGGCTTTATAATCGGCTACATTTTCTGCAGGTAATTGTCCCTCTTCGTTTTCAAACAAGGTTCTTAACATAGGAATTTCTACACTTCCCCATCTGTCACTTGCCGCACTTGTAGAGGCCTCATATGCAAAATCCATTACGTTGTCATACTCATATAATACGCCCGTATTATAATTTTCATATAGATTTTTAACTGTAGGAATAGTTAAATCTAATTGAGAAGCAACACGGTCTTCATCTAAATTTGAAGGCTTTAAGTTTTCTTCTACATCACAAGAAACCGCTAAAACTGCGGATAACATGATGTATAGAATGCTATATTTTTTCATAATTATTTATTTAAATTGTTAACAGTGAACACCTAATTAATCGATGATAACTTCTTCATCAATTACCGGTATCTTCTCATAACGCTCATTATTTCTAATTAGCGGATTATTCTGTCTTTCCTTTAACGGAATAGGCAAAGTATAGTTAATATCATCTGAAAGTAACGTAAATGTTTCTGTTCCTGTCTTAACCCCATCACTTCCTATTAAGGTGAATACATGTTTAATTTCAGGTCTGTTTGCCATACGTCTTAAATCGAACCATCTGTGGTGATCTTCGAAACATAATTCTTTTCTACGCTCATTTAGCACAAACGACAATACTTCACTTACATTGGTTGGGTAAACCACAGAAGCTGTACTTGTGTATCGTTTTGCGTGTAATGCTTTAATATCGTTAACAGCATTAGTTAAATTTTCTTTTTGAGCGTAAGCCTCTGCTCTATTTAAATATGCCTCTCCAATCCTTAAATTAGTGAAACCTAAAGTTGAGAAACCATCTAAATCATATTTCTTTGGTATATATAATACATTACCAGAACCATTATCAGAAGTAGCAAAATAAGCTTCTTTACGAATATCAGCATCATCGTAAAGATTTATCAATTCTGTATTTGCAACATACGTAGCATTTTCCCAAACTACTCTTCCAATAGTGTAATATGAATATAACACTTCAGGATTAGTCTCTGTTATAAATGGTGTAGTCGATGTCATTTTGGTTAAACTTCCTGAACCAATAGCTAAATCGGCATATGAAATAACTTCATCCCACTCTTCCTGATAAAGTTTTACTCTGGACATTAACAAATTACAGGCGGCTTGACTTGGATGAAATTTTCCTTTTGTAATACCACTTAAATCAAAAAGCTCATTAGCCATTAAAATATCCGATTCTACCTGTGCATAACATTCTGCAACAGTATTTCTTGAATACACCATTTCAACACCAATATTAAGTCGTAATGGCACACCTAAATCGGTATCTGCAGTAGAGGCATTAAATGGTTGACCATATAAGTTTAACAGATTAAAATAAGATAACGCTCTAATAAAATAAGCCTCTCCCTTTACAAAATCCTTTTCGGTTTGTTCACCTGATGCTTCATCTATAAGTTCTATAACGTAGTTTGCTATAGCTATATCTTCATAAGTATTTTGCCAAGCATTATTGATATTTGACAATTCATTTCCGTTTTCGTCAATTTCAATTTCACGCTGCCAGGAATATGTTGTTTTAGCCCCTTGTTTAGTTGAGCTTCTTGCTAAAGCATTCTCGACCACATTATCTGTCATATGATCTATAGTTTTAAACAAAGGATAACTAAAACTAAACTCTTGCAATAACAACGCTGCAAAATGATCAGGCTGTTCCGGAACTAATTTATCTTGATCGCGTTCATCTAAAAAATCGCTACAAGCAAAACATGTTATTAGAGGTAATATAAATAGTATTTTTTTCATTGCTTTATTTTTTAGAATGACATGTTTAAACTTAAACTATAGTTTGGTAAAGTTGGTAAACCTACACCCGACACTTGCTCAGGATCTTGACCTTTTAAATCTCTATCGAAAGCCCAGAAAGACAAGTTACTTCCCTGTACTCCTAAATTTAAATGCTTTATGCCTGTTCCTTCAATTAATTTACTTGGCACATTATAAGACAAAGTTAAAGACTGAAAACGAATATGATCAGCACTTACAACTCTGGCATCACTTCTATCGTACATCCACCAGGCATTTCGTCCATCTGGAACTGCTTGCCCTAAATTAGTTACGTAAATATTGTTATATCCATCAGCCAAGGCGTCTGACGTAAACCTTTGGTTATAATTAGACAAGGTAGGAATATTTGTAAATGCCTCATCACCTGGTTGTCTCCATCTATTTACGAAGGTTCCATGCATATTTTCGTATGGTAATGGTAAATTCTGATTGCCATTATACAAACCTAATAACCTTGTTTTATACCCCAACTTATAAGTAAAACTTGCAGATATTGTAAAGTTTCCAGATTTTATTTGTGTTCCAAAACCTCCATAATATAATGGTGTTCTACTACCTTCATAAACTAAAGCTGCTTCTAATTGCTGCTCTGGTGTCATACCTGGTTCCACAAGATGTTTAAACGTTGGTAAACCTTCATCTGTTAAACCATCAAACTGGTATGAGAAAAATCCGTTTGTAGGGAATCCTGCCCTGTAAATGCTTCCTGACAAGTAATCATTTACTGTTAATCCCTGAAACTGTACCCCTTCTTCAAAACCACTCAACACACGGTCTCTGTCGTACGAGAAGTTAAAGTTTGTACTCCAGGATAAATCTTTAAGTTTTAAGTTTACGGTTCTAATGGCAAACTCAAAACTATTAACCGATTTACTACCTGAATTATACAACTGTGTAGTAGATCCATTAACTAATGAAATTGGACGATTCTGTAATAAGTCGGTACTTTTTGAATAAGCATAATCCAACGCTCCACTAATTCGTCCATCAAACAAACTATAGTTTAAACCAACGTTAACAGTCTCAGATTTTTCCCAACGTAAATTAGCATTAGGAAAACTTGAAAGACTTGCTGTATTTTCTGGATAATATACTGCGTTATTTTTCCCATAATTTTGAATTATTAAATATGGGCTCGCATTTGGCATAGTTCCTCTAACACCGTAAGACCCTCTTAAAGCTAACTCATTAATAGTCATGCTGTTTTCCATAAATTTTTCATTATGAATGTTCCAACGTCCAGATGCCGACCATGCTGGTTTAAACTTATAACGTTCGTATTGACCAAAGGTATTAGATCCATCGCTACGTGCATTAAAGTTTAACACATAACGCTTATCGTATACGTAACTAAAAATTCCGAAATAAGACATTGTATTTTGAACACGATCTGTAATTGATGGATAAACCGATTGACCATCGGTTGTTAACCAGTTAATCATCGCATCGTAATCATATCCTTCATAATTTATTATAGACTGGCCATCATCATTTGTTGTAACACCCACTCTTGGTAATGAAATAAATCCACGTCCTTGATAATGGTTATAACCCGGAACAGTGAAACCTGTCGCTCCCCAATAATTCACTGAACGTGCTTCCTGACCTAAGTTTAAATTAATATTATGCTTATTGTCTTCGTCTAAATAGGTTTTATAATTTAACTGGTTGGTAATAGAATAACTATCCTGACTAACCATACCTCCACTGTAAACACCCCCAAAAGGTAATGTTGAATATCTATCTACACGTTCATCCAATAAATCCTCAAAAGCATCATAAGTTCTTAATTTAGCAGAATAAAAGGTATTTTCGGTAATCCACTCTTCAGTTAAATTGGTTGTATTTCTATAACTTATCTGACTTGTAAATCTAAACGCATCTGAAAGATCCCATTGTAATGAAGCTGCAATATCTAAACTCTTATTATTGATATTTCTCTCGGAATTATCCATTTCGTTTAAAATATTGTATCCTCCATAGGCCGTTCCGTAAGCATCATTTAGCAATGCTCTACTTTGGTAAAAATAACTGCCATCTTCATTGTAAATAGGAATCGTTCTACTGGTGTAATACGCTTCATTAAAAGCATTTATTGAGTTGTGATTATAAGTTGCCTTCTGCACAGACCCACTCATTCTTAATCCTAAAACAACGTTATCTTTTAGGTTAATATCTAAATTTGAACGGGCTGTAATACGGTTTAAATCTACATTTTTCTCATCACCTTGCTGGTCGTCGTAACCTAAGGAGAAATAATATTTCATATTATCACCACCACCTGAAACACTCACAGCATGTCTTTGGGTAAGGGAGTTATTATATAACTCACCAAACCAATCACTGTTCAAGGTTTCTAAATAATTAACCTGATTTTGGAACTCCTGATAATTATAAGTGCCATCCCATAAATTCATTAAAGCGCCTTCGTAACCTAAACGATCAATATTATCATAGTTACTTGCAAAACCAAGGTTTCTTTGATACATTTCTCTAGATACATCGATACGTTCTTTAGAATTCATCAAATTAAAATTTGAATATTTAGGTGCCTGAACAAAACTTAAATTTGCAGAATATGTTAAAGAAGGTTCTCCGGTCTTACCTCTTTTAGTGGTAATTACGATAACTCCGTTAGCAGCTCTTATACCATAAATTGCTGTTGCCGATGCATCTTTTAAAATATCGATTTTAGCAATATCTGATGGGTTAATACCTGACAACGCATTACCAATAATATTAACATTATCGAAACTATTAATTTCATCTGCAGAAAGTGGCACTGGGTCTTCATAAATAACACCATCTACAACCCAAAGCGGACTTTGGTTTCCTGTGAAAGTACTACCACCACGAATTCTAATTTTAGCTGCAGCACCAGGTGTAGAACTTAAATTAGTAATCTGTAAACCAGGCGCTTTACCCTCAAGCATTTTATCAACACTAATAGCTCCTGCTATATTTAAATCTTCTTCTTTTACAGTTGCAATAGCACTTGTAGATTCTCTTTTATCAATCTTTTGATACCCAGTATTAATAATTACCTCATTAAGATTCTCTATTTCTGGCTCAAGTTTTACTTTTATAGTTTCAGAACCTTCAACAACTATCTCTTGTGAAGCATAACCTAGATAAGAAACTATTAACGTTGATGCCTGTGGAAGTTTAATTACAAAATTTCCATCGAAATCGGTCACCACTCCTAGCTTACTGTTTTTCACTAAAACATTAACTCCTGGTAAAGCTTCATTTGTTGCGGCATCAATTACCGTTCCTGTTACAGTTATCGTTTGAACTGGTATAACTTTACCATTTTCTACAATAACAATAACGCCATCAACAACTTTATATGATAAATCGGTTCCTTTTAAAACCTCATCTAAAATTTCTTCAACTGGCGCATTAGTTTTATTAACCGAAATATCGGCTAATTCGTTAATTTTCTCGTCGTTGAAGAAAAAACTGTAGTCAGTTTGTTTTCTAATCTCTTCGAACAATTTCGAAAAACTAACATTAGTTAAACTTAAGCTAACTCGTTTTGATTGTGAATATGTGGCTGCGTTAATTGTAAAAACAGCACTAAAAATTAAAATAATGGATATCCTCATTTTTTACCATTGTTTTTAGTGGCCTTCGAAAACTGAAAACCGTTGGTTAGTAAAATCCTCTTTCTTCTCATAACAATTTTTAAGTTGAATTAATTAATTTCCCTCTTGAAGCAAAAGCAAAAAAAGGCTAACTCATTGATAGCCTTAATTTAATAAAATTTTATCTGAAAACATATATCTTTTTATTATCCTCTACTTTAATGTTCACAGACATTTCCGCTTCGATAATTTTTAAGATACTTGTCATATTGCTGTACCTAGGAAGATCTCCTGTAAAGCTTAAGTTTTTTAAACTGTCGTTATCGTAGTAAACCTCAACATCGTACCACCTCGACACTTTATATAAAAACTCTTCTAAGGTTACGTTATTAAATACGAAACGCCCTTCTTTCCAGGCAATGTATGGATACGCATCGACTTCCTGCTTTTTAATAGCATCGGTCTGCTTATTTAGAATCGATTGTTGATTAGGCAACAAATATTTTTTATCTCTAGAAATATTATCTGTAACCTCTACTTTACCTTCTACCAGAGTAGTCGTAATAACACTATCATCTCTGTAGGCTGAAACGTTAAATTCAGTTCCTAAAACCTGAACTTCCTGATTTCCCGTCATTACTATAAAAGGCAACTCTTTATTAGGTGTTACATCAAAATAGGCCTCTCCTTTTAAAGCCACACGACGCTCGGTCCCAACAAAAGGAACCGTATAAGTTAATTCTGTATCTGAATTTAGCCACACCTTAGTTCCATCAGATAACACCAACTGGTATTCAGCACCTCTTGGTACTTTTAAT
The DNA here is from genome assembly GCF_032926325.1 of Aestuariibaculum lutulentum. Lineage (NCBI taxonomy): Bacteria > Pseudomonadati > Bacteroidota > Flavobacteriia > Flavobacteriales > Flavobacteriaceae > Aestuariibaculum > Aestuariibaculum lutulentum. Next base: position 589,655 of record NZ_CP136709.1, read on the forward strand.
GTATTTGTTTTTACTTTATTATCGCCTCGTCTTCTGGACTTAGCATCTTTATATTGAAGTATACCCTTAACATTTTCTAAAGCAACTTCTCCCTCTTGAATTTGATTATCTTTTGATTGCTCCAAATCAATAACTTCTCCAGTAGATAAAACAAGTTCTGCATGAGAGGTTCCAGGCGCGATACTAGAAGCTGCTATAGGTTTTAAACGGTCATTATTTGAATCTGTAAAAGTGAACACGGAAAAACCAACAACCAAAACAGCCGCCACAGCAGACATCCACTTAATAGCTTTTAATCTTAAAACTTTACCTGGTTTTTCGGAAGCGATCTCCATGCGATCTAAAAAAGACGCCCACTCCTCCGTCGTGTCAATACTTTTTAATTTTTCCTGCCACTCATCAAAGGTATAGGCATTAAGAATATCTTCAGCAATTCCTTTATTTTCATCTTGCTGCTCCCATTCGTATAACACCTCTTTTTGTTCATCGGTTAAAGAGTCTAAAACTTTACCCGCTAAAAGCTCCGAATATTCGAATTGTTTATTTATTTCATCCATATCCTTATAATTACAACAAAGAATAACGCTGTACATTAATAAGGACGCAACATTTTAAGCAGAGAGTGACACTTTTGTTAAAAAAAACTAAAAGAATTCTATAAAACTCCCTAAAATAAAAGCAACAAACTGAGAACCAAGCATCTGCCTCAACCTGTTATAAGCTCTTTTTTTCACAGTTTTAACAGAATTTATAGTTATATCCAACTCATTTGCAATATCTTGGTTACGGTATCCTTCTAATGTTAATCTAACAACGCGTTCAGATTGAGGAGACAATTCTTTTATAGCTTCATGCAGAAGCTTATAAGTTTCTTCTCTTAAAATTTCGTTTAAAAATGATTTTTGAGCAATTGTTAGACCTTCATCCAGAGAAGTATTACTGATGTTTTTCTCTTTTCGTAACACACTTATACAAGCGTTTTTTACCAAAACATACAAATAAGCTTGCAGGGCCTTTTCACTGGCAAATTCTTCAGTATCCTTTTGCCAAAGTTTCACAAAAGCCTCTTGAGCAACATCCTTTCCCTTCTCCTCGCTCTTCAAAATACGAGAGGCCAACATATACATTGACGGAAAAAGACGCTCAAAAATAGCTTTGAACTCCTTACTGTTATACTGAATCGTTATACCTGAAACCCTCATTATTGTTCTTTTCCAACAATTTACACAGACTTAAACCACTCAAAAACAAAAACTTAACTTCATTCTTTGTTTTATTTATTTATTTATTTATTATCTCTATGTAAAATTATTGCAAGTTTAGCAAAGTTATATAGAATATCATGACAATTTGTGAAGTTTATCTTAAAACTAAATCACTCAAAAACAACACTTTTAATCATTCCGAATAATCCTATTTAAACAAATAAAAAATCTTACAAAAACAAGTTTACAAAATATTAATATCCCAACAAAAATTTAAAAATGATTAAACTAAAACCTCCTGAATAAACCTCAAATTTCAATAAAATAATTTATTAAATTTAAAGTAATTATCATTTAACATACGTCAGTATTACTTCTAATTTAATTCATAAATCTATGATAGCTTTCTTTGTAAATATATTTCGGTTAAGTAAAATTCTGTACAAAGGTGTAAAATACGACCACGAGTTTAGATTTTTACTTTTTACCATCCTCCTTCTACTAATTGGGGCCACACTTTTTTATAACCAGACGGAACACTGGAATATTTTAGATGCTTTATATTTTTCAGTCATGACTATGTCTACCGTTGGCTACGGCGACCTTACCCCAACAACAACTATGGGAAAAATTTTCACTATGATTTATTCCTTTATGGCCATTGGCTCTTTTGTTGCTTTTACTGCTAAAATTGTAACCATTATGTTTTATAACAAACGTAAAAAAAAGGAGAAGGCTGCACATTAACATTTTACAACGTTTTTTTTATTACCTTAGTAATAAACCATTTACAAAAACCAGAAACACTTTTAATTTTAAATCATATGAAAAGTCTTTACCAAATTTTAACTATTGCTGCATTTTCATTATGCTCACTAAACTTAATCGCTCAAGATGGCGATGGTGCTGACGCATTAGCAAAACAACTACAAAATCCTGTAGCTAATTTAATTAGCGTTCCTTTTCAGGCTAATTACGATTTAAATGTTGGTCCAAACGACGGAACAAAGTTTTTAACTAACGTACAACCAGTCATTCCTATAAGCATAAGCGAAAACTGGAATTTAATTGGACGTGCCATTATCCCTATCATAAAGCAATGCGATGTTAATGGAAATAGCGGAAAACAAAGCGGCTTAGGTGATATGGTTGTTAGCGGCTTCTTTTCTCCAAAAGCACCAACAAAAGGCGGGCTTATCTGGGGTGTTGGCCCTGTAATTTTAGCTCCTACAGCAACTAAAGACGAATTGGGTTCTGAAAAATTTGGTTTAGGCCCGACTGCTGTAGCATTAAAACAAATAAATTCCGTTACTGTTGGATGTCTAATAAATCATATTTGGTCGGTTGCAGGAAAGGACGATCGCGCCGACGTTAATGCTACATTCTTTCAACCTTTTATTGCTAAAAACTTCTCCGGAGGATATGCTTTAACATTTAATACTGAGTTAACACAAAACTGGGATTACGATTTAACTTCGGGAACATTTCATATAGTTGCTTCTAAAGTCGTTTCATTTGGTTCGCAAATGACACAAATATTTGCAGGACCAAGAATACACTACGGAAGTGGTAATGCCGCTGAATGGGGAATTCGCGCAGGAATCACTTTATTATTCCCTACAAAATCATAAATAATAGACTTACACCTATAAAAAAAGCACCTGACAAAATCAGGTGCTTTTTTTATATTATAATTACCCAAAATACTAAAACTTCTTTGAAACCCCTAATCCTAAATTAATGGTATTATATGCATCCCATCTAAAATCATGACCTAGGGACACTTCAAATTCCCACTCCTTTGGCATCTCAATAGCATACTCAACTTCAGCTCGAATTAGAAATAAATTTTCACCCTTAGCAAACTCTTCTCCAACACCCAACAAGTAACTAAAATGCTCTCCCGGTTTATAAACCGCCATTAATGCCGGAGCAATCGGCTTTTCTCTTTCTAAAAATGCTGCTTCACCCTCCTCTGAAGACAGGTTTTTTTCAACAACAAAATTCTCTATGATAATATCGGTATGTAACCCTACAGCCCATTTCTCATTCAACCAATAGTTATAGTAAAGTGTAAATGATGGCAATGCTTTCCATTCCTTTTTTCCTTCAGCATAGACACTTGGCACATGTGCATGTCCCAACAAAAAGCCAACCTGGTGTTTTAATGTTTCTTCTGATTCGCCTTCAAATGATTCCTCTTGAGCAAAAACACAAGTACACACGAAAAGGGCTAAGCTTAAAAAAAGTAATATTCTTTTCATACTATTTCATTTTAAGTGGTTATACTTTTCAATAAAAAAAACAGAGCTATAAACTACTTCTTATTAACAATATTTTCAATCCCCATACCTTTACCAAAACTATATAAACCAGACATGGCCTGCTTCATGCTTATCGGATAATAAGTTATTGATTCTTTAGGCACATACCTCACCTCTCCCGCATCAAGTCTTGGCGCATCAGGAATAAATAGTGTGATAAATTCATTAGTTCGTTCTGTTATAAAGGCAATATTATATCGATCCTTTTCTTCTTCTAAAATAATGGCCTCCCAAAATTCATTAATTACCGTTTCCTGATCACCAATCATCCGGTATTTTAAAATTTGAATTGACGGGAAATGCACAAAGAGTTTTTCTTCTATATTATTACTCCATTTACTAAAAACACCCCGCTGAATAAAATAGCCACTAATTAAACAGATTACAACAATAATTAACACGCATACAATTAAAACGGCGGCTCCGCCAAATACAGAATGTAAACCAAACGCTTCGGATATTTTAACTGCTATTGGTGTTAATAAGGCAATGGCTTTTGACCCTAAAAGAATAATAAATAATACGGGAGTTAAGAAAAAAAGTCCTCCTACTATAAGCGAACTGGAAGGTGGTTTAAATTTTGCCATAAGATGTAACTCGACTAATGTATTAATTTAATTTGCAACAGATTATCTGTATTAAATATACACATTATATAACATCTAATCACACACAAATAAAACTTTTATTACAACTGCATACAAATCTACTTTGGAAATTAAGGTTAATTTTTGTATTATAAATTATCGAAAAAAATAATTTTATGGGAAAAGGGGATAAAAAAACAAAACGTGGCAAAATTAACCGAGGTACTTTTGGAGCAAGACGCCCTCGAATAAAAAAGAAACCTTCGGTTGAGACTAAAATAGACATCAACAAAAAGGCGATTGCCAAATAACATCTATTAAACTTCTATTTCAGATAAAACTTTGGTGGCTTCACTCACCGTATTTCTATACATGCGTTTGTTGGGAGCTGTCATGTTCTGAGATTCGTTAACAATATCCTGAAGTATCTCTTTGGCTTCATCAGCCTTTTGACGTTCTATTAAAAGTTTAGCCAGTTGCAATCGTTCTTCATAAAACGAATATCGAATATCTATTTGTTTCAAGCTAGATTCTGCTGCTTCAAAATTCCCCAATTTGTCCTGGGCCAAACCAAATACAAACTGTGCTCTCGATTTATCGAACTCATGCTTATCTTTTATCATTTCGGCGTAAGCTATAACTTTATGATAATCTTCAACTTTAAAATAAGCATCTATAAGTTTAGTAATGATATAAAAGTGATTTTGAGATTTATCTTTTAAAGCTTCTTCATATTGTGCTATGGCACTATAAAAATCTCTGTTTGCTAAATAAGCATCGGCAAGATTTACCCGATTCTGGTATGTTTCTGAAAAACGAAGCCGTTTCTCTAAATCTTTTACTTTTTTGGTTGGATTGATAATCGATACAATACCATCCTGAATTTTTTCTGCATCGCGTTTATTGTAAACCTGAGTAACTAAATAAATTATTGAGCCAGCAACGGGTAAAAACAGGATAACAAATACCCAATAGTATGCGTTTCCATTTTTAAACAAATGATAAATACAATATGCCTGAAAGGCCAGAATAAGATAGTATAACATTGAAATAAAATAATAAAGAGGAAAATTAAGAATCGTTATCAACCTTAATTTTCCTCTCTAAATTAAAAGATTATTTCAAAATAAAAAAGGGATTTCCTTACAATTGTTTATCTAATGAAAACCAAATCGGTATCGGTAGACATCGCTTCACTAAAACCGTAACCTTCGTAATTAAACCCTTTTAAATCGTCTACGGTTTGTGCATTGGTGTCAACTACATAACGCGCCATAAGTCCGCGAGCTTCCTTTGCAAAAAACGAAATGACTTTATATTCTCCGTTTTTTAAATCTTTGAAATTCGCAGTAATTACTGGCACTTTTAATGCTTTTTTATCGATAGCTTTAAAATATTCGTTGCTGGCAAGATTCAAGAACAACTCATCATCTTTCAGTTCATCATTTAATGCTTTTGTAATATCCTTTTTCCAGAATTCGTAAAGGTTCTTTTTGGTTCCCACAGGAAATTTAGTTCCCATTTCTAAACGATATGGCTGAATCAAGTCTAAAGGTTTTAACAAACCATATAATCCTGAAAGAATACGCACAGTATTTTGAAGACTTTCCAATTTATCCTCTTTTATACCATAAGCATCTAAACCTTTGTACACATCACCATTAAAGGCATAAACTGCAGGCCTTGCATTATCGGTTGTAAACGGTAATTCCCATGCCTGATTTCGCTCATAATTTAACTGCCCCAAAGCATCAGAAATACTCATAAGCTGAGACAGGCTTTTTGCCGATTTCTTCTTTAAAAGCTTATTGATACGCTCTGATTGATTTAAAAATTGAGCTTCTGAACTTTTTGTAGTGGGTAATTGACTTTCAAAATCAAGCGACTTGGCTGGAGATATGACTAATTTCATCAGTTTAAATCTATTATTATGGATTTATAATTTCAATTCAAATTTACAACTACTGCTCTACTTTAAAAATAAGAAACAACAATTATTTATGATAGAACTATAAACAGATCTTATTGATATTAATTTTTAAACCTCTTCCGAACCTGTTTCTAAAGACTGATGCTTGGCATAGACGCGCCATTTCTCCATACAGTCTACCATATCTTGCGGAACAGGCGCTTCGAATCTTAAAAATTCACCCGTACGAGGATGTTCAAAGCCTAAAGTCTTTGCATGTAATGCCTGACGAGGCAACACTTTAAAACAGTTTTCAACAAACTGTTTGTATTTTGTGAATGTAGTGCCTTTAAGTATTTTTTCACCTCCATAACGCTCGTCATTAAATAAGGTATGACCAATGTGCTTCATGTGCACTCGAATTTGGTGTGTACGACCTGTTTCCAGTTTACAAGACACTACAGTAACATAACCTAAACGCTCTAATACTTTGTAATGCGTTACTGCAGGCTTTCCTTTATCGGCTTCTTCATCTAAGAACACGGTGTTTTGTAATCGGTTTTTAGGATGACGACCTATATTCCCTTCCACGGTACCTTCCTCTTCTTCAATATTACCCCAGACAATAGCCACATACTCCCGCTCACTGGTTTTTTCAGCAAATTGAGCCGCCAAATGCGTCATAGCCTCTTCAGTTTTGGCTACTACAAGAAGTCCACTGGTGTCTTTATCAATACGGTGAACCAATCCCGGGCGATCGCTGGAATTGTTTGGCAGATTATCAAATCTGTAAATTAAAGCGTTAATAAGTGTTCCAGAGTAATTTCCGTGTCCCGGATGCACAACCATTCCGGCAGGTTTGTTAACCACCAGAACATCGTCATCTTCGTAAACCACATCTAAATCAATATCCTCTCCTACCAATAAATTTTCGTAGGTTGGATGAGCAAACATAACGCGAATATTATCGCCGGGTTTCACTTTATAATTCGATTTTACAGCAACATCATTCACAAAAATACCACCATCTTTCGCTGCATCCTGAATTTTATTTCTGGTTGTATTTTCAATAAAATTCATTAAATACTTATCGACACGAAGTGGCTTTTGTCCCTCCTTTACCGTAAACGCAAAATGCTCGTACATTTCGCTTTCCTCATCAAAATTCTCTGGTGTATAATCTTGCATAATTTATGGTCTATTACCATTTCCTAAAACTAAATCTATTGTAGATGTTTTAGGCAACTGATCTCCTGGGTTTAATACTTCTCCCTTATGTTGCATTTTTAAAACCACATCTTTGGCAATGTTATCAACATAAGTTAATTTACCGACTTTAAAACCTAAGGCTTCAAGCGTTGGTTTAGCTTGTCTGAATGTACGTTCGTTTAAATCAGGCACTGCAATTTTTCGGTAACCTGATGGATTTAACGTGATATATATTTTTCTGTTTTCTTTAACTTTACTTCCTGCAGGCGGTTCCTGCTCGATAACTGAAAACTTTGGGTAATCTGGATTGTAATTAGCCGAATCCTGAATTTGCATTACCAAATGATTATCGTTCAATTCCATTTCTGCAATACTAATCGACTTCCCTTTTAACTCAGGTACAGTTTCAAATTCACCGTGATTAGTAGTGACATTTAACCATTTTAAAATAATATAAACCAATACAAAAACTGCTATAACAGCTATTAATATTTGTTTAAAAAATGCTTTACTTGTTAGAAATTTAATGAGGCTCATTTGTAAAATTTTCGATTAGGCAAATATATAAAAACCGAACTGTTTTTTCTTTTGCAATTTATGTGATATTTTAGCTTAACTAATAATACATACGTTTTATTATACATATTTAGACTTACACTTAACTATTTATACTTCAATGAAAAAGAATATTGCCATTATTATGGGAGGCTATTCGAGTGAATATCAAATCTCATTAAAAAGTGGAAATGTAGTATACGATACATTAAACCCTGAAAAATACAACGCCTACCGAATCCACATTTTTAAAGACAAATGGGTTTATGTTGATGGCAACAATGAAGAATTTGCGGTAAACAAAAATGATTTTTCTGTTCTTGTTAACGATACAAAAATCACCTTCGACTGTGTGTTCAACGCGATTCATGGCTCACCTGGTGAAGATGGTTTTATGCAAGGCTACTTTAAACTTCTAAATATTCCACATACCAGTTGCGACATGTATCAGGCTGGTTTAACCTTCAACAAGCGTGATTGTTTAAGCGTTTTAAAACCTTACGGAATAAAAACCGCTGAATCATTTTACCTAAACCTTGGCGATACGATTGATGAAGACGCTATAATTGCAAAAGTAGGTTTACCATGTTTTGTAAAAGCAAACAAAGCAGGAAGTAGCTTTGGAGTAAGTAAAGTGCATAAAAAGGAGGATTTACAAAACGCCATAGCTGTTGCTTTTAAAGAAGACGATGAAATTATTATTGAATCGTTTTTAGATGGTACCGAAGTTTCTGTTGGTGTTATCTCTTTTAAAGGTGAAACCACAGTCTTACCAATTACAGAAATTGTTAGTGAAAACGACTTTTTCGACTATGAAGCCAAATATTTAGGAAAATCCCAAGAAATAACTCCTGCAAGGCTTACTCCTGAACAGGAAACAAAAGTTACTGCTGTTGCAAAAAAAGTTTACGACATTTTAAAAATGAAGGGGTTCAGCCGTAGTGAATATATTTTTAAAGATGGCGAACCTCATCTTTTAGAAATGAATACTATTCCAGGGTTAACACGTGAAAGCATATTACCTCAGCAGGCTGCTGCTGCTGGAATTAGCTTAAGTGAGCTATTTGATAATGCTATTGAAGAAGCGCTAAAATAATTTATAACTATCTTTATACAAAGTATTTAAAATGAGACGCGCTTTATTTCCAGGTTCTTTCGACCCCATTACATTAGGTCACTTCGATATTATTAAACGAGGTGTTACCCTTTTCGATGAAGTTATTGTTGCCATTGGTGTTAATTCAGACAAGAAATACATGTTCTCCTTAGAAGAACGTCAAGCTTTTATTGAAAAAGCCTTTGCTGATGAACCTAAAGTGAAAGTAGTAACCTATACCGGATTAACGGTTGACTTCTGTCATGAGATTGGCGCTGAATTTATCCTTCGTGGCTTACGAAATCCCGCCGATTTTGAATTTGAAAAAGCCATTGCACATGCCAACAGACGTATGGCCACTATTGAAACGGTATTTTTACTAACCTCTGCAAAAACATCATTTATATCGTCGTCGATAGTTCGTGATGTCATTAAAAACCAAGGAGACTACACCAAGTTTGTTCCAGATAGTGTTCGGTTATAATCCTTTATTATCATAAACAGAAAACGCACATCTTTCGATGTGCGTTTTCTGTTTATTTTTAACAGTTTAGAAAAACTTATATTCTGATAATGGCTTAGGAAATTCCTCTGGATTTTCAGCCAAATGATAACGTGGATCATCAACTGCTTCAATAATAACTTCCTTAAATTTAGGACTAGCCTTATACAATATCACTTTACAATCTTCACTTAAGTGCTTAAGTTTTATCGTCTTCCCTTCAGCCTCATATTTTTGAACCAAATTAAAAATCGCTTCTAAAGCAGAATGATCACTAACTCGAGACTCTACAAAGTCGATAATCACTTCATCCGGGTCATTTTTCACATCAAACTTTTCATTAAAAGCGGTAATTGACCCGAAGAATAAAGGCCCCCAGATTTCATAAGTTTTTGTTTTACCATCGTCAGAAATACGCTTTCTGGCGCGAATGCGTTTGGCATTTTCCCAGGCAAAAGCTAAAGCCGAAATAATAACTCCTACAAATACTGCAATAGCCAAATCGTAAATAACGGTTACCGCTGAAACGATAACCAAAACTACAGCATCGGCAACTGGTATTTTTCTAATAATTCTAAAACTTGACCATGCAAACGTTTCGATTACCATCATAAACATAACACCTACCAAAGCAGCAATAGGTACTTGCTCAATGTATTTATCTGTAAACAAAATAAAGGTTAATAAAGTCACCGCCATCATAATACCTGATAATCTACCACGACCACCGGCATTAATATTAATAACGGTTTGCCCAATCATACCACATCCACCGGTACCACCAAACAATCCGCTAATCATATTTCCAGCTCCTTGAGCAATACACTCGCGATTTCCGTTTCCTCGTGTTTCAGTTAATTCATCGACTAAATTCATAGTCATTAAAGACTCGATTAATCCAACAGAAGCAGCTAAAAAAGCATATGGTAAAATGAATTTTAAAGTATCTAAATTAAAAGGCAGGTTTTGCCACAACTCCAAGTTAGGCGTTGGAAATTCCCCTTTTAAACCATTTCCGCCACCTTCAACAATATACGAACCAACGGTGCTTACATCTAATCCTCCAAAAACGACAATACCTGTAGTTACTAAAATAGCCGTTAATGCAGCCGGAAGTTTAGTGGTAATTTTAGGCAATAACCAAATAATTCCCATAGTTAAAGCCACCAGAGCAATCATCGTCCAAAGTTCTCCGCCCTGCATTGGAATATTAAGGTATTCCTTAACGCCTTCAGCTGTAATATTTAATTGTTTATGAGAAAACATACGCACCTGCGCCATGAAGATAACGATAGCTAAACCGTTAACAAACCCAAGCATTACAGGATGCGGAATTAACCTAACAAAGCGGCCTAATTTAAAGACTCCTGCCAGAATTTGAATAATTCCCATTAATATAACAGCTGCTAGTAAATAAAAATATCCCATATTTTCGATGGGCTGATTGAATAGCATCCCTTTAGTATGTCCTTCAGAAATTAAGTGCACAAAAATAACAGCAACAGCACCGGCTGCACCAGATATTAATCCTGGTCTACCACCAAAAACTGCAGTAATTAAGCCAATAATAAAAGCTCCTGAAAGTGCTACTAACGGGTCGATTTGCGCTACAAAGGCAAATGCAACGACTTCCGGAATCATGGCCAAAGACACCGTAATTCCCGCTAAAATATCATCTTTAGAATTGGGAGTGATTTTTCTTATAAAATCTGTCATACTCTGTCGGTTTTTAAGGGTGCAAATTTACAGCTTAAAAACAGATAAGCAACAGGATAGGCCTTTATTTAAGCGCTATAACACTACAACGTTTGCGTTAACATCGACCGATTCTAACCAATATAATGCAGCATCTCGACCTCGAAACAACTTAATATTCCAATCGCTACTATTACCTACACTCATTAAAGTTTCAGTTGACATTAAACCCGCTTGTGAAGAAATAACGACAGCCATAGCGGCGATTTCCTTTAAATTGCCTACTATTTTCTGAGCTTCGAAAGTATAACTGTACGAGTTAATCTTATTGATTAATAATTTAAAAGGAGCAACTAAACTGCTAAGTAAAAAATCGTGATACTCATCAACTTTAAGTTCACACATAATCTCACCTTCATCAACAATAACTTCGGCTAAACTATTATTATGAATAATAATTTCTCCAAACGAAAGCCTATAACCTTTCATATTAAATTTTATAACTGAGCGCTTTAATTAATTTGCTGTCAATGCAGAATAACAACAAGGTTTTTCTAAGAAAACCATAGACAAATCTAATTAGATTTAATCAACAAACCTCTATAAACTCTTGAATTTTATAACTATTTTACTAATGCCTGAATATTCGCATAAGAATTTTGAAGTGCCTCACTAATTTCATTAGAATCCAACCAGGCTACTTTTGTAATACCTTCTTCTTCCTGTGCATATAGATTACCTCGAAAACTGGTTTTCATTTCAAACCAATAGGTAACTTTTATTTTATAACGACCGTTGCGTTTAAATATATGATAAGTCGTTTCTAAAGGTTTTGTAATTTCTAAACCAGCAACACCAGTTTCTTCCGATACTTCTCGAATCGCTGTTTTTTCGATTGTCTCTGCACCTTCTACCTTTCCTTTAGGTAAATCCCATTTATCGTTTCGGTATATAAATAAGATTTCGTTATCATCATTATACACCTTCCCACCTCCAGCAACCACATTAGGTAATTTTTTCAAAAATTTCTTCAGAAGCTTTTCTTCCTTTCTATGTATTAAGCGGACTTCCTGTAAATTAGTCGTATTGAGTTCCCGAATAACCTTTCCTATATTTACAGTGTCCAGCAAATAATTCTTGAAGTTGGTTTCCTCCTCTATTTGAGTAGTTAAAATTATAGGTTTATCGCCAACAAAAATTTTATACATACCTTGCCTTAATGTGTTATTGTTGGTAAAAATATCATTTTTAGTTACAACCTATTACAATCATAAAAAATATTTTTCATTCCTGTGACGGTAATCCTATAAAAAAATTAAATTTATGATTATTTTTGCAGCTATGATATTTAATAAACATACCGCTAAAAAAACGGCTGAAGTTTTATTACAGGTTAATGCCATAAAACTTAGTCCGAAAGAGCCTTTCACATGGGCATCTGGATGGAAATCACCAATTTACTGTGATAACCGTATTATTTTATCTTTTCCGCCAATTCGCAATTACATTCGCGAAACCATGGCAAAACAAATTGAAAAACAATATGGCAAACCCGACGCTATTGCTGGTGTTGCAACCGGAGCTATTGGTATTGGTATGCTTGTTGCCGAGTATTTAGGACTTCCTTTTATATATGTAAGACCTGATGCTAAAGGACACGGAAGAAAAAACCAGATTGAAGGTTTTATTGAAAGTGGCCAGAATGTTGTTGTTGTAGAAGATTTAATTAGTACCGGAAAAAGCAGTTTAAATGCTGTTAAAGCATTAAGAGATGCTGGTATTAACGTAAAAGGCATGATTGCTATTTTTACCTACGGTTTTAACGTCGCTACCGAAAATTTTGAAAAAGAAAACGTGTTTTTACAAACACTTGGTAGTTACGAAGTGCTTTTAGAGCAAGCCCTGGAAACCAATTACATTTCTGAAAAAGATTTAGCAACACTTTCTGTGTGGAATTCTAATCCAAGCGAGTGGAATGCCGAATAAGTCCTTTTAGACTTATTCAACAACAAAAAAAATAACAACCTATGAATTTAGAATCTCCAAAGGTTAAAGTTGAAAAATCTCCGGAAGACATCTTTGACTTTTTAGAAAACATAAAAAACTTTGAATCGTTAATGCCTGAAAACATTAGTAAATTTGAAGTTTTAAGTGATGACACCTTTCTTTTTGCCTTAAGCGGAATGCCTGAAATTACCTTAAAGAAAAAAGAAGTAACACCACCAAACAAAATTGTTTTAGGTGCTGCAGGAGGAAAAATCGATTTTTCACTTGTTGGAAACATTAACAAAATTGATGACACCTCAAGTGAAGTACAACTTGAATTTAGCGGAGACTTTAACCCAATGATGGCCATGATGATTAAAGGCCCTATCAAAAAGTTTATTGAAACGTTAGCTACGAGTATTCCGAAATCAATTTAATATAATAACGTAATCGTTTTTAAATCGAATTCTTTTACAACATCGTCTTCTAACAATACCTGAAGCATTCCTGTATCAGATACCGATTTAATGATTCCTAAAAATAGTGAACCTTCAGCATCTTTAAATGTTGAAGGTTTATTTTTTCGAAATAAATAACTTTCGTATTCTTCTTTTAAAATTGTTAACTCCCCGCACTTTAAAATTTCAAAATAAAACTTTAGTTGCTCTATAATATTATGAGCAATTTCATCTAAATCGAAAGATCGTCCTGAAATCAATTTTAGCGATGAAGCCTTGGGTAAGTTTTCAAATTCAGTCTGATTTACATTCAAGCCCATACCGATAACGGTACTGGCATACTGACCTTGTTTAAATACATTTTCAATTAAAATGCCACAAACCTTTTTATTTTCTGCCAAAATGTCGTTAGGCCATTTCACATGCAATTTCGGTATCGCAAACCCTTCTAATGCTTTAACAACAGCCAATGAAGCTACCATACTAATATAAAAAGGGTACTCAACCTGAAAACCCATAAGACTCTTAAACACACTAAACGTAAGGTTTTTTGACGATTGAGAACTCCATACACTTCCCATTTGCCCTCGACCTTCAGTCTGATTTTCTGTAATAACTGCAGTGTAATCTTCAACAGGCATTTCAGCGCAAAGTTTCTTCAAATAAGTATTTGTCGAATCGATGGCACTAAGTTTGATTATATGCATGTAAGAGTTATTATTAGTAGATAAAATCTTAATACTTTTTTAAGGTATAAAGAAATAAAAAAATAATAACTTTGCATAAACTCAAAATAATTTAATGGCGAAAAAAAACATAAGCGCAGACCAGTTGATATCGGTTATAATTAGTGGTATCGAAGATGTAAAAGGGCAAAGTATTAGTATCTTAGATTTAAGAGAAATTGAAAATACGGTTTGTGATTACTTTATAATTTGCGAAGGTACTTCAAATACGCAAGTAAACGCTATAGTAAATTCTGTTCAGAAAAAAGTAAGCAAAGAACTTAAGGATAACCCGTGGCATGTTGAAGGAGAAGACAATGCTGAATGGGTATTAATCGATTACGTAAACGTTGTTGTACACGTGTTCCAAAAACATATCAGACAATATTATGACATTGAAAGTCTTTGGGGTGATGCAAAAACAACGGTTATAGAAACGAGTTACTAAAACGTATGGCAAACAACAAAAAAAATACAAAAGAAAACAAACCTAAATTCAGTCCGTACTGGATTTATGGTATTTTAATTGCTCTTTTTTTAGGGTTTCAACTATTTGGAAACAGTGGTTACGAAGAAGGTAAAAAAATAACACCAAGCGACTTTTTCAAATATTTACAAGAAGGTGATATAGAAAAAGTAGATGTGATTACTAATACACATGTTGCTAAAGTATATCTTACCGATGAAGCTTTAGAAAAAGACATTCACAAAAATTCTAAATCTACAAGCTTTATCCCCTCGGCAACGAAGTTACCAAACTATACTTTTGAATTTGGTAGTCTTGAAAAATTTGAAGGCGACATAGATAAAGCTAAGGAAAATCTTCCTAATTCACCTGTTATCTCATTCGATCAGGAACACGATAACTGGACAAACCTGTTAATGGGTATCCTTCCGTTTATTTTACTAATTGCGGTTTGGGTTTTCATTATGAGACGTATGTCTGGAGGTGCCGGTGGTGGTGCAGGCGGACAAATTTTTAATATTGGAAAATCTAAAGCCAAATTATTCGACCAGAATACCGAAGTAAAAACAACATTTAAAGACGTTGCTGGTTTAGAAGGCGCAAAAGAAGAAGTACAGGAAATTGTAGACTTTTTAAAATTCCCTGAAAAATATACCACATTAGGAGGTAAAATTCCTAAAGGAGCTTTATTAGTAGGGCCTCCGGGAACAGGTAAAACTTTATTAGCTAAAGCTGTTGCAGGTGAAGCTAAAGTACCTTTCTTCTCGTTATCAGGATCTGATTTCGTTGAAATGTTCGTTGGTGTTGGTGCCTCTCGTGTTAGAGATTTATTTAAGCAGGCTAAAGAAAAATCACCATCTATTATTTTTATCGATGAGATTGATGCTATTGGTCGTGCCAGAGGCAAAAATGCCATGTCTGGAAGTAACGACGAGCGTGAAAACACCTTAAATCAATTATTAACCGAAATGGACGGTTTTGGAACTAATACTAATGTTATTGTATTAGCAGCAACCAACCGTGCCGATATCCTTGATAAAGCATTAATGCGTGCCGGTCGTTTTGACAGACAGATTTATGTAGACCTTCCGGATATTCGTGAGCGTAAAGAAATTTTCGAAGTGCATTTACGTCCGCTTAAAAAAGCACAGGATTTAGATTTAGATTTCCTATCGAAACAAACTCCAGGATTCTCCGGTGCAGATATTGCAAACGTTTGTAACGAAGCTGCTTTAATTGCTGCGAGAAATGGTAAAAAATCGGTTGACAAACAAGATTTCCTTGACGCTGTCGATAGAATTATTGGTGGTTTAGAAAAGAAAAATAAAATCATTACACCAAGTGAAAAACGTGCTGTTGCTTTCCACGAAGCTGGTCACGCCACTGTAAGCTGGATGCTAGAGCATGCTGCACCACTTGTGAAAGTTACAATTGTACCTCGTGGACGTTCATTAGGAGCTGCATGGTATTTACCAGAAGAACGTTTAATCGTTCGTCCGGAGCAAATGTTAGATGAAATGTGTGCTGCTTTAGGTGGTCGTGCTGCCGAGCAAGTTATTTTTGGTAAAATTTCTACAGGAGCTTTAAGCGATTTAGAAAAAGTTACCAAACAAGCCAGAGCCATGGTTACCATTTACGGTTTAAGTGATAAAATAGGTAACTTAACATATTACGATTCATCAGGACAAAGTGAGTACGGCTTTACAAAACCTTACAGTGAACAAACAGCAGAGCTGATCGATAAAGAGATTTCAGATATTATTGAAAACCAATATCAAAGAGCTGTTAAATTACTTGAGGCAAACAAAGATAAACTTACCGAACTTGCTACAGTTCTTCTCGAAAAAGAAGTGATCTTTAAAGACAATCTTGAAAAAATATTTGGGGAACGTCAGTTTGTAAAAGAAGAAGTTGAAACAAAACAAGAATAGGCTCTAGCCTTATTTTATAAACCTTTTAGCAAAAATCTTAAATTAACCGTACGGTTAATTTAAGATTTTTTATATTTGGTTGTCCTCAGGAAACAATGTATTAATAGCAAGCTTACTAATGAGTCTTTTTAGAAAAATTTTTGGTTCAAAATCTAATACGTCAGACGACGAAATAAAGTCGGATGAAAGAGGCAAATACATGCCTGAAATAAAACTCCCTATAGATGAAAGGTTTACTATAAATTTTAAAGCTAATGGTGGTAAATTTCTGTATTGTGAGAATTTGAATGAAATCTTTCAGAACCTACAAAGTATACTTGAAGAAAATGCTTGGGAAGACAAAACAGCTTTAGTCGTCGACGAACATTTAATTTCAAAATTTAAAAGTTTTGGTTTTAAGATGTCAAATAAAGTTAGCGAAGCTTCTTTTTTCTTAACCACTTGCGAAAATTTAATTGCCAACGATGGCTCTTTACTTATTTCTTCTAAACAAATTTTCGAAAAGAAATTACCTGAATTACCTGAAAATTTTGTCGTTTTTGCCACAACCAGTCAAATTGTTGAAAACATAGGTGAAGGCTTAAGAGGCATTAAGGCAAAAAACAAACAAAAAATACCAACAAATATCACGACCATAAAACATTTTAAATCGAGTCACGAAAAAGATTTTCTTAGTTACGGTAGTAGCGCCAAAAACTTATACTTACTCCTTTTAGAAGATTTATAGAATGAAAGAAATTCTAACTCGATCACTTTCCGGCGTACTTTACGTCCTGCTTTTGCTTGTTTGCATGCAATTCGAGCATTTACTAATAGGCCTGTTTTTTATTTTTGGTTTGATATCCTTGAACGAATTCAATAAGCTAATTGAATTAAAAAACTTTGTCCCTTATATCATATTCGTTATCCTTTATACCATTTTTGGTTACTGGCATTTAATCATTAACACAAAAGGACTTGATGAAGCCACGCAGATACTTATGGTACTTAGTATTTTTGTGAATCTATTCTTGATTAAAGATTTGTTCTCCGAAAAAACAATACCCCTTTTCAGCTCTAAACGATTTCTTCTAACCACATTCTATCTGTCGAGTGCCTTCGTATTTTTAATTTTAATAGCCGGCTATCACGATACCTATAACCCTAATATTTTATTGGGATCCTTTCTTTTAGTGTGGATTAACGATTCATTCGCATATTTGGTTGGAAAGAATTTTGGCAAGCAAAAACTTTTCGAAAAAATATCTCCGAAAAAAACTGTTGAAGGTTTTATGGGCGGACTATTTTTTTCGTGCATAGCAAGTTATTTTATTAGTACCTTTGCGGAAACTTTAAACTTTACAAGCTGGCTAGTCTTAAGCATTATCATTAGTGTTTTCGGGACTTTAGGAGACTTGGTAGAGTCTAAATTTAAAAGACAAGCTAACGTTAAGGACAGTGGTGTTATTATGCCTGGACACGGTGGATTATTAGACCGATTAGATAGCATTATATTTACTGCCCCGTTTATTTATTTATTTTTAAGATTGTTACATTATGTTTCATAAAGAGGGTTATAAGATAATTATTGTTACGTTTATACTGGTAATTTCATCTACTGTATTAGTTGATAATTTTGTAACTATTGAATGGTTAAAATTGGCTTTAAGGCTAATTCTTTTAGTATTTTTAATACTTATACTTCAGTTTTTCAGAAACCCAAAAAGACATACAAAACCTAACGACAAACAAGTAGTATCACCTGTTGATGGTAAAGTTGTAGTTATTGAGGAAGTTTTTGAAAAAGAGTTTTTCAACGAAAAACGTCTTCAGGTAAGTGTTTTTATGTCTCCAATAAATGTGCACGTTACACGCTACCCTATTGGCGGTAAAGTTGTTTTTAGCAAATACCATCCAGGAAAATATTTAGTTGCATGGCATCCAAAAGCCAGTGAAGAAAACGAACGTACTACGGTTGTTGTTGAAAACAAAACTTTCGGACAAGTACTTTACAGACAAATTGCAGGTGCTTTAGCTAAACGTATTGTTAACTACGCAAAAGTAGATGATGCCGCTATTCAAGGTGCTGATTCTGGTTTTATAAAGTTTGGTTCAAGAGTTGACTTATTTTTACCCTTAGACACCAATATTAAAGTAAAATTAAACCAAAAAGTAAGAGGTGGAGAAAGTATTATTGCAGAAACCAATGAGTAGTACTGAAGAATTAGATAAAGAGTTTCAAGATGCTGTAGATCGTGTAAATGCTTACACCGATCCGTTTCCAGCTGATGTGCTTTTAAGTCTTTATGCCTATTACAAAAAGGCAACTAATTCATATAGTAAACCTAATAGTAAAAAAGCCATTATAAATGCATTTAAAACGAATGCTTTATTTCAGGTGAAAAATATAAGTGAAAATGAAGCTAAACGCCAATACATAGATTTAGCTAACCATTACTTTTTGTACGGTAAATAATTCTTTTACTTTTTAAATACCATTATATAAATCCCTAAGGCTCTTACATTTAGTAACAATACTATTGTTACTAAAATCCAGTACAATTTTATTCTTTTCTTTTTATTGTAAACCGATAAGGATATGGGATGTATAAGTACATTTTGCCCTTTATCTGAAAACGTATGCTGTCTGTAAATATTCTGAACGACTTTCATTTTATATTTTCTTAACTTAAAGAAAACAAACAAGTTATAATTTTCAAAACAAAAACTTAAGATTGATGAATTTGTCCCCTAAAAATGACTAATCAATACAAAAAACTCATAATCAGTTATATAAATTAATTAAGTAAAACAAAAAAGGGACCAAATTGGTCCCATTACTTTTCTATAATTTTAAAAAACCTACATACGCTCAGGAACCTGAATTCCTAAAACACTAAATGCATTTTTTATAGTATTGGCTACTTGTTTAGAAAGCTGAACTCTAAATATTTTTTCATCATCATTATCCGCGCCTAAAATGGATACATTCTGGTAAAATGAATTAAACTCTTTTACTAAATCGTACGTATAGTTTGCAATTAAAGCCGGACTATGTTGTGTTGCCGCATTTTGAATCACTTCCGGAAATAACTCTAACTGTTTTAAAAGTTCCTTTTCCTTTTCATGTAAAGTAATTTCCGAAACAGTTAAATTTTTAGAATAATCGAAATCTGCTCTTCTTAAAATCGCCTGAATTCTAGCGTAAGTATATTGAATAAAAGGCCCTGTATTCCCTTGAAAATCGATAGATTCCTTAGGATCGAATAAAATACGTTTCTTAGGATCGACTTTAAGAATGTAATACTTTAAAGCGCCCAAACCAATCGTTTTATACAATGCCTTTTTCTCTTCTTCAGTATAACCATCAAGTTTACCTAATTCTTCTGAGATTTCTTCGGCTGTCGTCGCCATTTCATCAATTAAATCATCGGCATCTACAACGGTTCCTTCTCTACTCTTCATCTTTCCACTTGGTAAATCTACCATTCCGTAGCTTAAATGGTAAAGATTTTTAGCCCATTCAAATCCCAATTTTTTAAGAATGATGAATAATACCTGAAAGTGATAATCCTGTTCGTTACCTACAGTGTAAACCATCCCACCAACATCAGGAAAATCTTTAATACGCTGAATTGCCGTTCCAATATCCTGTGTCATGTAAACCGCTGTTCCGTCGGCGCGTTGAACAATTTTTTTATCTAATCCTTCTTCGGTTAAATCACACCACACCGAGCCATCTTCCTCTTTGAAGAATACACCCGATTTAAGCCCCTCAGCAACAAATTCTTTACCTAATAAATAGGTATTACTTTCGTAATATAACGTATCGAAATCTACTCCCATGTTGGTATAAGTTTCGGCAAATCCGTCATATACCCATCCGTTCATGGTTTTCCAAAGAGCAACTGTTTTTTCATCTCCAGATTCCCATTTACGAAGCATGTTTTGAGCTTCCAATAATAAAGGCGCTTCCTTTTTTGCTTCTTCTTGTGATTTACCTTCAGCAACTAAAGTTTCTATTTCCTTTTTATATTCCTGATCGAATTTCACGTAATAGTTTCCTACCAGCTTATCTCCTTTTAAACCTGTCGTTTCAGGAGTTTCTCCGTTACCAAATTTCTCCCAGGCCAACATACTTTTACAGATATGAATACCACGGTCGTTAATAATTTGTGTTTTATAAACTTTCTTTCCAGAAGCTTTTAAAATTTCAGAAACACTATAACCTAAAAGGTTGTTTCTAATATGTCCTAAGTGTAATGGCTTATTCGTATTTGGAGATGAATACTCAACCATTATGGCTTTATCTTCCGGACTTGGTGTTACAAAACCATAATCTGTAGCATTCTTTATTCCATTGAAAAAGTTCATGTAGTAAGCATCACTGATTTCAACATTTAAAAACCCTTTAACGACATTAAAAGCTTTTACTTCTTCAACATTATCAACAAGGTAATTCCCTATAGTTTCCCCTATTTGCACAGGATTTCCTTTTACATAGCGTAACATTGGGAAAATTACGACTGTAATATCTCCTGCAAATTCTTTTCTTGTTGCTTGAAATTCTACGGTATCAATCGATACATCAAAAGATGCTAAAACGGCTTGTTTTACTTGATTTTGTAAAGTCTGTTGAAGGCTCATTTATGGTCATTTTTTAGGTCAGCAAAGATAAAACTTTTCTTAAAGCATTTCCTCATAAAATAGCTTTAAAAATTAAGCTTATCTCAGCCTAACGAAATTTTAATCAAAACCTGCTTCAAAATTACCCAAACAACTCAACAACAATAATTTACTAAGAACATTCGACAACCCCAATAAACACGGGTGCATTTCATCGATAATTTCGTCGTTTTTCCATGATTTTTACCGTTCATCTATTCGTCGATGTTTTTCAAAATAGCACCTTGTCGTTTTATCTAAAATATTGGCATTAAAACAGAGAAATTAGATTATAACATAGCATTTTCTAATTTTGTTATGTAAAGCTATTAATCCAAGTCCCTTTTAGACTCTAAACAAAAAACAAACATATTAACATTACAGCTTAATAAAGCAAATCTTTAATTCCCTCAATAAAGATGACTTTAGTTACTGCTTTATTCATTTTTGTAACTTGAATATTGTATGAGGAGAATAATTACTTTAATTGTACTTACTATATCTACACTGCTTGGTTTTTCACAAACTCAAGAGTTAGATAGTCTTTCTATACAATTGGCTTTCGAAACACAGGATTCACTTAAAGTAGAAACTTCTCTTAAAATCATTGAATTACTTTATAACAACAAAAATTACGATAAGGCTGTAAAGTATATAGTTGAAAGTGAAAAATTATCCAATAGTTTAAATTACACTAAAGGTATTGCTGCAAGTACTTACTACAAGTCTTTAATCTATGCCCAAAAAGGCGATTATATTAACGCTATAAACGGATATAAAAAGTCTAAATCTATTTATCAGGACCTTAACGATTCTACGGGCGTTGCTAAAGTGAACAATAGTATTGGGCTTTTAGAAATTAAACGAGGCAATTATTCTGAAGGTTTACAATATTGTTTAGCTGCTATTAAGGAATTAGAAAGTTTAAATCTAAAATCCGATCTATCTCTGGCTTATACCAATTTAGCTGAAGCTTATTACAATATCGGAGCCACAGATTATGCTATAAAATTTAATTTGAAAGCTCTCGATGTTCTCGAACAGTTAAACGATAATGAAGGTATTTTAAAAACCAACTTACAATTAGCTGAATTATATTCGAGTAATAAAGAATACCGAAAGTCTATAGAATTTTATGAAACAGTCCTCAATCGGACAAATAAAAATAACGACTCCATTCGAGGAAGGGTTTACCCGAAGCTCGGTCGGGAATATTTAAAATTCAATGACTACGACAAAGCCTCTCAATACCTCCTTGAAGGGTTAACACTAAACAGAAATTCTAATGATAAAGCCGGTTTACTACTGGCTTTAAATGGTTTAGGAGACTTAAACTTGCGCTTAAACCGATTAAACCTTGCCGAACAGCAACTTTATGAAGCGGGTACAATTGCAAAAAGCATTAGTAACAACAATGAGTTATTAACCTATTACAAACTCATGAAAGATCTGGATTCTACTAAACATAGATTTGACAGAGCTTACATTTGGCAACGTGAATATTACGATTTAAAACAAAACATAGAACAAAAAGGTTCCAGCGAAATTAAAACTATTAAAGCTTCCGATTTAGAATTTAACCCGAATTTTGACAAAGAGGTTTCAACAACCACTCAAGAACCTGTTAATAACTTTGAAAGTCAAGTTCAGGAAACGCAAACGGGTATAAACAAATTTAAAGTTGTTCTTTACGGATTGTTAGCTGCCTTAGCCATTGTATCAACATTTTTAATTTTAATTTACGTTAAGCGCAACAGCAATATAAAATACACTCAGGAATTAGAAGAAAAAAACATTAAAATTCAATTACAAAACGAAGCTTTCGCTGAACAGACTCAGCATCTGGAAAATGTAAACAATGTAAAAGACAAATTATTCTCTATTATATCTCACGACTTAAAAGACTCTTTATCTTCAATTAACGGCTTTATCAATTTAATGAAAGAAGGTTCATTAACTCGTGAAGAATTCGATAATTTAATTCCAGAATTAAGTGAAAACGCAAATAATGCTTCTTTACTACTTTTCAACTTACTAAACTGGTCTAAATCTCAAATGCAGTCATTAGACCCAAAACCTTCATTATTTGATATTCAGGAAGTTTTTGAAGCTAAAGTAAAACTTATTGAACAGCGCCTTGAAAGCAAAGGCATCGAACTTATAGACCATTCTTTACGTGACTTTGCTTATGCCGATAGAAGTATGATTGAAATCGTTATTCAGAATCTATTGGCCAATGCACTAAAATTCTGTAAAAAAGGAGACACCATAACAGTTAATAACCACATTAGTAATGGTAGCTGTATTATTAGCGTAGCCGATACTGGCATCGGCATTTCAAAAGAAAACATGGACAAACTATTTAAAAACAGTTCGTTCACCACTTTAGGCACCAACAACGAAAAAGGCACTGGATTAGGACTGTCTATCTGCAAAGAACTTGTAGAACTTAATAACGGTAAAATCTGGGTTGAAAGCACTTTAAATGTTGGAACTACATTCTACATTCAACTACCAAAATCTAAACCTATTAATTAAGCTTTAGGCAAGAATACTTCCGCCATCATACAACGCGCACTTCCTCCACCACAAGCTTCAATAGTATCTAAAGAACTTGATAAAATTTTAGTATGCTTTTCAAGTTTACTTATTTGTTGTTCGGTTAACGAGGCATGAGCGGCCGCACTCATAATCAAATAAGGCTCATCATTATCGCCTTTTACCTGAAGCATATTACCAGCAAAATTATTTACCTGATCTTCGGTAATATCAATAACTTCTTTACCATCAGATTTTAGATGCGTTAATAAATTTTTACGTTCTTTTTTATCGTCTATACTACTTAAACACACTACCGCGAAGGTTTCTCCTAAACACATCATAACATTAGTATGATATATGGCTTTACGCTCGCCATTTACCGTTTGATTTGCAGTAAATATTACAGGAAAATATTCAAAATCTTCACAAAACTCAATAAACAACTCTTCATCTGCACGAGGTGATAACGCACAGTAAGCTTTACGATTTACACGATCTAAAATTAAACTTCCGGTACCTTCTAAAAAAACGCCCTCATCTTCAGCTTCGGTATAATCTACAACATCATGAATAACAAAACCGGCTTCTTCAACAGCCAAAAGAACCTCTTCTCTACGTTCTAAACGTCTGTTTTCTGCAAACATGGGGTATAAGGCAATCGTTCCATTTTCATGAAAAGACACCCAGTTATTTGGGAAAATAGAATCTGGAGTATCATATTCCTCAGTATCATTAACAACAATTACATTCAACCCAATACCACGTAGTTTTTCAACGTAAGCATCAAATTCCTCCTGTGCTTTTGCGTTTACCGTTTGAGGTAATAAATTATCAATAACCTTTTGGTAATAGTTATTCACAGCGGTCTGTTCATTCATCCTGAAGTTTATTGGACGAATCATTAAAATGGTATTTGTTGTCTGTTGCATATCTATAAATTTCAATACAAAAGTATAATTATTTACAGTATAAAAACATATCTGTTTTAGTATTTAACAAAGAAGATTCGTGATTTTAGCCATAAAAAAATTAACTTCGTTTTATTAAAATTTTTCGATTAAAGAAAGAGGTCTAGATAGTTAAATGAGCAACGAACAAACTGCCATAAAAACCACATATTTCAGCATTATAGGCAACACTAGTTTAGCCTTAATAAAAGGGCTTGCTGGAGTTTTTGGTAATTCGTATGCTTTAATTGCCGATGCCATTGAATCGACCACCGATATCTTTTCTTCTGTTCTGGTGTTACTTGGACTTAAATATGCAAAAAAACCAGCCGATGACAATCACCCGTATGGGCACGGAAAGATAGAACCTTTAATTACATTTATTGTAGTGGCTTTTTTAGTGACTTCGGCTACGATTATTGGCTACGAAAGTATTGAACATATACAAACGCCACACAAGACTCCAAAACCATGGACGTTAATTGTTCTGGGAGCTATTATTATCTGGAAAGAAATCTCGTTTCAAATTGTCATTAGAAAAAGCAGAGAGACGCATAGTTCTTCACTTAAGGCTGATGCCTGGCATCACCGAAGCGATGCTATCACATCAGTCATGGCTTTTATTGGTATTTCTATTGCCTTAATTTTTGGTGAAGGTTATGAAACTGCCGATGACTGGGCTGCTCTTCTGGCTTCAGGTTTTATCCTTTACAATAGTTATTTGATTTTCAGACCTGCTTTGGGTGAAATAATGGATGAACATCTTTACGACGACCTAATTCTTGAGATAAGAGAAAAGTCGCTTGAAGTCCCAGGAATTTTAGCTACCGAAAAATGCTACATTAGAAAGTCTGGTATGCGTTATCATGTAGACCTGCATGCCATGGTAAACAGCAATATAACCGTAAAAGAAGGACATGATTTATCGCATAAACTAAAAGACTATCTGCATAGCGAAATAACCAACTTAGGAAATATTTCCATTCACATTGAACCAAACGATTGCAGTCTGGATAGTTGTAAACATATTATTCCCTAATTAAAGGCATCGTTGAGCAACGTAACAAACCTTCTTGTTTAGCAATTTCCGAGTAAGGCACTTCTTCAACAGTAAAGCCTTCTTTTCGTAACCAATCGTTTAATCTCGTGAAACTTTTCTCTGAAATTACCACATCCTCCGAAATTGAAAACACATTGCTATACATGTTATACATTTCGTCTTTCGTGATTTCAAATATATTCTCTTCTCCGAAAAAGTCAACCAACCATTGGTATTCCCGATCAATTAAAAAGCCATTTTTATGAAGAATTGCTTTTCCTTTTCCTAAAGGTTGAAAACAACAGTCTAAATGCAAAGCATTCTCCTTAGCATTAGTATTAGATTTTCTTAGCTCGAATGACTTCACGGTCTTTTCCGGAAATAATTCTTGCAGAGCAATAACGGCATCCATATTGGTACGCGCAGTAATTAAATCTGGGTAATTCTCACCTGAGTAAGTTCCAACAAAAATATAATCGTCCCATGGCATGACATCGCCACCTTCAACATGGCATTCTTCCGAAAGAATAATTCTATTCTCTTCTTCCACCTGATTCCAGATATAATCTATGGCATGCACTTCCTTATCGCGATTAGGTAATATATTGGCCCGAATCATTTTATCCTCTA
This sequence comes from Aestuariibaculum lutulentum, assembly GCF_032926325.1. Taxonomy (NCBI): domain Bacteria; kingdom Pseudomonadati; phylum Bacteroidota; class Flavobacteriia; order Flavobacteriales; family Flavobacteriaceae; genus Aestuariibaculum; species Aestuariibaculum lutulentum. The sequence continues at coordinate 616,104 of NZ_CP136709.1, forward strand.
TAACAAAAGCAATGTCACGAGAAAATATCTGATTACAATCCTTAATAACATCAGGACGAAACACTTGAACCCCGTACTTCTCAAAAACTTTGGCAACAGCATCCATTTCCTGAATCATATCTGCTTCTTTTGGATAGGTCCCTGCCAGCACATGTTCGATACTTTTAGGGTCGTAGCATTCCTCAACCTTAGGTGTAGGGCCGTTGCTTTCTGCTGTTCCTAGAACAACTGCTTTAAGCTTAGAAATTTCGTTTTGTATATTCAGTTTTAGCATGGTGTAAATATAAAAAAAGGCTTTATAAGTAAATCTTATAAAGCCTTTCTTTTATACACTAATATTTCAAAAATATTATCTCTCGTCTACTGGAACAAATTTTCTTTCGGTAGCCCCAATATAAATTTGTCTTGGTCTTCCAATTGGTTCTTTACGTAAACGCATTTCTCTCCATTGTGCAATCCAACCTGGTAAACGACCTAATGCGAACATTACCGTAAACATATCGGTTGGGATTCCCATAGCTCTATAGATGATTCCTGAATAGAAATCTACGTTCGGATATAATTTTCTATCTACAAAATAGGTATCTTCTAATGCTTCTTTTTCTAAACCTTTAGCTATATCTAAAATAGGATCTTGAACACCTAAGTCTCCTAACACTTCATCAGCAGCCTTTTTAATGATTCTAGCTCTTGGATCGAAGTTTTTGTATACACGGTGTCCGAATCCCATTAAACGGAACGGATCGCTTTTATCCTTAGCTTTCGCCATATATTTTTTAGTATCTCCACCATCGGCTTTAATAGCTTCAAGCATTTCTAAAACCGCTTGATTGGCACCACCATGTAATGGTCCCCAAAGAGCTGAAATACCAGCTGAAAGAGAAGCAAATAATCCAGCGTGCGATGACCCTACAATTCTTACTGTAGAAGTTGAACAGTTTTGCTCATGATCTGCATGTAAAATCAATAATTTATCTAAAGCATTGATTAAAACTTTATTTTGTTCATATGGGTGATTAGGTTTTTCAAACATCATTTTTAAGATGTTCTCTACATAACCAATTTCATCACTACCATAATTTAATGGTAAGCCTTGCTTTCTACGTAAAGTCCATGCTACTAAAACAGGGAATTTACCTAAAATTTTCACAATAGCCCTGTACATATCTTCTTCTGAATCTACATTCACTGAAGATGGATTAAATGCTGTTAACGCACTCGTTAAAGAGGCTATTACACCCATTGGGTGTGCAGATCTTGGGAATGTTTCAACAATTTTCTTTACATCCTCATCTACAACAGCTTCTGCCTTAATATCGTTATGAAATTTTTCGTTTTGTTCTTTTGTTGGAAGTTCTCCGAAAATTAGAAGATAAGCAACCTCTAGGAAATCAGCCTTTTCGGCCAATTCTTCAATACTATAACCTCTATATCTTAAAATACCTTGCTCACCATCTAAAAAAGTAACCCCACTTTCGCATGCGCCTGTATTTTTATATCCCGGGTCTATAGTTATTACTCCGTTTGTCGCTGTTCTTAAATTTGTAATATCTATTGCAACTTCTTTCTCTGTTCCTTCAATTAACGGAAATTCATGTTTTTCTCCGTTTATTTCAATGGTAGCAGTATTAGCCATATGTATTTAATGATTGTTTAATTTAATTTTATTGGATCGCTAATTTAATAAATATCTATCTACTTATAAAGGAGATCAAACCAAAGATTTCACCAATTAACATATTGTTTAGAATCTAAGTATAAAAAAAGGCGATTATTAAACAATAACCGCCTTTTTTTGAAAATTTTATGACTTTGTATTACTTTACTTTAAAAGCATTTTCTTGAGGAAAATAAGCAACATCACCTAATTCTTCTTCAATTCTAAGTAATTGGTTGTATTTTGCCATACGATCACTACGTGATGCAGATCCTGTTTTAATTTGTCCACAGTTTAAAGCTACAGCTAAATCGGCAATCGTGTTATCTTCAGTTTCGCCAGAACGGTGAGACATTACAGAAGTGTATCCTGCGTTTTTCGCCATGTTTACAGCTGCAATAGTTTCTGTTAAAGATCCAATCTGGTTTACTTTAATAAGGATTGAATTTGCAATACCGTTTTCGATACCTCTCGATAAACGTTCTACGTTAGTTACAAATAAATCGTCACCAACTAACTGTACTTTATCACCAACTAACTCTGTTAAGTAGCTCCATCCTTCCCAGTCGTTTTCATCCATACCATCTTCGATTGAGATAATTGGGTATTTAGAAACTAATTCTGCTAAGTATTCAGCTTGCTCTTTACTTGTTCTGGTTACACCTGTTTCTCCTTCGAATTTAGCGTAGTTATAAACACCACCTTCGTAGAATTCAGCAGAAGCACAATCTAAAGCGATTTTAACTTCTTCACCAAACTTATATCCAGCATTTTCAACAGCTTTAGCAATCGTCTCGATAGCGTCTTCTGTTCCGTCTAAAGTTGGAGCAAATCCACCTTCATCACCTACAGCCGTACTTAAGTTTCTGTCGTGTAATACTTTTTTAAGGTTATGGAAAATTTCAGTTCCCATTTGCATAGCGTGTGTAAAGTTTTTCGCTTTAACAGGCATAATCATGAACTCCTGGAATGCGATAGGCGCATCACTGTGAGAACCTCCATTAATAATATTCATCATTGGTACCGGTAATGTGTTAGCAGAAACACCACCTACATAACGGTATAATGGTAAACCTAATTCTCCAGCAGCAGCCTTAGCAACAGCTAAAGACACTCCTAAAATAGCATTAGCTCCTAATTTAGATTTGTTTTTAGTTCCATCTAAATCAATCATAATTTGATCGATAAGGTTTTGTTCGAAAACTGACACTCCTAATAATTCAGGAGCAATAATAGAGTTTACATTCTCTACAGCTTTTAAAACACCTTTACCCATATATGCACTACCACCATCGCGTAACTCGACAGCTTCGTGTTCTCCTGTTGATGCTCCTGATGGTACAGCAGCTCTTCCTAAAACATCATTTTCAGTAACTACATCTACTTCAACAGTAGGATTCCCTCTAGAATCAAGAATTTGTCTTGCGTGAATATTAATTATTACACTCATAATTGGTTATTTTTAAATCTTTTATTTATTCAAATTTACGTTTAAATCTTATCTTATTTAAGATGTTTTTTAAGAAATATTCAAAATATTCGCTATAACGTTTTAGTAAAGAAAATCCTCAAAAAATCTTAATGTTTTTTGAGGATTTAATACTATTTATTTTTGATATTTTCTATAAACTGATCAAAAAGATACGATGAATCGTGTGGTCCAGGACTCGCTTCCGGGTGGTATTGTACCGAGAATACATTTTTACTTTTCATGGCAATACCTGCAACGGTATTATCATTTAAGTGTACATGAGTAATCTCTACATCTGGATGTGCTTCAGTTTCTTCTCTATTTACCGCGAAACCGTGGTTTTGAGAAGTTACTTCTCCTTTTCCTGTTACCATATTCTTTACAGGGTGGTTAATACCTCTGTGTCCGTTATGCATTTTATAGGTAGAAATACCATTTGCCAATGCAATAACCTGGTGTCCTAAACAGATACCGAATAATGGTAAATTTCTTTTGATAATTTCTTTAGCTACTTCTTGTGCATCTGCTAATGGTTCTGGATCTCCAGGTCCGTTAGATAAGAAATATCCATCTGGATTAAATGCTTCTAAATCTTCAAATTTAGAATTGTATGGGAATACTTTGATATAAGCATCACGCTTTGCTAAGTTTCTTAAGATATTCTTTTTAATTCCGATATCTAAAGCAGCAATTTTATAAGTCGCGTTTTCATCACCAAAATAGTACGGCTCTTTTGTAGAAACTTTAGAAGCTAATTCTAAACCTTCCATATTTGGCACTTCAGCTAATTGCTTTTTTAAACCTTCAATGTTATCAACCTCTGTTGAAATAACAGCGTTCATAGCACCATTATCTCTAATGTAGCTTACTAATGCTCTAGTATCTACATCTGAAATAGCTAGTAAATTATTTTTATCTAAAAACTCCTCTAAAGAACTGTCTGCTGCATCTCTTGAATACTCGTAGCTAAAGTTTTTAACTACTAACCCAGCGATTTTTACTGAATCAGATTCAATTTCTTCTGCATTAGTTCCGTAGTTACCAATGTGCGCATTGGTAGTCACCATAATTTGTCCGAAATAAGAAGGATCTGTAAAAATCTCTTGGTATCCGGTCATACCAGTATTAAAACATACTTCACCGAACGCCGTTCCTTGCTTATTTCCTACTGCCTTACCATAAAAAATGGTACCATCTGCTAAAAGAATGATGGCTTTTTGTCTTTTTTGATATTTCATGTATTCGCTAAAAAAGTTTTGCAAAATTGCGCAAAAAAAAGGATAAACTAAAATAGTTTATCCTTTAATATTTAAAATGCTTTCAATCATTTATTCTTCTTCGTTTGAAGCTTGAGTTTCTACAGCAGGAGCAGCAGCTGGTTTAGAACCACCTCTTCTACTTCTACGAGTTGTTTTCTTCTCTGGTTTACCAGCAGTGTAAAGCTCGTTGTAATCTACAAGTTCAATCATAGCCATATCAGCGTTATCACCTAAACGATTACCAAGTTTAATAATTCTTGTGTAACCTCCTGGACGATCTGCAATCTTAGCTGCAACATCTCTGAACAATTCTGTTACTGCGTCTTTTTGTCTTAATCTAGACATAACTACACGTCTGTTGTGAGTTGTATCTTCTTTAGACTTAGTAATTAAAGGCTCAACAAATTGTTTTAAAGCTTTAGCTTTAGCAACAGTAGTGTTAATACGCTTGTGCTCGATTAAAGAACAAGCCATATTAGCTAACATAGATTTTCTATGTGCAGTTTGTCTACCTAAGTGATTTACTTTTTTTCCGTGTCTCATGACTTTTGGTTTTAAACTTCATCTTGCTTCAACCCACTATTGAGGAGCAAATTATGAAGTAATTAATCTTTATCTAATTTGTATTTGCTTAAATCCATTCCGAAGTTTAAACCTTTAACATTAACAAGCTCTTCAAGCTCTGTTAAAGACTTCTTACCGAAGTTTCTGAATTTCATTAAATCGTTTTTGTTAAATGATACTAAGTCACCTAATGTATCAACTTCTGCAGCTTTTAAACAGTTAAGTGCACGAACCGATAAATCCATATCGATTAACTTCGTTTTAAGTAACTGTCTCATATGTAATGATTCTTCATCATATGTTTCAGTTTGTGCAATTTCATCGGCTTCTAATGTAATACGCTCATCAGAGAATAACATGAAGTGGTGAATTAACGTTTTGGCAGCCTCAGTTAATGCATCTTGAGGAGTGATAGAACCGTCTGTGATGATTTCAAATACTAACTTTTCGTAGTCAGTTTTTTGCTCAACACGGTAGTTCTCAATACTATATTTAACGTTTTTAATTGGTGTGTAAATTGAATCTGTAAAGATTGTTCCTATTGGCGCAGCAGCTTTTTTATTTTCTTCTGCAGGTACATATCCTCTACCTTTTTCAATTGTAATTTCCATGTTAAAGTTAACTTTTGGATCTAAGTTACAGATAACTAACTCTGTATTTAACACTTGGAATCCAGAAATAAACTTTTGAAAATCTCCAGCAGTGATTTGCTCTTGACCTGAAATTGAAATTGATACAGACTCGTTGTCGATATCTTCAATTTGTCTTTTAAAACGAACTTGCTTTAAGTTTAAGATGATTTCTGTAACATCTTCTACTACACCAGCAATCGTTGAAAACTCATGATCTACACTTTCGATTCTAACAGAAGTAATAGCAAACCCTTCTAATGAAGAAAGAAGTACTCTTCTTAATGCGTTACCAACTGTTAAACCGTATCCAGGTTCTAAAGGACGAAATTCGAATTTCCCTTCAAAATCTGTTGAATCAATCATGATTACTTTGTCGGGCTTCTGAAAATTAAATACTGCCATTTTTTTTCTTCGTTTTAATTGTTACTTGGTTGCGCGGTTTATAAGTTTGAAGAAGTACGAACAAACCCTTTGGCCAAATACCAATGTTGTTAATAATTTATTTTTATTATTTAGAGTATAACTCGACGATAAATTGCTCGTTGATGTTTTCTGGAATTTGAATTCTAGCAGGAACAGAAACGTAAGTTCCTTGTTTAGTATCGTCATTCCAAGTAATCCACTCATAAACGTTGCTTGAGTTAGCTAAAGATCTTTCGATAACATCTAAAGATTTAGATTTCTCTCTTACAGCTACAACATCTCCAGCTTTTAATTGGTAAGAAGGAATGTTTACTAACTCACCATTTACAGTAATGTGTCTGTGAGATACTAATTGTCTAGCACCACTTCTAGATGGAGCGATACCCATACGGTATACTACGTTATCTAATCTAGATTCACAAAGTTGTAATAAAACCTCACCTGTAATACCTTGAGCAGCTCTTGCTTTCTTAAATAAACCTCTAAATTGTCTTTCTAAGATTCCGTAAGTGTACTTCGCTTTTTGCTTAGCCTCTAACTGGATAGCGTACTCAGATTTTTTTCCACGCTTTCTAGCGTTTCCGTGTTGCCCAGGAGGGTAATTTCTTTTCTCAAAAGACTTATCGTCTCCAAAAATAGCTTCTCCAAATTTACGAGCTACTTTAGTTTTAGGACCAGTATATCTTGCCATTTCTAATTGTTTTTGAGAGTGACTATGGATTAAGGTCTAAATCTTATCCTCCGATAATCGTTAATCTCTCGTTAATACTTGTTTTTTTCGGTGTGCAAATATATAAAAAAAATTAATACCAGCTGTATATTAAGCTGATATTAATTTCTTTATAAAAATATGTTGAGTAAAAATTATACTCTTCTACGTTTTGGAGGTCTACATCCATTGTGTGGTAGTGGCGTAACATCGATGATTTCTGTTACTTCGATACCAGCATTGTGGATTGAACGAATAGCAGATTCTCTACCATTACCTGGACCTTTAACATATACTTTTACTTTCTTTAACCCAGCTTCTGAAGCTACAGCTGCAGCATCTTCAGCGGCTAATTGAGCAGCATAAGGAGTATTCTTTTTAGAACCTCTAAATCCCATTTTACCAGCAGATGACCAAGAAATTACGTCACCTTTTTTGTTAGTTAATGAGATGATGATGTTGTTAAAAGAAGCATTTACGTGAGCCTCTCCAACAGAATCTACTATAACTTTACGTTTTTTAGTAGTCTTTGTATTTGATTTTGCCATATTATTTTAGTTTCTAGTTGTTAGTTGTTAGTGATAGAATCCTAGACTTTTACATTTCAAACAGATTCATCTAACAGCTAAATACTAACTTGACTTTAATTATTTAGTTGCTTTTTTCTTGTTAGCAACAGTTTTTCTTCTACCTTTTCTTGTTCTAGAGTTATTCTTAGTACGTTGACCTCTTAATGGAAGTCCAGCTCTGTGACGAATTCCTCTGTTACAACCGATATCCATTAAACGTTTAATGTTTAATTGAATCTCAGAACGTAATTCACCTTCGATAGTAAAAGATCCAACAGCTTCACGAATACCAGCGATTTGGTCGTCGTTCCAGTCTTGAACTTTAATACTTTCGTCAACATTAGCTTGAGCTAATATTTCCTTTGCTCTACTTCTACCTATTCCGTAGATATAAGTTAAAGAGATAACTCCTCTTTTGTTTTTTGGTATGTCTACACCTGCAATTCTTGCCATATTGTTTTTAGTTTCTAGTTGCTAGTTTTTAGTTGTTAGAATCCTAAACATTTCTATTTCAAACAGATTCTCATCTAACTTCTAAGCCCTAATAACTCATGTACAATTTAACCTTGTCTTTGTTTAAATCTAGGATTCTTTTTGTTTATCACGTAAAGTCTACCTTTTCTACGCACGATTTTACAATCTGCACTTCTTTTTTTAACGGATGCTCTAACTTTCATCGTATTAGTATCTATAAGTTATGCGAGCCTTAGACAAATCGTAAGGACTCATTTCTAATTTTACTTTATCTCCCGGTAAAAGTTTGATATAGTGCATACGCATTTTACCAGAGATATGTGCTGTCACAATGTGACCATTTTCTAATTCAACACGGAACATCGCATTTGATAATGCTTCAATAATTGTTCCGTCTTGTTCTATTGCTGCCTGTTTTGCCATAGTATAATATTTAAGCTACTGCTTTTCTATTTTTACCTGTTTTCATCAAGCCATCATAATGTCTATTTAACAAGTAAGAGTTTACCTGTTGCATAGTATCTATAGCAACACCTACTAAAATGATTAGTGAAGTACCACCAAAGAATAATGCCCATCCTTGTTGTACACCCATTAACTTAACAATGAAAGCTGGAAATATAGCTATAAGTGCTAAGAATAATGAACCTGGTAAGGTAATTTGAGACATTATCTTATCTAGATATTCTGAAGTTTCTGAACCAGGACGAATACCTGGAATAAAACCTCCGCTGCGTTTTAAATCGTCAGCCATTTTGTTCGTTGGTACTGTAATTGCAGTATAAAAATATGTAAATACAATAATTAAGAATGCAAATACAACGTTATACCAAAGACCAAAGATATCTGCAAAGTTTGTTTGTAACCACATTCCGGTTGCAGTCTCCTTTAATAAAGAAGATCCACCAATTAAACCTGGAACAAACATGATAGCCTGTGCAAATATGATAGGCATTACTCCAGAAGCGTTAAGCTTTAATGGAATATACTGTCTAGACCCTACAGCACTTTTTTCATAGCCACCAGTTGCGGTTCTTCTTGCGTATTCAACAGCTATTTTTCTAACAGCCATAACAAGCATGATTGCACCTAAGATAATTGCGAACCATAGTACTAATTCGAAAAGAATTAACATCACGTTATTTCCTTCTAATCTAGTCGCAGCGTTTTGAAGAAAAGCGGCTGGTAGACGAGCAATGATACCCACCATAATTAATAGTGAAATACCATTGCCTATACCTTTATCCGTAATTTTTTCTCCTAACCACATCGCAAAGATACACCCGGTTACTAAGATAGAAACAGATGAGAAATAGAATAATGGCCCTTGACCTAATAAAAATGCACTTGTAGGAATCCCTAATGCCGGTAAACTTGCCAGGTAACCTGGAGCCTGTAATAAACATATAGCAATAGTTAACCAACGTGTAATTTGATTAATCTTCTTTTGACCACTTGCGCCTTCTTTTTGTAATTTTTGTAAATAAGGAATAGCAATTCCCATTAACTGAACCACAATAGAAGCAGAAATGTATGGCATAATACCCAAAGCGAATACTGAAGCATTTGCAAATGCACCTCCAGTAAAGGCATTTAGTAATCCTAATATACCTGAGTCGGTACTATCTGCTAAGCCCTCTAATTGAGCAGCATCAATACCAGGAAGTACAACTTGAGTACCAAAACGATAAACTAATAACAAACCAAGTGTAACGGTAATTCTGTTTCTTAGTTCTTCTATTTTCCAAACATTCTTTAACGATTCTATAAACTTCATACTTGTAATAAGGTCTTATAATGTTACAGCTTCACCTCCTGCAGCTTCGATAGCAGCCTTTGCTGAAGCAGTAAATTTGTGTGCAGATACTTTTAACTTAGCTTTTAATTCTCCTCTTCCTAAAATTTTAACTAGATCATTTTTTCCAGCTAAACGATTAGAGAATAAAGTTTCGAAGTCTACTGTATCTGTAACTTTGTTATCATCTACTAACTGTTGTAAAGTATCTAAGTTAATACCTTGATATTCTACGCGGTTAATATTAGTAAAACCAAACTTAGGAACACGTCTTTGAATAGGCATTTGACCTCCTTCAAATCCTACTTTCTTAGAGTATCCAGAACGAGACTTAGCTCCTTTGTGACCACGTGTAGCAGTACCACCTTTTCCAGAACCTTGTCCACGACCTACTCTTTTCCCTTGGTTTTTTACTGAACCTTCTGCAGGTTTTAAATTACTTAAATCCATTTTTCAGTTTATATTTTTAAGCTTCTTCTACAGAAACTAAATGTGAAACTTTAGCAACCATACCAAGAATACTTGGTGTGGTTTCATGCTCTACTACTTGACCAATCTTTCTTAATCCAAGAGACTCAAGTACTCTTTTTTGTCTAAGCGGCTTGTTAATAGCGCTTTTAACTTTTGTAACTTTAATTTTTGCCATCTCTTTAAATTTTTAAGCTTTAAAAACTTGTTCAAGTGAAATACCTCTATCTCTAGCAATCGTGTTAGCATCTCTTAACTGTAATAAAGCATCAAAAGTTGCTTTTACTACGTTGTGAGGGTTAGATGATCCTTGAGATTTAGATAATACGTCGTGTACACCAACTGCCTCAAGTACTGTTCTTACAGCACCACCGGCAATTACACCTGTACCTTCTGCAGCAGGCATAATGTTTACTCTAGCTCCTCCGAATTTACCTTTTTGCTCGTGAGGTAAAGTTTTTCCTTTTAAAGGAATTCTCACTAAGTTTTTCTTTGCATCTTCTACAGCTTTAGCGATAGCTGTTGCAACGTCTTTAGATTTACCTAAACCTTGACCTACAACACCGTGCTCATCACCTACTACTACGATTGCCGAAAAACCAAATGCTCTACCACCTTTAGTTACTTTGGTAACTCTTTGTACACCAACTAAACGATCTTTAAGATCTAATCCACCTGGTTTTACTAACTCTGCGCTTTTATATTTTTGAAACATAATTTTTAGAATTTAAGTCCTGCTTCTCTAGCTCCTTCAGCTAATGATTTTACTCTACCATGGTATAAATATCCACCTCTATCAAAAGCGATAGTTTCTACACCAGCTTTCATAGCTTTCTCAGCAACTGTTTTACCTACTAACTTAGCTAATTCTACTTTAGTAGCTGTTACAGAACTAATATCTTTGTCTCTTGAAGATGCAGCACTGATAGTTTTACCAGTTACGTCATCTACAATTTGAGCATAAATTTCTTTATTACTTCTAAAAACAGTTAATCTTGGTCTTGCTTCTGTTCCAGAAACAATTTTACGAATTCTGCTTTTTATTCTTATTCTTCTTTCGTGTTTTGTCAATGCCATAACTTAATTATTAAGCTGATTTACCTGCTTTTCTTCTTAATACTTCACCAACAAACTTGATACCTTTACCTTTGTAAGGTTCTGGTTTTCTAAATCCGCGGATTTTCGCAGCTACTTGTCCAACCAACTGTTTGTCGTGAGATGTTAATTTTACGATTGGGTTCTTCCCTTTTTCAGATACTGTTTCAACTTTAATTTCTGGAGCTAAGTCCATAACTATAGCATGAGAAAAACCTAAAGCTAATTCAAGTTTGTTACCTTGGTTACTAGCTCTATAACCTACACCTACTAATTCTAATTCTTTAGTCCAACCTTCAGAAACACCTTTAATCATGTTGTTTACTAAAGCTCTGTAAAGACCGTGTTTAGCTCTTTCAGCTTTTAGATCAGAAGAACGTGTTACTAAAACATTAGAATCTTCAACTTTAACTTCTACAGATTCGAAAGTTTGAGTTAATTCTCCTAACTTTCCTTTTACTGTAATTAAGTTGTCTTTTACATCAACGGTAACTCCGTTTGGAATTACTACTGGGTTATTACCTATTCTTGACATATTCTTCTCTTTTTAGTAAACGTAACATAAAACTTCACCACCTACATTATCTCTTTTGGCTTGTTTACCTGTCATTACTCCGTGAGAAGTAGAAACGATGGCAATACCTAAACCATTAAGAATTCTAGGAAGTTCTTTCGAACTAGCATACTTACGTAAACCTGGTTTACTTACTCTTTCAATCTTCTTGATTACAGGCTCTTTTGTTTCTTTGTTGTACTTAAGAGCTATTTTAATAGTTCCTTGTACTGTAGAATCATCGAACTTGTAACTTAAAATATATCCTTGCTCGAATAATATTTTAGTGATGTCTTTCTTTAAATTAGAAGCAGGGATTTCAACCACTCTGTGGTTTGCACGCACTGCGTTTCTAATTCTTGTCAAAAAATCCGCTATTGGATCTGTGTACATAATGAATTGATTTTGTGATTTCGGTTTTCGGCGTTGGCGGCCGAACCTTAAATCTGATTATTTAAAATAATATTACCAACTTGCTTTTTTAACTCCAGGAATAAGACCTTGGTTGGCCATTTCTCTAAAAGTTACACGAGAGATACCAAATGTTCTCATGTAACCTCTAGGTCTTCCTGTTAATTTACATCTATTATGTTGACGAATTGGAGAAGCGTTTTTTGGTAACTTCTGTAATGCTTCGTAATCTCCAGCTTCTTTTAAAGCTTTACGTTTCTCAGCATACTTTGCTACTGTTTTAGCTCTTTTTACCTCGCGGGCTTTCATTGATTCTTTAGCCATAACTTAGTTCTTTTTAAAAGGTAATCCTAATTCGGTTAATAATGATTTTGCTTCCTTATCGGTTTCAGCAGATGTTACAAATGTAATATCCATTCCTGAGATTCTATTAACTTTATCAATATTTATCTCTGGGAAAATGATTTGCTCAGTGATTCCTAAGTTATAGTTACCACGTCCGTCAAATCCTGTAGCTTTAATTCCGTTAAAATCTCTTACTCGAGGTAAAGCAGATGTTACTAAACGATCTAAAAACTCATACATCATCTCTCCACGTAAAGTTACTTTAGCACCAATTGGCATACCTTTACGTAATTTAAACGTTGCAACGTCTTTTTTAGATAATGTTGCTACCGCTTTTTGTCCAGATATAGTTGTTAACTCTTCTACTGCGTAGTCAATTAACTTTTTGTCTGCAACTGCAGCTCCCACACCTTTAGATATTACTATCTTTTTAAGTTTAGGAACTTGCATTACATTATTATATCCAAATTCTTCTGTAAGAGCAGCAATTATTCTGCTTTTATACTCTTCTTTAAGTCTAGGTGAATATGCCATAACTATAATACTTCATTAGATTTTTTAGAAAATCTTACTTTTTTATCCCCTTCTACTTTATAACCTACTCTTGTTGTTTCTCCTTTCGAAGTTAACAACGCTAAGTTTGAAATATGGATAGGAGCCTCTTTTTCAACGATTCCTCCTTGAGGATTTTGGGCACTTGGTTTAGTGTGTTTCTTAACCAAGTTAACCCCCTCAACGATCGCTTTGTTCTTTTCTATTAATACTTTTTGTACTTTACCTTCAGCACCTTTGTGGTCTCCAGCAATTACTTTTACAGTATCTCCAGTTTTTATTTTAAGCTTTGTCATCTTAATTTTAATGTATTAAAGCACTTCTGGTGCTAATGATACAATTTTCATGAATTGTCTATCACGAAGCTCTCTAGCAACAGGACCAAATACACGAGTACCTCTCATCTCTCCTTGAGCATTTAAAAGTACACATGCGTTGTCGTCGAATCTAATATATGATCCGTCTGGTCTTCTTACTTCTTTTACAGTACGTACAACAACCGCAGTAGAAACTGCTTTCTTTTTTACGTTCCCGTTAGGAGTAGCATCTTTTACAGAAACTACAATTTTATCTCCAACAGAAGCATATCTTCTTTTTGTACCACCTAAAACACGGATTACTAAAACTTCTTTAGCTCCAGTGTTGTCTGCTACCTTTAATCTTGATTCTTGCTGTACCATAATTATTTAGCTCTTTCTATGATTTCAACTAATCTCCAACATTTAGATTTACTTAAAGGTCTTGTTTCCATGATTCTTACAGTATCTCCAACGTTACAATCGTTTGTCTCATCGTGCGCAACGTATTTCTTTGTTTTTAACACGAACTTACCATACATAGGGTGCTTTACTTTTTTAACTTCAGAAACCACAATAGACTTCTGCATTTTGTTACTAGTAACAACTCCTATACGTTCTTTTCTTAAATTTCTTGTTTCCATCTTTTAGCAGAATTATTGTAATTCTCTTTTAGTTAATTCTGTCGCAATTCTAGCTACAGTTCTTCTTAATGAACGTAATTGAATTGGATTCTCTAAAGGAGATATTGCATGAGCTAATGTTAGGTCTGAATAACTCTTTTTTGTTTCACCAAGTTTCTCTTGTAACTCGGCTACTGATAATTCTTTAATTTCTGATTGTTTCATAATATCAAATAAATTATGCTTCGTAATCGCGAGCAATTAAAAACTTAGTTTTTACTGGAAGCTTTTGTGCAGCTAAACGTAATGCTTCTTGAGCTACGTCTAATGGCACCCCTCCAATTTCAAATAATACTCTTCCTGGCTTAACTACTGCTACCCAATATTCTACAGCACCTTTACCTTTACCCATACGTACCTCAAGAGGCTTTTTAGTGATAGGCTTGTCTGGAAATATTTTAATCCAAAGTTGCCCCTCTCTCTTCATGTAACGAGTAGCAGCAATACGTGCAGCTTCTATTTGACGAGATGTGATAAACACAGAGTCTAATGCTTTTATTCCAAAAGTTCCGTTTGAAAGTTGATGTCCTCTTTGAGACAGACCTTTCATACGGCCCTTCATTTGCTTACGAAATTTTGTTCTTTTAGGCTGTAACATTTTTCTTTACTTTATAAAAAATTACTTTCTACGACGAGGTTTTGCGTTTCCACCACGTCCTGGCGCTCCGCCTTTTCCTTGCTTCTTAGATAATCCAACAAGCGGAGAAAGCTCTCTTTTACCATATACTTCACCTTTCATGATCCATACTTTAACACCCAATCTACCGTAAGTAGTGTGTGCCTCAACTAAAGCATAGTCAATATCGGCTCTAAAGGTTGATAAAGGAATACGACCTTCTTTGTAGTGTTCAGAACGTGCCATCTCAGCTCCGTTTAAACGACCACTAATCTCGATTTTAATTCCTTCAGCGTTCATACGCATTGTAGCAGCAATAGCCATCTTGATTGCACGACGGTAAGAGATTCTGTTCTCAATTTGACGAGCAATACTAGATCCTACTAAGAATGCGTCAAGTTCAGGTCTTTTAATTTCAAAGATGTTAATCTGAACTTCTTTTCCAGTAATTTTCTTAAGCTCTTCTTTTAACTTGTCTACCTCTTGTCCACCTTTACCGATAATAATACCAGGTCTAGCAGTAGTGATAGTAACGGTTACAAGTTTAAGAGTACGCTCGATAATTACTCTACTTACACTAGCTTTAGATAAACGCGCGTGAACGTATTTTCTAATTTTATCGTCTTCGGCAAGCTTATCTCCGTAATCATTACCTCCGTACCAGTTAGATTCCCATCCTCTGATAATACCTAAGCGATTTCCGATTGGATTTGTTTTTTGTCCCATACTTCTATCTTAGCTTTGTGTGTTATTGTTAGCTCCAACAACGATAGTTACGTGGTTAGAACGTTTTCTAATTCTGTGTGCACGACCTTGAGGAGCTGGACGTAATCTTTTTAACATAGATCCACCATCTACTCTAATCTCCTTAACAAATAATTCAGCGTCTTCGATGCTTGCATCTTCGTTTTTAGCTTGCCAGTTTGCAATTGCAGACAATAACAATTTCTCTAAACGGTTTGAAGCTTCTTTTTGGCTAAATTTTAAAATGTTTAGTGCTTTCTCAACTTTTTCACCTCTTACTAAATCGGCTACTAAGCGCATTTTTCTTGGTGACGTAGGACAATTATTAAGCTTAGCAAAAGCAACTTGCTTTTTTTCTTCCTTAATAGCGTCTGCCATTTGTTTTTTACGACTTCCCATAGCTTACTACTTTTTACCTTTGTTTTTAGCACCTGCATGTCCACGGAATGAACGTGTTGGTGAAAATTCTCCTAATTTATGACCTACCATGTTTTCAGTAACGTATACTGGAACGAATTGACGGCCATTGTGTACTGCGATTGTTTGTCCAACGAAATCTGGAGTAATCATACTAGCACGAGACCAAGTTTTGATTACTGTTTTCTTGCCAGACTCAACATTGTCAGCAACTTTTTTCTCTAATTTATAATGAACGTAAGGTCCTTTTTTTAATGATCTTGCCATGTCTTATTTCTTTCTACGTTCTACAATATACTTATTTGTTGGGTTCTTTTTAGAACGTGTTCTGTAACCTTTAGCTGGAACACCGTTTCTAGAACGTGGATGTCCACCTGATGCACGTCCTTCACCACCTCCCATTGGGTGATCAACCGGGTTCATTACTACTGGTCTAGTACGAGGTCTTCTTCCTAACCATCTTGTTCTACCTGCTTTACCAGATACTAACAATTGGTGATCTGAGTTAGATACCGCACCTACAGTTGCTAAACAGTTTACTAAAACTAATCTTGTTTCGCCTGAAGGTAATTTTACAGTTGCAAATTTACCATCTCTTGCCATTAACTGAGCAAATGCACCAGCACTACGAGCCATAACAGCTCCTTGACCTGGACGTAACTCAACACAAGAAATAATTGTTCCTAAAGGAATTTGACTTAAAGGCATTGCATTACCAATTTCCGGAGCGATGTTCTCTCCTGAAACTACAGTTTGACCTACTTGTAAACCGTTTTGAGCAATGATATATCTTTTCTCGCCATCTTGATAATTCAATAATGCGATAAAAGCGGTTCTGTTTGGATCGTACTCGATAGACTTAACTTCAGCAGGGATTCCAGCTTTGTTACGTTTGAAATCGATAATACGATACTTCTTTTTATGACCACCACCAATGTAGCGCATGGTCATTTTTCCTTGACTGTTTCTACCACCAGACCTTTTTTTCGGAGCTAATAAACTTTTCTCCGGCTTATCAGTAGTAATGGCGTCATAACCATTTACTACTCTAAAACGCTGCCCTGGTGTGATTGGTTTTAATTTTCTTACTGACATTTGTCTTTAATTACATGTTACTGTATAAATCAATCATTTCACCTTCCGCCAGTTGTACAATTGCTTTTTTAACAGCATTTGTTTTACCATGTTGAAGACCTGTTTTTGTGTAACGAGTTCTTCTTTCTGGACGGACATTTATAGTACGAACTTTTTCAACAGAAACCCCGTAAGCAGCTTCTACTGCTTTCTTAATTTCTATCTTGTTCGCCTTAGTGTTCACTGCGAAAGTATAGCAGTTTCTTAACTCGCTATCTGCAGTCGCTTTCTCTGTGATTATAGGTTTAATTAAGATATTCATGGTTTCTATTTACTTAAATTTGATTCAATTCCTTCTAAAGCACCTTCTAAAACAACTACTTGATTCGCATTTAAAATCTTGTAAGTGTTTAATTCTGAAGCAGTTATAACTTCAGAGCCTTGTAAATTGCGTGACGACAAATATACATTATTATTTGACGCACCCAACACGAATAAAGATTTTTTATTCTCTAAGTTTAAGGCTTTTAGCACCGCAGTGAAGTTCTTAGTTTTTGGAGTTTCGAAGTTGAAATCTTCTAACACAACTACTGATTGCTCTCCTGCTTTGATACTTAACGCTGATTTACGAGCTAAACGTTTAACGTTTTTGTTAAGTTTGAAGCTATAGTTTCTTGGTCTTGGACCAAACATACGTCCACCACCTTTAAACACTCCAGACTTGATGCTACCCGCACGAGCAGTACCTGTTCCTTTTTGCTTTTTAATCTTACGAGTACTTCCAGAGATCTCACCTCTTTCTTTTGCTTTGTGAGTACCTTGTCTTTGGTTTGCTAAGTATTGCTTAACATCCAAATATACTGCATGATTATTAGGCTCAATAGCAAATACTTCATTAGAAAGGTTTGCCTTTCTTCCAGTATCTTTTCCGTTTATATCTAAAACTGCTACTTCCATTACTTTCTAATAATTACATAAGCGTTTTTGTGTCCAGGAACGCATCCTTTAACAACAAGTAAGTTCTTTTCTGGAACTACTTTTAAAACTCTTAAATTTTCAACTTTCACTTGATCATTTCCTGTTCTTCCAGCCATTTTCATTCCTTTGAATACTCTTGCAGGATATGAAGCAGCACCAATAGAACCTGGAGCTCTTAAACGGTTGTGCTGACCGTGAGTCGCTTGACCTACACCACCAAAACCGTGACGTTTTACAACCCCTTGGAATCCTTTACCTTTAGAAGTTCCTGAAATATCAACGAACTCTCCTTCAATAAAGTGATCTACAGTGATCGCATCACCTAATTTGTACTCCTCACCAAAACCTTTGAACTCAACGGTTTTACGCTTTACAGAAGTTCCAGCCTTTTTAGCGTGACCTAAGTCAGCTTTAGTTGCGCTTTTTTCTGTCGCGTCATCGAAACCTAATTGAAGAGCTTCATACCCGTCAACTTCAGTGGTTCTGACTTGGGTAACGATACATGGACCCGCTTCGATTACTGTACATGGAATGTTTTTCCCATTTTCATCGAAAATGCTGGTCATACCGATTTTTTTTCCAATTAACCCAGACATATTAAATTATTTATTAATTATTACTATTTGTTATTAAAAAAACTCAAGGCCAAAAATACGTTTCAGCCTTGAATTGTATTTTTCCGTTTTTCCTTAACCAGTCGTTAAGGACATGTCGATTGTTCTACTTAAACTTTAATCTCTACTTCAACTCCACTTGGTAATTCAAGTTTCATTAAAGCATCAATTGTTTTAGAAGACGAAGAGTAGATATCCATTAATCTCTTGTAAGAGCTTAATTGGAACTGCTCTCTTGACTTCTTGTTTACGTGTGGAGAACGTAAAACAGTAAAGATTTTTTTGTTAGTAGGTAATGGAATTGGTCCAGTTACTACAGCTCCAGTATTTTTTACTGTTTTTACAATCTTATCAGCAGACTTGTCTACTAAATTGTGATCGTATGACTTTAATTTTATTCTAATTTTTTGACTCATTTTCTTAGATTTTAAGCTTCAACGCCTTTAGCTGCTTTAATTACTTCTTCTGAAATGTTAGAAGGAGTTTCAGCATAGTGTGAAAATTCCATAGTAGATGTTGCACGACCAGAAGATAATGTTCTTAATGTTGTTACATAACCAAACATTTCTGATAACGGAACGATAGCTTTAACAACTTTAGCTCCTGCTCTATCACTCATGTCACTTACTTGACCTCTTCTTCTATTTAAATCTCCTACAATGTCACCCATGTTTTCTTCTGGAGTAATAACTTCCAGTTTCATCATTGGTTCCATGATTACAGCCTTAGCAGCTTTAGCTACAGCTTTGAAACCTAACTTAGCAGCTAATTCGAATGATAACTGATCCGAATCCACATCGTGGTAAGAACCGTCTGTTAATGTTACTTTCATAGCATCAACTTCGTATCCTGCTAACGGACCATTTTTCATAGCTTCTTTAAATCCTTTCTCGATTGAAGGGATAAATTCTTTAGGAACGTTACCACCTTTAATTTCAGAAACGAATTCTAAACCATCTTTACCTTCTTCAGCTGGCTCAAGTGTAAATACGATATCAGCGAATTTACCACGTCCACCAGATTGTTTCTTGTAAACCTCTCTGTGTTGTGCTTTTGCAGTAACGGCCTCTTTGTACTCAACCTGTGGCTGACCTTGGTTAACCTCTACTTTAAACTCACGTTTTAAACGGTCAACAATAATATCTAAGTGAAGCTCACCCATTCCAGAGATGATAGTCTGTCCTGAAGCCTCATCTGTTCTTACTGTAAACGTTGGATCTTCTTCTGCTAATTTAGCTAAAGCCATACCCATTTTATCAACGTCTGCCTTAGTTTTAGGCTCAACAGCGATACCAATTACCGGATCAGGGAAGTCCATAGACTCTAATACGATAGGGTGTTTCTCATCAGACATAGTATCACCAGTCTTGATATCTTTAAATCCTACAGCAGCTCCAATATCACCAGCTTCGATAAACTCGATTGGGTTTTGTTTGTTAGAGTGCATTTGGTAAATACGAGAGATACGCTCTTTTTTACCTGAACGGTTATTTAAGATATAAGAACCTGCGTCTAAACGACCAGAATAAGCACGGAAGAATGCTAAACGACCTACGAAAGGATCGGTAGCAATTTTAAATGCTAATGCAGCGAAAGGCTCATCAACAGAAGGCTTACGAGATTCTTCAGCCTCTGTATCAGGATTAATACCTTTTACACTATCTCTATCTACTGGTGAAGGTAAGTAACGACATACAGCATCTAATAAGAACTGTACACCTTTATTTTTAAATGAAGAACCACAGATCATTGGGATGATAGCCATATCCATTACAGCAGCTCTAAGTGCAGCGTGCACTTCTTCTTCTGTAATAGAGTCTTCATCTTCCATGAATTTCTCTAATAAGTTCTCATCGTAAGAAGCTACCTCCTCGATTAAAAGTGCACGATATTTACGCGCTTCTTCTTTCATATCTTCTGGAATCTCGATAACATCAAAAGTTGCCCCTTGAGTTTCATCATGCCATACGATAGCTCTGTTTTTAACTAAATCTACGATACCTTTAAAATCAGCTTCGTCACCAATGTTTAATACGATTGGCACCGCGTTAGATTTTAACATATCTTTTACTTGTTGACAAACTGCTAAGAAGTTAGATCCTTGACGGTCCATCTTGTTAACGAAACCAATACGTGGTACTTTATAGTTATCAGCAAGTCTCCAGTTAGTTTCAGATTGTGGCTCAACACCATCAACTGCACTAAATAAGAATACTAAACCATCTAATACACGTAATGAACGGTTTACCTCTACAGTAAAGTCAACGTGACCTGGAGTATCGATAATGTTAAAGTGGTAACCTTTAGTTTCATCTGTTGGTTGACCATTCTCTAACGGGAACTGCCAAGTACAAGTTGTAGCAGCAGATGTGATAGTAATACCACGCTCTTGCTCTTGCTCCATCCAGTCCATAGTTGCAGCACCATCGTGCACCTCACCTATTTTGTGAGAAACTCCAGTATAATAAAGTATACGCTCAGTTGTTGTTGTTTTTCCAGCATCAATATGAGCAGCAATACCAATATTTCTTGTGAATTTTAAATCTCTTGCCATTTCTTATTAAAATCTAAAGTGAGAGAATGCTTTATTAGCTTCCGCCATTTTGTGAGTATCTACTCTTTTCTTAACC
This sequence comes from Aestuariibaculum lutulentum, assembly GCF_032926325.1. Taxonomy (NCBI): domain Bacteria; kingdom Pseudomonadati; phylum Bacteroidota; class Flavobacteriia; order Flavobacteriales; family Flavobacteriaceae; genus Aestuariibaculum; species Aestuariibaculum lutulentum. The sequence continues at coordinate 637,133 of NZ_CP136709.1, forward strand.
GCTGCTCCTTCTTCTTTAGCTGCTGCTAAAATTTCTGAAGCTAAACGTTGTGCCATAGATTTTTCGTTTCTTTTACGAGCGTACCCGATTAACCACTTCATAGCAGTAGAAACTTTACGATCTGGACGGATTTGCATTGGAATTTGGAACGTTGCACCACCAACACGACGGCTACGTACTTCTACGTGAGGCATCACATTAGATAAAGCATCTTTCCAAGTCTCTAAAGCTGTTTTCTCTTCGTCAGTTTTTTTAGACTCTACAATATCAATAGCATCATAGAACACTTTAAAAGCTACAGACTTCTTTCCATCCCACATCATCATGTTAACAAAACGCGTTACTAACTGATCGTTAAAACGTGGATC